>NZ_NSET01000050.1 GCF_009192945.1 Xanthomonas maliensis | reverse complement strand
GTATGTGTTGTGTGCAGTAAGTGTTTATCGTGTTGTAGTCGGTGTTTTTGCGTATACTTCGTTGTATGGATCTACACTCTGTCGTGTTGTTTTTTTTTTTTCAAGCGAAGAAGGGAAACGAAGTAGGGAGCCCTCCCCTTGGCCCGGGGAAGGTTATAAAAGACAGGGTCAGTATCCCCCGCACCCAAGCCCCCCCCCCCGAGGCAACAACTCTGCCACGGCCATGACGTGTGCGCCCTACGAGCACAGTCCGCAAAGCACCTCCGCAAACGGCAACCGCCGCGCTGATGCCACTCGACGCGTCGGTGGACTGACAGCGGTGAGACGCTATTTGACCAGCGCCGACTGCCGCTCCTCGAGTTCATTGCTCAACTGCTGCACTGACCCTCGGCGTCTTCAACCAACTATGAGAATCGCGCCGCAGAGCGCAAAAGCAACCCAGATTCCTCGCCATCGCACGCAGCACTTCAGACTGGCCGAGCTTTGAGGCGGGCATGCTGACGCCGACGGCTCGCCCCCCCTTTTGCCCGCAAGCGCCTTGCACTTTTACCGATATCGCATGCAAACACTGCGTTGCGGCATGCAACCGTGCAATAAAAAACGCCGGCATTGCGCCGGCGTTTTCTTCACGCGATGCTGCTGCCAGCGATCATGCGCCTGCTGGCGGCGTGTCGATGGTGCTGGCGATACCCGTCTCGCCAACCACGTCCTCGGGCTCTTCCAGCGAGGCGTCCAGGCGCTCGACTGCCTGCAACTTTTCGCCCTTGGAGAGCCGGATCAGGGTAACGCCCTGGGTGTTTCGGCCGACTCGCGAGATCTCCGATCCACGCGTGCGCACCAAGGTGCCGCCGTCGGAGATCAGCAACACCTCGTCGGTGGCGCCCAGCAGCACCGCGCGCACCAACTTGCCATTGCGCTCGGTGGTTTGAATGCCGATCACGCCCTGGGTGCCGCGGCCCTTGCGCGGGTATTCGGCCAGCGGGGTGCGCTTGCCGTAGCCGTTCTCGGTGGCGGTGAGGATGTAGGCAACATCGCCGTTGTCGGCATCGACCACGACGGCCTCGGTGCCCTCGCCCGTCTCCACCACGTCCTCGACACCCTCGTCCTCGCTGTCGTCGTCCGCGCCGGCAGCACGGTCGGCCACGATCAGGCTGACCACTTCCTCGCCCTTGGCCAAACGGATACCGCGCACGCCGGTGGCGGTGCGGCCCATCGAGCGTACGGTCGCTTCGCCGAAGCGCACGGTCTTGCCGTTGGAGGCGAACAACAGCACATCGCGCTCGCCATCGGTCAAGGCCACACCGACCAGCGCATCGCCCTCGTCGAGGTTGATGGCGATCTTGCCGCGCGCCAGACGGAAGGCGAACTCGCTCAGCGGGGTCTTCTTGACCGTACCGTTGCGAGTGGCAAAGAACACGTAGCAGTTCTCGGCGTATTCGCGCACCGGCAGCACCGCCTGCACGCGCTCACCTGCTTCCAGCGGGATCCAGTTGATGATCGGTCGGCCACGCGCGTTGGAGCCGGCTTCCGGCAACTGATGCACCGGCAACCAGAACACCTTGCCACTGCTGGTGAAGGTCAGCAGGGTGTCGTGGGTGTTGACCAGCCACAACTGATCGATGAAATCCTCTTCCTTGGTCGCTGCCGCCGAGCGGCCGCGGCCGCCACGGCGTTGCGCGCGATAAGCGCTCACCGGCTGCCGCTTGGCATAGCCGGCGTGCGACAGCGTCACCACCACGTCTTCCGGCGCGATCAGGTCGAGGATGTCCAGATCCTCTTCGCTGTGGCGGATCTCGGTACGCCGCTCGTCGCCGTATTCCTCGCGAATGCTGATCAGCTCGTCGCGGATCACCTGCAACAGCACATCGGGGTTTTCCAGGATGCGGATCAACCCGGCGATGACCTCCAGCAGCTGCTTGTACTCGTCGGTGAGCTTTTCCTGCTCCAGGCCGGTCAGGCGATGCAGGCGCATTTCAAGGATCTGCGTGGCCTGCACTTCGCTGAGCTGATAGAAGCCATTGACCAGGCCCAGGCCCGGCAACAGATCTTCCGGCTTGGAGGCTTCGGCCCCGGCCGCGCCCAGCAGCGCGCCGACCAGGCCCGGCTCCCAGGTTTTGGCCAACATGCGCTCGCGCGCCTCGGCCGGATTGGCCGACGTCTTGATCAGCTCGATCATCTCGTCGATGTTGGCCAACGCGACGGTCAGACCTTCCAGCACGTGCGCGCGGGCACGCGCCTTGCGCAATTCGAAAATGGTGCGACGGGTGACCACCTCACGCCGATGCCGCAGGAACGACTCCAGCATCTGCTTGAGGTTCATCAACTGCGGCCGGCCGTCGACCAGCGCCACCATGTTGATGCCGAACACCGATTCCATCTGGGTCTGCTGGTAGAGGTTGTTGAGCACCACCTCGGCCGAGTCGCCCCGCTTGATCTCGATGTAGATGCGCATGCCGTCCTTGTCGGACTCGTCGCGCAACTCGCTGATGCCCTCGAGCTTCTTTTCCTTGACCAGCTCGGCGATCTTCTCGATCAAACGCGCCTTGTTGACCTGGTACGGGATCTCGGTGACGACGATCGCCTCGCGGCCGTTGTCGGCCACCTCGACATCGGCCTTGGCGCGGATACGCACGCGACCGCGCCCGGTACGGTAACCGGCGGCGATGCCGGCGGTGCCGTTGATGATGCCTGCGGTGGGAAAGTCCGGGCCCGGGATATATTCCATCAACCCGTCGACATCCAGTTCGGGCGTGTCGATCAGGGCAATACAGGCGTTGATCGCCTCGGTCAGGTTATGCGGCGGGATGTTGGTGGCCATGCCCACCGCGATACCGGCCGAGCCGTTGACCAGCAGGTTCGGGAACCGGGTCGGCATGACCGTCGGCTCCTGCTCCTTCTCGTCGTAGTTGGGCTGGAAATCGACTGTTTCCTTTTCGATGTCGGCCATCAGCTCATGCGCCAGCCGCGCCATGCGCGACTCGGTGTAACGCATGGCCGCCGCCGAATCGCCGTCGACCGAACCGAAGTTACCCTGGCCATCCACCAGCATGTAGCGCAGCGAGAACGGCTGTGCCAGACGCACCAGCGTGTCGTACACCGACTGGTCGCCGTGCGGATGGTATTTACCGATGACGTCGCCGACGATACGCGCCGACTTGAAGTACGCCTTGTTGCTGTGCGCCCCCAGCTCGTTCATCGCGAACAGCACGCGGCGATGCACCGGCTTGAGGCCATCGCGGGCATCCGGAAGCGCGCGTCCCACGATCACGCTCATGGCGTAATCGAGGTAGCTCTTGCGCATCTCGTCTTCCAGGTTGACCTGGATGATTTCCTTGGCGGTTTCTGCCATTCGGGTTCCGTAGGTGAGGTGGCGGGCGAGCCGGAAAGCGGCGACGGGCGCAACCTGATGACAGGCTGCCGACCCGGCGCTCCCACCGATCGATTCAAGCGTCCGATTGTAGCACGAAGGGGCGCGCCGATGCCGGGGCTTTACCCCCGAGAAACAAGCACTTGCGGGCTGCTAGCGACCACGGGCAGCCCTGTGACGAGACGCTCAGCCAAAGGCGGCTTGCATGCGTGCCTGGTCGGGATGCTCGATTACGCCGCGCTCGGTGACGATGGCATCGATCAAGCTGCCCGGGGTGACGTCGAACACCGGATTCCAGGCATGGATGCCGTCGGCGACGGTGCGTACCCCGCCCACGCCGAACAACTCGCCCGGATCCCGCTGCTCGATCTCGATCTGCGCGCCGTCGGCAGTGGCCATATCCACCGTGGACGACGGCGCCACCACCATGAACTTGATGCCATGGTGGCGGGCGGCGATCGCCAGCTGGTAGGTGCCGATCTTGTTAGCGGTATCGCCATTGGCGCAGATACGGTCGGCACCAACGATCACCCACTGCACCAGACCCGACTTCATCAGATGCGAGGCGGCCGAATCGGCAATCAGGGTGGCGTCGATTCCGTCCTGCTGCAGTTCCCACACCGTCAGCCGCGCGCCCTGCAGCCAGGGGCGGGTTTCGCCGGCGAAGACCTTGGCGATGCGCTGTTGCGCCATGCCGGCACGGATCACGCCCAGCGCGGTGCCGAAGCCGGCCGTGGCCAGCGAGCCGGTATTGCAGTGCGTCAGCACGCCACTACCAGGAGCGATCAAGGCTGCACCCAACGCGCCCATGTGGCGATTGGCTGCCAGATCCTCGTCGGCGATGGCCTGCGCTTCGCGCGCCAGGATCTGACGCCAGTCGGCAGCAGCCGCTGCCAGCACGCGCCGCATGCGCATCAGCGCCCACGCCAGGTTGACCGCGGTCGGGCGCGCGGCATTGAGCCGCAGCAAGGCCGGTTCGAGCTTCTGCAGCGCCTCGCTGCCATCGGCGGCCTGCACGTCGCGCGCGGCCAGCACCACGCCCCAAGCGGCGGCGATGCCGATCGCCGGTGCGCCGCGTACGGCCAGTGCGTGGATCGCCTCGGCCACGGCGTCGCTGCTCTCGCAGCGCAGATGCTCCACGGCAAATGGCAGCTTGCGCTGGTCCAGCAGTTCCAGGGCATCGCCGGTCCACAGTAACGGACGGATGTGGTCGTAGCGGGCGTAATCGATCTGGGCGCTGTCGTTCATGCGCCTATTGTAAGGCGCGCCCGCCAGCCCGTCAGTCGACGATGAACTCTGCGCGGCAACCGTCGTTGACCCAGACCCCATCGCGGCTCCAGCCCCAGGTCTGACCCTCCACGCAGGGCGAGCCGGAAATCTGCCGCGCCATCCGCACACCGTGCTCGACGGTGACGCCGCACATCCGGCGGGCGCGCGACTTGGATTCGCAGGTCAGCGGACGCGGCACCTGCACGAAACCCGAACCATCCTCGGCGCCGACCTCGAACTCGCCATCGCAGCCACGCGACACCCAGATCTCGTTGCGCTCCACTCCCCAGGTCCGCCCTTCCTTGCACGGCCAGACCGAACGCTGACGCAGCAAACGCACCGGCGCGCCACGCAGCACCACCGGGCACGACACCCGACCGCCGTTGGAGTCGCAGCGCACCACCCGCCGCATCAGCGGCGCGGCCGCCACCCGTGCGGGTGCGAACTCCGCCCGGCAGCCCTGCTCCACCCACACGCCATCGCGTTCGACACCCCACTCGCTATCGCGGATGCAGCTGGTCTCGGACAACTGACGCACCAATTGCACGCCCTCGCGGGTCTCCATCGGGCAATGCACGCGTGCCAGATCCTTGGATTCGCAGCGCACCACGCCGCTGCCACGCTCTTGCGCGCGCACATCGGTCGGCGTCAGCAGCGGTAGCCACCACAGACCATACAGACCGATCAGCCACTTCATGCAGACAATCCTCACCCGAACAGATTCGCGCTGCGCCCCCCGTGGACGCAGCGATGAGAGCACCATCGATGTGAAGAAAGCAATACGGCGCCGATGACACCGGCGTCGCGTCAGGCCTCGGCGAACGCGAAGGCCAGCACGTCGGCGATCTGTGTCGTGCCGCGCAAGGCCATCAGCAGGCGATCCACGCCCACCGCCACGCCAGCGCAATCGGGCAACTGCGGCAAGGCCTGCAGCAAGCGTTCGTCGAGCGGAAGCTGCGCCGCACCGCGCGCTGCACGCAGCTGGTTGTCGCGCAGGAAACGCGCGCGCTGTTCGGCCGCATCCTTCAGTTCGTGATAGCCGTTGGCGATCTCGTAACTGCCCAGGTACAGCTCGAAGCGCTCCGCCACCGGCGGCTGGCCGGGGCGGATCCGCGCCAGCGCGCATTGGCTGGCCGGCCAGTCGTGCACCACGGTCAAGGTATCGGCCGCCAGCGCCGGCTGAATGCGATGGGTCATCAGCAGGTCCAGCCAGTCGTCGCGGCGCAGGCCCTGCGGATCGATGGCGACGTCCTGCAGCGGCGCGCGCAACTGCGCGTCGGTAGCCAACAACGGATCCAGGCCCAGGTGCTGCTGGAACAGCGCGCGGTAGCTCAGCACCTGTACGCTGGCCTGGCGCCCGACCAGGGCCAATGCCTGCTGCACCAACGCCACGGTTTCCTCGCCCAGCGCGCGATCGTCCCAGCCCACCCGGTACCACTCGAGCATGCTGAACTCGGGATTGTGACGCCCACCGGCCTCGCCATTGCGGAACACCCGCCCCAACTCGTAGCAATCGCCCACACCCGCGGCCAGCAGCCGCTTGAGGGGGTACTCGGGTGAGGTCCGCAACCAGCGCAACGGCGCACCGGCGGTCACGTGGCCACTGAAGTGCGTGCTGAAGCTATCGATGTTTGGCTCGGTGTTGCCGGCCGCTGACAACACCGGCGTTTCCACCTCGAGCACGCCGCGCTCGGCGAAGAACGCACGGATCATCGCGTTCAGACGCGCGCGCAGCTGCAGTCGCGCCAGCAGCTCCTCGCTCATGCCGTCGCTGCCTTGGCGGCGTGGTCCAGCGGCAACGTCAGCAAGGCGCGCTGCTCATCGATGTAGCCAGTGGCGACATAGAGCCGACGTGCCAGTTCGTTATGGTGATTGACCTCCAGCCGAAGGCGGCTCACGCCGCGCGCGCGCGCGCGCCGCTCCACGATCGCCAGCGCTTGCTTGCCGCGCCCACGGCCTCGCGCCTGCGGCGCCAGATACAACTCATCCAGCAACACGAAGGCGCCGCCCTGCTCGAGGCTGAAGCCCATGGTGACGACGGCATAGCCCACCACCTGGACGTCCGCGTCCAGCCACAGCAAGGCTTCGCCGTGACGGGGATCGGACAGCAGCGTCTCGACGGCGTGACGTACGCGTGGCGCATCGAAGACCAGACGGTCTTCGGCATAGAAGGCGCGCATCATCGCCAACAAGGTCTCCGCGTCGTCGCGGGTGGCCAGGCGAAACTCCAGGGGCGCTGTCTGCATCTGTGGTGTCCTATGGCGCCGCGCACTGCACGCGGCACGTCGATGGCGGCAGGTCAGCCCTGCTCGGCGAGAAAGGCGAGCAAGCGGTCCTCGTCCCAGACCGGCACGCCGAGCGCTTGCGCCTTGTCCAGCTTGGAACCGGCATCGGCGCCAGCGACCACGAAGCTGGTCTTTTTGGAAACGCTGCCGGCGACCTTGGCCCCCAGCGTCTCCAGTTGCTCCTTGGCGGCATCGCGGGTCAGCGCCGACAGGCTGCCGGTCAGCACCACCGTCTGGCCGTCGAGCGGACCGGCGCGGCGCTCGGCTTGGGCGGGGGCGGCATCGAGCAGACGACGCATCGCCGCATCGGCATCCAGCAGCGCCTGTCGTCGCGCAGCGTCGGCCAGGTAGGCGGCCAGGTTGGCCGCGCCTGCGGTCGACAGCCCAGCACCAGTCCAGCCGCTTTCGTTGGCGCGCAACAACGCCTCCAGCGTGCCGTAGGTCTCGGCCAGCCGCTGCGCGCTCTTGCCGCCCAGCTTGTCCACCGGCAGCGTGCCGAGCAGATGCGCCAGATCCAAGCGCTCGCGCAGCTCGGCCGGCGGTGCGCCCTCGTCGGCGAACGTGATGCCGGCGGCGATCAGCGCATCGACCACGGCGGCGTTACCGGCTTGCTCGAAGAAGGTCGCGATCGAGCGCGCCACCTCGCCGCCGATATCCGGCAGCGCCTGCAGCAAGACGGCCGGAGTGCTGCGCACGAACTCCAGCGATCCCAGCCAGTAAGCCAAGGCCTTGGCGGTGGTTTCGCCCAGATGCGGAATGCCGAGCGCAAACAGGAAGCGCGGCAGTGTCGTGCTGCGGCTGGCCGCGATCGCGGCGACCAGGTTCTCGGCCCACTTGGTCGCCAGCTTGCCGCCCAGGTCTACCGTCAGATGCGCGCGCAGGAACTCGGCCTGTCGCCAGTCGGGCGTTTCCTGCGCCAGGACCGCGCGCCCGGCAGCATCGAGCGCCAATGCGCCCTTGCTATCCTCTACGGCCTGCTGCAGATCGGCAGCGGTGGCCGCGTCCAATGCCGTCTTCATGCGCACCAGATCCTCTACGCTCAGCGCGTAGAGATCGGCCAGCGATTGCACGAAGCCGAATTCGACCAGGGCATCGGCCTGGCGTTCACCCAGGCCTTCGATGTCCAGCGCGCGGCGCGAGGCGAAATGCCGCAGCGCTTCCTTGCGCTGCGCCGCGCAGGCCAGGCCGCCACTGCAGCGCCAGGCCACCGCGTCTTCTTCCTTGACCAGCTCCGAGCCGCACACCGGGCAGGCGGCCGGCATCGTCCAGGCCACGGTGCCGGGCGGACGGCGTTCGGCGATCACCCGCACCACTTCGGGAATCACGTCGCCGGCGCGGCGCACGATGACGGTGTCGCCTTCGCGCGCGTCCAGCCGCTGGATCTGGTCGGCATTGTGCAAGGTGGCATTGGTGACGGTGACGCCGGCGACCTGCACTGGCTCCAGTCGCGCCACCGGCGTCACCGCGCCGGTACGGCCGATCTGCACCTCGATCGCGCGCAGCACGGTGGACTGTTCCTGCGCAGGAAACTTGTGCGCCAGGGCCCAGCGCGGTGCACGCGAGACGAAGCCCATCGCCTGCTGCTGATCGTAGTCGTCGAGCTTATAGACCACGCCATCGATGTCGTACGGCAGAGTGTCGCGTGCCGCGCCGATACGACGGAAATAGGCAATCAGGCCATCGAAACCGGTGGCGGTGTCGGCCTCCGGTGCCACCGGAAAGCCATAGTCGCGCAGCAACTGCAGCGTTTGCGAATGGGTCTCGGGCAATTCCAGTCCGCGCACTTCACCCACCGAATAGGCGAAGAAGGCCAGCGGCCGGCGCCGAGTGATTGCCGGGTCGAGCTGGCGTAGCGATCCAGCCGCGCCATTGCGCGGGTTGGCCAGCAGCTTCTCGTTGCGTTCCAGCGCCTGCGCGTTCCAGGCAGCGAAGGCGGCGCGCGGCATATAGATCTCGCCACGTACTTCCAGCACTGCCGGCATCGCCGTGCCGGTCTCGCGCAGCTTCAATGGCACCGAGCGGACCTGGCGCAGATTGGCAGTCACGTCCTCACCCGTGCTGCCGTCGCCACGGGTGGCACCCTGCACGAAGACGCCGTTCTCGTAGCGCAGGCTGATCGCCAGGCCATCCAGCTTGGGCTCGACCGAAAATACCGGGGCCGCCAGTTCCAGTTCGCGCTCGATGCGCCGCTCGAAATCGGCGACCTCGGCAAACCGGCTGCGATCGTCGGCGTCATCGGGCACGCCGGCGGTTTCGAACGCGTTGGCCAGCGACAGCATCGGCATGGCATGGCGTACTTCCGGGAAGCCGCCATCCGGCCGCGCACCGACCGTGCGGGTTGGCGAATCGTCGCGCGCCAGCGCCGGATGCGCGGCTTCCAGCGCTTCGAGCTCGCGCATCAGCGCGTCGTAGTCGGCATCGGGGATCTGCGGCTCATCGAGCACGTAGTAGCGATGGTTGGCGTCCTCGATGCGGCGGCGCAGGTCGGCGATACGCTGAGCGGGGTCCAGGCTGGCAGTCATACGAAACACGGTCGGGCAGAAGCGTCCATTCTAACGATCGTGGCCCGCGACCGACCGCACGCAGATCAGCCTGCTTTCATCCCCAATACCAGGGTAGTTGCAAATTGCCGATAGGCAGACTCGGGCGAACGCGCTAGCGTTGCTGCTTCCACATTGCCGCCCCTGGGAGGCCGCTGTGTCACTGCCCGTCTCGCGCCGCTCCTTTCTTGGACTGACCACCGCTGGCCTGGCCATCTCCGCGCTCGGCATCGACCCGGCCGAGGCAGCGCGCCAGCGTGCACCGGCGACGCCAGCCAATGACGCGTCGCCAGCGACCGGAACGGTCTACCTGAACTTCAACGAGCATCCCATCGGCCCCGCACCGGCAGCATTGGCGGCAGCCACTGCAGCACTGGCTGGTTCGGGCCGCTATCAGTTCGAGCTGGAGCAGCAGCTGCACACGTTGATGGCCAGCGACCTGCAACTGCCGAAGGACCATGTCGCGCTGTTTCCCGGCTCCAGCGACCCGCTCAATCGCGCCGCTTCGCTGTTCACCAGCGCGCGCGCAGGGTTGGTGGTCGCCGACCCGACGTTCGAGGCGGTGATCGACGTCGCCAGCGCGCAGGGTGCGCCGGTACGCCGGATACCGCTGCGCGCCGATGGCGCCCACGACGTCGCAGCGATGGCCAAGGCGGCCCCTGACGCGGGACTGATCTACCTCTGCAATCCCAATAATCCCACTGGCAGCATCACTCCACGCAGCGACATCGAGCGTCTGTTGGCCGACAAGCCCGCCGGTGCGGTACTGCTGGTGGACGAGGCCTATATCCACTTCAGCAATGAGCCGTCGGTCATCGATCTTGTGCCGCAGCGCCAGGATCTGATCGTGCTGCGCACCTTCTCCAAGCTCTACGGCATGGCCGGGCTGCGGCTGGGAGCGGCGCTGGCGGCGCCGAACCTGCTGACCAAGCTGGCCAGCCGCGGCGGCAATCCGCTGCCGGTGCCGGCGATGGCCGCGGGTATCGCCAGCCTGCGCGAGCCGCAGCTGATTCCCAGCCGTCGCGCGGAGAATGCCCGTGTGCGCGAGGACACCGTCGCCTGGCTCAAACACCAGGGCTATGCCTGCCTGCCCTCGCAGGCCAATTGCTTCATGGTCGACCTCCGCCGCGACGGAAAAGCCTTCACTGCGGCGATGCAACAGCAGGGCGTGGTCGTCGGTCGCAGCTGGCCGATCTGGCCCCAATTGGTCCGCATCACGGTAGGCACCGACGCAGAGATGCAGCGGTTCCGCCAGGCGTTCGTGAAGGTGATGGGGTAACGGGTTCGGGACCCGGGACCCGGGACCCGGGACCGCAGCATGCCGGCGAGCCGCAGCCTCCAGATCAACCGATCTGTGCGGTCGCCGGGTCACCTGACAAGTCCAAGAGGGATCGACCAGAGCAAGATGCAGAATCGGCATCGACATTGCTGCCGGCACGCATAGCGCGCTGGTTGGCGTGCTCGGGAAGCGGTCGGCTCGCCGGGCCTCCCCGGCCCTGCTTCACCAGCGCGGCGACTTGGTCAGCGGCGGGGCCTGGTGCTGGCGATCGTAGGCGCGCAGTTCGTCGCGGATATGCGCCACACGCTGGCGACCCAGCGCGTTGCGGCTATCGTCGAGCACGACGCCATCGAGCAGTTCGGCCATGCGCTGCACCGTCGGCAGCATCTTCTCCCACGCATCCAGCGCGGTCATCGGCGCCGGCAAGGTCAGGAAAAACGCGATTGCCGGCGTCTGCATCCCGCGGATGTTGGCCATGTCGAAACTGCCCGGTTTGAGGATGCTGGCCATGCTGAAGATGGGCCCGCGCTCAGGGTGGCCTTCGACCAGGCGATGGAACACATTCATATGGCCGAACACCAGGCCGGTCTTTTCGGCCGCCACCACCACGTCCTCGCCGCGCAGCACCTGACCGGCCTTGGCCGCGACGAACAGCGAGACGATCTTGTCGAAATCCTGGCTGGGCCGCTTGCCGACGTCGTTACCGGCGGCGGCGTCCTGCGCATCCAGCTCCAACTCGGCCTGCATCGCCGCATCGCCCTCCATCGCCGCGCTGCCTCCGCTGCCAGCGTCGGTGGAGATCACCGGCTCACGGCGCTCGCGCGGCTGGCCGTCGTCCTTGTCGACCCGACGTCCCTGCGCCGGCTTCTTAGGGCGGCCAAACAGGAAGATGGCCGCGACCAGCAGCAGTCCAGCGATCAGGATCCCGATCCGCATCAGGGCCATGTCGGACATTCAGCGTGCCTCCGCGCAAGAGTGACAGGTGCATTCATTCCAACAAGCATGGCACGTCATGCCGCGCCCGCCAAACGTGCTGCCTCCTCCAGGTCCACGCTGACCAGGCGGCTGACGCCGGGTTCGCGCATGGTCACGCCGGAGAGTTGGTGCGCCGCCTCCATGGTCGCCTTGTTGTGGCTGACGAACAGGAACTGCACCTTCTCGCTCATCTCCCGCACCATGTTCGCCAGGCGGCCGACGTTGGCCTCGTCCAGCGGCGCGTCCACCTCGTCCAGCAGGCAGAACGGCGCCGGATTGAGCTGGAAGATCGCAAACACCAGCGCCACCGCGGTCATCGCCTTCTCGCCGCCGGACAGCAGCGAAATGCTCGACACGCGCTTGCCCGGCGGGCGCGCCATGATGGTCACACCGGTATCGAGCAGGTCCTCGCCCGTCAGCTCCAGATAGGCGTGGCCGCCGCCGAACAGCCGCGGGTACAGCGCCTGCACGCCGGCGTTGACGCGATCGAAGGTGTCCTTGAAGCGGCCGCGCGTCTCGCGGTCGATCTTGCGAATGGCCTCTTCCAGCGTCTCCAGTGCAGTGGTCAGGTCGACGTTCTGCGCATCCAGGTATTCCGAGCGCTGCGCCGCCTCGCCGTATTCCTGGATCGCCGCCAGGTTGACCGGTTCCAGCCGTCGCATGCGCGCATCGATCTGCCCCACGGCCGCTTCCCATTCGGCCGGATTGGCCGCTTCGGGCAGGCCGTTGACCACGTCCTCGAGCACGAAGCCAGCCTTCACCACCGCGGCGGACAATTGCTCGGCGCTGAGCACCAGCGCCTGCTGATCGAGCTTGCGCTGAGAGATCCGCTCGCGCTGCGCCAGCGCCTGCTCGTCGCGTTGGTGGCGGGTCTGCTCGAAGCTGCGCAGTTCGCCGTCGATGCTGTCGAGTTGAGTGCGGGCTTCGCCGAGCACGCGCTCGGTGCGTACGCGCTCGCTCAACGCGGCCTGATGTTCGTGCTCCAGGGTTTCCACCGGCGAGTCGCCTTCGCTCAACTGCGCCAGCAGATCCTCCAGGCGGGTATCGAGCTGACCGCGCTGGCTGTCCATGCGTTCCAGTGTCTGGCTCAGCGACGTCATCTGGGTGCGTTGCGATTCCAGCGTCAGCGCCAGCGCGTGCATGGCATCGCGCACGCCGCGGGCGGCGTCGCGCGCCTGGTCGCGCGCATCGGTGAGCTGACGCCGCTCGCTTTCCAGCGCCTGACGCGTGCTCTCCAGGTCGCCCATGCGCTCGACCGCATCCTCGAGCTTGGCGCGTGCTTCGCGCGCCTGCTCGCGGCTGGTGTCCAGCGTCTCCAGCAACTGGGTCAGTTCGACCTCGATCCGCTCGATGCGCGTGCGCGCGGCGTCGACCTTGCCCTGCTGGCTCTGCAACTGCCCAGCCAGCTCGGACACGCTGCGATGGGCCATGTAGAGCTGGCGCTGCGCGTCCTCGCGCTGCTGTTCGGCGGCCAGCAGTTGTTCACGGAAACCGGACAGACGGTGTTCCAGCTCGGCCTCGCGGTCCTGCAGCGCTTCGATCTGCGCACGCAACTCCTGAATTTCGCGTTCGCGCAGCAGGGCGCCCTGCTTGGCTGCGCCCGAGCGCGACACACGCACCCAGCCGTCGCCCAGCCGCTCGCCACTGCGGGTGATCACCGAGTCGCCGTCCGGCAACGTGCGCTGCAGCGCCACGGCCGCCGGCAGATCCTCGGCGGCATGCAGCCGCGCCAGCAGGCGCCGGATCGCACTCGGCCCCTGCACCTTCGCCGCCAACGAGGTCGGCGCGCACTGCAGTGCTGCGTCGGCCGCGTCGACCAGCGCGATGCGCCCATCGCCGAGTCCGCCCAAGGCGTCGACCAATTGCTCAGGCGCCTCGACCAACACACCTTCGATCAACTGCCCCAAGGCGCTTTCGACGGCGTTTTCCCATCCCGACTCGACGCTGAGACGTTCGCCCACGCGCGCGGCCGATTCCAGCCCGTGCGCCTTCAGCCAGGCCACCGCGGCGCCCTGCTCCTGGCCCAAGGCGGCCTGCTGCAAGGTCTCCAACGAGGATAGGCGGCCACGTGCGGCCTGCGCCTGCTTGCGCACCTCGGCCAGTTCGCCCTGGCTGGCCCGCTGCTGCTCCTGCAGGCCGCCGAGCGCGTGCTTGCGCGCTTCGACCTGTTCGGTCAATCCATCCAGCGAGGCGCGCTGGGTCTCGTGCCGCAGCTCGATCTGCGCAAACGCCTCGCTCAGCGCCTCCAGGTCCAGGCCGGCACGTTCGTTGGCCAGGGCTTCGCGGCGGCGCTCGGCCTCCAGCGCCTGCCGGTCCAGGTAATCGACACGCGTGCGTTCGACCTCGCCCGCCCGCGAGGCCTCGCCCGTATCGCGGTTATGCGCTTCCCAGCGCTGCTGCCAGTCGGCCAGCCGCGACTCGGCCTCGCGCAGCGCTTCCTGACGGAATTCGTGATCCTCACGCAGCTGTTCCAGCTGCGGCTCGGCACTGGCCACCGCCTCGCGCAGCACCGTCAAACGCGCCGAATCGCCGCTGATGTGCTGGGTAAGCTCCTGCAACTGGCTCTGCGCCTCGTCGCGCGCCTTGTGCAGGCGCTGCGACAATTCGCGCTGATGCTGGATCTGCTGCTCGATGCGGGCCAGCGTGCCGCCAACCTGGTAAACGTCCGCCTGCGCCTTGGCCACCGCCTCGGCGGCCTCCTCGCGGCGCACGCGCCCGGTTTCGATCCGCGCCTCGGCATCGCGCTGATCGGCGATCAGCTGCTGCAGGCGCGTCTCTTCCTGGTTGAGTTTTTCGCGCAGGCCTTGCAGCCGGCCATCCAGGCCGCGGTATTCCAGCGCCTTCCATTCGGCGTCCTTGACCCGTCGCTCTTCCTGCAGCGCCTGGTACTGCTCGGCCTGGCGCGCCTGTCGCTGCAGATGCGCCAACTGCTTGGTGATTTCCTCGCGCAGGTCGCCCAGCCGGTCCAGGTTCTCGCGGGTATGGCGGATCCGCGTCTCGGTCTCCTTGCGGCGCTCCTTGTACTTGGAGATGCCGGCGGCTTCTTCCAGGTACACGCGCAGGTCTTCCGGGCGCGCCTCGATGATCTGGCTGATCATGCCCTGCTCGATGATCGAGTAGCTGCGCGGCCCCAGGCCGGTTCCCAGGAACAGGTCGGTGATGTCGCGTCGCCGGCACTTGGTGCCATTCAGATAATAGGCGCTGTTGCCGTCGCGACTGACCAGGCGTTTGACCGAAATCTCGTTGAAGGAGGCGAATTCGCCGGAGATGGTGTGGTCGGAATTATCGAAGATCAGTTCCACCGTGGCCTGCGACACCGGCTTGCGTGCCGAGGACCCGGAGAAGATCACGTCGGTCAACGAATCGCCGCGCAGGCGGCTGGCCGAGCTCTCGCCCATGACCCAGCGTACCGCATCGATGATGTTGGACTTGCCGCAGCCGTTGGGGCCGACGATGCCGGTCATGTTGGTCGGCAGATGCAGCGTGGTCGGATCGACGAAGGACTTGAAACCGGACAGTTTGATCGTGGAAAGACGCATGGAGCGGGGATCTCGGTCAACGGCGACAGCGACCGTCGGGTCGGGTTTGCAAGGGCTTCGCCTCTGGCTGCAGCAACCGGACAGCGCGGGGCGCGAAGCGAACGATTGCCGGGAGTATAGCCGGCCCCACCCCGGCACGCCGTCGCCGGCCCGAACAGCAGCAACGTCAGGCCTGCTAGCCCTCGCCGCCGCAACCAAGCGGCGGCCGCCTCGCGAAGTGGCAGCACGGCCCAACATGCTTGTCGGGCATCGGTGGGATGCCGGCTGTCGAACCTGCAAGGCGGAATGGGGCGCTGGGACCCGGCGCCGGTCATGCGCTCGACCAGTTGTTTTTGCCGAGCCATCGACGAGCGTCCGCGGCAGGGCGGCGCGACAAGGCCGCGGGGCGGCAGCGCCATACCAGCGCGCCGCACCGTCCAAAGCCCTCACCTGATGGAGCGGTAGAAGGGCGTGCGAGGGGGCAGCACGAGCGCACGCCGGCGCCACTGGAATGCCCCAGGACTGCCGAACCGGCGCCGGCACAGCCCAGCGGCAGCATCCCTGCCCTGGCATGATCTGGCGCCGCATCGGCCAGCGACCGACTGCGCGCCAACGTGAACGCGCAGACACAGGGCGCAGTGCAACCCGCCGCTTGCGCACGCACAAAAAAACGGGCGCCCTAGGGCGCCCGTTGTTCGTCCTTGCGGACCTGTCAGGATCAGGCGTCGGCTTCGATGACGACCTTGACGGTGGTTTCCACGTCGGCGTGCAGGTGCAGCACCACGTCGTACTCGCCGACGTTGCGGAAGGCGCCTTCGCCCAGGATCACTTCGCTCTTTTCCAACGGCAGGCCGGCGGCGGTGAACGCCTCGGCGATGTCGCGCGGACCGACCGAACCGTACAGCTTGCCTTCGGTGGAGGCGTGCGCACCGATGGTGACGCTGGCGCCTTCGAACTTGCCGGCGCGGCTCTGCGCTTCGGCCAGGATCGAGTTGGCCTTGGCCTCATACTCGGCGCGCTTGGCTTCGAAGGCTTCCACGTTGGCAGCGGTGGCCGGCACGGCCTTGCCCTGCGGCACCAGGAAGTTGCGGCCGTAGCCCGGCTTGACGCTGACCTTGTCGCCCAGGCCACCCAGGTTGGTCACTTTTTGCAGAAGAATCAGTTCCATGGTCTTGCTCCGTTATTCGTTAGCGCCGGCGGCGGCCGACGCAACGCATGCTGTCCGAATAGGAGAAGCCGGGATTGGGGAGTTGGCCGCCAGGATCGCCAAAGGCACCTGGACCACCGCACTCTCAACGCACCAACTTCTATCGATTTGCTCACCCGCATCCAAGTGCGGGCTTGCTGAGCGACGCGCAGGCAACCGTGCGGCGCCTGCAAGTCGCCGACCTCAACGACTTATCAAACGTCGTGGTTGTCCGTGTACGGGATCAGCGCAAGGAAACGCGCGCGCTTGACCGCCGTGGCCAGCTGGCGCTGGTACTTGGACTTGGTACCGGTCACGCGGCTCGGCACGATCTTGCCGTTCTCGGTGAGGTACTGACGCAGGGTGTTGAGATCCTTGTAGTCGATCTCCTTGACACCTTCAGCGGTGAACTTGCAGAACTTGCGGCGACGGAAGAACTTGGACATGACAGCGCTCCTTAAGCGGCTTCGGCGTTGTCGCCGTCGTTATCGTTGGCGGCGTTGCTGTCGCCTTCCTCATCGTCGCGACGACGACGCTCACTGCGCTCGGGCTTGTCGCCCTTCTCGTCCTTGCTCTTCATGATCAGCGACTGCTCGGTGTCGGCGCCGTCGCGCTTGATCACCAGGTGGCGCAGCACGGCGTCGTTGAAGCGGAAGCTTTCCACCAGCTCGCTCAGCACGGCCTGGTCGACTTCGATGTTGAGCAGCACGTAGTGCGCCTTGACCAGATTCTGGATCGGATAGGCCAGCTGACGACGACCCCAGTCTTCCAGACGGTGGACGGTGCCGTTGCCGCCCTCGATCAGCGCCTTGTAGCGCTCGATCATGGCCGGGACCTGCTCGCTCTGGTCCGGATGGACCAGGAACACGACTTCGTAATGACGACTCATGTTGTTTACCTTTCGGATGTGGCCACGTGGGCCGGACAGCTCCCCGGACGGCCCGCAGGCACGACGGTGGAGCAAGGGACTCCCGCCCAGACGGGCAGGAAGCAGGCAAGTATGTCAGCCCGAAGCGCTGGCTGCAAGCCAAGCCAGCGGAGCCGCCGCCGGACGCTGCGCCCCAGACCGTGCGCCGGCCTCAGCCTTTATCGGCGTCGGTGGTGAAGCTTTCCCCGCAACCGCACTCGGCCGTGGCGTTGGGGTTGCGGAAGGTGAAGGTCTCGCTGAGACCATGCTTGCCGAAGTCGATGCAGGTCCCGTCCACCAGCGGCAGGCTAGTCGCATCGACGAAGATGCGCACCCCGTCCTGCTCGAACACCGCATCATCCTCGCGCCGCTCGCGGGCCAGGTCGGTCACGTGACCCCAGCCGGAGCAACCGGTCTTGGTCACGCCGAACCGCAGACCCAGCGCCCCTGGGCTCTGCTGCACGAAACGCTGCACGCGCTCCAGCGCGGCGGGGGTGAGGGTGATGGCCATGGGGGCACTCCGAAACGCAAGGGGAAAGTATAGCGGCGCGCGACGCGCGCAACGGCGATGTGGGGGTGCATCGCGGGATCGACAAGTCTGGCCGACCAACGGGGCCGAGCCGGGCGCTCGCGCCGGTGCGCATGCAGCCAGTAAACTCGACGGTCCTATTCGAGTCGCCACGGCGAGGAACAGTCATGACGGTGGTCAGCGTTGAACATGCGCTTGCCGGGAAGATCCCGGAAGGCGGCGAAGTCACGGTACGCGGGTGGGTGCGCACACTGCGCGGGTCCGCCGGACTGGCCTTCGTCAACGTCAGCGACGGCTCCTGCTTCGCCCCGATCCAGGTGGTGGCAACCGATGCCCTGCCCAATTTCGACGAGGTCAAGCGCCTGACCAGCGGCTGCTCGCTGATCGCCAAGGGCGTGCTGGTGAAATCGCAAGGCAAGGGCCAATCGTTCGAAATCCAGGCCAGCGCGATCGAGGTGGTGGGCTGGGTCGAGGACCCGCTCACCTACCCGATCCAGCCCAAGCCGATGTCGCCGGAGTTCCTGCGCGAAGTGGCGCACCTGCGCCCGCGCACCAACCTGTTCGGTGCGGTCACCCGTATCCGCAACTGCCTGTCGCAGGCGGTGCACCGCTTCTTTCACCAGAACGGCTTCAACTGGATCAGCACGCCGATCATCACCACCTCCGACGCCGAAGGCGCCGGGCAGATGTTTCGCGTCTCTACCCTGGACATGGTCAACCTGCCGCGCACCGGCAACGGCGAGGTGGACTTCAGCCGCGACTTCTTCGGCAAGGAGACCTTTCTCACCGTGTCCGGCCAGCTCAACGTGGAGGCCTACTGCCTGGCGCTGAGCAAGGTCTATACCTTCGGCCCGACCTTCCGCGCCGAGAACAGCCACACCACTCGCCACCTGGCCGAGTTCTGGATGATCGAGCCGGAAATCGCCTTTGCCGATCTGGCCGAGGATGCGCGCCTGGCCGAGCAATTCCTCAAGTACCTGTTCCGCGCGGTGCTGGACGAGCGCAGCGACGATCTGGCCTTCATCGCCGAGCGCGTGGACAAGAACGCGATCGGCAAGCTGGAAGCCTTCATCAATGCGCCGTTCGAGCAGATCGACTACACCGACGCGGTGAAGCTGCTGCAGAACGCGGGCAAGAAGTTCGACTTCCCGGTCGAATGGGGCCTGGACCTGCAGACCGAACACGAGCGCTGGCTGACCGAAGAACATATCGGCCGCCCGGTGGTGGTGACCAATTACCCAGAGCACATCAAGGCGTTCTACATGCGCCTCAACGACGACGGCAAGACGGTGGCGGCCATGGACGTGCTGGCGCCGGGCATCGGCGAGATCATCGGCGGCAGCCAGCGCGAGGAACGCCTGGAGGTACTGGATGCGCGCATGGCGCAGTTCGGCCTGGATAAGGAGCATTACGGCTGGTACCGCGACTTCCGCCGCTATGGCTCGGTGCCGCACGCCGGCTTCGGCCTGGGCTTTGAGCGTCTGGTGGTCTATGTCTGCGGGTTGAGCAATATCCGCGACGCCATTCCCTACCCACGTGCGCCGGGAAGCGCGGAGTTCTGAGCATGACTCCATTGACCATCGCCTCCACGCTGCAATTGCTGGCCTTCGTCCTGGCAATCGTCACTGCCGGGGTAACAGTAGTACGCAGCGTGCAGCTGACGCGATCGGCATCGCGCCAACTGGACCCGCAGCAGTGGTGGCAGACCGACAGCGCGCGCGACGCGACGCGGCATGCCATCGTTCCGCTGCGGTGGACCATTGCGGCGCTGATCATTGGCGCGGCGCTCCCAAAACTTGCACTGATGCTGGCGGCCGCATGACCTTGTTCTTCGCGCTGTGTTTCGTGGGTGTCGCCGTCGCCGGGCTGAGTGCGCTGCTGATCTTCTGGCCGCTCACATTGGTGCACCTGCGCGATCGACATCCCGATGCGCTCGACGCGTTCGGCGAGCCTGCCTTCATCAGCCCGGCGGCACTACGCTGGCTACTGGCGCGCCGCTACCGCAGTTACCGCGACCGCGCATTGTCCGGGCTGGCCACACCCGCCTGGGTGTCGCTGTTGACCCTTTTTGTCGGTCTGGGCATGGCCGCCCTGCTCGGCCTGATGTCCAAGGTATTGCCATGAATCCGCACACTGACGACCTATCACCTTCCGCTGACGAACACGACCAATGGTGGCTGGCGAGTATCGCCCGCACCTTGATCTGGGCACGGCTGCGCATCAAGCACGCGGGCACGGCCGAGGTGCTGGACAGCGATGGCAAGACGCTGGTCTACGACAGTGAAGACAGCGCACGCGCGGCACTGTTCGATGCCGAGTTCGTCGCCTTCGACGGGCTGGACGAGGACGATGCACTGGCCCGCGGTTTCTCGCTGCATGAAGTCTCCCCGCCGCATGCCGACAACGAGGCCGACCTGCGCGCACGCATGGTGCAGACCCTGGGCGGCCGCGCCTGAGACGCGCGGACGTGTTCGCCCTTGTCGATCTGGCCTGCGACGCCGATCGAACGGCACACGCGGCAGAGCGAATGCAAGGCCCGGGGCTGGCAACGATCTGGATGCGATCAGTCTCCTGCCAACCAAAATGGCCTGCGAGTGAAGCGGACCAGTGATGCCATCGGAAGGAATCGAAAGGAAAGCGACGCAGCTTTATCGCGCCTCTGCACGACCGACGTCTGCGCGCATTCCAATAGCAGCACGCTTCTCGGCACACCATCGATCGAAGTGACCTCAGCACGCCCGCTGAACAGTCGCCGGCTCCAGGCATGCGGCTGAGCTTGTCGCAGAGTGAGCGCATCGCCGCCGCATCTGGGCGATACTGGCGGCATGAATGAACTCAGCCATCTGCTCGACAACAACCGCGCCTGGTCCGACCGCATCAACCGGGAAGATCCGGAGTTTTTTTCCCGTCTGTCACAGCAGCAAACCCCAGAGTATCTATGGATTGGCTGCTCGGATTCGCGCGTCCCGGCCAATCAGATCATCGACATGGCGCCGGGCGAAGTGTTCGTGCATCGCAACGTCGCCAATGTCGTGGTGCACACCGATCTGAACTGCCTGTCGGTGATCCAGTTTGCGGTCGACGTCCTCAAGGTCAAGCACGTGCTTGTGGTGGGTCATTACGGTTGCGGTGGCGTGCTCGCCAGCCTGACCCAGATGCGCATGGGCCTGGTGGACAACTGGATCCGCCATGTCACCGATGTTGCCGACAAGCACGAGAGCTGCCTGCAGCAGGCGGGCGATGTGCCGGTGCAACACGCACGCCTATGCGAACTCAATGTGCTCGAACAAGTCGTCAATGTCTGCCGCACCAGCATCGTGCGCGATGCCTGGGCGCGCGGCCAGGACCTGAGCGTGCATGGCTGGGTGTACAGCCTGCGCGATGGCCGGGTCCACGACCTGGGCGTCTCGGTCGATCGCCCGGACGCACTGCAGCCACGTTACGACGCGGCGCTGGCGCGCATCCAGGCCGATCACGCCGAGCGCTGAACCCTCGGCTGCGACCGGCGGCCGGGGGGCGCCCTGATCCTGCCGGCGTTGGCTATGCTGGGCACTCCCCATACCGCGAGAGCCCCGATGCTTGCCTTGCCGATCAATCTGCACGCGTGGATCGCCGAGCACCGTCATCTGCTCAAGCCGCCGGTCGGCAACAAATGCATCCAGCAGGATGGCTTCATCATCATGGTCGTCGGTGGGCCGAACGCGCGGACCGACTACCACTATGACGAGGGACCGGAATGGTTCTTCCAACTGGAAGGAGACATGGTACTGAAAGTGCAGGACGAGGGTGTCGCCCGCGACATCCCGATCCGCGCGGGCGAGATCTTCCTGCTGCCGCCACGGGTACCGCATTCGCCGCAGCGCAGTGCCGGCTCGGTCGGCCTGGTGATCGAGCGTCAGCGCCTGCCGCACGAACAGGATGGCCTGCAGTGGTATTGCCCGCAATGCAACCACAAACTTTATGAGGCGATGTTCCCGCTGCGCGACATCGAGCGCGATTTTCCACCGGTCTTCGCCCATTTCTACGGCTCGCGCGAACTGCGTACCTGCGAACGCTGCGGGCACGTCCACCCGGCACCGGAGCGTTACGCCGCAGCGCAGGAGTGAGCAGGCGATGGATGACGCATGCCAGCGCTTGCCGACGGTGTGTCGGCGAGGCGCTGGCGTTCTGGAGAACGCTGGCGCGGCCTGCGTTGGCGCGGAGCCGGCCAGGCCATGGTTGGCAATGACGCGTCTGGTCACGTGCATGGATGCCATTGCCCACCGCCGTATGCCTTGGAAGCGCCTCGCCCCGCATTGGCTCAGGGCAATCGCACCCACGCGACAGGCTGGCGACATTCCGATCCGCGTGCCAGCGCAAGCCGCAGCCCCGTCACGACACCGCGTGCAGGCGGCGCAACCTCCCGCTCCCCGCCTGCCGCGCTGGGTGGACGCACATGCTGCGTAACCTGATCGACCTCAAACCGCGCGACGTGCCGTTGCGCGTGGCCTTGCGCAATACCGCCGCGGTGGTGATCCCGCTGGCGGTTGGCGTGGCCAGCGATCATGTGGCAGCCGGCCTGGCGGTCAGCAGTGGCGCCTTGAACACCATGTTCTCCGACCAGCCCGGCCCTTATCGTGCGCGGATGCAGCGCATGCTGATGGCCGCGTTGGCGGCCGGCGTGGCGACCCTGCTCGGCATCCTGGTCGGCGGGCACACGGTCGCACTGGCGCTGGCCGGCCTGCTGCTCGGCTTGGCAGGTGGCCTGCTGGTCGCACTGGGGCCGGTCGCCGCACGCGTCGGGTTGACCAGCATGATCTTGCTGGTCGTCAGCGCCGACATGGCCCTGCCCGCCCAGCAGGCCGCAGGCGTGGCCGCATTGATCTTCGCCGGCGGTCTGTTGCAGGCCTTGCTGGCGTTGGCCGCCTGGCCGTGGCAGCGCTACCGGCCCGAGCGCTTCGCCCTGGCCGAGCTGATGCGCCAGCTTGCCGGCATCGCCCGCCAGCGACCGGACGCCAGCGCCGCGCCACCGGCCACTCAGGAAGTGCTCGACGCGATGGTGATGCTGCACGGCGAACACCGGTCGCGCGCGATCGCCGTGCAGAGCTTTCGCATCATTGCCGAAGTCTGCGACCGGGTCCGACTGGAGCTGCTGTCGCTGGCCGATGCCGACACCCGGCTGGAACTCGCGCCGGCGCGCCAGGCGATCGAACGCGTGCTCGAACGCAGCGCGATCGTGCTGGAACAACTGGCGCACGCGATGACGGCCGGCGAAGACCCGACTGCCGCCGACGCCTCGATGACCGGCTTCGACGCCTTGATCGAGACACTGACGCAGGTGCAGCAGGACACCGCCGACACCCGCCAGCGTCGGCTGATGCGGGTGGCGTTGGCACGTGCGCATGGCCTGGCCGGGCAGCTGCGCGCCCTGGTCCGCAACGCGCATTGGGCCAGCAGCCGTGGCGAGATCCAGGCGCAACTCGCCGAGGCCCGGCTGCCCGCGGCCCTGCGGCCGGCGGCGACCTGGGCCACGCTGCGCGCCAACCTGGATCTGTCCTCGGTGGCGTTCCGCCACGCGCTGCGCTGCGGGGTCTGCCTGGCACTGGCGATCGCGGTCCAGCGTTGGCTGCAGATTCCCCACGGATTCTGGATTCCGATGACCACGGCCATCGTGCTCAAGCCCGACTTCGGCGGCACCTTCAGCTTCGGCGCGCTGCGCGTGGCCGGCACCGTGATCGGCCTGTTGCTGGCCACCGCGCTGGCGCATCTGGCCATGGACGGCGCGACCATCCGGATCATCCTGCTGGCGGCATTCTGCCTGGCGTTCCGCCTGTTGACCCAGGTCAACTACGGCATCGGTGTGGCCTTCCTGACCGGCATGCTGGTGATCTTGCTGTCGTTCGAGGGCGTGGCACCGGGCGAGGCAGTCGGCGCACGCCTGCAGGCGACCGTGGCCGGCAGCGTGCTGGCGCTGGTGGCCTATGCGCTCTGGCCGACCCGCGAGCGGCGCCATATCCGTGCCTCGCTGGCCCTCCTGCTGGATGCGTACCGCGCGCATCTGCACCAGGTGCTGGGCGGCCAGCTGGAGGCCCTGCACGACACCCGCGCCACCGCACGCGTGGCACGCACCAACGCTCAGGCGTCGATCGAACGTTTGCGCGGCGAGCCGGGCAGCCGCCGTAATCGCGCCGAGCTCACCCTGGCCGAATCCTTGTTGGCCAACGCCAATCGCCTGCTCCGTGCAACGCTGTCGCTGGAGGCGGTACTGCGCGACGGCCATCCGATCCCGCAACTGGATGCACTGGACGCCTTCGCTGCACAGGCCGACCAGGCGCTGGCGGAATTGGCGCGCTGCCTGGTCGACGGGCAGGTTCCGCCGGCAGCGACCCTACGTAGCAGCGAGCGACCACTGGCGGCCGCGCTCGCCGACCAGGACGATGCCCCGGCCGTCAACGCCGTGTTGATCGATACCCTGGACCGGGTCACCGACAGCATCGGCACCCTGACGCATCTGCTGCGCCCTGCCCGCATGGCGGCACGGTCGGAGACCGCACCGGCGGGGGGAGCGCAGGCAGGTACACTGAGCGACTGACCTGTGCCGCGAGGCCCGAAGATGACCGACCCGCTGTCCCGTTCGCATGCCGCGGCCCTCGATGCCGCCGACCCGCTGCGCGCCTTGCGCGAGGCGTTCGTGTTCCCGCAGCACGCCGGCCGCGATCAGACGTATTTCGTCGGCAATTCGCTGGGACTGCAACCGCGGCGCGCCCGCCTGATGGTCGAGGAAGTGCTGGATCAGTGGGGCGCGCTGGCGGTCGAGGGCCATTTCACTGGCCCCACCCAGTGGCTCACGTATCACCAGTTGGTGCGCGATGGCCTGGCCCGGGTGGTCGGCGCCCAACCGGGCGAGGTGGTGGCGATGAACACTCTCAGCGTCAACCTGCACCTGATGATGGCCAGCTTCTATCGGCCGACATCGCAGCGCGGCGCGATCATGCTCGAGGCCGGCGCGTTTCCGTCCGACCGCCACGCGGTGGAATCGCAGTTGCGTCTGCATGGGCTGGACCCGGCCACCCACTTGATCGAGGTCCAGCCTGACCAGGCCGACGGCACCTTGTCGATGGCCGCGATCGCCGACGCGATCGCCCGTGATGGCGCACGCCTGGCGCTGGTGCTGTGGCCGGGCATCCAGTACCGCACCGGCCAGGCCTTCGATCTGGCCGAGATCACTCGCCTGGCCCGCGCCCAGGGTGCGGCGGTCGGCTTCGATCTGGCGCACGCAGTCGGCAATGTGCCGCTGACGCTGCACGATGACGGTGCCGACTTCGCGGTGTGGTGCCACTACAAATATCTCAACGCTGGCCCGGGCGCGGTCGGCGGCTGTTTCGTGCATGCCCGCCATGCCAACAGCGACCTGCCCCGCATGGCCGGCTGGTGGGGCCACGAGCAACAGACCCGCTTCCAGATGGCACCGGAGTTCGTCGCCGCGCCCGGTGCAGAAGGCTGGCAACTCAGCAATCCGCCGGTGCTGGCATTGGCGCCGTTGCGCGCGTCGCTGGAGCTGTTCGACCAGGCCGGCATGCAGGCCTTGCGCGGCAAGTCCGAGCAGCTGACCGCTCACCTGGAACAGTTGATCCAGGCGCGCGTGCCGCAGGTGCTGCAGATCGTCACGCCGTCTGATCCGGCGCAGCGTGGCTGCCAGCTCTCGCTG
This sequence comes from Xanthomonas maliensis, assembly GCF_009192945.1. Lineage (GTDB taxonomy): Bacteria > Pseudomonadota > Gammaproteobacteria > Xanthomonadales > Xanthomonadaceae > Xanthomonas > Xanthomonas maliensis. The sequence continues at coordinate 33,632 of NZ_NSET01000050.1, read as the reverse complement.
CGGGTGAGCGGCGGCCGCGCACGGGGCCGCGCATTGTTCGAATCGCTGCAAGCGGCCGGCGTGCTGGGCGACTGGCGCGAGCCGGACGTGATCCGCATTGCACCGGTGCCGCTGTACAACCGCTTCGTCGATCTCCACACCTTGGTGGAACAGGTCGAAACCTGGGCTACCGCCTGAGCCCCCACTTGGCCGGCGCACGCGCCCGGCCCCTGCCAGATACTGCATTGAACGCCGACTCCCCTCGCACCCTGACCCTGATCGGCGCCGGCCTGGCCGGTTGCCTGCTGGCCATCCTGCTGTCGCGCCGCGGCTGGCAGGTCACTGTCTACGAACGTCGCGGCGATCCACGCATCAAGGGTTACGAATCGGGACGTTCGATCAACCTGGCGTTGGCCGAGCGCGGCCGGCACGCACTGCGCCAGGCCGGGGCCGAAGCGGCGGTGATGGCCAAGGCCGTGATGATGCGCGGGCGGATGGTGCATCCGCGCGAGGGAAGCCCACAATTGCAGCGCTACGGCCGCGACGATAGCGAAGTGATCTGGTCGATCCATCGGGCCGACTTGAACATCGCCTTGCTCGAATTGGCCGAACAGGCAGGCGCACGCGTGCACTTCTATCGTCGCCTGCATACGGTGGATTTCGATGCCGGCCATGCGCGCTTCATCGACGACCGCGACGACCAACCGCACGACATCCATTTCGACAGCCTGGTCGGCAGCGACGGTGCCGGATCGGCGTTGCGCGCGGCGATGCAACGTAAGTCGCCGCTGGGCGAGCGCATCAGCTTCCTCGACCATTCGTACAAGGAGCTGGAAATCCCACCCGGCCCCGATGGCAGCTTCCGTATCGAGCCCAATGCCTTGCATCTCTGGCCGCGCGGCCACTACATGTGCATCGCCCTGCCCAACGCCGGCGGCACCTTCACGGTGACCTTGTTCCTGCCCAACGAAGGCACGCCCAGCTTTGCCACTACCCGCAGCGGCGACGAAGCCCATGCCTTGTTCGCGCGCGAATTCCCCGACGCGCTGGCCTTGATCCCACAGCTGCGCGAGCACTGGGAAGAACATCCGCCTGGCCTGCTGGGCACCCTGACGCTGGACCGCTGGCACCTGGGCGGGCGCGCGGTGCTGCTCGGCGACGCCGCGCATGCGATGGTGCCCTTCCACGGACAGGGCATGAACAGCGCGTTCGAAGATTGCGTGGCGCTGGCCGAACAATTGGATGCGCACGACGACCTCGCCAGCGCCTACGCCGCCTTCGAAGCCGGCCGTCGCCACGACGCAGCCGCGATCCAGCAGATGGCACTGGAAAACTATCTGGAAATGCGCGACCGGGTCGGCGATGCCAGCTTCCTGCTGCAACGCGCACTGGAGCAGGAACTGCAGGCGCGCTGGCCGACCCGCTTCGTACCGCACTACACGATGGTCACCTTCCTGCGAACGCCGTACTCGGTCGCCCTGGCGCGCAGCGAGATTCAGCGTGAGATCCTGCAGGAAGCGACCCGAGGGCATAGCGACCTGTCGTGGATCGACTGGACGGCATTGGAAGCGCGCATCCATGCCCGCCTGGAGCCGTTGCACGGCGCGCACTGAGTGCGCCGTCTGTGGCTCCTGCCGGGATCCTGCGGCGCATCGGCGCTGCTGGATGCAACCGCCGATGATCCCGACGCCGACCGCCTGACGCCCAACGCGCTTGTTCGTCATCGACACGGTGCACGATGCTGTTCCCGCCAGCACAGCCACGCGTCAGCGTGGCGCGGCGGGATCGGCGATAATGCCGGCCTGGCGGCGCATCGCCACGCGTCGCGGACCGGACCACGCACCGCATGACTGACAGCTTTCTTTTCTACGACCTGGAAACCTTCGGCCAGGATCCGCGCCGCACACGCATCGCGCAATTCGCTGCCGTGCGCACCGATGCGCAACTGCAGGTGATCGAAGAGCCGGTCAGCTTCTTTGTGCAGCCGGCCGACGATCTGCTGCCCTCGCCCTACGCCACCATGGTCACCGGCATCACCCCGCAGCATGCCCTGCGCGAAGGCGTGAGCGAGGCCGAAGCGTTCGCGCGCATCGCCGACCTGATGAGCCGGCCGCAGACCTGCACGCTGGGCTACAACTCGATCCGTTTCGACGACGAATTCGTTCGCTGCGGCCTGTTCCGCAACTTCCACGATCCCTATGAACGTGAATGGCGTGGCGGCAATTCACGCTGGGATCTGCTCGACATGCTGCGCTTGGTGCACGCCTTGCGCCCCGAGGGCATCGCTTGGCCGCAACGCGCCGATGGCGCCACCTCGTTCCGCCTGGAGGATCTGGCGGCGGCCAACGACGTGCGCGAAGGCGATGCGCACGAGGCCTTGTCCGACGTCTACGCCACTATCGGCATGGCACGCCGCTTCCGCCAGCATCAGCCCAAGCTATGGGAATACGCGCTGCGGCTGCGCGACAAGCGCTTCGCTGCCAGCCTGCTGGACGTGGTGGGGATGCAGCCTGTGCTGCACGTTTCCCAGCGCTATCCGGCCAGCCGCTTATGTGCGGCGGCGGTGCTGCCGCTGACGCGGCATCCGCGCATCGACAGCCGGGTGATCGTGTTCGATCTCGATGGCGATGTGGATGCGCTGCTGCGGTTGTCGCCGGAGGAGATCGCCGATCGGCTGTACGTCCGTGCCGCCGATTTGCCCGAGGGCGAACACCGCGTCCCATTGAAGGAAGTGCATCTCAACAAGGTGCCGGCGTTGGTGTCCTGGCAACATTTGCGCGCGGCCGATTTCCATCGGCTGGGCGTGAACGTGGAGGCCGTGCTGGCCAAGGCCGAGCGTCTGCGCACACTGGGACCGCAGCTGGCCGAAAAGGTCCGCCAGGTCTACGCGGGCGAACGCGCCAGCGGCTCAACCAGCAACGACGCCGACGCCTCGCTCTACGATGGTTTCCTCGCCGAGGGCGACAAACGCTTGCTGGCGCAGGTGCGCAGCAGCGCGCCGGCCGAGCTGGGCGCGTTGAGCGAGCGCCTGCGCGACCCACGCCTGGTCGAACTGCTGTTCCGTTATCGCGCCCGCAACTGGCCGCAGAGCCTGACGTTTGACGAGCAGGAACGGTGGCAGGCGTATCGCCGCCAGCGCCTGCTGGAAGATCGTGGCCTGGGCGAGTTGACCCTGGACCAATACGACGCTCAGATCGCCGATTTACGGCTTACTCACCCCGACGATGCTACCAAGCAGTCCTTGCTCGACCAGCTCTCCGCCTGGGGTTCGGACTTAAGACGCACGCTATGACCAGTTACTTTTCCGCAGCCAGTTTCAAGTTCCTGCGCGGCCTGGCGCGCCACAACGACAAAACGTGGTTCAACGAGCACCGAGAGCAGTACGAAGCGCATGTGCGGCAACCGTTCCTGCAGCTGATCGCCGACCTGCAGCCGGCCTTGGCACAGGTGAGCGAACACTACCGCGCCGATCCCAAGTCGCAGGGCGGTTCGCTGTTCCGTATCTATCGCGATGCGCGTTTCTCGCACGACAAGTCCCCATACAAGACCTGGCAGGGCGCACGGCTGTTCCATGCGCGTCGCCGTCAGGTGCCGGCGCCGTCGTTCTACATCCACCTGCAGCCAGGGGAGAGTTTTGTCGGCGCCGGGCTGTGGCATCCGGAGCCGGACACCCAGCGCAAGGTCCGCCAGTTCATCTTCGAGAATCCGGGGAGCTGGCAGGCCGCAGCGCATTCGCCCAAGCTGCGCCGCAACTTCGCGCTGGACGAGAGCGAGAAGCTGGTGCGCGCACCGCGGGGTTTCCCCAACGACTTCGCCTTCATCGAAGATCTCAAGCATCGCAACTGGGCGTATCTGCGCCACTTGGACGACGCCACGATGACCGGCCCGCGCTTGCGCCACACCATCGCCGCCGATCTGGTCGTGCTGGCGCCATTCGTCGACTACCTGTGCGCTGCGCTGGACCTGGAGTTCTGATGCCGCAGGATCTACCGCTGGGCCAGCAGCGCCGGATGCTGGGTCGCACCGAGCTGGCAGTCTCGCCGATCGGTTTGGGGTGTTCCGGCTTCTGGGGCCACCGCAGCTTCGACGAACGCGCCGCCGCACGGGTGGTCGAGCACGCGCTGGCGCAGGGCGTGAACCTGCTCGATACCGGCCACAACTACTCCGGCTTCCATGCGGAACCGCGCCTGGGACGGATCCTGCGCCCCCTACTGAGGCAGTTCCCACGAGATTCCCTGGTCGTGTCCAGCAAGGGCGGCACCTTGACCGGACAGGCCGGGATCAGTGGTGCGGAACAGCGTGACTTCTCTGCCGCCGCGATCACGGCCAGTTGCGAAGCATCGCTGCGCAATCTTGGCCTGGACTATCTCGACATCTACCAACTGCATGGCGCCAGCGAGCACGACATCAACGATGACCTGTTGCTGGCCATGCAGCGTCTGCGCGAGCGTGGCCTGATCCGCCACGCCGGCATCAACACGCATTCGGCGTCCACCCTGCGCTGGATGATCGCCCACCCCGACGTCTTCGATGTGGTGCTGCTGGACTACAACGCGCTGCAGCAGGACCGCGAACCGCTGATCGACCAGCTGCAGCACGTGGGCATCGGTGTACTAGCCGGCACCGTGCTTGCGCAGGGGCACCTGTTGCCCGCTCGCGCGCGCCTGCCGCGTCTGGCCGACGCCTGGTATCTGGCACGCGCTTGGCTGAAGCCCAGCAGCCGTGCCTTGATGCACTGCGCGCGGGACATGCGGCGCGCGGTGGCGTCGATCGACAGCCAACGCCCGGCACAAACGGCGTTCGCTTATGTCCTGCAGCACCCGGGCGTGGCCAGCGGCATCCTGGGCACCACCCGCATCGGCAATCTGGACGAAGTGCTGCGGACCCGCATCCAGGCGCTGGACCCCGCCCAACGGCAACGTCTGGTCGCCGCCTTCGGCGATGGCCGCGGCTCGCCCAGCCACTGATCTTCACCTGCGGCGGCCGCGATTGCGGCAGTCTGGGCGCCATGAAGAAAGCCCTCCGCATCCTCGTCATTGTCCTGCTGGCCGTCACTTCGTGGTGGTTCGCCGGGCCTTACATGACCATGCACGGACTGTCCAGGGCCATCGAGCAACGCGACACCGCCGCACTGGAACGCTATGTCGACTTTCCGCGTGTGCGCAGCAGCCTGCGGGCCCAGCTCAACGATTATCTGGTGCGACAAGCCGGGCCAGACATCGCCGCCAGTCGCTGGGGCACGTTGCTTTATGGCCTGGGGAACCAGCTCGGTGGTGCGGCGGTGGATACGCTGGTGACGCCGATCGGCATCGGTGCATTGTTGCAGGGACATGTGCTGTGGAAGCGCGGCCGCAATGAACTGCAGGGAGGCGACCCCTTCGGCCCCACCGAACCTGCGCGACCGCTGAAGAACGCCACCCATCACTTCGAGGCACTGGACCGCTTCGTGATCGACGTCGAACGCGGCCCTGGCGCACCACCGATGAAGGTGGTGCTGGAACCACAGGGATTGCGCTGGAAGGTGGTGGACCTGCAGTTGGGGATGTCACCGCCGGTCGAGTGACGCTACCGCCCTGCCCTTACCCTTCGTTGGCCACACCATGCGGCACATGCCCAGCGGCGACATGCTGATGTTGGCGAGCGCTGTCGATGTTGTGCTGCGAATCGTCGAAGAAGATGTCCGCGCCGAAGGCTTCCAGGAACGGCCCCTTGTGGCGTCCGCCCAGAAAGAGCGCCTCGTCCAGCCGCACGCCCCACTCGCGCAGGGTGCGGATCACCCGCTCATGCGCCGGTGCCGAGCGCGCAGTGACCAGCGCCGTACGGATTGGCGATGCCTCGCCGGCCGGAAATGCCGCCTGCAAGACATGCAACGCGGCCAGGAAGTTGCGGAACGGCCCCACCGACAACGGTTCACGTGCACGCTCGCGTTCGTGCTGGCCAAATGCTTCCACGCCCTGCTCGCGTGAGATGCGCTCGCTCTCATCGCCGAAGATCACCGCATCGCCATCGAAGGCGATGCGCAGCTGGGTAGAGAGGCGACTGTCGTCGTTGTCGACGATCGCCGCCGCTGCTTCGGCGCGCTCGCCCGGTGCACGCGGCATGATGGTGGCCGCGGCGATGCCGTGTGCCAGCGCACGCCGCACCGATTCGGGATTGGCCGACAGGAACAGGTCGGTGCCGAATGGTTTGACGTAAGGCCAGGTCGGTTGGCCCGAGGTGAACGTGGCACGCACGATATCCAGGCCGTAATGCTGGATCGAATTGAAGATGCGCAGGCCGGTGTCGGCCGAGTTGCGCGACAGCAGGATCACTTCCACCCGCGGCGTTTCCGCTGGAGTGTCGTGGTTCAGCGCCAACAGCTTGCGCACCACCGGAAAGGCCACCCCCGGCTCGAGCACATCGTCCTCGTGCTCGCGCTGATAGGCCGAGTAGGCCTCCAAGCCATCGCTTTCGAAGAGCAGATGGCCTTCCTCGAGATCGAACAGGGCGCGGGAGGTCACCGCGACAGTCAACAGCCTGGGGGAATTGTCAGCCATGGCGCATTATCGCCCGAACCGCGCGCCGGTTGCCGCACCCTGCCAACATTCCGGCAGGACCTAAAGCAGGCGGGATGCGGTCTCCAACCATCCACAAGCCCGCCCAAGGCTGAGGCATGGAGGCGCGGCGCGCACAGGCCGGGCTGAGCGGGGACAGCCAGTGACGGCCCCACGCGCGCCACCGGGAGCACATCGACGAAATACTCCTGTCCGCTAGACCGCGAACTGTTCGCTGAAGATGCGCTCTTCCAGGTTGTGCTCCGGGTCGAACAGCAGGGTGACCCGGCGCTCGCGCGACTCGCGGATGGTCACCTCCACCACATCGCGGATCTCGTGCGAATCGGCCGTCACGCTGACCGGCCGCTTGTATGGATCCAGCACGCGAAAGCACACCTCGGTATCGGCCTTGAGGATGGCGCCGCGCCAGCGTCGCGGCCGATACGGCGCGATCGGCGTCAGCGCCAGGGTATGCGAGCCCAACGGCAGGATCGGCCCATGCGCCGAATAGTTGTAGGCGGTGCTGCCGGCCGGCGTGGCCACCATCACCCCGTCGCCGATCAACTCGGCGATCCGGGTTTGCCCATTGAGGTCCACGCTCAGGTGCGCCGCCTGGCGGGTCTGGCGCAGCAACGAGACCTCGTTGTACGCGAGCGAACCGGCACTCGTTCCGGACTCGGTCTGCACCAACATTTCCAGCGGCCGCAGATGGGCCGGCTCGGCCCGCTGCAGTCGTGCCAGCAAGTCCTCGTCGGGGCGGTGCTGGTTCATCAGAAACCCCACCGAGCCCAGCTTCATGCCGAACACTGGCTTGTCGGCGGCGCCGTGGCGATGCAGGGTCTGCAACATGAAACCATCGCCGCCCAGCGCGCAGACGATCTCGGCGCTGTCCAGCGGGTGGTCGCCATAGCGCTCTACCAGCTGGGCGCGTGCCGCCACCGCGGTCTCGGCGGGGCTGGCCAGAAAGGCGATGCGGGGCGTTGCGGTCATCGGTGACTCCAGGACATGCGAATCAGCATACCGCAGCACCATGACCGACTTGTCGGTACGCCCGTGCTGCGATCGTCGTTCGCCGCCACGTTGGTCGCGACGCGGCGGGCAAGCGCGCCGTGCCTGCTTGCGCTCGGCACTGCCTGGCTCAGCGGTTCAGGCGCCAGGCGCGGTGGATGCGTGCATTGCGTTCGAAGTCCGGATCGATGGTGCGTGGACTGATCTCCTCGCATTGGGCGAACTCGGCGACCGCCGCCTCGTCCAGCTTGAAACGCCGGAAATTGTTGGAGAAGTACAGCACACCGCCAGGTGCCAGCCGCGCGACCGCGGCGCGCAACACGCGCACGTGCTCGCGCTGGATATCGAAATCCTCTGCGCGCGCGGAGTTGGAAAATGTCGGCGGGTCGCAGAACACCACGTCGTACTGCGCGCGCTCGGCCTCCAGCCAGGCCAGCGCATCGGCCTGCACCAGGGTATGCCGCTTGCCGCTGTGGCCGTTCAACGCCAGGTTGTCGGCACACCACTGCAAGTAGGTCGCCGACAGGTCCACGCTGGTGGTGGCGGCTGCACCGGCCACCGCTGCCTGCACGCTGGCGACACCGGTGTAACAGAACAGGTTGAGGAACCGACGGCCCTTGGCCTGGGCGGCCATCATCCCGCGCAGCGGGCGGTGGTCCAGGAACAGTCCGGTATCCAGGTAATCGAACAGATTCACCCGCAACAGCGCGCCATGCTCACGCACATGGATAAACGCATTGCGCTGCTCCATTCGGCCGTACTTGCTGCCGCCCTTGCCGCGCTCGCGCGACTTCAACGCCACCTGCTCGCCCGGCACCTCGAACACGGCGCGGGCAGCCGCCAGCAGCTCGTTGCGCCGACGCCGCACATCGGCCTCCGGAATGCTGGCCGGGGCCGCATATTCCTGCACATGCAGGAACAGCTGACGCTCGGCGTCGGCCTGCTGGTAGACATCGATCGCGGCAGCATATTCGGGCAGGTCCGCATCGTAGGCGCGGAAGCACGCGATGCCCTCGCGGGCGCGCCACTTCTTGAGCTTTTGCAGATTCTTGCGCAGGCGATTGGCCACCATCTGCGCCCCCTCGCTGAGCGCAGTGGGTGCGGCCAGCGGCTCGCGTCGCGCCACGGCGATGGGGTCGCAGACGATCAACGCACATTCGATCGCGCCATTGAACAGCTGATACTTCTTGCCCGCCCGCAGTCCGGTGGCATACGCCAGCTCGGCGTTGCCGCATAGCAGGCTGGCGCGCCATTGCGGCACGCTGCGCTGCAAGGCATCGCCCAGGCGGCGATACAGCGCCGCATCGGCGGCCAAGCGTTCGTCGTACGGCGGGTTGCAGACCACCACGCCGTCGGCCTGTGGCGGCGCTTGCAGGTCGCCGACCTCGCGCACGCCGAACCAGATCGCTTCGGCCACGCCGGCCACCTGCGCATTCTCCTTGGCGGCACGGATTGCGTGCGGATCCATGTCGCTGCCATGGATCACCTGGGCGAGCGCCGCCCGGCCGGCGCGCTCGCGCTCACGCGCCTCGGCGACCAGCCTCTGCCAAGCGTCGCGATCGAATCCACGCCACCGGCTGGGAAGATCGCTGCCGTAGCGCTGCAAGCCCGGCGCGACGTCGGCCGCCATCAGCGCGCCTTCGATCAACAAGGTGCCGCTGCCGCACATCGGATCGAGCAAACCGCCCCCATCGGCGTAGGCACGCGGCCAACCGGCTCGCAGCAAGACCGCTGCGGCCAGGTTTTCCTTCAAGGGCGCTTCGTTCTGCGCCATCCGCCAGCCACGTCGGTGCAGCGGGCCGCCGCCCAGGTCCACCGACAGCGTCGCGCGGCCCTTGCGCAGCGACAGGTTCAGCCGTAGGTCCGGCCGCTCCAGGTCCACCGACGGCCGTTCCAGCCCGTGCTGACGCATGCTGTCGACCACCGCGTCCTTGATGCGCTGGGCGGCGTAGCGGGCGTGGGTGATGACGGTACCGGACACGTGCGCATCCACTGCCAGGGTCTGTCCGCTGGCCAGGTGTTCCGCCCACGGCAATGCGGCCACACCTGCGTACAGCGCGTCCTCATCGGGGCAGTCGAACTCGCTCAACGGCCACACCACCCGGCTGGCCAGGCGCGACCACAGCACCGCACGCTGTGCGTGCACCAGGTCACCCTCGACATTGACGCCGGCGATGGTGGCGGTGGCCGTACGGGCGCCCAGCGCGAGCAGTTCGTCGGCCAGCAGGTATTCCAGGCCCTTGGCGCAGGATGCGAAAAATTTCACGTCGACAGGTATCAATGGAGGCAGTGACCGCGCCGGACGCGGACCGCAAGACAGGAAGGGCGGCCGGCACTGCAGAAGGCTGCCACGGCCGCCGCGGGCGGGTGCAAATGGTCGGCCATTGCGCACGGCTTTACCAGCCCGGGGCATGGTCTGCGCAGTGACCCGCGCGGCGGCGAGCGCTCCACCATCCCGGACCGGTCGGGGACCCGGAGCCGCCCAAGGCGTCTAGAGCGCTACGGCTTACCTCGGGACCGCCTTGCCCAGACCGTGGGTCCGGTACCTCCACGCCCTGCGTGCGCAACCAACGCCACCCGCCCGGCCCCGACGTCATCCAGGCCCTGGCTTGGAGGCGATGAACGTCGGGAAGATGCCGGCGCTGTCTTCGATCACCCGCACGTCGACGAATCCGGCACGTTCGAGCTGTGCGCGGGTATGCGCCGGGGTTCGGACGTTGATGTGGGTCTGGATGACCTCTCTGAACAGCTGTGCCTGCAGATGCGCGGCGCAGGCATCGATTGCCGCCAACTTCCAGGGCGATTGCGCAGACTGCGCCGGCGATGGCGTCAGACAGCTGGTCACCAGCATGCCGGCTGGCCGCAGCCGCGCGAAGAAGGCCCGATACAGCGCCACCACCCGCGCATCGTCTGGCTCGTAGATGTTCAAGCCATTGCTGGTCAACACATCCACGCTATCGGGCTCACCCGGCGCCCAGGCGTCCGCCAGTTGCAACGCGACCTGTCGCTCCAGGCCATGTTGCTGCGCCAGTGCACGCGCGCCCTCCAATGCCTGCGGATCGAGATCGCTGCCCAGCAGCCGGACGTCCGGGCAATGCCGGTAGTCCAGCGTCAGCAGTTCGCTCATATAGCCACATGGGATCGAGGCCAGGGTCAGGCCGGGACGCAACAGTCGCTGCAGCTGCCGGCGAAAGATGCCGAACCGCTCGCGGGTCGCCAGCATCGACGGCAAGCGCTCGAACAAGGCGTACTGCAACGCGGGCGTCGACGCCGGCGTCAACGTCCCCGGTCGATAGGTCACGATCTGATGCGCCCAGTCCGCATTCAAGCCGCGATTGCGTAGCAGGAACCGGCCGAATTCGAACGTCCACAGCGCATCGACCTGGCAAAGCAGGACATCCAGCTGCGCGGGCGCGTCGGCATGGGCCGCGATCAGCCGCGAGCGCACCGATCGCAGCAAGGCCTCGTCCTGCGGCGGCGGATCCGGCGAATGGGAAATCAGCTGACCGCGAGGCGCGGACGCGCCTGCGGGCAGCGCATTGTCTTCCATGGTCCACCTTGGCGAGCATCGATCACGCTGTACGTCCCATCCTCGCCGAGCGGATTGCCGCACGGCCACGCCCAGAGCGATGCCAACGCCGGTCAAACGAACCGAAACACGCTGCCGTTGCGCTGCCTTGGCGAGCCAGGTCCGCGCAAGCGCACGGCTTGCAGTGGCGCGCTCAGTCCAGGCCGAATGCCGGGTGATAGCTCACCTCGGCCAACGGCAGCAAGCGATCGCCGAAGGCCTGCGCCAACAACGGCTCGTCGGACTCCGCGGCCAGCGTGAGTCCCGGTTCGACGGCAAAGCCCAGTGGGCGAAACAGTCCGGGCGCGCCCAGCACCACGCAGCCGGCCGCGCCGGACTGCCGCAAGGTGGCCAGCGCCGCCTGCACCAGCCGCGTGCCAAGGCCCTGGCGTCGATGCCCTGGCCCCACTGCCAACGGGCCCAACGCATACCAGCCGGACGCGTTGTCCGACAAGGACACCGGCGACACCGCCAGATGGCCGACCACGTAGCCCTCGTGGTCGGCCACCAGCGACAGCGTCAGCGCCGCATCCTCCCGCAAGGCCGCGATCACCGCATGCGCGTCATGACCGCGCTGCGGCTCGCGCAGGAAAGCGACCAGGGTCAGCAGCTCGATCGCCTGCGCATCACTTTCGCCGGCCTCGCGGATCAAAATGTCCATGCGCTCAGCGGCCCACTCGCATCACAGCAGCTGCAGCAAGTCGGCAAACGCCTGCGCCACCGTTTCCACATGCGCTGCCAGCTGATGCGCGTCGTCGACCAGCAGCAGGCGCGCTGCACGCGCCTGTGCCCAGGCGATGACCTCGGCGGCGGGAATCAGTTCGTCCCGCCAGGCATGCACGATGGAGATTGGCACCGCCGCGGCATCCAGCGCTGGCAATGGTCCCAGCCTGGTCGGCGGCACCATCAGGAACAGCGCACGCGTGGGCACGTGCAATGACACCTGCGCGGCGATATAGGAACCGAGACTGGACCCTGCCAGCACCAACGGGCCCCTGCCTGCGGCCGCACGCGCGATCTCGAGCAATCGCTGCTGCCGTCCCTGCACATCGCCCAGCGGGCTGAGGTCGCGCCGCGCGTCCAGGTCGGTGAAATCCGGTCGTTCGTGGGTCCAGCCCAACCGCTCGGCCACCGCTGCCAGCGCGGTGACCTTCAACGCCTCAGGCCCGCTCTCGAAACCGTGCACCAGAATGCAATGTCCGCGGCTCATAGCGCCTGCACCGGATCGCCCAGCCGCAGCACGCCGCCGCGCAGGATGCGCGCGCACAGCCCGCCATGACCGCGCATGGCGTTGTAGCCACCCGCACCCAGGGCGTCCTCCATGCGCGAACACGGATCGCAGGGTTCGGTGCCTTCCAGTTCGACCTCGCCGATCCGGAAGCGGCGCCCCTTCAACGCGATCAGCGGAATGCCGGTCACGACCAGGTTGCGCCGCAGCAATGCCGGTGCGACCACGGCATGACCGGACAGCGCCGCGATAGCCGGCAGATGTTCGGCCTGGATCAAGGTGACGCCACGCTTACCGCTGCCGCCGCGATACCGGTCGCCGGTCAGGCCGGCGCCAGCGGTCGCCTGCGCGGCATCGACCTGCTGCATCGCCACATCGCGCGCCGGACGCACGCCGATCCAGGTCAACTGCCCCTGTTGCGGCAGCGTCGCCATCAATTTGCCCAGCGGGCTGTCGGGATTCAAAGCCATCGCGCAATGCTAGCATCCGCTCCATGTCCGATGCCGTCCTGCCGTCGCCGCCGATCACCTACGCGCCGCTGCCCTACGAATCGCGTCTGGCCAGACGCGCGCTCGCGGACATCGACCTGGTGGTGATCCACTGCACCGAACTGCCCGACATGGCGATGGCGCGCGAATACGGCGAACGCGTGCTCTACGACAGCGGTACCGGCAACAGCGGGCATTACTACATCGATCGCAATGGCAGCATCCAGCAATACGTCGCACTGGACCGCGTCGCCCACCACGTGCGTGGGCACAACCCGCACTCGCTGGGCATCGAACTGGTCAACCGCGGACGCTATCCGCATTGGCTGGACTCACGCTTCCAGCAGATGGACGAACCCTATGCGCCGGCGCAGATCAACGCGCTGATCGGCTTGCTGCAATGGCTGCAGCACACGCTGCCGACGATCCGCCGAATCGCTGGCCACCAGGCCCTGGACACCACGCAAGAAGCGGCCAGCGACGATCCCGCACGCAAGATCCGCCGCAAACTCGATCCCGGCCCGCTGTTCCCGTGGGAGCAGATCGAACAGGCGGTGAGGTGGTCGCATAGTCCGCGCTGAGCGTTGCTCAGTGCGCCAGCGCGACATAGGTCTTCTCGCCGGCGCGCACCGGCACATCGAGCCGGTTTTCCGGCGGCGCGATCGGACACACCAGATGGCGGCTCACCGCACAAGGCGGGTTCTCGGCCAGGTTGAAATCCAGCAGCAGATGCCCGTCGCGCGGCGGGCCGGCATACAGATACCGCGCACCGCCATAGCTCTCCTTGCCGCTGGTACGATCGGTGAACAGGAAGAACAGCTGCCGGGTGGTCGGGTCGATCACCGGTCGCAGGCGATAGCGGTGGCCATCACGGACGAACTCCGCCTCTCCGGGAACCGTCAAGGTCAATGGCGTGCCGATCGACGTCAGCAAGGTCAATTGCTCCGGAGTGTCGTAGGGGTGCCACTGCGCCTGCACACGCCAGCGCTGATCCACCGGGAAATACTCGAACCCGTGAAATTGCACCGACTTCGCCGCCTGTGGGTCGCGGAAGCGCCAACCCCAGAGGGCACCGGTGCGCACCAGATAGAACTGGCGCTCCCCCACTTGCAGGCGACTGCCGCCCTGACCGGCCTGTTCTGGTCGCAGCAGCGCGGTCTGCACCGGCTGTCCATCCAGCGTGACCGCGGCCCCACCACTGACCTGGAAGCGCGCCTGGCCATCGGGCTGCAGGGTCAGTCGTCCCAGCTCAGCCGGACCTGCCGGCAACACGATGTCGTTTCGCGTGTCCGCGCCCAGCCGATACTGACCAGGCTTCAGGCGTCCGGAGCCGGTCACGCTCAACCAGCCGTCGGGCGCACGCAACGCGGCCACATGCGCGGCACGGGCCTGGCTGAGTTGGGCCTGGTAGGAACCGGTGGGCTCGTCTGCGGAAGATGCCTGCGTCTGCGCCTGCGCGATCGACGACTTCGAATCGGCCGAACAGCCGGCCAGCCACAGGACTGCGAGGCAGCCCACCCCCATCTGCAACGGCAACCGCATGCGCACACCCAGCACCCGCGAGGAACTGCGCTCCGCGCAGCGAGCCTGCGTCCCCACAGGCAACCCATCCTGTCGCTATTGTGCCTGCATTTGTCCCGTAGCGGTCGCAACTGGACGATCGGACTCCTGCAACCAGCCACTCCATGACCCGGCGTAGACACGCGCGCCGGACAGGCCGGCCACTTCCAGCGCCAGCAACAGATGGCAGGCAGTGACCCCGGACCCGCACATCACCACCGCCTGCTCGGGCCGGTGCGGGCCCAGCAAGGCCCCCAGTTCGGCGCGCAGTTGCGCGGCCGACTTGAAGCGCCCGTCCTGCAGGTTCAAGCCCAACGGACGATTGACTGCACCAGGCACATGTCCGGCGACCGGATCGATCGGCTCGACCTCGCCACGGAAGCGTTCGGCGGCACGCGCATCGAGCAGCCACCCCGGCGCCTGCCCCAGCCGCGCCAGGATTTCTTCGGCCTGCACCACCGCCTGCGGATCGAAGCGTCCCGGATAGTCGGCCGTCGGCACCGGTGCCGGCACCTGCGCCGTTTCCGGCAGGCCGGCGGCGCGCCAGGCGGCCAGGCCACCGTCGAGCACTGCCACCCGGCGATGCCCCATCAGACGCAGCATCCACCAGGCGCGCGCAGCCGCCATGCTGCCATCGCCGGCGTCGTAGACGACCACCTGGCTGTCCGCTGCGATTCCCCACGCGCCCAGGCGGCGCGCGAAGGCCGCGCTATCAGGCAGCGGATGGCGGCCCTCGCCCGGACGCGACAAGTCGGACAGATCCGCCTCCAGATCCGCATGCGGTGCACCCGGCAGATGCGCCTGCGCATAGGCCTGCCGGGCCGCATCGGGATCGGGCGCGGTCGGCGGCGCTGCGCGTGCGTCCAGCAGCCGCAGCCGCGGGTGCCGCAGGGCGGCAGCGAGCTGGGTGGTATCGACCAGCGTGGTCCACTCGGGGTCTGCACTCATGCAACCTGCTCCAGGCGACGACGAAGATTCAACAAGATGGCGGCAGTGGCGCCCCAGATCCGGTGCCTTGGCCAGGCGTATTCGAGTACCCGCCGCGGCCGTTCCCGGTAGAGGATTTCCACGCTGCGCAGGTTGTCTGGATCCATCAAATAGGCTAACGGCACCTCGAACACCTCGGCGACCTCGCTCGGTTGCGGCACCGGCACGAAGGCCGGGTCGATCGCTGCGACCACCGGCGTGACGCGGAACCCGCTCACGGTCAGGAAGGGGTCCAGATAGCCCATCACCTGCACCTGGTCGGCGCCCAGCGCGATCTCTTCGCAGCTCTCGCGCAATGCAGCAGTGGCGACATCATGATCGGACGGCTCGATCCGCCCACCGGGAAAACTGACCTGTCCGGCGTGATGACGCAGGCTGTCGGTGCGGCGGGTCAGCAGCACCGTCGTCGCATCCGTGCGCGGCAGCAGGCCGACCAGCACGGCCGCCTCGGCCGAAGGACCGACAGGGGTCAGATCGACCAGTTCGCCGTGATTCCAGCCCGGCCCGGACGGGACCGCATGCAGCGGATACAACGCGCGCGTCAGCGCCGCGTATTCGGCCAATCGCCGCGCCAGCGCACGTGATGGAAGCAACTGCTCGAGATGGTCCTGGCGTTCGCGGTCAGTCATGCGCGTCCAACGTGCAATCTCGTCCATGGTTCGCAGGCAGCCGATACAGCGGCCCTGCGCGTCCAGAGAACATACACCGATACAGGGACTGAGCAGCGCGCGCGGTGCGCGCTCCTTGTCCTTCGTCGCATCGCTCACGGCACTGCATCCCCATTCAAAACAACGACGCCGACCTCTCGGTCGGCGTCGTCGGTACTGCATCCAACAGCGAATTACTTGACGCTGACGAGCTTGATCTCAAACTGCACGGCCACGTTCGGCGGGAACGGCGTACGCGGATCGGCGCCGTAGGCCTTCTCCGGCGGCAGCGTCACTTCCCACTTCGAGCCGGCCGGCATCTGCATCAGGGTTTCGCGCATGGCCTGCATCTCGACCTCGCTGACCTTGATCGCCGGGATCTGCTGCGCCGGACGCGCCTGGCCACGGTCGCCGTACGGGAACGGACCGGCCACTTCGAGCTGCACGGTGCTGGCCTGGGTCGGCTTGGCGCCCTTGCCGGCTTCGATCACGCGGTACTGCACGCCGCTGGGTAGGGTCTGCACGCCGGCAGCGGCCTTGTTCTTGGCCAGGAACTGATCGCTCTTGGTCTTGTTCTCGGCAGCGACCTTGTCGTACTGCGCCTTGGCCTGCTGGGCACGGGCCTGCTCACGCTTCTGGAAAGCCTCGACCGCCGGCTTGAGCTGGTCGGCGGTGATCGCCGGCTGCTTCTTGGCGTAGGCGTCCTGCAGACCCTTCACCACCGAGTTGATGTCCAGCTGCTCGCCGCGGCCGGTGAGCTCGGCAAGGTTATTGCCGTAGTCGTAACCGAAGTAGTAGCTCAACTTGCCCTTCTCGGACGTCGTGTCCTGGGCCAGTGCATTGCCCGTCAGGGCCAGGGCCGCCACGGCGACCGCGATAGAACGCAACTTCATCAAACATTTCTCCAGGGTGGTGGCACAGGACGGGGCTGCCGCCTGAGATGACGCGCTAGGATAGCGGCCGCGATACGGAACCGCTACTGAGCACGAAAGCTAGGACCTGCAAGGCTTGCGGAAGTTCCGTGTTTACTTTTTTTTTACTTCAACAGGAAACGCGATGTCCTCTCCCGTCATCCTTGTCGCCGACCAGGCCGGCATCCGGACCATCACCGTCAACCGCCCCGACAAGCTGAACGCACTCAACCGGGAGACCATGCAGGCGCTGGATGCGGCATTCGCCGACGCCGCCGACGATGCCCAGGTCCGGGTCGTGATCCTCACCGGTGCCGGCCCCAAGGCATTCGTCGCCGGTGCCGACATCGCCGAGCTGAGCAGACTGTCGGCGATGGACGGGCGGGCGTTCTCCCTGCTCGGCCAGCAGTTGATGCGGCGGATCGAGCGTATGCCCAAGCCGGTGATCGCCATGATCAACGGCTTCGCGCTCGGCGGCGGCCTGGAATTGGCGATGGCCTGCCATCTGCGGATCGCCGCGGCAAACGCGCGCCTGGGCCAACCGGAGATCAATCTCGGGCTGATTCCCGGCTTTGGCGGTACCCAGCGCTTGCTGCGCCTGACCGGCCGGGCCGCCGCATTGGAGCTATGCCTGCTCGGCAAGCCGATCGAAGCGGCGCGCGCGCAGTCGCTAGGCCTGATCAATCGCGTGGTCGAAGCGGATGCATTGCAGGCTGAAACCCTGGCCTGGGCCGAGCAACTAGCCACCGCTGCCCCGCTGGCCCTGCGCGGCATCCTCGATGCCATCGTGTTCGGCGGCGAATGCGCGATGGAAGAAGGCCTGCAGTTGGAAACCGCACAGTTCGCCCTGCTGTTTGCCACCGACGACATGCGGGAAGGCACGCGCGCGTTCCTCGACAAGCGGCCTGCCCAGTTCCACAACCGTTGATCGCGATGATGTACGTTCACGACACGCCGCTGCCGCTGCAATTGCTCGCACGGGTCCTGGCCGATGATCTGGATGGCGCATTGGCGCTGGGCCTGATGGAGTATCGACCCACGCCCGACGATGACCGGCTCACTGCCAGCCAGCCGTCGCTGAGCGCGCAATTGCTGGCGGCGCAGCAACGATTGCACGCCGCCTGGGCAGCACGCGATCGCTATCGGGCACGCGCGGCCCGCTTGCAACGACGCGCCGCCGAGCGCGACGCCCGCCGACTCCCGTCCGCCACGGCACGCGCAACCGACACCCCTGCACTGCCACCGCTGGCACTGGCAGCGCTGGCGCGCGCCAAGGCCAAGGCCAATCGAGGCGCCGGCGCGTGAAAGGCACACCTACCGCCACACCCCGCGCGCGACGCGGCAGCGTGCTGCGCAGTGCCGAAGTGGAGGAAGTCTTCGAGCGCTTGCGCGAACTCAACCCGCATCCGACCACCGAGCTGGAATACCGCACGCCGTTCGAATTACTGATCGCGGTGGTGCTGTCGGCCCAGGCTACCGACGTGGGCGTGAACAAGGCCACCCGACGCTTATATCCCGTCGCCAACACACCGCAGGCGATCCTGGATCTGGGCGAGGACGGTCTCAAGCGGTATATCTCGACGATCGGCCTGTTCAACGCCAAGGCCAAGAACGTCATCGCCACCTGCCGCATCCTGCTGGAGCAGTACGGCGGCGAAGTGCCCGCCGATCGCGCAGCACTGGAAGCACTGCCCGGGGTCGGCCGCAAGACTGCCAACGTCGTGCTCAACACCGCCTTCGGTCAACCCACCATGGCGGTGGATACGCATATCTTCCGCGTCGCCAATCGCACCGGGCTAGCCCCTGGCAAGGACGTCCGGGCGGTGGAAGATCGCCTGATGAAGGTCGTGCCAGCCGAATTCCTGCAGGATGCACACCATTGGCTGATCCTGCATGGGCGTTATGTCTGCAAGGCGCGCAAGCCGGATTGCCCAGGCTGCGTGATCCACGATCTGTGCCGCTACCGCGACAAGACCTTGCCAGGCGAATAAGCCGGCGTTGCCAGAGCGAGGGAAGACAGAGAAATCGTGACCGGGCGATGCGTCTTTGCGGCGCCATGCATCACCCGGTCACGACAGAAGTCGCCCGGCGCGGACGCCGGGCGCTTGCAACGAGTCTACGCCGCCTTGCGCGGCACTTCGAGCGCCGCGCTTTCTACCGTCGGCTGCCCTTCGACACGCCGCTCCAGTTCGTCCCAATCCACCACCAATTCGCAGCCGCGCGAGGCGGCGTTGCGGCTCCAATCCCGTAGCAGTTCGATGCAGGCATGGTCGACGTGGTGCAACTTGGCCACATCCAGATGCAATGCGGTGTTGGGCGGCACGCTCTCCAGCGTCCGCGCCATCGCCGGCACCTTGAGGAACGTGGCAGAGCCCTGCAGGGTGAGGTGCATCTCGTCCTTCTTGTCGGCGTGCTCGCGCACGTGGACCTTCAGACGCGCCGAGTGCAGCGCCAACCGGAACAGCGATAGACCGAAGCCGATCAGCACACCGGTCAGCAGATCGGTTGCCACGATCGCGAGCGTGGTAGCGACGTAGATCGCCGCGGTGCCACGCCCATACGTCGCCAGCTCCTTGACCTGCCCGAACTTGATCATCTTCACACCGGTGTAGACCAGGATACCGGCCAGACAGGCGACCGGCGTCATCCGCAGCAGCCACGGCAGCAGCAGCGCGAACACCAGCAACCAGGTGCCATGCATCACCGTGGACATGCGGGTGGCCGCACCGGACTGCACGTTGGCAGAACTGCGCACGATCACGCCGGTCATCGGCAGTGCGCCCAGGAAGCCGCACAGCATATTGCCCACACCCTGTGCAGCCAGCTCGCGATCGTACTGGGTCCGTGCGCCCTGATGCATGCGATCCACCGCCGCCGCCGACAAAAGCGTCTCGGCGCTGGCAATGAAGGCGAACGTGATCGCCGACACCAGCAAGGTCGCGTTGAACACGCCGAAGATATCCGACACGCTCGGGATGGTGACCGCAGAGAACAGGTTGGCGGGCACGTCGACCTTATTGACGGCGATGCCCTGCACTTGCACGAACGCAGTCACCGCGACCACCGCGATCAGCGCGCCCGGCAGGAAACGCAGCGCCGAAGGGCGCAGCTTTTCCCACGCCACGATGATCGCGATCGTCGCCAGGCCGACCAACAGCGCCGACAAGCCGACGCCCTCGCCAATCGCCCGCCACAATGTGGCAGGCAACGCGGCGAAGTTCTCCAGACCGCGCGCCTTCGGCGCCGCATCCATCAGCACGTGCGACTGCGAGGCAACGATCAGGATGCCAATGCCCGAGAGCATGCCCGCCACCACCGCCGGCGAGGTCATGCGGAACCAGACCCCGACACGGCACAGGCCGGCCACCAGCTGGATCACGCCTGCCAGCAGAACGACCGGCCCGAGCGCGGCAACGCCATGCTCACGGACCAGTTCGAACACCAACACAGCCAGGCCGGCGGCCGGGCCACTCACCTGCAGCGGCGACCCCGCCAGAAAGCCGACCACCAGACCACCGATGATGCCGGTGATCAGGCCTGCGGCGGGCGGCATGCCCGATGCGATCGCGATTCCCATGCACAACGGAAGAGCGACAAGAAAGACCACGACCGACGCGAGCAAATCACGGCCGAACAGTCCCTGGCGGAAATAACCGCCGATACCTGGTGCGTTCATGACTGTGCTCCGTCAGGCCAGTTCTGCCCGCACTGCCTGCTGCAGTCGCGGACGCGGGGTTGCCTCGGGGGTCGTCTCGCCAAGCAACGGACGGAAGCCGCCCTTCTCGGCATCGAAGGCGCGGATCTCGCCGTGGGCGATGTCGTAGATCCAGCCATGGATACGCAGCGTGCCCGCCGCCAGACGCGCAGCCACCACCGGCTGCGTACGCAGATGATCCAGCTGCGAGACCACGTTCTCCTCGGTCATGCAGGTCAAGGCCTCCTGGCTCTGCGGATCATGGCCATGATGCGTGGTGACATGCCGCGCCGCGTCGGTGTGCTTGAGCCACGCCGCCACCGAAGGTACATCGTCCAGCGACTCGGGCTTGAGTACGGCCTTCATCGCACCGCAATCGGAGTGGCCACAGACCACGATATGACGCACGCCCAACACCGCAACCGCGTACTCGATCGCCGCGACCACGCCACTGACGTGTTGCGAATACGGCGGCACCACATTGCCGATATTGCGGTAGACGAACAGTTCACCAGGCTTCGCCGAGAAGATCAGCTCCGGCATGACGCGCGAGTCGGCGCAGGTGATGAACAGCGTGTGCGGGCTTTGCCCGGCAGCCAATTCCTGAAAGCGGGCGCTTTCGCGCGGATACACTTCTTTACGGAAATGGCGAAAACCTTTCAGCAAACTTTCCATGGGAGATTCCTCTAGGCAACGAATGGCCTCCGTGTCGAACGACACGGACGCAAAAGAAAACGAACAAGTCAGGAAATCCGATGCGTGGCATCGGGTACAGCGACAGCGGGGATCAGGCGCGCAGTGCGTTTGGAGGACGCAGTTGCGGGATCAGGTCGCGTTTCTGAGTTGCCGGCGCGTGATGCGCATACCAAGAGGGCGTGTAGCGCGCGAGGACTGGCCAGGCCTGGGAGGGCAAGGCAATGTCGTCAACCGGATGGGTATCGACCTGCGATTGGCCTTCCCCGTCGTCCAGCTGATCGTCGGCGAGATCGCGCTCATCGCCGCTATCCGCCATCGCCAACAGGCTTTCGCTCGCGCCCGCGTCGAACACGCGGACGTGCGCGCTGGCTGCCGACCACGCGGTGAGCGTGAGCAGGCAGACCAGCAGCAGTTGGAGAAATCGCGGAAACATGGTTCGAAACTAACAAGTCCGCGCGCCCATGCGCAAGTGGTGCGTCGCACAAGTGGTGACTCTCGGCACGAGTGCACAGGGCTGGGTTCAGGTCGCCACGCACCATCAGGGTGCGAGCAACGAATGGCACGCAATGTCATAGGCGACTCCGCACCAAACTTGTTCATAGTCATGACACACAATGACAAGGTTTAAATACGATTAAATCATTGTCTTTATTGGCAAAAATTTAAATGTTGCATTTTTGCGAATTGTCACATTAACGCCATCTTCACACCCTAGCCTGCGCGCACTTTCCCACTGCCGCAAGGTTTCCATGAAACGCTCGCCTACCCTGCTCTACAGCGCCTTGGCACTGGCCTTGGCCGCTCCGGCTGCGCACGCCGAAATCGCCATCGATGCCATCGCTGGCTCGGAAGTCTCGCTCGAAGGCCTGGTCCAGGCAGACGGCAACTGGTTCCACAACGATGTGCAGGATCTCAATGGCGCGATCGGTGCGAATGGCGACAACTCCGAGTTCAGCATCCGCCGCGCCGAGCTGGTGCTCAAGGGCAAGGGACCAGGCAACGTCGAGTGGGTACTGGGCTACGATCCGAGCGTTCTGAAGCAGGTGACCATCAAGGGCACCACCATCAACAGCACCGGCCGGTTCCTGGATACCAACGTCAAGTACAAGTTCGGCGGCAACGCCAACAACTACTTGCAGATCGGCCAGTTCAAGCAGCCCAACAGCCTGGAAGAGCTGTCGAGCACCAAGAACAACGATTTCGTCTCCAAGGCCTCGGTGACCAACACCTACGGCATTTCGCGCCGGCTCGGCGTGGCGTACGGAATGGGCGACGACAACTGGAGCGTGACCGCCAGCGCCTTCGGCCGCGAGCTGACGCGCAACCTGGCCGCTGGCCATGGCTATGGCGCGCGCGGCACCTGGGCACCGATCAACCAGGCCGGCAATATCCTCCACTTCGGCCTGAGCTACCTGAACTACACCGCCGACGGCGACATCCTGCGTCTGCGCTCGCGGCCGGATGCGGACCTGACCACGGTTCGTCTGATCGACAGCGGCGCCGTCGCCAATGTGGACCGGGTCGGCGTGGCCGGTGCCGAAGCGATGTGGGTCACCGGACCGTTCAAGCTGCAGGCCGAGTACTTCCAGGAGAACGCCACGCGCACCAACAACGCTGGCCCTGACTACACCAGCGACGGCTGGTACGTCAGCGGCGTGTGGAACATCACCGGCGAAACCTGGGGCTACAAGGCGGGTGTGCCGACCACGCCGCTGCCGAACGCCCCGGCTTCGGGCATGTGGCAGCTGGCGGTGCGCTACGACACGCTCGACCTCAACGACGGCCATGTGGTTTCCAATGGCAGCAACACGCCGTTCGTGGATGGCGTGCTGGGCGGCAAGATGAATATCTGGACGGCCGGCGTCAACTGGTACTGGCGCTCCAACTTCAAGTTCGCGCTGGACTACGCCAAGGTCGACAGCAGCCGTTACAGCGCCACCACCCGTCGACTGGTCGACGACAACCCGTCGATCCTGGAAGCGCGCGCGCAGTTCTACTGGTAAGCCTCGTCGCAGCCAGCCATGCCCCTACCGGCCCCCTGCCTGGTGCAGAGGGCCGGCTCGGCATGCGTCATCCCCATGTCATCCCGGCGACACCGCAGTGTCATCCGCCTGCTTTGCAATGGCGAGGCTGCGGGTCGCCTTCATCCCTAGCCACAAGGAGCTTCCGTGATCCGTTCTCTTCCTTCCCGCCTGGTTGCCGGCGCCCTCGCCGCCTCGCTGGCGTTGTGCGCGCAGGCCGCCGATGTCACCGGCGCTGGCGCCTCGTTCATCTATCCGGTCATGTCCAAGTGGTCGGCCGATTACCACGCGGCGACCGGCAAGCAGGTCAATTATCAGTCGATCGGCTCCGGTGGCGGCATCGCGCAGATCAAGGCCGCCAGCGTGGACTTCGGCTCCTCCGATGCACCGCTGAAGCCGGAAGAACTCGCTGCCGCCGGCCTGGCCCAGTTTCCCTCGGTGATCGGCGGCGTGGTGCCGGTGGTCAATGTGCCGGGCATCGCAGCCGGCACCCTCAAGCTGGACGGCCAGGTGCTGGGCGACATCTTCCTGGGCAAGGTCACCACCTGGAACGCGCCGGCGATCGCCGCGCTCAATCCCGGCCTCAAGCTGCCCGAGGGCAAGATCACCGTGGTGCATCGCTCCGATGGCTCGGGCACCAGCTTCAACTTCACCAACTACCTGTCCAAGGTCAACAGCGACTGGAAGGGCAAGGTCGGCGAAGGCACCGCGGTGCAGTGGCCGGTCGGTATCGGCGGCAAGGGTAACGAGGGCGTGGCCGCTTACGTCAAGCAGATCAAGGGCGGCATCGGCTATGTCGAGCTGTCCTACGCGCTGCAGAACAAGATGGCCTACACCGCGATGAAGAATGCCGCCGGCAAGTTCGTGCAGCCGTCCGACGAAACCTTTGCCGCAGCCGCCAACAGCGCCGACTGGGCCAACGCCAAGGACTTCTACCTGGTGATGACCAATGCGGCTGGCGAGAACGCCTGGCCGATCACCGCCACCAACTTCATCCTGGTGCAGAAGAAGCCCAAGAATGCGGCCGGCCTGGAGAACACCCTGGAGTTCTTCCGCTGGGTCTATGCCAAGGGCGATGCCCAGGCCAAGCAGCTGGACTATGTGCCCCTGCCCGACAGCCTGGTCAGCCAGATCGACGCGTACTGGGCCAAGACGCTGCCACGCTGACGCACGCAACAGGACCGGCGCCGTCTCTCTCCCCGACGCCGGCACCCGGGACGCGGACCCCATGGGTCCGCGTCTTTTTTTGTGATGGCGGTGGCCGGGCGCCACTGTCATGCACATGTAACAAAAACATCATTTCATAGCCTCGCCTGCCGGGTTCCCCGGCCCCTTCCCGCTTGGAGCCTCCATGAAACTGCAGTCGGCCGGTCTGACCGCCCTGTCCCTTACCATTGCCCTGGCCCTGGCCGCCTGTTCGCCCGGCAAGGACGCGCAATCCGGCGCGGCTCCCCAGGCTGGCGCCACCCCGGGGACGGCGGCTGGCGACAGCAAGAGCGCCGAGATCTCGGGCGCGGGCGCGTCCTTCATCTATCCGCTGGTGTCCAAGTGGTCGGCCGACTACAACGCGGCCACCGGCAACAAGGTCAATTACCAGTCGATCGGCTCCGGCGGCGGCATCGCCCAGATCAAGGCCGGGACGGTGGACTTCGGCTCGTCCGACAAGCCGCTGGACAGCGCCGAACTGCAGCAGGCTGGCCTGGGCCAGTTCCCTTCGGCAATTGGGGGGGTTGTCCCGGTCGTCAATCTGGAAGGCATGGATGCCGGCAAGCTGCGCCTGACCGGCGCGCTGCTGGCCGACATCTTCCTCGGCAAGGTCACCACCTGGAATGACCCGGTCATCGCCGCCGCCAACCCGGGCGTGACACTGCCGACCGGCAAGATCAACCTGGTGCACCGTTCCGATGGTTCGGGCACGACCTTCAACTTCTCCAACTACCTGTCCAAGGTCAGCCCGGAGTGGAAGACCAAGGTCGGCGAAGGCACCTCGGTCCAGTGGCCGGGCGGCGTCGGCGGCAAGGGCAACGAAGGCGTGGCCTCCTACGTGCAGCAGATCAAGGGCTCGATCGGCTACGTCGAACTGGCCTATGCGCTGCAGAACAAGATGCCGTATGCCTCGCTGCAGAACGCCGCCGGCAACTGGGTGCAGCCCAATGCCGAAAGCTTCGCTGCCGCTGCGGCCAGCGCCGACTGGGCCAATGCCAAGGACTTCAACCTGGTGATCACCAATGCACCGGGCGCGCAGGCCTGGCCGATCACCGCGACCAACTTCATGCTGATGCACAAGCAGCCCAAGGACGCGGCGCGCAGCAAGGCGACGCTGGCATTCTTCAAGTGGGCGTTGGAAAACGGCCAGAAGCAGGCCGACGAACTGCACTACGTGCCGCTGCCGCCGGAGCTGGTCAAGCAGATCGAGTCCTACTGGGCCAGCGAGTTCAAGTAATGCCTGCGCCCGCCTGCGTGGCGGATCGCGCTGCGGCGAGGCGGCCTCTGGCCCCTCGCCGTTCCTGCTATCTCATCCCGCCGTTGCGCGGGTGAAGAGTCCAACCGAATGAATGCCACCGCCCTTCCCGAAGCGATGACCGCCCCACGCGGTCGCGACCTGCGCGATGCGCGTGCCGACCGCCTGTTCCGCCTGGCCCTGGGCGCGACGGTCGTGTTCGTGCTGCTCGCGCTCGGCAGCGCTGCCTTGTCGATGCTGTGGGGCGGGCGCCATGCCTTGCAGATCCAGGGCCTGAGCTTTTTCTACTCGGCCGACTGGAATCCGGTCGAGAACAAGTACGGTGCACTGGCCCCCATCTACGGCACCCTGGTCACCGCCCTGATCGCGATGCTGATCGCGGTCCCGGTGAGCTTCGGTATCGCCTTCTTCCTGACCGAGGTGGCGCCGCGCTGGCTGCGCGGGCCGATCGGCACCGCGATCGAACTGCTGGCCGGCATCCCGTCGATCATCTACGGCATGTGGGGCCTGTTCGTACTGGTGCCAGTGATGACCGAGCATGTCACCCCCTGGCTCAATGATCACCTCGGAACCTTGCCGCTGATCGGCGTGATGTTCCAGGGTCCACCGCTGGGCATCGGCCTGCTCACCGCCGGCTTCGTGTTGGCGATCATGGTGGTGCCCTTCATCTCCTCGGTGATGCGCGAAGTCTTCCTGACGGTACCGACGCGGCTGAAGGAATCGGCCTATGCGCTGGGCTCCACCAAGTGGGAAGTCAGTTGGGACATCGTGCTGCCGTATACGCGCTCGGCGGTGATCGGCGGCGTATTCCTCGGCCTGGGCCGCGCGCTCGGTGAGACGATGGCGGTGGCATTCGTGGTCGGCAACACCGTGCGACTGTCGCCGTCGTTGCTGGAACCTGGCACCACCATCGCCGCACTGATCGCCAACGACTTCGGCGAGGCCACCGAAACCTATCGCTCGGCGCTGCTGCTGCTCGGCTTCGTGTTGTTCATCGTGACCTTCATCGTATTGGCGATCGCCCGCTTCATGCTGATGCAACTGGCCCGCCGGGAGGGCAACTGATGTCCTCGGTCTCGCAAGCGCTGTACAACCGGCGCCGCATCACCAACGCGGTGGCGCTGCTGCTGTCGTGCGTCACCGCCCTGTTCGGGCTGTTCTTCCTGGCCTGGATCCTGTGGACGCTGCTCTCCAAGGGCTTGCCCGGCATCGATCTCAATCTGTTTACCAAGATGACCCCAGCGCCGATGCAGGAAGGCGGTCTGCTCAATGCGTTCTTCGGCAGTGCGGTGATGTGCGGGCTGGCGATCCTGATCGGCACCCCGCTCGGGGTGGCCGCCGGCACCTGGCTGGCCGAATACGGCAATGCGCGCAAGGCGGGCGTGGTGGTGCGCTTCGTCAACGACATCCTGCTGTCGGCACCGTCCATCGTGCTCGGTCTGTTCGTCTACACCTTGTACGTGATGCAGACCGGCGGTCGCTTCTCGGCATTCGCCGGTGCGTTGTCGCTGGCCTTCATCGTGCTGCCGGTCGTGGTGCGCACGACCGACGAAATGCTGCGGCTGGTGCCGGCGCAGATGCGCGAAGCCGCCCTGTCGCTGGGCATCCCGCACTGGAAGGTCACCGTGCAGGTGCTCTACCGCAGTGCCTCGGCCGGCATCGTCACCGGCGTGCTGCTGGCGCTGGCGCGCATCAGCGGCGAAACCGCACCGCTGCTGTTCACCGCGTTCGGCAACCAGTACTGGAACAGCAACATCTTCCAGCCAATGGCCAGCGTGCCGGTGATCATGAATCAGTTCGCCGGCAGCCCATACGAGTCCTGGCAGACGCTGGCCTGGGCCGGTGCCCTGGTGCTGACCGTGTTCGTGCTGCTGGTGAGCCTGGGCGCACGCGCCCTGCTCCTGCGCAACAAGATTTCCCATGACTGACCTTTTTTTCCGGACGCCCGACATGAACGACCTCCACAACGCCACGCCGATGCAACGCATCGCCGTTCCGGCCGCCAAGGGCGCGCCGACCGCGCAGGCGCCGGTCAAGCTCGCCGCCCGCAAGCTCGATTTCTACTACGACAAGTACCACGCGCTGAAGAGCATCGACCTGGAGATTCCCGAGAAGCGGGTGACTGCGCTGATCGGCCCGTCCGGCTGCGGCAAGTCGACCTTGTTGCGGATCTTCAACCGCATCTACGCGCTGTATCCGAAGCTGGAAGCCCGCGGCGAGGTGCTGCTGGATGGCGAGAACATCCTGTCGCCGAAGTATCCGATGAACCGCCTGCGCAGCAAGGTGGGCATGGTGTTCCAGAAGCCGGTGCCGTTCCCGATGACCATCTTCGAGAACGTCGCCTACGGCATCCGCCACCACGAAAAGCTGTCCAAGGCCGAGATGGCCAATCGCGTCGAACACGCCTTGCGCCAGGGTGCGTTGTGGGACGAGGTCAAGGACAAGCTTGGGCAGAGCGCGCTGGGCCTGTCCGGCGGCCAGCAGCAGCGGCTGTGCATCGCCCGCGCGGTTGCGCTCCGTCCTGACGTGTTGCTGCTCGACGAGCCGACCTCGGCGCTGGATCCCATCTCCACCAGCCGCATCGAGCAACTGGTCGAGGAACTCAAGTGCGATTACACCATCGTGATCGTCACCCACAACATGCAGCAGGCCGCGCGCGTGTCCGACTACACCGCCTTCATGTATCTGGGCGACCTGATCGAGCACGACCGCACCGAAACGATCTTCTCCCAGCCATCCAAACAGCAGACCGAAGACTACATCACCGGCCGTTTCGGTTGATGCAGACCGTTCCATTATCGCCGTCCCAGCACCGCAGCTGACGCCAGCACGCATCGACGGCATGCGCCGTCCCCGCAGCATCAGCGCCTGCCACCACCGTCATTCGAGACCACCATGAACCAACATCCCAACGACCATATCGTCAAAAGCTACGACGAAGAGCAGCACCGTCTCGTCGCCGAGATCGTGCGCATGGGCGAGACGGCTGTCGCGCAGCTGGAAGCCGCGCTGGATGTGGTGGAACGCCGCGACGATCATGCCGCCCATCGCATCGTGGTCAACGACGAAGCCATCGACGCGCTCGAGCATGCGATCAGCCACGACGTGATGCGGCTGGCGCTGCGTGGGCCGATGGCGCGCGACTTGCGCGAGATCCTGGCAGGGTTGCGGATTCCGGCCGACATCGAGCGTATCGGCGATTACGCCGCCAATGTCGCCAAGCGTTCGATCGCGCTCAATTCCGCGCCGCCGCTGCCGCAGACGGTCGGTCTGCGCGCGCTCGGACAGATGGCGGCGCAATCGGTCCGCGACGCCGTGCAGGCTTACCGCGACAAGGACGCCAACGCAGCCGTGCGCGTGCGCGACGAGGATGCCCGCCTGGACGCGCAATACACCGCGCTGTTCCGCGAGCTGCTGACCTACATGATGGAAGATCCGCGCAACATCACCCCATGCACGCACCTGTTGTTCATGGCCAAGAACCTCGAGCGGATCGGCGATCACGCCACCAATATCGCCGAGAACGTCTGGTTCCTGGTCCACGGCGAGCAGCCGCTGCCGCCGCGGGTCAAGCGCGACGACACCAGCACCACCGGCGTGATCTGAACTGCCTGAGGTTGGTCCGGCCGCGACAGACGCTGACCGGGCCCCGCTGCTGAGCCAATACACTGCAGGTCTCCATGTCGGCCACAGGCGCGCTGACACGATGGACGCCCCCCCGCCAGCACCTGCGCACGGCGGCGGCCCGGCCCGTTGGCAGGTGCTGACGACGGCTCGCCCGCCTCCCGGGGGCGCGCGCCCTCGTATCGATGGCCCGGCGACGCTTCGCAGCGCTGCAGAGACCCACGGACGCAACGGCCCCAGGAGCTCGACCTGCTAGGCTATGCGGATGAGCGACCCGGACGACCTGCAACCCTCCCCTTCCCTGGTGCCGATGGCACGACGCTTCCGTGGCTATCTGCCGGTGGTGGTGGACGTGGAGACGGGCGGCTTCGACTGGAACCGGCACGCGCTGCTGGAAATCGCCTGCGTACCGATCGAAATGGATGCCGATGGGCGCTTCTTTCCCGGCGACACCGCCAGTGCGCACCTGGTGCCGGCCCCCGGCCTGGAGATCGACCCAAAGTCGCTGGAAATCACCGGCATCAAACTCGATCACCCGTTCCGCTTCGCCAAGCAGGAGAAGGAGGCGCTGGACCATGTGTTCGCGCCGGTCCGCGCGGCGGTGAAGAAGTACGGTTGCCAGCGCGCGATCCTGGTCGGTCACAACGCGCACTTCGACCTGAATTTCCTCAATGCCGCAGTGGCCCGCGTCGGCCACAAGCGCAACCCGTTCCATCCCTTCAGCGTGTTCGATACCGTGACCCTGGCCGGCGTGGCCTATGGGCAAACCGTGCTGGCGCGTGCCGCGCAGGCGGCCGGGCTGGAATGGAACAGCGCCGACGCCCATAGCGCGGTCTATGACACCGAGCAGACCGCGCGCCTGTTCTGCACCATCGCCAACGCCTGGCCGGCACCGACCGCACGCTGATTCTTCATCGCGCCTGCGGCAAGCGCCTCGTGGCGTGCCCGCGTTGGCGTGCGGCTCGCTCATCGTCGCGTTTGGCAGACGACGTCATGCACCCCGGCTGCGACCACCGCAGCAACAGCTTGGGTCACTCGTCGCTGCAGATGCGGTCGCGGCCGGCGCTCTTGGCTTCGTAAAGCGCGTGGTCGGCGCGTTGCAGCAATGCAGGGCCGGTTTCGCCCTCGCGCACGACGGCAATGCCGGCGCTGAAGGTGACATGCAATCCCTGCACGCCGCCCCAGTCCCGCCGTGCATGAAACTGGTCGCGCAGGCGTAGGCATAGCGTCTTGGCTTCGTCCAGGGTGGTGTCGCTGAGCAGCAGGGCGAACTCTTCACCGCCCAGGCGTGCCGGCAGATCCGACGCACGCGCCGACGCCGCCAGCAGCGCGCCCACCTCATGCAGCACCGCATCGCCACGGGCGTGGGAATGTTGGTCGTTGATGCGCTTGAAATGATCGATGTCCAGGATCGCCAGCACCAACGGCCGGCCGCTACGCTGCGCCCGACTCAGGTCGCGCGCCAGCGCCTCGTCGAAGTGGCGACGATTGGGTAGCCCAGTCAAGGCATCCTCGTGCGCCTGCCGTTCGAACGTGTCCGATTTGATCCGCAGCCGGGTCAGCAGCTCGCTCTTTTCCTGGTTGGCCTGCAGCAGCCGCTGCGCCTGCAGTTGCAGATCGGCCGTGCGCTTGCGCACCAGCTCGGCCAGCCGTGCGTTATGGGCCTGGTAGCCGCGCAGCAGGATCCGATACAACAGTGCCAGCGCGAACAACAAGCCCAGCACTCCGGCAAGACGGACATCCTGCCGCTGCCACCACAACGGGAGGACCTCGAAGTCCCAGACCACCGGCTGTGCACTCCAGGCGCCGCCGGGGTGGCGTGCGGCCACGCGCAAGCGGTAGCGTCCAGGCGGCAGGCCGATGAATTCGACACTGCGTTGCCGCCCGCGCTCGGTCCAGGACCGGTCCAGGCCATCCAGCCGGGTGCGGTATTCGATCCGTTCGGGCAGCAGGAAGCTCATGCCCACATACGAGACGTTGAGCCGATGCCCACCGGGCAAGCGAGCATGCTGCTGCCAAAGCAGCGGCTTGCCGTCCTGTTGCACGCTTTCGATCAGCGCTGGCGGCGGCCGACGCTGGCGGAAGCCTTGCAGGCGCTGCGGATCGACCACGCTGACGCCGCCGGCGGTGACCACCCAGATCGATCCGTCGGCACGCCGGATCAGGCTCGGCCCGGAGCTGCCGTTGGCCTGCGCACTGCCCATGCCGTCGATCTCGTTGTATTGCTCGGTGGCCAGCCGGGTGCGTCCATCGGCCACGTCTTCCAACTGGTGCATGTCGGCACGCAGCATGCCGCGGTTGCTGCTGATCCAGGCGTTGCCCGCGTGGTCCTCGACCAGCTGGAACACCGTATCCACCGGCATGCCCTGCTCCAGCCCGACCCGCGCCAACACACCGTTGCGATCGCGATACAGGCCACGATCGGTGGCGATCCAGATCTCCTTGCCGATCGCCTGAAAGCCGAACACGCTGCGCCCATCGCCCAGTCCCTGCAGGTCCAGTTGTCGCAGGCGCCCGTCGCGCAGCACCGCAGCCCCATCTACCGAACCGATCCACAGCGCGCCGTCGATGCAGGCCAACGCGGTCACCACGCTGATGGGCAGCCCATCGCCGGTGAGCGGCTCCACACGCCCATCCCGCACGCGGACCAGCCCGCGCTGGGTGGCCAGCCAGACCACCGCGTCGGCATCGATGGCAATGGCGCGGATATGTCCACCAGGCAAACCGTCGGCCTCGCCGTAGTGGCGCACGAGCCGGCCATCGCGCAACACGAACACGCCGTCGGCGTAGGTTCCCACCCAGAGATCGCCGTTGCGGTCCTGCGCCAGGCTCAGCACCGACAGCCGCCGGCCGGACGGCGTGGCAACCGGCACTGCCACGATCCGGCCATCGGGCAGCAGCCGATCCAGGCCGCCGGTGCCGGCAATCCAAAGGCTGCCGTCGCGATCCTCCAGCAAGGCGCGACTGTAGTCGCCGCTGAGTCCGTCGCGCTGGCTGTAGCGACTGAACAGCGTTTCGCGCAGGCGGAACAGACCGCCGTTGGCGCCAACCCAAATACTGCCTTCGGCATCCTCGCGCAGGCTGACGATGCGCCCGGTCGGCAAGGCGCGCCCGGGCGGTAGCTGTTCGATGCCATGGCGCCCGATACGCAGCAGGCCCTGGTTCTCGCTTCCCAGCCACAATTGACCATGGCGGTCCTGCAACAAGGCGGTGAAGTGGCCTTGCCCAGGCAGCCGGTACACCCGCGTCGCCTGATCATCGTGCAGGCGATACAGGCTATCGCCGGCCACCACCCACAAGGTGCCGTCCGGTGCCCGATAGGGCCAGGCCAGCCCTGGTGGCAGGTCGAAGGCCGCCGGCGCCTGATGCATGCGTCCGTCCGGCTCGCGATAGATCAACCCATCGAAGCTACCGATCAGCAATCGGCCGGCATCGTCGAACGTCATTCGCGGAAAACTGGTCTGCAGCGGAACGCCATCGCGTGGTGGGTAGTAGACGAAACCACCGTCGGGCGACAGGCAGCCGAGGCCATGACCTTCGAACAGCAGCCACATGCGCCCCTGCGCATCCATGGTCATGGCGTGAATCAAGGCCTGCGGCCAGCCGGGCTGCCGCGGCCAATGCTGCCATTGCCCATCGGCGCCGTGACGGACCAGGTTGCCGCGCGCATCGCTGAGCCACAATGCACTGTCGCGATCCACGTACAAGGCGCCGACCCCGTTATCCGGAAGGCCAGGACGCGTGCTGCGATCGATGACGTTGAACTCCAGGCCGTTGTAGCGAACCAGCCCTTCCCAGGTCGCAAACCATAGATAGCCGTCGGGGGTCTGCGCGATGTCGCGCAGCGAGTTATGCGGCAGGCCGTTACGCGAGCTCCAACTGTCGATCGCGTAGTCCCGCAACGGTGCCGGCAGCACGCTCGTGGCCAAGGCGACACTCGGCCACAGCCATAGCAGCAGGCAGACGCAGCGTCCCCCCGCATGACGACGTATTGCACGTTTCCCCGGCGCGCCCGCCCTACCCCTGCCCGCCAGACCGGCGGCCCACTGCTGCTTCATCGGACACGACACACCCTTCGCGGCGGATATGGTAGGCAAAAATGCCCGCTCCCGTCGCGCTAGCTGAAGACGCGGATGGAATGGTGCGTGCTGGCGGGCCTTGCAACGCGCCGATGCGCAGACCGACGGCGGCAATTGCGCAAATCACACCCGCTGACCGATGTGAGAG
>NZ_NSET01000005.1 GCF_009192945.1 Xanthomonas maliensis | reverse complement strand
GCTCGACCCCGGCCTGGCGCAGCGCCTCGATGCTGACCAACGAATCCTTGCCACCGCCGATGGCCACCAGCGCATGCGCGCGCAAGCCCAGCGACGGCGCCGGTGCAGCCGGCGGTGCGTCGGCCGGCACGCGGATCCTGCCATGCAGGTTCAGGCCGTTGCGGTAGGCGAACTCGCCCAGACCATGCAGGTAGACGGTCTCCACCAGTGCCGCGGTCTCGGCATCGATGGCGCCCTCGTCGATCAGGATGGTCGGCGGGACCGCGGCCTTGTAATAACTGACGCCGGCGATCAGATGCAGCAGACGCAGCGCGCGCTGTGCCGCGGCGCCGCGTGCGCCGTCCAGTGCGAACGGCGCACCGGGCACGGCCACGGTCTCGACCAGTTCCGGCCCCTGGTCGAAGGCATACACCAGCGTCGCCACGCCAGTCTGCGCATCCAGCGCGCAGCGCACGAAGCGAAAGCGGGAGATCTGCTGTTTGTCGAAAGTGCTCATGGACTACCTGCAAGAACGCGTGCGCGACGCAGGTAACGTCGGCACAGGAAATATTCGATCACGGAAAACGGCGCGGCCGCCCATAACAGCGGGACGCAGCCGAAGACCAACAACAGCAGCACGACCTCCGGCCGCAGCATCTGGCCGTGACCGCTGGCCAGCAACGCCACCAACAGGTACACCGCCACTGCCAGCAGGTAGCCGAGCGCGCTCAGCACCACCGTTCGCACCGCCATGCCGCCAGCCTGCCGCACCGGCGCCTGCGCAGCACGCCGACGTTGCCAGCGCTCGGACCACCAGGCCCCGAGTGCGGCGCCGAACAGCGCCGGCAGCAGCCACTTCAAACTATCGCTCCACGGTGCACGCTGGCCGTTCAGATCGATGACGGTGGACAGTGTCACCGTCACGCCGCCGGCCAGCGCACTCAGCAGAACGAACTCAAGCTGTGGGCGCATCGATCACCTCTTCGCGCGGTAGCTCGCGTTGGTTGTAGGTGCTGGCCATGGCATAGCCATAGGCGCCGGCATCGGCGATCAACATGACATCGCCCGGTGTGGTGTCCGCAGGCAGTCGACGACGGCGCCCGAACACATCGGACGATTCGCAGATCGGCCCGACCACATCGAAGCAGCCATCGGCTGGCGCATCATGGCGGCTGAGATTGGCGATATCGTGCCAGGCGTCGTAGAGCGCCGGCCGAATCAAGGTCTGCATGCCGGCATCCAGGCCGACGCGATGCACACCGTCCTTTTCGATGACCTGGGTCGCATGCGCCAGCAGCACGCCGGCTTCGGCCACCAGGTAACGGCCGGGTTCGATGGCCAACCGATAGCCCGGATGCACGGCCTTGACCTCGGCCAGGCCCTTGGCCCAGATCTCCAGATCGAACGGCTCGTCCTCGTCGCTGTAGGGAATCGGCAGCCCGCCGCCGATGTCGATGGTCTCCACCGTGCCGATGCGACGCGCGAAGCCGGCCAGCTCGTCGTACATCATCCGCCAGTGCTCGCCGGTCTCCACGCCGCTGCCGAGATGCGCATGCACGCCGGTGATGGTGACTTGCAGCGTACGCGCCAGCTCGACGAATTCATCCACGCGGGTGGCCGAGAGGCCGAACTTGGACGCCTTGCCGCCAGTGTTGACCTTCTCGTGATGGCCATCGCCATGGCCAAGATCGATGCGTACCCACACATGGCGGCCACGGAACACCTCCGGCCAGTTGCGCAGCGCTTCGACGTTGTCCACGGTGACGGTCACGCCCAGTGCGAAGGCCGCTTCGTATTCCGCACGCGGCGCGAAACTCGGGGTGAACAATACCCGCCGCGGCGACAGTTCCGGCAAGGTGTCGAACACCCGCCGCAATTCGCCGTGCGACACGCACTCCAACCCGAAGCCGGCTTGCTCCAGCGCCATCAGGATGGCGGGATGCGCATTGGCCTTGATCGCGTAATAGCGCTGATCCACCGCGCCGATCTGCGCCAGCGCATGCGCGCGCGCGCGCACCGTGGGCAGGTGATAGACGTAGCGCGGCGTGCCCGCCTGCGACAACGACAGCAGATGCGCGCGCTCGGCCCGCCACCAGGGCGTCGGCCGCGGCCGCACCGAGCCGATGATCTCCCGCCAGCGCGGGCCGAACACCTCGCCCTCGCTCACCGGCATGGCGCCGCTGTCGATCAGCTCGGCATGCAGGATCGGCAGCAAACCGTCCGCATCGGCTTCGTCGATGACGAAGGTCAGGTTCAAGTCGTTGGACGACTGCGAGATCATGTGCACGCGCTCCTGCCCGAACGTCGCCCACACGTCGGACAGCTTGTGCAGCAGCGAGCGCATGCCGCGCCCCACCAGGGTGATCGCCGCGCAGGGAACAATAATCTTGACCTTGCAGATTTGCGCCAGATCGGCCGACAAGGCGGCCAGCACGTCGGTATTGACCAGATTCTCGGATGGATCCAGCGACACGGTGACGTTGGTTTCGGCCGAGCCGATCAGGTCCACCGACAGGCCATGCTTCTTGAACAAGGCGAACACGTCGGCCAGGAAGCCGACCTGCTGCCACATGCCGATGCCTTCCATCGACACCAGCACGATGCCGTTGCGGCGGCTGATCGCCTTGACGCCCGGCACCGGCTCGGCATTACCGTCGATGCTGGTACCGGGCAGCTCCGGCCGCTCGGTATCCAGGATCGCCATCGGCACGCCGGAGTCGCGGCACGGCTTGATCGAGCGCGGATGCAGCACCTTGGCGCCGGTGGTGGCGATTTCCTGCGCCTCGTAGTAATCCAGCCGGGTCAAGAGGCGCGCATCCGGTACTTCCTTCGGATTGGCGCTGAACATGCCGGGCACATCGGTCCAGATTTCCACCCGGCTGGCGCCGAGCAGCGCACCGAAATACGCCGCCGAGGTATCCGAACCGCCACGACCGAGGATGGCGGTGCCACCGTCGGCGTGACTGGCGATAAAGCCCTGGGTGATCAGCAGACGCGTCGGCTGGGCATCGAAGCGCGTGCGCCAAGCGGCATCGGACTGCCATTGGCAGGACACCGACAGACGCCGCGACCAGGCGCTCTGGTTCGGTTGCGGCGGCAATGCCGACAACCACTGCCGCGCGTCCAGCCAGCCCATGTCCAGCCCGTTGGCGCGCAGATACGCCGCACCGATGGTGGAGGACAGCAGCTCGCCCTGTCCCAGCACCTCGGCCTGCCAGTCGAGCGGGCGGCTCGACGCACGCGGGTCGTCGAGCAGCGCGCGCAGGCCGGCCAGGCGTTCGCCCAGCACGGCCTCGGCATCGAGTTCGAGCTCCTGCAGGAAGTCGCGATGGCGTTGTTCCAGCGCCGCGACGCGCTGCGCGCTATCGGCTGCGCCATCGGCGATGGCGGTGAGCTCGTTGGTGACGCCGGACAAGGCCGAGACCACCACCAGCACGCGGCCACCGGTCTCTTGCGCCCGTTTTCCCGCCAGTTTGCCAATCGTGTCCCAGCGATGACGACGCGACACCGAGGTGCCGCCAAACTTGAGAACGATCCAGCGATCGGTAG
This sequence comes from Xanthomonas maliensis, assembly GCF_009192945.1. GTDB lineage: Bacteria > Pseudomonadota > Gammaproteobacteria > Xanthomonadales > Xanthomonadaceae > Xanthomonas > Xanthomonas maliensis. The sequence continues at coordinate 37,320 of NZ_NSET01000005.1, read as the reverse complement.
ACAGGGAAGCTGACATTGAGATGAGCGTTTAGGATGAGGGGGGGAAACGCCCGGCGTGCCGGGCGCGATCCTCGATTCTACTGCCAATGCCATTGCCTGATCCCGCCACCGGCCAGACCGGGCCGCCGGCTCAACGCCATGCCCTCCTGTCGATTCCCGCGTCGCGCCTGCTCATGAGCAAACATCGTTACCTGCAACTGGACGTCTTCGCCGCCACCCCCGGCGGCGGCAACCCACTGGGCGTGGTGCTCAATGCCGGCGAGCTCTCGGCCACGCAGATGCAGCAACTCGCTGCCTGGCTGAACCTGTCGGAGACGGTGTTCTTCCTGCCGGTCAGCGCCGCGGGCGCGGACTACCACATCCGCATCTTCACCCCGCGCAGCGAACTGCCGTTTGCCGGCCATCCCAGCGTCGGCGCTGCTTGGGCCGCCGCCACGCACGGCCTGGTGCCTTACCGCGCCGACGGTCTGCTGTACCAGCAATGCGCGGCTGGCGTGTTGCCGGTAGAGGTGTTCGATCGACATGGCGCACTGCAGGTTCGCCTGCGCACGCCGCGTGCACGAGCGCTGTCCGTGAGCGCCACGCACGCCCCGCTGCTGGACGCGGCCAGTGCTGGTTTACGCAACGCCGGAGCACCGCCGGCGCTGTGGAGCAACGGTCCGAACTGGTGGCTGCTGGAGTTGGCCGACGCTGCCGCGGTGCGCAGCGCGCAGCCGGATCTGGCCGCGATCGCACGCCTGAGCGAGGCCAGCGATGCGGTGGGCCTGGCGATCTATGCGGCTGGTGACGAGGCGGCCGACTTGGTGGTGCGGGCATTCTGCCCAGCGGACGGGATCGCCGAGGATCCGGTCACCGGCAGCGCCAACGCCTGTATCGGCGCGCGCCTGCATGAAGAAGGCCGGCTGCCCGGCGCTGCATCGCGCTACCTGGCCAGCCAGGGCCGCGAGGTCGGTCGCGACGGCCACGTGTGGGTGGAGGTCGATGCGAAAGGCGAAGTTTGGATCGGTGGGGCGACGCAGCCGGTGATCGCCGGCCACCTCGATTGGTAATCTGCCACGCCCACCCATCGGAGCCACTCCTCATGACGACCCGCCGTTTCCTGCAGGTGGATGTCTTTTCTGCGCGTCCCGGCAGCGGCAATCCGCTGGCGGTGGTGCTGGACGCCGAGGGACTGGACGACGCGGCGATGCAGGCGATCGCGCGCTGGACCAAACTGCCGGAAACCACGTTCGTCTTTCCTGCGCCGAACACTGCCACCAGCTACGGCCTGCGCATGTTCTCGCCACAGAAGGAAGTTCCGTTCGCGGGACATCCCAGCGTCGGCACCGCGCACGCGGTATTGGAAGCCGGCCTGGCGACACCGCGCGACGGCGTACTGGTACAGGACGGCATCGCCGGCCCGCTGCCGCTGCGCGTGGCCCAGCACAACGGCAGGCGCAGCATCGCCATTCGCACACCGCGCGCGCAGGTCGCCGAGCAGGCGCAGGCCGACGACCCACGTCTGCGCGAGGCCTTGCACGGTTGGACGCTGGGAACGCTGCCGCCGGCGCTGATGGACGGCGGCCGCACCTGGTGGGTGGTGGAACTGGCCAGTGAAGCGGCACTGCGCAGCCTGCAGCCAAACTGGGACGCGGTGGCGCAGTTGGCCGAAGCCACTGGCAGCATGGGCGTGTTCGCTTATGCACGCACACCGCAAGCGACACTGCACGATCTGGCCGTGCGCGCCTTCGTCGGTAACGGGCGCCGCTTCGAGGACGCTGCGTCCGGTGCCGCCAATGCGGTTCTCGCGGCCTGGCTGGATAGCCGAAACGCATTGCCAGGCCGCGCGGGACGCTATGTGGCCAGCCAGGGCCGCGAGATCGGCTTCGATGCGCTGCTCGAACTGCAAGTCGATGCCGATGGCCAGGTCTGGTCCGGTGGCCAGGTTCAGACCGTGATCCGCGGCAGCCTCGACTGGGCCTAAGCGCGGCCCTAAAAAACGACCGGCGACGGTCATCTCACGGTCGCCGCGTCGCTCAGCGAGCCGGCGTGCCCCCGGGCGAACACACACTCACGCGGCGTCGTACACGACACGACGCCGCATGCGGGTAGACCGTCCTGGAGCACCACGACGGCAGCGACAAAACGCAAAACGCCGCGGCAAGCCGCAGCGTTCTTGAGGCCGCCGCCGCGGTGATCAGCGGCGGCCGCGTTGCCAAGTGTCAGACGCGATCAGTCGGCGCGCACGTCCACGCGGACGCGGATGGTGCGGCCTGGGTTGTAGTCGCTGCGGGTGTGATAGAGACGGCCACCGTATTCGTAGGTGACGTCATAACCATCGACACGATCGCTCTGATGGCGATAGGCCACCGGCTCGCAGACACTGACCACGCCGCCGTAGGAGCGATGGTTGGAGTCGTAGATCGAGCGACCTGCCGCCACGCCAGCCATGGTGCCGACCGCGGTGCCGACCAGGCGACCGTTGCCGCCACCGACTTGGCTACCGAGCACGGCACCGGCGATGCCGCCGATCACGCTGGCAACGCCACGGTTGGCGGAATTGGGCGCGCCATAACCACCATCGCGGTAATAGCCGTCGTTGCTGGTGTAATAGCCATCGGCAGGACGGTTGTAGCAGCGTTCGCTGGTCCGCTCGGTGTAGCCATCGGAAACGATGATCGGATCGACGCGAACGACGCGGGCGTATTCGTAGCGTCCATCCTCATAACCGGCGCGATAGCCGTCGTAGTAACGCTGTGCCGTTGCATTGCCCGTCACGGCCAGACCCACAACCAGAGCACCAAGGACAAGAGTTTTCATAGCAGCAGCTTCACAGGGTGGACACGATGCCGATGCTCTGCCCGGTCCAGTGAAACCGCACTGAACCGAGACAGGTCCGCTCTGCCCTATTCAGCAAGCCGCCAGCTGGCGGCGCCGGGCGTCTGCCGGCGCGCGCCCGCATGGGACTGCTCAGTTGGAAAATTCGCTGTCCAAGCTGATCGGCACCGCACTCAACGCCTTGGACACCGGGCAGTTCTTTTTGGCCGCGTCAGCCAGCTCGCGGAACTTGGCCTCGTCGATTCCCGGCACCACCGCCTTGAGCTTGAGCCGGATCTGCGACAACTGCGGACCACCTTCCATCGACAGATCGACGTCCGCGCGGGTATCCAGCGCTTTGGGCGGGAAACCGGCTTCGGTCAATTGCGCCGACAGTGCCATGGTGAAGCAACCGGCATGCGCGGCGGCGATGAGCTCTTCCGGATTGGTGCCCTTTTCATCGCCAAACCGGCTGTTGAAGCCATAGCGGGTGGCGTCCAGCAGGCCGCTCTGCGGCGTGTTGAGCTGTCCCTTGCCGGTCTTGAGGTCGCCTTCCCAATGCGCGGTGGCGTGGCGCGAAATACCCATTGCGGTCTCCTGCGTTTGAAGGGGACCGCCACCATAGGCAGGCGAACGTTATGCCGCCGTGCCCCCGGCGTGCTCAGCCGAGCAAGGTCTCCAACACCGCCATACGCACGGCCACGCCATTGGCGACCTGGCGCAACACGCAGGATTGCGCGCCATCGGCCACCTCGTCGGTGATCTCCACGCCGCGGTTGATCGGGCCCGGATGCAGCACCACCGCATCGCGCGCGGCGCGCGCCAGACGTGCGCTATTGAGGCCGTAGTCGGCGTGGTATTGCTCCAGCGACGGCACCAGCCCTTCTTCCATGCGCTCGCGTTGCAGCCGCAGCATCATCAGTGCGTCCACGCCTTCGAGCATCGCGTCGAAGTCGTCGCCGACCACGCAACCGTCCAGCAGACCATCTTCGGGCAACAGAACTGCAGGTCCGCACACGCGGATCTCGCCAGCGCCCAGCGTGCGCAGCGCATGCAGGTCCGAGCGGGCGACTCGCGAGTGCTTGACGTCACCGACGATGAGGATCTTGAGCCGGGAAAAATCGGTGCCGCGGGCCTGGCGCAAGGTCAGCATATCCAGCAAGCCCTGGGTGGGATGGGCGCTGCGGCCATCGCCGGCATTGATCAACGCGGTGCCCTCGCCGGCCGCTTCGGCCAGCCGTTCCACTGCACCATCGTCCGGGTGCCGGACCACGAAGCCGCGCACGCCCATCGCCTCGAGGTTCTTCAAGGTGTCGCGCGCGGTTTCGCCCTTGCGCGTGGATGAGGTGGAGGCATCGAAGTTGAGCACGTCCGCGCCCAAGCGCTGGGCGGCCAGATGGAACGAGCTGCGGGTGCGCGTGGACGGCTCGAAGAACAGCGTGCATACCGCCGTGCCGGCCAGCACGCTGCGCTTGCCGACCCGTCCGACCGCGGCATCGCGGATCTGCCCGGCACGGTCGAGCAATTGCAGCAAGGTGGCGCGCGGCAGCCCTTCCAGGGTCAGCAGGTGGCGCAGGCGTCCGTCCGAATCGAGTTGCATGGTGGTCATCGCAGTCGGGAGTGTCAGGAAAGAGGGGTGGCCTGGTCGGGCGCGGCCAGCCAGCGCTCGACGATGACGGCAGCAGCCATGGCGTCCAGCGCATCGGCATCGCGTCGACGCTTGCGGCCATCGGCGCGTTCGCGCGCGAATCGCTGTGCCGCTTCGACCGAACTGGAACGCTCATCCATCAGCATCACCGGCAATGCATAGCGCTCGCGCAGTTGCCGCGCGAAGGCATGGGCACGCTTGCGCGCCGGTTGATCCTGATCGTCGAGGGTCAAGGGGTCGCCGACCACCAGTCCATGCGGGCGCCATTCGCGATGCACACGGTCCAGCGCGGCCCAGTCCGGTCCCTGGCCGTGTACGGCGATCACCGCCACTGCGCGCGCACCGGCGCCCAGCGGCGAACCGACCGCCACGCCGATCCGGCGCGAGCCGACATCGAAACCGAGGACGGTGCCACCGGGGCGGATCGGACCCGCCTCAGGCATGCCCGCTGTAGTCCGTCAGACGGAACAGATCCACGCCGATGCGGCCGGCCGCGGTCTGCCAGCGGTCCTCCAGCGCGGTGGCGAACAGCAGGTTGGCATCGGAGGGAGCGGTCAGCCAACTGTTCTCGCCCAGCTCGAATTCCAGCTGCCCGGCGCCCCAACCGGCGCACCCCAGGGCCACCAGCACATGCCGCGGGCCGTCGCCGGCCGCCATCGCCTCGAGAATGTCGCGCGAGGTGGTCAGATACAGGCCCTGCCCCACTTCGAGGCTGGAATCCCACTGCCGTGCGTCATCATGGATCACAAAGCCGCGTTCCGGATGCACCGGCCCGCCATTGAGGACCGGCTGCTCACGCAACTGCAGGTCGTCGGTGTCGATCCCCATCTGCGACAGCACTTCGCCGAGGGTGTATTCGGAAGGACGATTGACCAGCACGCCCATCGCACCGTTCTCGTCGTGCTGGCAGATCAGCGCCACGCTACGGGAAAAGTTGGGATCGGACAGCGCCGGAAGCGCGATCAGCAATTGGTTGGCCAGAGGCGTGGGCAAAACGGACATGCCGCCATTCTAGCGGTTCATTCCGCGCCGCGCCGAGCCGCTGCCATACTTGACCATCATTGCCGCCATGAATTGCCGATGCCTGCACCCGATCACGCCATCGCCGACACCCCCATACCGCGCCAGACCCGCGCCTTCATCGTGCTGGTCGCGCTGCTGCAGGGCGGGCTGCTGTACCTGGCGGCCTGGGGCGAGAGCCAGCACCTGGGGCCGTTCCGCAGCCTTGGCGGGCAGATCTGCTGGTACACCCTGGTGCTCTCGGTCCCGAGCGCGGCGTTGCTCTGCGTACAGCAACTGGGCGATCGGCGGCTGTGGCAGCACCTGGCCATCGTGGCCGCTGTGTTCGCCGCACTGGCGGCGTGGGCGGCCTGGAGCGCAACCGGCGCGCCCGGCCTGCAAAGCCGGAAGATCCTGACGCCATTCGGCCTCAGCGTGAGCGCCGGGTTGTTCGTCGCCCTGCCCTGGCTGCAGAGCCGCCAGCAGTCCGGACGCTGGCGGGCCGACTACCGGGCACTGTTCGAACATGCCTGGCAGAACGCGCTGACCCTGGCATTGGCGCTGCTGTTCGTGCTGGTGTGCTGGACCGTCCTGCAACTGTGGGCGGCATTGTTCGCGCTGATCAAGATCGAGATCTTCCGCACGCTGTTCCGCGGTCAGGCCTTCATCTACCTGGCCACCGGCATCATGACCGGCTTGGGCATCTTGATCGGCCGGACCCAGCACCGGGCGGTGCAGGTGCTGCGGCAGATCCTGTTCGCGATCTGCACCGGTCTGCTGCCGCTGCTGGCCGGCGTGGCGCTGCTGTTCGTGCTGACCCTGCCGCTGACGGGGCTGCAGGCGCTGTGGCAGACCCGCTCGGCCGCCACCTTGTTGCTGAGTGTGGTGTTCCTGCTGGTACTGTTCACCAATGCGGTCTATCAGGACGGTCGCGTCACACCGTCCTATCCGCGCTGGCTGCGGCGCCTGGTCGATGCCAGCCTGCTGAGCCTGCCACTGTATGCGGGCCTGGCGGCCTATGCGCTGGGACTACGCATCGCCCAGTACGGTTGGACCGGCGAACGCTTCTGCGCGTCGGTCCTGGCACTGGTCGCGCTGGGCTACGCACTGGGCGGCGCATGGGCGGTGCTGCGCCCGCAGCCCGGACGCTGGCTGGGCCGCATGGCCGGCAGCAACGTCGCGATGTCGTGGCTATTGATCGCGCTGGTCGTGGCGGTCAATAGCCCGGTGCTGGACCCTTACCGCCTGGTGGTCGGTAGCCAGTTGCAGCAGTGGGTCGCACAGCGCGGCCCGACGGTTTCGGACAGCGAACAACAGGACCTGGAGTTCCTGCGCTTCGACAATGGTCGCCGCGGCTACCGTGCAGTCGCCGCGCTATTGACCGATCCGGCACTGAGCGCCGACGGCAGACGCCGCGAGCTGGTGAAACGACTGCTGGCACGCACCGAGCGCTGGGAGGCGCCGCCGTCGTCGGACGCCTTGCAGAAGACGCGCATGACCGACCCGGCCGAGCTACGCAAACATCTGCTGCTGGCCGTGGGCAGTGCCAGCCCAGACGCTAGCTGGTGGTCGGCCCTGGCGGCCGGCAAGCTGGACAACGACTCCTGCCTGCAGCGCGACACCGAATGCGTGGTCAACAGTCTGGATCTGGACCAGGACGGCAACAACGAAGTGCTGCTATGCGAGGTCTCCAGTCCGTTCGGTGTGCTCTGCACCTTGTACGCAAACGACGCCCGTGGCTGGAGCAAGGTCGACAGCGCGCATAGCTATCCGCGCCGCAGCCAGGGGCAGGAAGCCCTGCGCGACGCCGTCCGCAAGGGCAAGTTCACCTTGCAGCCGCGGCGCTGGCCGGACATCCACGTACCGGGCGGCGGTCCGCTGGTAATGGATCCCCCGAACAATCAGAACCAGCCCGAAAAATGAGCGCTTATTGCAGCATCGCACCTGACCACCCGGTGCACGCCAGCTATCACGCCGAGGAATACGGCTTTCCGCAGCGCCAGGAGTCGGTGCTGTTCGAGCGATTGCTCCTGGAAATCAATCAGGCCGGGCTGAGCTGGGAAACCATCCTGCGCAAACGCGACAACTTCCGGCGCGCCTACGATGGGTTCGACGTCGACGCCGTGGCGGCCTACGGCGAGGCAGACATCGCGCGACTGCTGGCTGACGCGGGCATCATCCGCAACCGGCTGAAGGTGCAGGCCGCCATCCACAATGCGCAGGTGATCCAGCGCCTGCGCGCATCGCATGGCGGTTTCGCCGAGTGGTTGGATGCCCACCATCCTTTGGACAAGCCCGGCTGGGTCAAGCTCTTCAAGCAGACCTTCCGCTTCACCGGCGGCGAAATCACCGGCGAATTCCTGATGAGCCTGGGCTACCTGTCAGGTGCGCACCACCCCGATTGCCCGGTGTTCGCACGCTTGCAAGCACTGGCACCGCCGTGGATGGATGGCAAGGCTGGCTGAAGGCGGGACGACGGCGGGACCGGTTGATCGCGCGCACCACGAGCGCGCCCGTCACTCGCTGCGCGCTGTTGGCGCGCCTGCCATGGGATCGTTGGCGGATGGGGCTGCGCGATTCGCGCTCCGGATTGGCACTGACAGTGCGCGCTGGTCCGGCATGCTTGGACGCTGCCTGCACGCAGGCCGCGGAATGCTGCGGCAATGAGGATCCGCATCGGCATTTCGGGCTGGCGTTATCCGCGGTGGCGGGGCACGTTCTATCCGGACGGGCTGCTGCAGCGACGCGAGCTCGCCTACGCCGCGCAGTGTTTTCCCAGCATCGAGATCAATGGCTCGTTCTACTCGCTACAGCGCCCGGAAAGCTACCAGCGCTGGCATGACGAGACACCCGAGGATTTCGTCTTCGCACTCAAGGGCCCGCGCTTCGTCACCCATATGAAGCGGCTGCGCAACTGCGAGCAGGCCTTGGCGAATTTTTTTGCGTCCGGGGTGCTGCGGCTAGGCCCCAAGCTGGGCCCGATCCTGTGGCAGCTTCCGCCGAACCTGGCCTTCGATGCCGACGTCCTGGACGCCTTCCTCGCCAGCTTGCCACGCGACAGCGAGCGCGCGCTGGCCCTGGCACGCCGACGCGAGCGCGGACGCATGCAAGGCCGCAGCGCACTGGCCATCGACCGTAGGCGCCCGCTGCGGCACGCGCTGGAAGTCCGGCATCAGAGCTTCTGCGACCCGGCCTGCCTGCGACTGCTACGACGGCACAGGGTCGCCCTGGTGATCGCCGATACCGCCGGCAAGTTCCCTTATCTGGAGGATGTGACCGCCGACTTCCTCTATCTGCGCCTGCATGGCGATGCACAGCTCTACGCCAGTGGCTATAGCGATGACGCCCTGGAGCGTTGGGCCGCACGCATCGCCCGTTGGGCCGCCGGCGGAGAGCCGGGCGATGCCCGTCGCAGTGGTCCGCCCGCGCGTCCGCGCGCCAGTCGCGAGGTCTATTGCTACTTCGACAACGACATGAAGGTGCATGCGCCGTTCGACGCGCGCGGACTATTGCGACGGCTGGATCTGCCAAGCGACTGCCCGCCAGGACCAGCTGCCGGCGGCACGCGTTGACGCTACGCCAGTCCCCGGCAGGATCGCGCGCTCAAACGCCCATGTAGCGGTGCGGCCGGTGATTGAACATCAGCACCAGGCTCAGCATCAGCGCGCCCAGCGCCGAATACAGCACTTTGTCCGGCGAGAGCACCGCAAATGCGGCCGCCATCAGCATCGTATCGAAGCTCATCTGCACCTTGCCGGCGCTCCAACCGCGTTCGCGCTGCAGATAGACCGCCAGGATGCCGATTCCGCCGAGACTGCCGCGATGGCGGATGAAGAACAGGATGCCCAGACCGGAGAGCGCGCCGCCAGCGATCGCGGCAAACGCTGTCTGCATCTGCGCATAGCTGGCCCAGCGGGGCAGCAGATCGGTCAGTGCGCCGCAGGCGCCCACCGCCAGGAACGTCTTCAAAGTGAACTCCCAGCCCATGCGGCGCACGCTCAGCCAGTAGAACGGCAGATTGACCAGCACGAACACCACGCCGAAATTCCAGTGCAGCGTGTAGTGCAGCAGGAAGGCCACCCCGGCCATGCCGCCGATCATCAACCCGCCCTTGGCGAAGATCGCCAGGCCCAGCGACGCCACCAGCGTGGCCAGCACCATGCCCTGCACGTCCTCGGCCACCGAATGGTGATACGCGCGATCGTCGGCAGCGGTGCCGGCCGAATCCGGCGGCGGCGTCAGCGGACCGGAGGTGACCACCGCACCATCGTCAGGCAACGGCGCCAGCTCCGGACGGAGATCGGAATCGGGAAGGCTCACGGAATTGGGCACTGCAGTGGGGGGGCTATTAGACACTATCGGCTGGCGCAGTTACATCTGTAACAACGGCCAATCGATGCCGGTCATCGGGACCGGCGCCACCACTCACAGGCGAACGCCATCGCCGTTCCGGGAGACGGCGGCGAACGCACAGCGAGGCGCTTGCGGGATGGCGCGACCATCCACGCCAGGGCGCGTCTGCCCGCATTGACCACGACATCCGCCACATCGGTGGCCGTGCCGGGAGCCCCGGTCACGGCCAACGCGCAAGACCCGAAGGCGCCTCAGCGCACTTCGGCGATTTCCACGCCATCCAACCCCTGCGCCAGAGTCTTGGCATCGCCACCTTGCGACAATTTGATGCGCAGGCGCACCTCGTTCTGCGAGTCGGCGTAGCGCAAGGCGTCCTCGTAGCTGATCTCGCCGGCCTGGTAGAGCTCGAACAGGCTCTGGTCGAAGGTCCGCATGCCCAGGTTGGTCGACTCCTTCATGACCTCCTTGAGCTTATGGATCTCGCCATCGCGGATGTAGTCCTGCACCAGTGGCGTGCCCAGCATGATCTCCATCGCCACTCGCCGGCCACGGCCGTCCGGGGTGGGAATCAGCTGCTGAGCGACCACGCCCCTGAGATTGAGCGACAGATCCATCAACAACTGGCTACGGCGATCTTCGGGGAAGAAGTTGATGATGCGGTCCATCGCCTGGTTGGCGTTGTTGGCATGCCAGGGTACACAGCACCAAGTGGCCGGTTTCGGCGAAGGCGATCGCATGATCCATGCCTTCGCGGGTCCGCACCTCGCCGATCATGATCACGTCCGGCGCCTGCCGCAGGGTGTTCTTCAAGGCGTTTTCCCAGCTGTCGGTGTCGATACCGACCTCGCGCTGGGTGATGATGCAACCCTCGTGCTTGTGCACGAATTCGATCGGGTCCTCGATGGTGATGATGTGCCCGGTCGAGTTCTGGTTGCGGTAGCCGATCATGGCCGCCAGCGAGGTCGACTTACCGGTACCGGTAGCGCCGACGAAGATGATGATGCCGCGCTTGGTCATCGCCAGCGTCTTGATCACCGGCGGCAGGCTCAGCTCGTCAACGGTCGGGATACGGGTCTCGATCCGGCGCAGCACCATGCCGACCTGGTTGCGCTGATAGAAGCAGCTGACGCGGAAGCGCCCGACCCCGGACACGCCGATGGCGAAGTTGCACTCGTGGGTCTTCTCGAACTCTTCGCGCTGCGCCGGCGTCATCACGTTCAGCACCAGGTCGCGGCTCTGCTGCGCGGTCAACGGGGTCTGGGTGATCGGGCTGATCTTGCCATGCACCTTGATCGCCGGCGGCATGCCGGAGGTGATGAACAGATCCGACGCTTTCTGATGCGCCATCAGCTTGAGGAAGGAGGTGAAGTCGATGGTGCTCATTGTTTGAGGCTCCAGGCCCCGAGACACAGGCCACGGGACCCGGAACAGCCGCGGCTGCCACCGTTCCCACGCCCCGCACCCCGCTCCGGCCCAATCTTATGAAAAATCACAGTGCATCGCTGCCGCTTCACCGGGTCCCGGGTCCCGGGCCCCGGTCCCGCTTCACTCGAAGATGCGCTTGTCCTTGGCGTACTCGCGCGCCTGGTTGCGGGTGATCAGGCTGCGCTTGACCAGGTCCTGCAAATGTTGGTCCAGCGTCTGCATGCCGTATTGCTGACCGGTCTGGATTGACGAATACATCTGCGCCACCTTGTCCTCGCGGATCAGGTTGCGGATCGCCGGGGTGCCGACCATGATCTCCCACGCTGCGGTACGTCCGCCGCCGACCTTCTTCAACAGCGCCTGCGAAATCACCGCGCGCAGCGACTCGGACAACATCGAGCGCACCATCGGCTTTTCGCCAGCCGGGAACACGTCGATGATGCGGTCGATGGTCTTGGCCGCCGAACTGGTATGCAAGGTGCCGAACACCAGGTGACCGGTTTCCGCGGCGGTCAGCGCCAGGCGGATGGTCTCCAGGTCGCGCAACTCGCCGACCAGGATGATGTCGGGATCTTCGCGCAGCGCCGAGCGCAGCGCCTCGTTGAAGCCGTGGGTATCGCGGTGGACCTCGCGCTGATTGATCAGACACTTTTGCGAGGTATGCACGAATTCGATCGGATCCTCGACCGTGAGGATATGGCCGTATTCGTTCTTGTTGATGTAGTCGATCATGCCGGCGAGCGTGGTCGACTTGCCCGAACCGGTCGGCCCGGTGACCAGGATCAGCCCCTGCGGCTGGTCGATCAGCTGGCGGAAGATCGGCGGGCAGCCCAGATCCTCCAGCGTCAGCACTTCGGACGGAATCGTCCGGAACACCGCACCTGCGCCGCGGTTCTGGTTGAACGCATTGACGCGGAAACGTGCCAGCGACGGGATCTCGAACGAGAAATCGACCTCGAGGAACTCCTCGTAGTCGCGCCGCTGCTTGTCGGACATGATGTCGTAGACCAGCGCGTGGACCTGCTTATGGTCCAGGGCCGGGATGTTGATGCGACGGACATCGCCATCGACGCGGATCATCGGCGGCAAGCCGGCCGACAGATGCAGGTCCGATGCTTTGTTCTTGACGGAAAACGCCAGTAATTCAGCGATATCCATACGCTGCTTTTCCCCTAGGCTGCGATTGGAAGTGGGTCCCCGCCGGCAGTATAGCGCCCCGGCCGCTGGCGGGAAGCGGGCTGCTCCCGACACTGGCGCGCGCGCCTGAACACCGGCAGGCAGCGCCCTGGCGATGGCCATCGCTGGCAGCAGGACGGCGGCGGCGGCACTATAGCCCTCCTTCTCTATCCGGAGCCGCACGTGTCGGCCTCGCCCCTGCAGCAAATCCTCACCATCATCCAGGCGGCCACGCCTGCCCACGCCAGCCAGGACGTCCGCCTGCTCGCCGTCTCCAAGACCCAGCCAGCGGCAGCGGTCGCGGCGTTGGCAGCCCAGGGCCAGCATGCCTTCGGCGAGAATTACGTGCAGGAAGCCGAGGCCAAGATCGCCGCCCTGCAGTCGCTGGGACTGGAGTGGCACCTGATCGGCCACCTGCAATCCAACAAAGCCGAGCTCGCCAGCCGCTGCTTCGACTGGGTACAGACGCTGGACCGCGCCAAGCTGGTGCCGCTGTTGGCACGCCATCGCCCCGCCGAGCGCGGCCCGCTCAACGTGCTGATCCAGGTCAACATCGACGACGAGGACAGCAAGCATGGCTGCCACCCCGAAGCGATCGACGCCCTGGCCGCGGCGATTGCCGCACAGCCCCGCTTGCGGCTGCGTGGGCTGATGGCCATTCCGGCCCCGTTCCCCGAGCTGGCGCGCCGCCAGGCTGCGTTCTGCCGCATGCAGGCGCTGTTCGCGACCCTGCAATCGCAGCGACCCGGCATCGATACCTTGTCGATGGGCATGAGCGGCGACTTCGCCGAAGCGATCGCCGCCGGCGCCACCATGGTGCGCATCGGCACCGCCTTGTTCGGCCAGCGTGCAGCGGCACCGATATCGTCCTGACGCATCCACGCCGTTCCCGTCCGTCCCTCTGCCCTGCCCGAGGCTGCTGCGATGTCTCCTTCTTCCTCTGCTTCCCTCCGCCCCATCGAGCCCGCGACGATCGCCTTCATCGGCGGCGGCAACATGGCGCGTAGCCTGATCGCCGGGCTGATCCGCAAGGGCCAGTCTCCCGACCGTATCCACGTGGCAGAACCGATCGCCGCGTTGCGGCAATCGCTCACCAGCGATTTTGGCGTGCACTGTTGCGAGGACGCGCTGTCGGCCGTGGATGGCGCCACTACCTGGGTGCTGGCGGTCAAGCCGCAGGTGATGCCGGCGATCTGCCAACAACTGGCCACGCGCGTACAGGCCGAAAAGCCCTTGCTGGTCTCCATCGCCGCCGGCATCACTGCCGCGCAACTGGAGCGTTGGTGCGGCGGCAGTGTCGCGGTGGTTCGCTGCATGCCCAATACGCCCGCCCTGCTCGGCGCCGGCGTGACCGGCCTGTATGCCAATACGCGGGTGAGCGCGGACCAGCGTGCGCTGGCCACTGGCCTGCTGGAAAGTGCCGGGGTGGTGGTGGCGATCGACGACGAGGCGCAGATGGACGCGGTGACCGCGGTGTCCGGCAGCGGCCCTGCCTATGTGTTCCTGCTGGCCGAAGCGATGGAGGCAGCCGGACATGCGCAAGGGCTGCCCGCAGAGACTGCGCGCACGCTGGTGCTGCACACCCTGCTGGGTGCGGCACGGATGCTGACCGAATCGGGCGAAGCACCGGAGGTGCTGCGTCGCCGCGTCACCTCGCCCAATGGCACCACCCAAGCGGCGATCACGTGTTTTCAGGCTGGCGGACTGGAGGCGCTGACGGCGCGTGCGATCGCCGCGGCGACCGAACGCGGCCGCAGCCTGTCGGCGGCCAACGACGTACCGGCCGCACCCGCCGATCACTGAGCATCCACATCACCGGCCACATGAGCGGGTGCATCCTACTGGTCCGCGCGCCGCTCGCGTGGCGGAAAAAACGCGCGCGCGTGCGGCTGCGCACGCCGATACCGCACATGCCACACGCGCATCGGCACCCTGATGGTGTTCGCCAGCACCCTGTGAGAAGGCAGCACGACGTGTCCGGCGGCGCCCGCAATCGCGCTTTTTTCGTCCCGTGGTGAACGAAACCCCGGTGCAGAGCGTTTTTTTCGCGTCTTTTCGTCGATTACCTATTGGCGCAGCGCGACAGTTGCCCTACATTTCGCGTTGCCGACTGGGTCGGCAGACCCAAACCACCAACGATCACGGAATAGAAACCCATGGCAAAAACCGCCGCTAAGAAGGCTGCCCCCAAGAAGGCAGTGAAAAAGGTCGCCGCCGCCAAGACCGCGAAGCCGGCCAAGGCAGCCAAGCCGGCCGCGCCGAAGCCGCTGAAGGAAGCGCTGAGCAAGACCGGCCTGGTCGCGCACATCGCCGAAACCACTCAGCTGGCCCCGAAGGACGTGCGCGCCGTGCTGGCAGCGCTGGAAGGTGCTGTGCACGCCTCGCTCAACAAGAAGGGCGTCGGCACCTTCACCCTGCCGGGCATGGTCAAGCTGACCACCGTGCACGTGCCGGCCAAGCCGAAGCGCAAGGGCATCAACCCCTTCACCAAGGAAGAGCAGATCTTTGCCGCCAAGCCGGCAGGCTTCAAGTTCAAGGCTCGCGTGCTGAAGAAGTTGAAGGACGCTGCGCTGTAAGCGATTCTTCAAGCGCATCATCGAGACGGCCTTCGGGCCGTCTTTTTTTTTGCGCACGTCACCGGACATGCGCGCGCGAAAGACACGGTGCTCATCGCTACGAGGCTAGGCTGACCTCTTCGCACGGAGGTCAAGGTGTGACCACATCCACCGCCAGCCCTGCCCGTCGCCTGCGCCGCCTACTGGTCTCGCTCGCCCTGGTGTGCGCCCTGCTGGTGGCCGCGCGCTATGTCTGGCTATCGCCGATGGCCCTGCAACTGCGCACGACATGGGAGTTGGCACGGCTGCCCCCACCCACGCAGGTTGCGGTCCCGGTGGAAGGCGTGCAGGCACGTCGCATCGCCGATACCTTCGGCGCACCACGCGGACGCGACCGCAGCCATCAAGGTGTGGACATCTTCGCGCCACGCGGCACCCCGGTCCTGGCCGCCACGCGTGGGGTGGTCAGCGCCATCGGCGATCGCGGCTTGGGCGGTAAGCAGGTGTGGGTCGTGGGGCCGGCAATGCAACGGCATTACTATGCGCACCTGGACGACTGGGCACCGGGCCTGCAGGTCGGCGCCGTGGTCGAGCCCGGCACGCCGCTGGGCGCGGTCGGCACGACCGGCAACGCTCGCGGCACCCCGCCGCATCTGCATTACGGCATCTATGGACGCAACGGTGCGTACGATCCACTGCCATTACTTCGCAAAGACGCGCCTGCGCAGGCGCCGTAGATGGTCTGGAACACTGCGTCATGGCCCGCGCTATCGAGCTCCCCATGCGTAGCACCTATGGTGGAGTCAGCCCAAGATCACTGCGACCACCATGCCCAGACGACGCTACCGCATCACGATCACGCCGATCGAAAGCGACGGTCACCCCTGCAGCGATCGCTGCACCCTCGAATTCGAGCAGCGCTCCGGCGCCGATTGGATGCGCCTGTTCGAAGAGTTGCACCAACGCCGTGACCTGAGCAGCGACGAGTGCGCCGCGCTGACCGTCGGCGCGCAACTGCTCGAGAACCTGGCCGCTCGCCCACGCGCGCAGCCCAGCCACGCCCTGGAAGCCTTGCGGCCGCGCCTGCAGGACCTGCTCGATCGCCTGCAACGCGTGCATCCACCATCCCGCTGAGCGCTCCTTGGCGATGCAAGGTCCCGGTACACTGCTGGCTTCGATCAGCGGAGCGATGGTGATGCGGGGATGGCAACTGCTGCTGGGGAGCGTGCTATTGGCCGGCTGCAGTGGCCAGCGCCCTCCCGCTGAGGACACCACAGCGCCCGCAACGCAACAGGCCAGCTCCACCAGGCCCGCGGCGGCCGCCACCGCGGCGACGTCAGCAGTCGCAACGCCGACGACCAACGCCGAGGCAGCGGCGCGCTCCAGCGGCTTCGTCGAAGCGGTCTCCACCCTGCATCGGTACATCGGCGCGCTACCCGGCGCCGATCGCGCTGCCGCCGATGCACTCTGGACCGGTGGCCGACCGGCGCCGGTGCCCGACGATGCAGTGCTGCGCAGCTTGCAGGACATCCAGTCGCTGCGGAT
This sequence comes from Xanthomonas maliensis, assembly GCF_009192945.1. Lineage (GTDB taxonomy): Bacteria > Pseudomonadota > Gammaproteobacteria > Xanthomonadales > Xanthomonadaceae > Xanthomonas > Xanthomonas maliensis. The sequence goes on along the minus strand of NZ_NSET01000005.1, from coordinate 20,823 downwards.
CGACACCGACCCACCCGTGGCGCTGGACACCAACACTCCACCGCAGCGCATCGAGGTGCCGCTGCGCGTTACCGTGCGCACGCGTGCCGGCATCGAATCGTTCAGCGGCGCCTACCGCCTGCAGACCCGCGCTGCTAGCGGCGATGCCAACTGGGAAATCTATTCGGCCAGCCTGCACCCGCAGTTGCGCTAGCGTCACGCGCTAACCCGTGGTTCACCGGCATCGGCCAACGATGGCGGTATCCCTTGTCGGAGTGTGGCTATGATCCTGCGTTCGCTCGCCGTTCCCTTGCTGGCCCTTGCGTTGGCACTCCCTGCCGGGACGTCGCTGGCAGCACCGCGCATCCAGGGTCATCAGATCAGCGTCCAAGCCGAGGATGTGCAGCAGTATCTCGGCGGCCATTTCCCACAGACGCATGACGCGCTCGGTGGACTGATCGCACTGACGGTCAGCGATCCCAAGTTGTCGCTGCCACCAGGTGATCGACTGAAGATGGCGTTCGATCTGGCGGTCGGTAGCGCAGGCGGCGCTCCGGCTCCGCTAGGCAATGTGACCTTGACCAGCGGCTTGCGCTATGACACTGCCAAGCAAGGCTTCTATCTGGATCAACCCACCATCGACGACTTCCGGCCGGTCAATGCCGGCGCGCGGCTCGATCACAGCACGCGCCAGCTCCTCAATGCCTGGCTTGCCGACTATGCGCGCAAGGAGCCGATCTACCGCATCGACCCGAAGATCGCCGCTGTCCTCGGCGCGGTACAAGTGCAGTCGGTTGCCGTGCAGGATGGCCGAGTGGCGGTGACCTTCAATCAGGACATCGAACAGCTGGTGCCGTCATCGGCGCGTTCCGGAAGCTGAGACAACGGAGCGCGCTTGCCGACGCACGCGGCACGGACAGCGCCAAACGCCGTCCGTGCCTTGCGCATCAGGCAGTCAGCGCCTTGGCCACAGCTTCGCTGAAAGCCGGGATGTCGTCGGGCTTGCGGCTGGTGATCAATGGACCATCCACCACCACCTCGGCATCGCGCCAGCGGCCGCCGGCATTGCGCAGATCGGTCTTGACCGAAGGCCACGAGGTGACTTCGCGGTCACGCACCAGGCCGCTCTCTACCAATAACCAGGGCCCGTGGCAGATGGCCGCCACGGGCTTGCCGGCATCGGCGACCGCACGGATGAACGCGATTGCCTGTGCATCGGTGCGCAGGTGATCCGGGTTGATGACCCCGCCCGGCAGCACGAGTGCATCGTATTGGTCCGGAGCGGCCTGGCTGAGACGCCGATCGACCGGGACCGAATCGCCCCAGTCGGTGTGATTCCAGCCGCGGATCTGCGCATCCTCGCCAGGCGCGATCACGTCGACCTTGGCACCCCAGGATTCCAGCAGCCGCTTGGGCTCCTGCAATTCGGACTGCTCAAAACCATTGGTCGCGAGCATGGCAACCGTCTTGCCGGACAGTGCGTGATTCATGGGAGGACTCCTCGGGTTTGCGAAGGAGTCAGCACCCTAGGTGCGCCGACGTTGCGCGCCGGTGAATCGATGTCGGCGCGGCGTCACGACACGCGCGCTCAGCGCTTGGGCTGCAGCATCGTACCGGTGCAGTTCTTGGAACCGCAGCGGCATTCCCAGATCTTCTTCATCCGCGCGGTGTGCCGCTCGGCCAGGGTGATGCCGTAGTTGTAAGTCAGCTCCTGCCCCGGCTTGATCGCGCGCTTGGCCTCGATGAACACCTTGTCCTTGCTGCGATCATCGCCCTCGGCCTCTTCCAGCACCGCCTCGCAGTTGGGATTGCAGCTGTGGTTGATCCAGCGCGCGACATTGCCCTCGTAGTTGGCATCGATCACATATTGATCGCTGAGCGTGAACAAGAAGGTGTGTCCACTCTCGGTGTCGCCACTGTCGTCGGCGTCGACCTCGGCATGCGTGCGCACCCGGCCCTTGTATTGGACGATGCGCTCGCCCTTGCCGATGTCTGCGACGGCGAACACGCCATTGCCGTGAATACGTGACTTGCGGGCGGCAATCTTGCGCGACATGAAGGGGTCCAGTAAGGGGGCTGCCCATTGTGACGGCAGCGCAGGCGGGCGCCAAGCACAAGCGGCCAGGCCACAGCGAGAACACCGCCTTGCCGCCGCCTGAACCAGGTCGGTTGGCCTGCGCGGCGTAAAAGCGTACAATTTCGGTCCGCTTTAGAGTCGTGTGCCTTGCCATGCTGCGCGTCACCAAACTCACCGATTACGCCACCGTCGTATTGACGGTGCTGGCCGCACGCAGCGGCCAGGTGTTGAGCGCCAGCGAATTGGCCGAGCAGGCCGGCCTGGAAGCACCGACGGTGAGCAAGATCCTCAAGCCACTGTCGCAAGCCGGACTGGTCGAAGGCCTGCGCGGCGTCCACGGCGGCTACCGGCTGGCACGTGCGGCCAGCGGCATTACCTTGATCGACATCGTCGAGGCCATGGAAGGCCCGCTGGCGATCACCGAGTGCAGCCAGGACCACAGCCAGTGCGGGATCGCCCATCAGTGCGGAGTGCGCTCCAACTGGCGACTGATCAACGACGTGGTCGCCGACGCCCTGCGCGGCGTCACTCTGGCGCAGATGCTGCACCCCCTCTCCCTTCCTGGCGACAGCCGGCGGCGTTCCATTGCCGCGCGCGTCGCGACCACCTGACCTGTAGGCAGCCCGATGGCCACCGAACTTGCCCCCCCGCAGAACGCCGAGATCCTCGAACGCCTGGGCCGACGCTACGACGCCGGCTTCATCACCGAGATCGAGTCCGACTCGCTCCCGCCCGGACTGGACGAGGACATCATTCGTGCCCTGTCGGCCAAGAAGGACGAGCCGCAGTGGATGACCGACTGGCGCCTGGACGCCTATCGGCACTGGCTGAAGATGCCGATGCCCGAATGGGCCAAGCTGCAGATCGCGCCGATCGACTTCCAGGCGCTCAGCTATTACTCCGCGCCCAAGGGCCCGAAGTATGCCTCGCTGGACGAAGTGCCGAAGGAGCTGCTGGACACCTACGACAAGCTGGGCGTGCCGTTGCACGAGCGGGCCAAGCTGGCCGGCGTGGCAGTCGATGCGGTGTTCGACTCGGTGTCGGTGGGCACCACCTTCCGCAAGGAGCTGGCCGAAAAAGGCGTGATCTTCTGCTCGATGTCCGAAGCCATCAAGGAGCACCCCGAGCTGGTCAAACAGTATCTGGGTAGCGTGGTGCCGGTCGGCGACAATTACTTCGCCGCGCTCAACTCGGCGGTGTTCTCCGACGGCAGCTTCGTGTTCATTCCCAAGGGCGTGCGTTGCCCGATGGAGTTGAGCACCTATTTCCGCATCAATGCCGGCCACACCGGCCAGTTCGAGCGCACCTTGATCATCTGCGAGGATCGCGCCTACGTCTCCTATCTGGAAGGCTGCACCGCACCGATGCGCGACGAGAACCAGCTGCATGCGGCGGTGGTCGAGCTGGTGGCGCTGGAAGATGCGGAAATCAAGTATTCGACCGTGCAGAACTGGTACCCGGGCGACGAGGAAGGCCGCGGCGGCATTTATAACTTCGTCACCAAGCGTGCCGAATGCCGCGGCGCCCGTAGCAAGGTCACCTGGACCCAGGTCGAAACCGGCTCGGCGATCACCTGGAAGTACCCCTCCTGCGTGCTGCTGGGCGACGACTCGGTCGGCGAGTTCCACTCGGTGGCACTGACCCACCATCGCCAGCAGGCCGACACCGGCACCAAGATGATCCATGTCGGCAAGCGTACCAAGAGCAAGATCGTCAGCAAGGGCATCAGTGCCGGGCGCGGCCAGAATACCTATCGCGGCCTGGTCAAGGTGGATCGCAATGCCGATGGCGCGCGTAATTACACCCAGTGCGACTCGCTGCTGATCGGCAAGCAATGCGGCGCGCACACCTTCCCCTACATCGAGGTGAAGAATCCTGGCGCCACCGTCGAGCACGAGGCCACCACCTCCAAGATCAGCGACGACCAGCTGTTCTATTGCCGTGCGCGTGGCATCAGCCAGGAAGACGCGGTGTCGCTGATCGTCGATGGTTTCTGCAAACAGGTGTTCCGCGAGCTGCCGATGGAATTCGCAGTGGAAGCCAAGAAGCTGCTGGAAGTCTCGCTGGAAGGCAGCGTCGGCTGACGCTGCCTGCAGGGATTGCGCATCGTGCGGGATCGGCCAGATCCCGCTGATTGCCGTCCCGCTCCCTCTGCTCATCACTCTCTCTTCGAGAAGCCACTCCATGCTTACCATCAACAACCTGCACGCCAGCATTGCCGGCAAGGACATCCTCAAGGGCCTGTCGCTGGAGATCCAGCCTGGCCAGGTCCACGCCATCATGGGCCCCAACGGCGCCGGCAAATCCACCCTCGGCAATGTGCTCGCCGGCCGCGACGGCTATGAGGTCGGCACCGGCAGCGTCCGGTTCGAGGGCCAGGATTTGCTGGCACTGGAGCCAGAGGCGCGCGCCGCCGCCGGCCTGTTCCTGGCGTTCCAGTACCCGGTGGAGATTCCCGGGGTCAACAACACCTATTTCCTGCGCGCAGCACTCAACGCCCAGCGCAAGGCGCGCGGCGAAGAAGAGCTGGACTCCATGCAGTTCCTCAAGCTGGTCCGGCAAAAGCTCGCGGTGCTGCACCTGAAGGATGAATTGCTGCATCGTGGCGTCAATGAAGGCTTCTCGGGCGGCGAGAAGAAGCGCAACGAAATCTTCCAGCTGGCGGTCCTGGAACCGAAGCTGGCGATCCTCGATGAAACCGACTCCGGCCTGGACATCGACGCGCTCAAGAGCGTCGCCGATGGCGTCAACGCGTTGCGCTCGCCGGAGCGCTCTTTCCTGGTGATCACCCACTACCAGCGCCTGCTCGACTACATCAAGCCCGATGTGGTGCACGTGCTCGCCGACGGCAAGATCGTGCAGAGCGGCGGTCCAGAACTGGCGCTAGAGCTGGAGCAGCACGGCTATCACTTCCTCAAGGATCGGGTGGTGCCGGAGGCGGCCGCCTGATGAACGCCCTGCTGGAATCCCTGGCCCAAGGCTTCTGCGGCAGCGATGCGCGGCGTGCCGAGCTCGATGCGGCCCTGCAGGCCGGCCTGCCCGGCCCGCGTGCGGAGGCCTGGAAGTACACCTCATTGCGCCAGCTGGAGCGGCGCAGTTTCCGGCCCGCACCGCTGGTGCCGACCCTGGTCGATGCCGCGGCGCTGGACGAGATTCCGGCGCCACGGCTGGTCTTCGTCAACGGTCGGCCGTCGTCGGCGCTGAGCGATCTGTCTGGCTTGGCCGACGGCGTGCAGGTGCAGGCGTTGTCGACGCTGCAGACCAGCGATTCGGCCTGGCAACTGCTGGGTCGTCGGTTCGACGGCAACGATGCGGTCTTTGCTCGCTTGAACGCCGCACTCGCTGACGAAGGCGTCGTGGTACGCGTCGATGATGGCGCAAGGATCGATCTGCCGCTGCAGTTGGTCTTTGTCGGGGTGGCCGGCGAGCAGGATCTAGCCTGGCACCATCGCCACCTGATCGAACTGCGTGCCGGCGCGAGTCTGCAGGTGGTCGAGCACCATCTGTCGATCGGCGATGCCGCGCATCTGAGCAATGGCGTGATGCATGTGCACCTGTCACAGGAGGCGACGCTGTCGCACGCACGCGTGCAGGGCGACGGAGTTCGCGCCACCACCCTGCTGCGCACGGACGCAGTGCTGGCGCGCAATGCGCACTATCAGCGGGTCGATCTGGAACTGGGCGCCGGACTGTCGCGGCACGAGCTCAACGTGCGACTGGAGGGCGATCACGCCCGGTTACTGGCCAATGGCGTGCTGTTGGGCAACGGCCGGCGCCATGTCGATACTCGTCTGGGCATCGAGCACATCGCGCGCGACACTGCCTGCGAGTTGCTTTGGCGCGGCGTCGGCGCCGATCGCAGCCGACTCGTCTTCCACGGCGGCATCCATATCCGTGCGGGCGCCGATGGCACCGATGCGCGCCTGTCCAACAAGAATCTGCTGCTGTCGGCCAATGCCGAGATCGATACCCAGCCGGTGTTGGTGATCGACGCCGACGAGGTCCAGGCCGCGCACGGCGCCACCGTGGGCCAACTCGACGACAACGCGCTGTTCTACCTGCGTTCGCGTGGACTGCCGGCCGAACAGGCGCAACGTCTGCTCAGCGCAGCGTTCTGCCATGAACCACTGCGCGCTCTCGGCTCGCCGCTGGTCGATCTGCTGGCAATCCAGCTCGATCGCGCATTGAATTCGGCAGGCGTGGCATGAGCGCTCCCCGGCCGACCACGACCACCGCGCCAGATTGGGAACGCGTCCGCAGCGATTTCCCGTTGTTGCTGCGCCAGGTCCACGACAAGCCGCTGATCTATTTCGACAACGCCAATACCGGCCAGAAACCGCTGCCGGTGATCGCCGCGACCGATGCCTTCTACCGGCGTCAGAACGCCAATGTCAGCCGCGCCGTGCATGCGTTGGGAACCGAGGCCACCGACGCCTATGAAGGCGCGCGCGGCAAGCTCGCGCAGCTGCTGAACGTGCGTGCCGACGAGCTGGTGCTGTGCAGCGGCACCACCTTCGCGCTCAATCTGGTGGCCTATTCCTGGGCGCTGCCACGGCTGGCGCCGGGCGATGTGATCCTGGTTTCGCGCATGGAGCACCACGCCAATATCGTGCCGTGGCAGCTGGTCGCCGAGCGCACCGGCGCACGCATCCAGGTGGCGGAGATCACCTCCGACGGCGCATTGGACCTGGATGCACTGCGCAAGGCGATGACGCCGCAGGTCAAGCTGCTGGCGGTGACCCATGTCTCCAACGTGCTGGGTACGGTCAACCCGGTGCGTGAGATCTGCCGCGAGGCACGCAAGCGCGGCATCGTCAGTGTGGTCGACGGGTCGCAGGCTGCGCCGCATCGGCGCATCGATATCGCCGCCATCGGCTGCGACTTCTATGCGATCACCGGACACAAGATGTGTGGGCCGACCGGCACCGGTGCGCTATGGGCGCGCCGCGAACATCTGCAGGCGATGCCACCGTTCCTTGGCGGTGGCGAGATGATCAAGGAAGTCAGCTTCGAAGGGACGGTCTTCAACGACGGGCCGCACAAGTTCGAGGCTGGTACGCCCAATATCGCCGGCTTCGTCGGCCTGGGTGCGGCAGTGGACTATCTGCAAGCGATTGGGCTGGAGCACATCGAAGCGCGCGAAGCCACATTGCTGGCGCATCTGACCGAGGAGTTACAGCGCATCGACGGCCTGCGCATCTTCGGCACCACGCCCGACAAGGCGGCAGTGGTGTCGTTCCTGGTCGAGGGCGCACATGCACACGACCTGGCCACCCTGCTCGACCTGGAAGGCGTGGCCGTGCGCTCGGGCCAGCATTGCGCGCACCCCTTGCTGCAGTATTTCGGCGTGGCCGCGACCTGCCGGGCATCACTGGCGTTCTACAACACGCACGCGGAGATCGAGCGCTTCGTGGAAGCACTGCTGAAGGTGCGCAAGCTGTTGGGGTGAGGCGCCCTATCTCCTCCAGAAACGGAGATTGCATGGCTGACATCCTTGGATCAGCGAACGACGGCTTTTGATCTTCCGGGTCCCGGGTCCCGGGACCCCGCCTCTCTCCGGCATAATCCCCCGATGCACACCACGACCTTCCGCACCGCTACCGTCGAGGACATCGACGCCCTCGTTGCCCTGGTGACCTCGGCCTACCGCGGCGATACCAGCCGGGTGGGCTGGACCACCGAAGCCGACTTCCTGGACGGCGCGCGCATCGATCCAGAGGTGCTGCGGCAGGATCTGCTGCGCGACCGCAGCCTAGTGCTGCTGGTCGAGCAGGATGGCCAGTTGCGCGCCTGCGCGCATATCGCCGACGACCATGGCGCCGGCTATTTCGGCATGTTCGCGGTCGATCCGACCGCCCAGGGCAGCGGCTTGGGCAAGCTGCTGCTGGCCGAAGCCGAGCGGATCGTGCACGGCGTGTGGGGCCTGCCGGTGATGCGCATGACCGTCATCGACATCCGCCACGAGCTGGTCGCCTTCTACGAGCGCCGCGGCTATCGCCGCACTGGCATCCTCAAGCCCTTCCCGTACGGCGATGCACGCTTTGGCATTCCGCTGCGCGATGACCTGCGCTTCGAGGTGCTGGAAAAGCCCTTGTGGGGCGAGCCGGCATGAGCGAGACCTGGACCTTCGTCTGTTCTGGCTCCGCCTTGCTGCCCGGCGAGCTGCAGACCGTATGGGACGCGGTGACCGACGCGCCGATCGTCGTGTTCAACCTCGATGGCGAGGTGTTCGCACTGGAAGACCGCTGTAGCCACGAAGACTATGAACTGTCGCCCGGCAGCTTCGACGCCACCGCCGGCACGATCGAATGCCAGTTGCACGGCGCGCGCTTCGACATCCGCGACGGCCGTGCGCTCTGTGCACCGGCGTATTCGCCGGTCGCCAAGTTCCCAGTGAAGCGGGACGCCGACGGCGGCATCTGGACACGCGACGACCGCTGAGGGTGCACCGCTGCCGCCCTGGGCAATCCGCAGCGGGCCACCCCACGGCCTCGCATCGGGCTCGGCCACGACGGCCGATGTGGTCCTCACATCCGGAGGACAAACAGGCTGCGTGCGTCCGCCCCACTCGCCAGGTTGATGAATCGAGCGGGGCGCAGCGCGTGCGGATGAGCCCCGCAGCGTGCGAGAGGCCGTGCTCTGCGCGGGCGCAAGCCGGATGACTTGCCGCCGTGGCGGGTACGCCCACCCATGCCACCATTGGGCGCCTGCGCAGGCCCACGTCGCCAGCGACGCTGCCCGCTGCACGCATTGCAACCGCCGCTCATGAACCCAATGCCCTCTTCAGATCAAACAGTGTCCACCCTTCGTGGCCGCAGCATGGGCACTGCCTGGAGCGTGAAGCTGGTGGTGCCGCGCACGCGGCACCTGCAGGAACTGCAGGCACGCATCCAGGCGGCGCTGGACCGAGTGGTTGCGCAGATGAGTTCCTGGGATGCCAACTCGGACATCAGCCGTTACAACCGCGCTCCCGCCGGTCATTGGTCCCGACTGCCAGAAGAGCTCCACACCGTGTTGCGCGCTGCGCTGGCCGTCGCCCGCGCCAGCGCAGGGGCTTTCGATCCCACCGTCGGGGCGATGGTCGACCTATGGGGCTTCGGCGCTACCGGTAGGCGTCGCCAGGTTCCGACCGCCACGCAGATCGCCCAGGCACGGCAACGCTGCGGTTGGCAACGGCTGCAATTGCAGGATGGACAGCTGCAACAGCCCGGTGGCCTGGTGCTGGACCTGTCCGCGATCGCCAAGGGCTTCGGCGTGGACTGCGTGCGCCATGCACTGCGACAGGCAGATGTGACCTGCGCCTTGATCGACGTCGGAGGCGAACTGTTCGGTTATGGTCGCAAACCCGATGGAAGTGGCTGGCGCGTCCTGGTGGAATCGACACCCGACGAGGAGGATGGCGCTGCACTGCCGACGCGCGTGCTGACATTGAACGGCGCGGCGATTGCCACCTCCGGCGACCGTTGGCATCACTTCGACGTCGATGGCCAACGCTATGCGCACACCATCGATCCGCGCACGGGTGCGCCGCTGCTGGATGCGCCGGCGGCGGTCACAGTGCTGGCCGAAGATGCAATGCATGCCGATGCCTGGGCGACGGCGATGACCGTGCTCGGCGCCGAGGCCGGACTGGCCTATGCGCGCGATGCCGACCTGGCAGTGCGCTTCCTGCTGCGCCGAAGCGGCACCTTGCACGAGGTCATGAGTCCTGCCTTCGAGCACCGTCTGGCGACTGCGTGATTGGCGCGCCTGCCTGTCTGCGCGTGCACGTCTGTCCACCAAGCCTCGGCTTCGCCACCATCCTGTTGGCCCTGGCCAAGCGTTCGCTAACTGGCGGACGCCTGCACGACGACTCCGGCGCTTGCGTCTCACGCTCTGCGATTGACGGCCCTTGCCGGATCAGCCCGCGGCGAACTGTCACGACTGTCGATGCGCGGCTCCCTGCGTGCACCCGGTCGCCGGACTGGCGACGACACGCCGGGTTGAATCCAGCGCAACCGATGCGCATCGGTCCCGCCAAGGCCGCAGCGGCAGTCAGCGTTCTCTCCCCTCCTGGTAGTGCACGCTCGCATCGCTGCCGCGGTCGAGCTGCGGATCGGTGATCCGAATCGCCAACAGCTCGCCGCCCCCATCGAGCACATAGCGGTGACGGCTGGTCGCACTCAGCCAGGCGGTGTCGCCTGCCGCCAATGGCGGTAGGCCGCTGGCGGCACCGAAGCTGGCCTGGCCGGCCAAGAGGTGGATCGCCCAGGCGGCACCAGGCTCGGCGAAGAACAGCATGGTGCCGACCAGGGGCCGATGCAGCAGCTCGGCATGCAGGACGCCGCGTCGCCACATCAGGTTGAAATCCTGGGTCGGTCCGTCGAGCAAGCTCGCCTGGACGCCTTGCTCGCCGGCAAAGCGTATGCGCTGGTGAGGCGGCAATAGATCGACCACGCGCCCATCGTCGAATGCCAGGCGCATGCCGTTGCCGCGCAGCAGCACCAGCTCTCGTTCGATGCCAGGGAAGGCGGAAAACGCCGCATCCTGCTCGACCTCGGCGATCGACAGCCGCAGCAGCCAGTCCTGCGGATCGCCGACCCGCAAAATCTCGCGTGTCCAGCCCAACTGGTTGCGCCAGCGCTCGCGTCGATACTCGATGGCCGGGATGACTCGGCTGCTCAGGTCGGTCAGTGACATGCAGCCATTGTGCCCGAAGCGCGCGTCCGCTCTCGCCAACGGCGAGCGGGACACACGTCCGGCTGACAGCAAGCAAGCGCAAGCAGCGGCCCGCCTCTCCGTCGTCACATCGGCGATCCCAGGCGCGTCGACGCATAACACGTCGCCGACGGCGCGGATCCAACGAAAAACGCCCGGCTGCACGTCCAAGTGCAACACCGGGCGATTTCACATCCGTGTCGGCTTCCAGCCATCCCCCAGACATCCTGTCCAGTTAGGTTGCGGCCACGCGTCCAGGCGTCGAACCGTATTTCGGATCCTTTCCCCTCAGCGCCGTCCCACCGGTTTCACCGCCGCCGCCCTGGCAGCCTTCTTGGCGGGAGCCATCGTGGCGCCCACTTCGATCAGGTCTCGATTCCGTTCGACCGTCTTGAGTCCGATGCCCTTGACCAGCGCCAGTTCCTCGACGCTTTTGAAGGGACCGTTCGCCTGACGGTGCTCGACGATTGCCTCGGCTTTTGATCGCCCGACGTTCACCAGCACCTTGTCCAATTCCTCAGCAGACGCGGTGTTGATATCGACCTTATCGAGCGCATACGCGTTCGAGGACAACAGCAACGCCAGTAGCAGGGACTTCAGGACTACGGTAAATGACTTCATTGCAACACTCCTTGTGGCTTGGGTGGTTGGTCCTGCCAGCATTCCTGCCGGCCAAGCCAGTGTCCCGCGCCACATGCACATATCCTATCGCCCGGGTTCGGTTCACACAGCCGGTGAACTGCGCGCCACCTTGTAGGAAAAGTCCTACCCGGGACGCGGGGCGTAGAATGGACGTTTAAGACATCCCTTTGGAGCCTTCATGGACAGCGCCAAGATCGACCAATTCGTCAGCGACACCTGGGACCGCGAGATCGTCCCGCAACTGGTCGATTACATCCGCATTCCCAACAAGTCGCCGATGTTCGATACCGATTGGGTCGCGCACGGCTACATGGACCAGGCCGTGCGCCTGATGGAGGACTGGGCACGTGGCCAGACCATCGACGGCATGCAGGTCGAGGTGGTGCGGCTGGACGGCCGCACCCCGCTGATCTTCATCGAGATCCCAGCCACCGGCACCGAGTCGGGCGATGACACCGTGCTGCTGTACGGCCATCTGGACAAGCAGCCGGAGATGACCGGCTGGGACGCCGACCTGGGGCCGTGGACGCCGGTGCTGCGCGGCGACAAGCTCTACGGTCGGGGCGGCGCCGACGATGGCTATGCCCTGTTCGGTTCGCTGGCGGCCATCCTGGCGCTGCGCGCACAAGGCCTACCGCACGCCCGCTGCGTGGTGTTGATCGAGGCCTGCGAGGAATCGGGCAGCTACGATCTGCCGGCCTATGTGGACCATCTGGCCGAGCGGATCGGCAAACCGTCGTTGGTGGTCTGCCTGGATTCGGGCTGCGGCAACTACGAGCAGCTGTGGTGCACCACTTCGCTGCGCGGCCTGACCGGCGGCAACCTGACCGTGAAGGTCCTCGAGGAAGGCGTGCATTCGGGCGACGCTTCGGGCGTGGTGCCGTCGAGCTTTCGGCTGCTGCGTCAGTTGCTGTCGCGGATCGAGGACGAAACCAGCGGACGCATCCTGCTGGATGGCCTGCATGTGGAGATCCCGGCCGAGCGGTTGGCGCAGGCGCGCAGCGCAGCGGCCACGCTGGACACGGCCATTTTCGACAAATTCCCGTTGGTCGAGGGCCTGGTACCGATGCACGAGGACCTGACCGAGCTGGTGCTGAATCGCACCTGGCGGCCGGCGCTGTCGGTGACCGGCGCCGACGGCCTGCCGCCTCTGGCCTCGGCCGGCAACGTGCTGCGTCCGCAGACGGCGGTGAAGCTGTCGCTGCGGCTGCCGCCGACTGCCGACGGCAAGGCCTGCGGGGAGCTGCTCAAGCAGGCGCTGTTGCGCGATGCGCCCAACGGCGCCCAGGTCAGCCTGGAACTGGAGAAAGCGTCATCGGGCTGGAATGCGCCGGGCATGGCGCCGTGGCTGGAAAAAGCCATCGACGACGCCAGCCGTAACTTCTTCGGCAAGCCGGCGATGTACATGGGCGAAGGCGGCTCGATCCCGTTCATGGGCATGCTGGGCGAGAAGTTCCCCGGGGCCCAGTTCATGATCACCGGCGTGCTCGGTCCGCATTCCAACGCGCACGGCCCCAATGAGTTCCTGCATATCCCGATGGGCAAGCGGGTCACTGCCTGCGTGGCGCAGGTCATCACCGAGCACCACGCGGCCTGTCTGCGCGGCGAGACCAGTGGCTCGCCGGTGGCCGCCGACAGCGGCACGCGCCATGGTGGGCACGGCTGCTGCTGAGGCGCCGCGGTCGGCACCCGCCGCAGCGGGTGCCGATGCTGCGCTCCTCGCTCGGCTTATGGTCAGGACCGCAGGCCGACAGTGCCGCACTGTGGCACTTCGCTACGGCATGCACTGACGCACCTGCAGGCGCGAACCGCAGTGGAGTTTGCGCCGACGCTGCCGCTCGGCAGCCCTGCGCTGAATCGCGCTCACCATCAGCGCCATGCCGACGCTGGATCGCGGCATGGCAATGCTAGTCTGCCGGTCCCTCGACCTTGCGGCATGCCCCATGCACACGCTCTTTGGCAGCGACAGCTGGCTCTATATCGCCCTCGTCGGCTTCGTGGTCGGACTGCTGGCCCGCTTCATCATGCCGGGGCGGCAGCGACTGGGGTGCCTGCTGACCATCGTGCTCGGCATCGCCGGCGCGATGGTCGCCCACTGGTTCGGCCATTACATGGGTTGGTACCGCCCAGGCCAACCGGCTGGCTTTCTAGGCGCGCTGCTCGGCGCTGTCGCCATTCTCGCCCTGCTGCGCTTGTTCAGCGGCCCCGATCGCTGACCGCCATGCACTTCCCTGCATCCCCTGCCCGGCCTTGCCTGTCCACATGACCCAAGACGCATCCTCCATCCGCGAGCTCCAACGCCTGTCCTGGGCGCGTCAGGCGCTCGACGATCCGCAGGCCGGCCTGCAACGCGCCTCGGTCGATGCCGGCTTCCGCAGCTACTGGCGCAGCCATGGCCAGGGGCCGTCGCGGATCGTCATGGATGCGCCACCGGCGCTGGAAAACGTGGCGCCCTGGCTGCGCATGCACGCGTTGCTGGACGACCACGGCGTGCGCGTGCCGCAGGTGCTGGCACAGGATCTGGACGCCGGCTTTTTGGTGTTGGAAGACCTGGGCGGTCCGACGTTGGCCCAGGTGCTGGACGATGACAACGCCGACGCGCTGCTGGATGCAGCGGTCGGGCAATTGCTGCTGCTGCAGCGCATTCCGCCGCCAGCTGACAGCGGGGTCTTCGGCGAGGCCCTACTGCAACGTGACGCCGGCCTGTTCGAGGAGTGGTTCCTGGGCCGCCATCTGGGTGTGCAACTGGACTGCGCGCGCTCCGAACAGCTGCAATTGGTGCAGCGCCGCCTGATGGACAACGCGTTGGCGCAGCCGCAGGTGTTGACCCACCGCGACTTCATGCCGCGCAACCTGATGCCGGTGGCGGATGGACCAGCGGTGCTGGACTTCCAGGACTGCGTGATCGGGCCGGTCGCCTACGATCCGGTCAGCCTGTTCAAGGACACCTCGGTGAGCTGGCCGCTGGCGCGCGTGGACGGCTGGCTGGCGCGCTATCACGCCCGCGCCCAGGCAGCCGGTATCACGGTGCCGCCGCTGCCGCAGTTCCTGCGCGACGCCGACTGGATGGGCGTACAGCGCCACTTGAAGAACCTCGGCATCTTCTCGCGGTTGAGCTACCGCGACGGCAAGCATTGGTATCTGGATAACGTGCCGCGCTTCATCGCCTATCTGGACGAGGTCCTGCCGCGGCATCCACCGCTGGCCGGGTTGATCGACTTGCTCGACGCGGTGGTCAAGCCAGCGCTGGCCGCGCGCCAGGGCTCCGCATGAAGGCGCTGATCTTTGCCGCCGGCCTGGGCGAGCGTATGCGGCCACTGACGACTCATACGCCCAAGCCCTTGTTGGTGGTCGGCGATGCCCCGCTGATCGTCTGGCATCTGCGCAAACTGGCCGCGCTCGGCGTGCAGGACGTGGTCATCAACACCTCCTGGCTGGCCGAGCAGTTTCCCCAGGTTCTGGGAGATGGCAGCGCCTTCGGCCTGCGGCTGCACTATTCCTACGAAGGCAGCACGCCGCTGGAGACCGGCGGCGGGATGTTGCATGCACTGCCGTTACTGGGAGCGGCGCCGTTCCTGCTGGTCAACGGCGATGTCTGGACCGATTTCGATTTCGCCCGCCTGGCGCCCGAGCCGGCAGGACTGGCGCAGCTGGTCATGGTCGAGCCGCCCGACTACGCCCGCCATGCGGATTTCGCGCTGCTGCCCGATGGCAGCCTGCAAGCCGGGCCGGCGCCCACCCACACCTACGCCGGCATCGGCGTCTATCGCCCGGCGCTGCTGGACGACTGGCGCGACTGGGTCGAACCGCAAGCGACCGCCACCGACACACCGCGGTTTCCACTGGCCCCGATCCTGCGCGCGCAGATGGCCGCCGGCCGCATCCATGGTGTGCACCACCGCGGACGCTGGACCGACGTCGGCACGCCGCAGCGTTTGGCGGAGTTGCGGGAGGCAGTGGAGGCTGATGGAGCAGAGCCGGGACCCGGGACCCGGGACCCGGGACCCGCGAAAGGCTGATCTCGCGATCGGAATGCATCCGCCCTCGCACGCGCGGCCAGCGCATCCACTCGCCATCCACCACAAACCGGCGCTTAGCTTTTCCCGAGTCCCGAGAAAGGCTGATCTCGCGACCCGAATGCATCCGACCTCGCGGGCGCGGCCGGCACATCCACTCGCCATCCCACCACAAACCGGCGCTTAGCTTTTCCCGGGTCCCGGGTCCCGGGTCCCGAGTCCCGGCCCTGCGTCCCGGGTCCCGGGTCCCGGCTCTGCACCCCGAGTCCCGAGTCCCTGCTCCGCCAGCACTCGCCGCAAGAACGGCACCGTCACCCGACGTTGCGCGGCCAGCGACGCGCGATCCAGTCGATCCAGCAGCGCGACCAGACCGGCCAGATCGCGTTCGCTACGGCTCAGCAGCCAATCGATCGCCGCCGCGTCCAGCGCCAGGCCGCGCCGCTGGGCGCGGTCTCGCAACACCTCGGCACGTGCAGCATCGTCGAGCACCGGTAAGCCGAGACGGATGCATTGCGACAGGCGCGAACGCAGGTCGGGCAGGACCAGCGCCAGGCCATCGGGCATCTGCTGGGCGGTGTAGAGCAGGCTGATGCCAGCGGCACGGGCACGATTATGGAAATCGAACAGCGCCACCTCGTCCTCGCGCCGCCCGGCGATGGCTTCCACCCCATCCAGCGCGACCAGGCTCCGTCCCTCCAGTGCCTCCAGCGCATCGCCAAGTCGACCGGCCGCGGCCTGCAGCGGCAGGAAGGCCGCGCTGCGCCCGGCCTGTTCGGCCGCTGCGCAGACCGATAACGCCAGATGGGTCTTGCCGGTTCCGGCCGGCCCGGCCAGGTAGAGCCAGTCGCCAAATGCGCCGACCGCCAGCGCGCGCAGCTGCGCAATCACGCCTTCCGGCGCACCGATGTAGCTGTCCAGGCGCTGGTCGGAAGGCGTACGCAGGGCCAGCGGCAATTGCGGCACACTCACGGGCGATCGGCGTCCCGGTTGGGGTCGATGATCACGCCGCGCTCGGGGCCGGCCTGCAGCACGATGCCGGCCCGCTGGCCTGCATACAGCTCGCTCTGCGTGTAACGCTCATGCGCATAGCGCAACAGCACGTTGGCCACCGCGGCCACCGGCAATGCCAGCAACATGCCGAGGAAGCCGAACAGCTGGCCGCCAGCCATCACGGCGAAGATCACCGCCACCGGATGCAGGCCGATCTTGTCGCCGACGATGCGCGGGGTCAGCACGTAGCTCTCCAGCAACTGCCCCACGGTGAACACCACGCCCACCCCGATCAACAGCTGCAGGTCCAGGCCCTGCGCCTGCACGATCGCCGCCAGCACCGCCAGCACGATGCCGGTAGTGGCGCCCAGGTAGGGAATGAAGCTGATCAAGCCGGCGATGATGCCGATCAGCAGGCCCAGATTGAGCCCGATGATGGACATGCCGGTGGCATAGATGGCGCCCAGCGCCAGCATCACCAGGAACTGGCCGCGGATGAAGCCGCCGAGCACGTCGTTGGATTCCAGCGCCAGCCGGCTGACCGTGCCGATATAGGCACGCGGGATCACCGCGGCGACACGCTCGACCAATCGGTCCCAGTCGCGCAGGAAATAGAACGCCAGGATCGGCAGCAGCGCCAGGTTGATGACCCAGGTCACCATCGCAAACCCCGAGCGCGAGACATAGCCGAAGAACGTACGCGCCACCCCGCCGGCCTGCTCCCAGTGACTGCGGATCCATTCGATCAGGCGCTCCGGATCCAGCCACCCCATCAACTCGATGCCGGTCTTGCGTTCCAGCCAGGGAATCGCAGTACCGATCACCCAGTCGCGCATCTGCGGCAGCGCCTCGATCAGCACGCGGATCTGCCGCTCGATCATCGGCACCAGGATCATCAACGCCAGTACCACCAGCAACACCATCAGCACGAACACCAGGGTGACCGCCACGTTGCGCGAACGACCGGCACGTTCGATGCGGTCCACCAGCGGGTCGCCCAGCCACGCCAGCAACAACGCCAGCACGAACGGGGTGAGGATCGGCGCCAGCAGCGAGATCACCCACAGCACCCCCACGATCACCGCCGCCCACTTGAGGCGACGCAGGAACAGGGCGATTTCGGCTTCGGGCGTCAAGGTCATTTCAGGCGGTACTCGGCATGCTCGTTTTCAAGAATGACCGGCCCTTCGGTCGGCACACTGACCGGCACCAGGGGACTGTTGTCGCCCAGCATCCGGTTGAGCCCGGAGACGCCGGTGAGCAGTTCCAGGTCCAGCTCCAGGCGATCGCCATTGGCGCTGACCGGACGGATGCTGCGCACCACCGAGACACCCTGTAGCGCGGCCGAGACGCGCAGGTAGTCGTCGGCACTGCCGATGCCGGTGATCACCACCCGATAGATGCCGGGCACGCCGGTGTCCACCCGTTTGGCATAGCGCTTGACCAAGGCGTCGGCAGCGCCGTCGGCACCGCCAGCCATCGCCCGGCGGGCATCGCCGTCGCTGGTGCTCCAACTGGCCAGCTCGGTACCGTTGTCGACGAACACCCAGTCGGCAGTCCAGCCGCTTCCGCTCCGATAGAGCTTGCCGATCAACTGCATCGGCGGACTGTAGCGCGCGGAAGCGCGTGCCACCGCTGCGGTGTCCTTGCGCCAGATCGCACCGGCCAGCGCCTGTTCGGAGGCAGCGCCACCGGGCAGGCCGAGCCGGTAGCCGCGCTCGAGGGCGCGATCCAGCACGCTGCGCGCCGCATTGGCCTGTGCCACCCCGACCAGGCGGGGGCCACTGCCGTCATCGATCGCCAGCCACAGCACCGGCTTGGGACGCGGCTGCGGCCATACCGGCAAGCCCAGCGCAGCGATCAGGCCATCCACGTCGGCCTGGCGGAAGCGCGCCACCAGCATGGTGCGGAAGGTCGGCGCGCCGCTGCGCGAGGTGCCCTGGTCCTGGCGGTAGTCGTAGCCGTCCACGTAGTTGGGCGCATTGCGCAAGGCCTGCGAGACGCCCGGGCGGCTCATCACCCCACGATCGCCGGACACCTTACCCAGCACGGCGGCGAGCGCACGCGCCAGCGCGCCAGGCCGATCGGCCTCGCTCTGGCTGTTGACCGGCACTTCGGCATCGTAGGCCCCTTGCGCCTTGGCGACGTCGCCTTCGGTGCGCAGGTCCGCCTGGGCGAACACCGGCAGCGCCGGGAGGGCAACCGCCAGGGCGAGAAAGAAAGCGAGACTGCGGCGCATCGACGGTTCCATTGCTAGGCGTATCCGGGTGAATTGTTGCCCGAATGGGACGCCAGCGCCAACGTGGCTGCTAAAATCGCTGTCTTTACCGCCGAGCGCCCCCGCCCGTGACCAGCCCAACGCCTTCTTCTCCCACGCCCCTGACCTACCGCGACGCGGGCGTCGACATCGATGCCGGCAATGCCCTGGTCGAACGGATCAAGCCGCTGGTCAAACGCAGTTTCCGACCCGAAGTGATGGGCGGCCTGGGCGGTTTCGGTGCCTTGTTCGACCTCTCCGGCAAGTACCGCGAGCCGGTGCTGGTGTCCGGCACCGATGGCGTCGGCACCAAGCTCAAGCTCGCCCAGCAGCTGGGACGGCACGACACCATCGGCATCGACCTGGTGGCCATGTGCGTCAACGACGTGTTGGTGCAGGGCGCCGAACCGCTGTTCTTCCTGGACTATTTCGCCACCGGCAAGCTGGACGTGGACACCGCCGCGGCCGTGGTGGGCGGCATCGCGCGTGGCTGCGAGCTGTCCGGTTGCGCGCTGATCGGCGGCGAAACGGCAGAAATGCCCGACATGTATCCGCCGGGCGAGTACGACCTGGCCGGCTTCACCGTTGGCGCGGTGGAAAAGGCGCAATTGCTCGATGGCGCCCAGGTGCGCGCTGGCGATGTGCTGATCGGCATCGCCTCGTCCGGCCCGCATTCCAATGGTTACTCGTTGATCCGCCGCATCTACGAGCGCGCCGGCGCGCCGGCCGAGCATGTCCTGGAAGACGGCACCACGCTGATCGACGCGCTCATGGCGCCGACCGCGCTGTATGTCAAACCGGTGCTGGCACTGCTGGCCGCGCACGGGCCGGCGATCCATGCCATGGCCCACATCACCGGTGGCGGGCTGACCGAGAACATCATCCGCGTCGTCCCCGCTGGATTGGGCCTGGACATCGACGCCACGTCCTGGCCGCTGCCGCCGGTGTTCGCCTGGCTGCAACGCGAAGGCGCCGTGGCCGATGCCGAACTGTGGCGCACCTTCAATTGCGGCATCGGCTTCGTGCTGATCGCCGCGCCCGAGCAGGCCGCCGCGCTGGAACAGGCGCTGGACGCGCAGTCGCTGGCGCACTGGCGCATCGGGCAAGTGGTCCCCGCGCAGGGCGACGAACGCGTGCGGATCGGCTGACCCACTGACACACTGACGAGGAGCCCGGCATGGATGCACCGCACCCCGCCCACGTGGCCGCGGCCAGCAGCGAGGATCTGCAGCAGCTCAAGCTGCTGTCGATCTTCCATTACGTGCTGGCCGGGATCACCGGGCTGTTTTCGCTGTTCCCGCTGATCCATCTGGTCATGGGGCTGGCGATCGTCACCGGCAAGCTGCCGATGCAGACCGCCGGGCACGACCCGGCGCAGATGGACCCACGGCTGATCGGCTGGTTCTTCGTGGTGTTCGCGGCAGGGGTCATCCTCTGCGGTATGAGCCTGGCCGGCTTCATGGCCTATGCCGGTCGCTGTATCGCGCAGCGCCGGCGCCACTTGCTGTGCCTGATCGTGGCCGGCGTGTCCTGCTCGTTCATGCCGTTCGGTACCGTGTTGGGCGTGTTCACACTGGTGGTCCTGCTACGGCCGCAGGTGCGGGCGCTGTTCGCCACCTCCACCACCGCTGCCTGAGTCGCGATGGCCGAGACGCCCACGCGGCCCGATCGCCCACGTCTGCGCCTGGCCGTGCTGGCCTCCGGTCGCGGCAGCAATTTGCAGGCGATCCTGGATGCGATCGCCGCTGGAACGCTGGCCGCCGAGGTGGTCGGTGTATTTTCCGATCGTCCGCAGGCACCGGCGCTGGAGAAAGTCGAGCCGGCGCGTCGCTGGAGCGCCAGCCCAAAGGGTTTCGCCGACCGCGACGCCTTCGATGCCGCGCTCGGCGACGCCATTGCCGCCACATATCCCGACTGGGTGGTCTGCGCCGGTTACATGCGCATCCTCGGCGAGCCGCTGGTGCGGCGATTCGCCGGGCGCATGCTCAACATCCACCCCTCGCTGCTCCCCAAGTACCGCGGCCTGCACACCCACGCGCGCGCGCTGGACGCCGGCGATACCGAACATGGCGCCAGCGTGCACCTGGTCGTGCCCGAGCTCGATGCCGGCCCAGTGATCGCGCAGGCCCATGTGCCCATCCTGGCTGGCGATGATGCCGCTCGGC
>NZ_NSET01000049.1 GCF_009192945.1 Xanthomonas maliensis | reverse complement strand
GGGCGAGGCGCTGGCGGGGCTGCTCGCCGGGGTGGTGGCCACCGTGGTGGCCGCGCTGTGCGGACCGCTCAATCTCAATACGGTGATCATCGCCTCGCTGGTGGTCTTGCTGCCGGGCATGTCCTTGACCAATGCGTTCAACGAGCTGGCCAGCCAGCACTGGGTTTCGGGCACCGCCCGGCTGGCGGGTGCGGTGACCACCGTGCTCAAGCTCACCGTCGGCGCGGTGATTGCGGTCACGCTGACCCAGCTGGTGGGGTTGAATCCACAGGTTGCCGCAGTCCGTCCGCAAGCCGGTTGGGTCGAATGGGCCTCGCTGCTGACGGCCGCCTATGCCTTCGCCGTCCTGTTCAAGGCCAATCGGCGCGACTATTTATGGATCATGGCCGCCGCGATCGCCGGCTATATCATCGCCCGGTATGCCGGCCATGCCTGGGGTGGGCCGGCCGGGGTCTTCGCCTCGGCCATGAGTCTGACCGCGGCGGGGAATCTGTTCGGACGAGTGGTACAAAAGCCGGGTGCGTTGATTCGCCTGCCGGGCATCATCATGCTGGTACCAGGCAGTACCAGCCTGCGCGGTTTCTTGAGCCTGGTCCAGCAACAGGATGTCAGCGTCGGTCAGGCGGCATTATTGGCGGTCACCAATATCGTCATGGCGCTGATGGCAGGGCTGTTGTTCGGGAATCTGTTGATTCCTGCCCGCAAGAACCTTTAGGGTCAAATAAAAAACGCCGGCGGTGCCGGCGTTTTTCGATGGATCGCGACTCAAGCGGCTTTTGCGGCCTTCGTCGCCTTGCCCTTGCGCGGGGCCCGCTTGCTGGCGGTCTTGCTGGAAGTGGCGCGCTTACTGGCCGAGGCCTTTTTCGCGCCGTCCTTCTTGATCAGGAATTCTTCCACCGACTTGCCGGCGGCAGTATATTCAGCCAGCCAACGCGGCTGCTTGCCGCGGCCGGTCCAGGTTTCCTGGGCATTGGCCGGGTTGCGATACTTCGGTGGCACCTTGCCGAGCTTGCGGCCTGCGCGCGGTCCACGCTTGCCAGCCGCCGCCTTGGGAGCGCGCAGGGTACCGGCGGTGCCGAACAATTCTTCGATGGAATAACCTGCGGCCTTTGCTGCGCGGGTCAGTTGGGAGCGGACCTTGGTGATCGGAGCGCGCTTGGCAACCACGGTTTGTTGCTTCTTGGCATTTTTGATCAGCGCGCTCAGCTGCTTGGCCGACAGACCAGTGAGATCGATGGACATCATTACTCCGAAGGATTTGGGATGAGGAATGTCGCCTGTCCCTGGCATCGGCGGCCATCATAATGTGGGAAAACCCATAATACAAATACGCCGAATAAATCGGCGTATTTGTTTCATGTGATCGCAGTGTGACTAAGTAACCCTTTTACGGCACCAGTTTGGCGAATAAGCCGGCCCTATCGAGATTTTCCGCTTCGGTGGCGGTACGTGCCCGATATTCAAATGTGCCAGCCGCCAAACCACGTTCGGAAACCACGACCCGATGCGGAATGCCCAGCAGTTCGATGTCGGCGAACATGGCGCCCGGGCGCAGGCCGCGATCGTCCAGGGCGACATCCAGGCCGGCCTGGGCAAGTTCGGCCATCAAGGCCTCGGCCGCCGCCGTGACCTGCGGGTCCTGCTTGGGGTTGATCATGCAGACCACGACCTGCCATGGCGCCATCGGCAACGGCCAGACGATACCGGCGTCGTCGTGATTCTGTTCGATCGCCGCAGCGACGATGCGCGAGATACCGATGCCATAGCAGCCCATCTTCATCACCGCCGCCTTGCCGTTCTCGTCCAGCACCGTGGCCTGCAGCGCCTCGGCATACTTGCTGCCGAGTTGGAAGACGTGGCCCACTTCGATGCCGCGCGCCAGCCGCAACTCGCCGCCGTCGGCAGCGCGGTCGCCGTCGACCACGCTGCGCACGTCGGCCACGGTGTCCGGCTCAGGCAGGTCGCGGCCCCAGTTGACGCCAGTGAGGTGGAAGCCGGCGCTATTGGCGCCGACCACGAAGTCGGCCAGTGCCGCGACGTCGCGGTCGGCCACGACCCGGATCGGGCGTGCTGGCTGGACCGGGCCCAGAAAGCCCGGCTCGCAGCCCAGGTGCTCGCGGATCTCGGTGTCGTTGGCCAGGCGGTAGTCGGCCAGTCCGGCGACCTTGCCCAGCTTGATCTCGTTGACCGAGTGGTCGCCGCGCACCAGCACCAGCACGAAGCCGGCTGCCGTCATCACCGCCACCGACTTGACCGTGCGCTGGAGCGGGAGGCCGAGCAGGGCGGCAACGTCTTCGCAGGTCTTCTGGGTCGGGGTATCGACCCGTTGCAGCGAGGCACCGGGCTGCGGCCGCGGCGCTGGCTCTGCGGCACTGGCCGCTTCCACGTTGGCGGCGTAGTCCGAGCCGGTGGAGAACGCCAACGAGTCCTCGCCGGACTCGGCCAGCACGTGGAATTCCTGCGAGGCATCGCCGCCGATGGCGCCGGAGTCGGCTTGCACCGCGCGGAACTCCAGGCCCAGACGGGTGAAGATGCGGGTGTAGGCCGCCTTCATGTTCTCGTATTCGCGTGCCAGGTCGGCGTCGCTCAGATGGAACGAGTAGGCGTCCTTCATCAGGAACTCGCGCGCGCGCATCACGCCGAAGCGTGGGCGGATCTCATCGCGGAACTTGGTCTGGATCTGGTAAAAGTTCAGCGGCAGCTGCTTGTAGCTGTTGATCTCCTGCCGCGCGAACTCGGCCGCGGCTTCCTCGGCGGTCGGGCTATAGCAGAACTCCTGCTCCTTGCGGTCCTTGATCTTCAGCAATTGGCCGCCGAATTTCTCCCAGCGACCGGTCGCGTCCCACAGCTCGCGCGGCTGAATGGTCGGGAACAGCACTTCCACCGCGCCGGCGCGATTCATTTCCTCGCGCACGATGCCCTCGACCTTGCGCAGCACCCGCAGGCCCAGTGGCGACCAGGTGTACAGGCCGGAGGCGAGCTTGCGGATCATGCCCGCGCGCAGCATCAGCCGGTGGCTGACCAGCTCGGCATCGGCGGGGGTTTCCTTGGTGGTGTGCAGGTGGAACTGGGAAAGACGCATCGGACTTCGCTGCAGGCGGAAAGTCCGTAGTTTGCCAGTCTCCCGCCCCGGCGGTCATCGGCGCCGGGGCGAACCTGGGCCGGCGGGGCTCAGCTGCCGCTGCCGGTGCCCGACGCGTTGCCGGCCGGTGCCGGCTTGCAGTAGGCCTTGACGGCCGCCTCGGCCAGGTTGCGCTGGGCCGCGCGCGCGTCCGCGTCCAGCGGCGCGCCCTGCTTGCCGTCGGCGCCGGCCGCCAGGGTGACCTCGCCCTGCCCACTGAGCAGCTCCAGATTGTGGCGGGCATTGCTGCATTCGGGCGACTCCGGCGGCGCCTCGGGGGCCGCGACCACGGCGGTCCCGTTGCGCGCGTCGATCCGCCGCGACTCGAAGCGCTGCCCGGAGGGCGGCGGCGTCTCGGTGTAGTGGGTCACGCCCTTGGCATCCTTCCACTTGTACAGATCGGTGGCGCCGGCGGTGGTGCTGGCCAGCAGCAACAGGGCACAGAGCCCGGATGGCAGATGCATGAGGCGTCCCCTGATGATTCCCGAAGGCGATTGCAGCATCCCGCCGGCCCGGCTGGCAAGCGCCGGCGCGGCGGGGCTCGGCTACCGCCCGATGGACCTCAGGCCCTACACTTGCGGGATGGACGATATGAGACCGCCACCGCGCTCGCGCACGATTTATCTGTTGCCGAACCTGTTCACCACCGCCGGGCTGTTTTCCGGCTTCTACGCCATCATTGCTGCAGCCAATGGCCAGTTCGTCCAGGCCAGCATGGCAGTGTTCGTGGCGGCCGTGATGGACGGGCTGGACGGCCGGGTCGCCCGCTTGACCAACACCAGCAGCGAATTCGGTGTGCAGTACGACTCGCTGGCTGACCTGGTCAGCTTCGGCATGGCGCCGGCGCTGGTGATGTACCACTGGTCGCTGTCGGCGCTGAAGTTCGACGGCAGCGTGATGGGCCGGGTCGGCTGGTCGGCGGCCTTTTTGTATGCCGCCTGCGCTGCCTTGCGGTTGGCGCGCTTCAATACCCAGGTCGGCGTGGTCGACAAACGTTGGTTCATCGGCTTGGCAAGCCCTGCCGCGGCGGGGTTGATGATGTCGTTCGTCTGGGCGTTTGCCGACGACAGCCTGGGCCTGGACGGTGAGCAATTGCGCTACGTGGCGCTGGCGGTGACGGTGGTGGCGGCGCTGTTGATGGTCAGCCGGATCCGCTTCTGGAGCTTCAAGGGCGGCGAGCGTGGGCCGCGTGCCGATCGCGTGCCGTTCCTGGCGTTGGCGATCGCCACCGTGGTGGTCGCCTTGCTGGTGATCGATCCGGCGCGCTCGTTGCTGGTGATCGGCGTGCTGTACGCCTTGTCCGGCCCGGCGATGTGGGTGTGGCGGCGCGGTCGCCGCGTGCCCGACGCGCCATGAACGAGTTGGCCGCCGGGCCAGGTTGGTCCGATCTGCAGGTTGCCTGCCTGCAGGCGATGGGGCATACGGTCTATCTGGACCGCGCCGCAGTGGAGGCGTTGCCGGCACCGGTGGCCGCGGCCAACGAGGCGGGGGCGTCGCCAGCCAGCGCGCCGCTACGGCCGGCGTCGCCCAGCTCGCCGCCGTTGCCTCGCAGCGCGCCGCCCGCAATGGCCGAGCCGGCCCGCGCGCCGGTCGCCGCAGCGGCCCCAAGCCCGCCGCGACGCGGTCGCGTGATGCCGGATCGGCTGCAGATCGCCTTGCTGCGCGCCTGCGGCTGCGATCCGAGCGATCCGCGCACCCAGGCGCTGATGGCGTCCTGGCCACTGGACGAACTGCGCCGCGACCCTGCCGCCAAGCGTGCGTTATGGCCGCAGTTGCGGGCCTTGCGCCGCCAGTCGAGGACAGCATGAGCGCGGTGGACGTCCCAGCACCGGTCACCTTGCGCACGATGCGCGAGGTCGATCTGGACACGGTGATGGACATCGAGCGCCGCGCCTACCCGTTCCCGTGGACGCGCAACATCTTCCGCGACTGCCTGCAGGCCGGATATCCAGGCTGGGTGATGGAGCAGGGTGGGCAGATCATTGGTTACGGCATCCTCAGCATCGCGCTCGATGAGGCGCACGTCCTCAACGTCTGCATCGCACCGGAGGCGCAGTCGCGCGGCCATGGACGCACGTTGCTGCGGGCCTTGATCAAGGGCGCGCAGGATCGTGGCGCGCGCCGTGCCTTCCTGGAAGTGCGGCCATCCAATCCGGCGGCGATCGCGCTCTACCACTCCGAAGGCTTCAACGAGATCGGCCGCCGACCGCGTTATTACCCGGCCGAGCACGGGCGCGAAGATGCGCTGGTGATGGCGATCGAGCTGTTCTTCGAAGGGTTCTCCTGAGCTGTGCGGCGACCGTGCCGCGACGGATGGGCGATCATCTGCGCACGGGTTGCCATGCTGGGCCGGGCGCCGCTGTCGCGATGGGTTGATGGGGCAGGCCGATAAACTGCGTAGAACCCGCGCGCGGTTCTGCAGCACGTGCGTATCGGCGCGTCCTGCTGCAGGGGCGCGCCTGTGTCGATGACACGTCGGTCAACTGCACGTGTTCTTGTGCGAGCACGCACGTCGCTGCAGCACGTGTCGATGCGCTGCACCAAGTCCAGCACATCGCGCCGCCCGCGGCGCAGGTCCGCATTGCGCTGCACCATCGGTCACACGCGGCTGCAGCGTGATATGCGGCTCGATGGGTGCCGAGCGACACTGACCACACCACACGCGCACATCTGTGCAGCGCGACCGATACAGAGGAGTGAGCCGCGTGCTCGCGGCCAGACATCGTGCCGGATGCCCGTCGCGCTGGACGGTGAATCACCCGCATGCTGCGCTGCAGTGTCCTTGGCGCTGTCTCCATGTGTCTCGGCGCGCGTGCTTTGTCTACTCCTGCATGTCCCGCAACCGTTTGCGTGACTGCGCGTGCATATCGATGGATTGCCTGGATACAAGCGATTGCGCTGCTCTTAGTATCTCCCCCCGCGGAACTGAAACATTACATCGATGAAAAATATGTTCCGTAGTGGATAGACGAGGGGTGCGCCGCCGCGCGGTGCATCGAACCATTCCAGGGAGAGATCCAGATGAAGCCGAAATTTTCAACGGCGGCCGCCGCGTCGCTGTTTGTCGGGTCGTTGCTGCTGACCGGCGTTGCCAGCGCCGATGTTGCGCTGGACGTGGCAACCACCGGTTGGGCAACACAGAACGGCGGCACCAAAGGGGGATCGAAAGCGGCCGCCGCCAATATCTACACGGTCAAGACTGCGGCAGAATTGAAGAGTGCGTTGAAGGCCAGCGTAGGCAGCAACGGGCGCATCATCAAGATCAGCGGCGTCATCGACATCAGCGAAGGCAAGCCGTACACCACGACCTCGGACATGAAGACGCGCGCGCGCCTGGATATCCCGACCAAGACGACCTTGATCGGCATTACCAGCAATGCCGAAATCCGCGAGGGCTACATGTACGTCAAGGCCAACGACGTCATCATCCGCAACCTCACCATCGAAAATCCCTGGGATCCGGAGCCGGTGTGGGATCCGGATGACGGCAGTGCCGGCAACTGGAATGCGGAGTACGACGGGTTGACCGTGGAAGGCGCCAGCAATGTGTGGGTGGACCATGTCACCTTCACCGACGGCCGCCGCACCGACGACCAGAACGGCACCGCCAACGGCCGGCCCAAGCAGCATCACGATGGCGCGATGGACATCAAGAAGGGCGCCAACTATGTGACCATCTCGTATTCGGTGTTCAAGTTGCACGAGAAGAACAACCTGATCGGCTCCAGCGACAGCGCCTCCAGCACCGACAGCGGCAAGCTCAAGGTGACCATCCACAACACGATGTTCCAGGACGTTTCCTCGCGTGCGCCACGGGTGCGCTTCGGCCAGGTGCATCTATACAACAACTACCATGTCGGCAGCACCAGCAATAAGGTGTATCCGTTCTCGTACGCGCACGGCGTGGGCAAGGAATCGAAGATCTTCTCCGAGCG
Organism: Xanthomonas maliensis; assembly: GCF_009192945.1. Taxonomy (GTDB): domain Bacteria; phylum Pseudomonadota; class Gammaproteobacteria; order Xanthomonadales; family Xanthomonadaceae; genus Xanthomonas; species Xanthomonas maliensis. The sequence continues at coordinate 84,061 of NZ_NSET01000049.1, read as the reverse complement.
CAATGTGTTCGAGATCAGCGGGGTGAGCAGCTGCGACAAGATCGCCGCCGATTACGGCGGTAGCGTCTACCGCGATCAGGGCTCGCTGCTCAATGGCAAGGCGTTGAACTGCTCGTGGAACAGCAACATCGGCTGGACGCCGCCGTACACCTACAACCTGCTATCCGCCGACAAGGTCGCCGCGGACGTCAAAGCCAAGGCCGGTGCAGGCAAGCTTTGAACTACGCTTCCAGCGCTGTGATCGCTGCAGCGCTGCATTGCATGCATGACGCCCGTCGCGCGCGGGCGTCATGCAGCTCGCAGATCGTCAGCGCTCGCTTGGCACGCCGTGGTGGCAAGCCTGCCGACGATAGCGCCGCGCCGGGTCTTGGCCCTACAGCGTGCGCCCGCCCCCGGATATGACGACGCGTTTCGTGCGGTGGAGAGCGCTCTAGCATTTACGTTCGCTACAGCCCCTCGTCCATGCAGGATGGCGCTGCGCCCCGTGACGCAATCGGCGGTAGCGGATTGAATCCAGCGGTACGCGGCAATGCCAGACGTGCCTGATGCACCCCGGTACTGCAGTAGGGGATCCTGGTCTCTATGTGATGCTTCCGCAGTGCAGGGAGCGACGCTCGGTCGGTGCTGGCGTTGCCGCGCAGCGCGAGACGCCCGCCATGCCGATGATCGGCGTGCGCACAGACGTCCTGCGCCTGGCGTGTGGTGAGGAGAATTTGTCAGCTCCCGGCAGCGCGTTTTCGTGCAGAAACGACCACGTTGCCCGCTGATTCGCAGCTCTGCCGCAGTTGCTGCAACGCAGTGTCTTTGCGTTGTCTCTGGCTGTCCGTGACAGGGCGTTTTGTCCCCTATTTTGTGTCCTGGTTGCAGTTGCGTGACTAAGCGAGCACATCCTTAGTTTGGCTAGATACAAGGCGAAATCACGCTCGTAGTATCCGCCCGCCGACTGGGGAAAATCACAGACATCAAAATTTACCCATCCCTGTCGGAGGGAGGCGCCGCGACGCGGCGCACTGCATCTCTACTCTGGGAGCACGTAAGAATGAAGCTGAAAATCTCAACGGCGACCGCCGCGTCGCTGTTTGTCGGGTCGTTGCTGGTCGCCGGTGCCGCTTGGGCCGATGCCTCGCTGGAGGTGGCTACCACGGGCTGGGCGACGCAGAACGGCGGAACCAAGGGAGGCTCGAAGGCTGCAGCCGCCGACATCTACACGGTCAGCAATGCCTCACAGCTGAAAAGTGCGTTGAAAGCGACTGCTGGCAGCAACGGCCGCATCATCAAGATCAACGGCATCATCGATATCAGCGACGGCACGCCCTACACGACCACGGCCGACATGAAGGTCCGTGGGCGCCTGGATATCCCCGCCAAGACCACCCTGATCGGCATCGGCAGCAACGCCGAGATTCGCGAGGGATATTTCTATCTCAAGGCTAGCGACGTCATCGTGCGCAACCTGACCATCGAGAACCCTTGGGACCCGGAGCCGGTGTGGGATCCGAACGATGGCCCGAGCGGTAACTGGAATTCCGAGTACGACGGTCTGACCATCGATGGCGGCACCAACGTGTGGGTGGACCATGTGACCTTTACCGATGGCCGCCGCACCGACGACCAGAACGGGACCGCCAATGGTCGTCCCAAACAGCATCACGATGGTGCCCTGGACATCAAGAAGGGGGCCGATTACATCACCATCTCGTACTCGGCCTTCAAGTCGCACGACAAGAACAATTTGATCGGTTCCAGCGACAGCTCGAGCAGCGTGGATAGCGGCAAGCTCAAGGTGACGATCCACAACACCTTGTTCCAGAACATCTCCGAGCGTGCGCCGCGGGTGCGCTTCGGCCAGGTGCACGTGTACAACAACTACCATGTCGGCAGTACGACCGATAAGGTGTATCCGTTCCTGTATGCGCATGGCATGGGGGTAGAGTCGAAGATCTTCTCCGAGCGCAATGTGTTCCAGATCAGCGGGGCGAGCAGTTGCGACCAGATCGTGGACAGCGATCTGGGCGGAACGGTCTACCGGGATCAGGGCTCGCTGCTCAATGGCAAGGCGCTGACGTGTACCGAGAACAGCAATATCGGCTGGACGCCTCCGTATACCTACACCCTGTTGTCGGTCGATAAGGTTGCCGCCGATGTCATGGCCCATGCCGGGGCCGGCAAGCTCTGAAGCAGCAGGTCGGCGCACACCCGCTGACGCGGACGGTCGATGGCTGCCGATGCCGGTAGCCATCGACCCTTATAGCCAGCGCCTTACCCGTTGGCAGTAAGCTTGGTAGGCTGCACCAAAGCGCTCTTGCAGTGCCGCTTCCTCCAGCCGGATCTGCACCCGGTCGATGTACAGCAGATACGCGACCAGTGCCACGCCGCCAGCCGGATGTCCGAGCCAGGCGGCTCAGCCCGCCAACAGCAAGGCGTGGCCGATGTACATCGGGTTGCGCGAATACTGATGCAGTCCGGTTTGCACCAGCGTACTGCACCGTTGCGGTCGACGCGGATCGACCGTGGTACCGGTGCGACGGAATCGCCATTTCGGCACGACGTTGATCAGCGCGCCAACAATCATGAGGCCAGCCGCACACGCGTGTTGGCCGGGTAGCACGAGGCTCCATTCGGGCCACGCCATTGTCGCCCCCCACGCGCCCAGCATGCCGGCAGCGACGCAGACCGGCGGCGGAATGGGGGGGCATCGTGGGCCTAGAGTTTGCCGCGTTGCTCGCGCAGACCGGCCAGTTGGGTGGTCCAGTCGGCCAGACGTGCACGCTCCTGATCGACCACCGCCGCTGGTGCGTTCTGCACGAAGGTCGCGTTGCCGAGCTTGCCGTTGCATTTGCCGATCTCGCCCTCGACGCGCTTGATCTCCTTGTCCAGGCGGACGCGCTCGGCACTGAGGTCGACCAATCCCTCCAGCGGCACCAGCAGGGTCAGTTCGCCCACGATGGCCGTCGCCGATGGCGGCGCGTCCTGCCCGGCGACCAGCCAGTCGATCGCCTCCAGCTTGAGCAGGAAGGACAGCTGCGAGGCGAAGCCGGCGATGCGGCGACGATCGTCGGCCGTTCCGGCCTGCAGCAGCAGCCGCACCTGCTTGGATGGCGGCACGTTCAATTCGCTGCGGACGCGCCGCAGCGCCGACACCATCGACTTCAGCCACTCGACATCGGTTTCGGCGCCGGCATAAGCGCTGGTATCCAGGTCGCTGGCCTGCGGGTAGGGTTGCAGCGAGATGGTCGATGCCTCGATGCCCAGTTTCGGGGCCACCTGCTGCCAGAGCTCCTCGGTGACGAAGGGCGTCAGCGGGTGCAACAGGCGCAGCAGCGTTTCCAACACATACAGCAGGGTGTGACGGGTGCTGGCGGCGGCTGTGACGTCCGCGCCGGTCAGCGCCGGCTTGGCCAGTTCCAGGAACCAATCGCAGTAGGCATTCCAGGCGAATTCGTACAGCACCTGCGCGAGCAGGTCGAAGCGATAGGCGGCGAAATGCGCCTGCGCCTCGGCGGTGGCTGCCTGCAACCGCAACAGGATCCATTTCTCGGCATCCGTTGCGGGTGACCACCGTTTCGGGTCCCGGGTCCCGGGTCCCGGGTCCGGCCCATCCAGATTCATCAGTACGAAGCGGGTGGCATTCCACAGCTTGTTGCAGAAGTTCTTGTAGCCCTCGGCGCGGCCCAGATCGAACTTGATGTCGCGGCCGTGGTTGGCCAGCGCGGCGATGGTGAAGCGCAGCGCATCGGCGCCGTGCGCGGCGATGCCGTCCGGGAACTCCTTGCGGGTGGCCTTGGCGATCCGCTCGGCGTCCTTGGGCTTCATCAGGCCGGTGGTGCGCTTGGCCAGCAAATCTTCCAGGGTGATGCCGTCGATGATGTCCAGCGGATCGAGCACGTTGCCCTTGGACTTGGACATCTTCTGGCCTTGCGCGTCGCGGATCAGGCCCGTGATGTAGACGTCGCGGAACGGCACCTTGCCGGTAAAGCTGTCGGTGGCCATGATCATGCGCGCCACCCAAAAGAAAATGATGTCGAAGCCGGTGACCAGCACCGACGACGGCAGGTAGCGGTCGAAACCGCGTGCGGCCATCGCCTGCGCATCCGGCCAGCCGAGCGTGGAGAACGGCCACAGCTGCGAGGAAAACCAGGTTTCCAGCACGTCGCTGTCCTGGTGCAGCGCCACGTCCGCGCCGAGCCCAGCGCGCGCGCGCGCCTCGGCCTCGTCGCGCCCCACGTAGCAACGGCCGGCGTCATCGAACCAGGCCGGGATGCGGTGGCCCCACCACAACTGGCGACTGATGCACCAATCCTGGATGTTCTGCATCCAGTGGCGATAGGTGTTGATCCAGTTCGGTGGCACGAACTGGATCTGGCCGCTCTCGACCAGTTCCAGCCCACGCTGCGCCAGCGCGTCCATCTTCACGAACCACTGGTCGGTGAGATAGGGCTCGATCACCTGGCCGGTACGATCGCCGCGCGGAACCTGCAGCTTGTGCGGCTTGGTTTCGACGAGCAGCCCCAGCGCTTCCAGCTCGGCCAGCACTTGCTTGCGGGCATCGTAGCGGTCCAGGCCGCGGTAGCTGGCGGGCGCGTTTTCGTTGAGCGTGGCGGTCGGAGTGAACAGATTGATCATCGGCAGTGAGTGCCGCAGACCCACCTGGTAATCGTTGAAATCATGTGCCGGCGTGACCTTGACCACGCCGGTGCCGAAGGCACGGTCGACATAGTCGTCGGTGATCACCGGCACCTGGCGGCCGGTCAGCGGCAACACGATGCGCGCGGCATGCAGAGACAGGTAGCGCGCATCTTCCGGATGCACCATGACCGCGGTGTCGCCCAGTAGCGTCTCTGGGCGCGTGGTCGCCACCACCAGGTAGTCGCGGGTTTCGCGCAGCGTCTCGTTGCCATCGGCATCGTGTTCGACGTGCGCGTAGCTGACGCCATCGGCCAGCGGATAACGGATCGACCACAGGAAGCCGTCTTCCTCGACGTTCTCCACTTCCAGGTCGGAAATGGCGGTCTTCAGGACCGGATCCCAGTTGACCAGGCGCTGGCCGCGGTAGATCAGCCCCTGCTCGTACCAGCGCACGAACGCTTCGGTCACCGCCGCCGACGGCTGCGGATCCATGGTGAAGCTGCTGCGCGACCAGTCGGCCGAGGTGCCGAGCCGGCGCATCTGTCGTTCGATGGTGTCGCCGGACTGCTGCTTCCACTCCCACACCTTGGCCACGAAGCCCTCGCGCCCCAGCGAGTCGCGGGTCTCGCCCTTGCCTTCCAGCGCCAGGTTGCGCGACACCACCATCTCGGTGGCGATACCGGCATGATCGGTGCCCACTTGCCACAAGGTGTCGTAACCGCGCATGCGGTGATAGCGGATCAGTGCGTCCATCAAGGTCTGCTGGAACGCGTGCCCCATGTGCAGGGTGCCGGTCACGTTGGGCGGTGGCAGCAGCACGGTGTACGGCTCGCCCTTGCCCGATGGCGCGAAGTGGCCGGCGGCTTCCCACTGGGCGTACAGCCGCGATTCGAAGGAGGACGGTTCGTAACTCGATGCGAGGGTCGTCATAGCGGTGTAGGGATTCGTCGTTCGTTATTCGGGAGGTGTCGCGTCGTGGGGTCGGTGGAGATCGCTGGCACTCCACGCCTCAATGGCAGCGAAGGTGCGGTGGTGCAGAAAGTGGCCGTTCGTAACGGAGCGAGGAAGGCGTTTGCACAAACGCACGGCGCCGCTGCAACGCATTCCGATCCCGACGCGCCACAACGGCTCCCTCACATGTCGTATTTGGTCAGCTCCAGGCCCAGGGCCTTATACTGTTTCCAGCGTTCGCGCAGCGGCTCGCGCGCGGCGGGGTCGGCGGGTACCACTTCCAGTACCCGCTCGCAGGCACCCAGGTAGGGATCGTCGCGCAGATTGATCACCAGCGGGCGCGACGGAGCGGCGAACTCCGGCGTGGCGATCAGCACCGGCGTCAGCTCGTCCTCCTCGTCAGTGCCGGCGATCTGGTGCGGGATGTAGGCATCCGGATCGAAGGACCACAGCAAGTCGTCCAGCGCCTCGGCCTGCGTGGCATCGCGCGCCAGCACCAGCGTCCATAGATTGTTGTCGTGGGCCTTGCGCGCCAGTTCGCAGACCAGCCGCAACGGTTCGGCGAGAAAGCGCGGCTTGGCGATCAGGTAGAAGTCGGCACGGGGCATCAGGCGGTCACAAGGCGGGGGGAGAGCACGAGGTCGGCGATCAGGCTGGCAGCGATGGCCAGGGCGGTATAGCCGAGCACGGCAAGCGCGAGCCCGCCGAAAGCGCGCAGGCGGCGCCCGGGTGGGCGCGAACGGTACAGGTACAGCGGCAGGAACACGATGGCCAGCGCGACAATGCCGATATTCATCCAGGCAGGACGCCGATAGCCGAGCTGTCGGCTATCGGCCCCGAGCCAAACGAACAGCAACACCATCATCACGGCCAGTCGCAACAGATCCAAGCCGCTGCCATTCCAGCCCGGCACCACGCTGGTTGCGCCGTCGATGACGGCGAAGCCGGCAATCAGCCCCAGCGCGGCCCGTGGCGACATCAGGCGGCGCGGTCCAGCAGCCACTGGGTCAGCAAGCCGACCGGGCGACCGGTGGCCATGCCGCGCTTGCCCTCATCGCTGGCCACACCGGCGATGTCCAGGTGCGCCCAGCGCTGGTTCTCGGTGAAGCGCGACAGGAAACAGCCGGCAGTAATGGCGCCGCCCCAGCGGCCGCCGATGTTGTAGACGTCGGCGAAGGTGGAATCCAGCAGCCCCTGGTATTCGTCCCACAGCGGCAGCCGCCAGGCGCGGTCGAATACATGCTCGCCAGCGCTGAGCAGCTCATTGGCCAGGTCGTCGTGCTTGCTCATCAGGCCGGCGGTCTGATGGCCCAGGGCCACCATGCAGGCGCCGGTCAGCGTGGCCACGTCCACCAGCGCCTCGGGGTTGAAGCGTTCGGCGTAGGTCAGCGCGTCGCACAGGATCAGGCGGCCTTCCGCATCGGTATTGCCGACTTCGATGGTCTTGCCGGACATGCTGGTGATCACGTCGGACGGGCGGTAGGCGTTGCCGTCGATGGCGTTCTCGACCGCCGGCACCACCACCACCAGGTTGAGCGGCAGCTCGGCCTTGACCGCGGCCACGAAGGTGCCGATGACGTTGGCGCCACCGCACATGTCGTATTTCATTTCCTCGATGCCGCCCTGCGTCTTGAGGTTGACGCCGCCGGTATCGAAAGTGATGCCCTTGCCGACCAGCACGTACGGGCGCGCGTCGCCGCCACCGTTCCACTTCAGCACGATCAGCCGCGGGCGGTTGGCCGAGCCGCGCGCCACCGACAGCAGCGAGCCCATGCCCAGCGCTTCCATCTGCGTCTCGTCGAGGATCTCCGCCTCGGCTCCCGGAATGCTGCCGGCAAAGGCCGCAGCGGTCTCGGCCAGGTAGGCCGGTGTGCAGTAGTTCGGCGGCAGGTTGCCGAGCTCCCGGGCGAACTGCACGCCCTCGGCGGTGGCCACGCCCAGTGCCAGGGCGCGAGCGTCGTCGCCGGCGAGGATCAGATGGGTCAGGCCCGCCTCGTCGTTCTTCTTCTTGCCCAGGGTGGCGGTATAGCGGTAGGCCGCATGATCGCTGACGATGACCGCCTGGCGGATGTTCCAGGCCGTGTCACGGGCCTTGACCGGCAATTCGGTCAGGGTCAGCAGGGCGGTGCCGATCGGCCCGGTCTTCAGCGCCCGGGCGGCATCGCCGACCGCCTTCAGGTACTGCGCCACGCCGAACTTGCCGGCATCGCCCAGTCCGACCACCAGCACGCGCGGGGCAGTGACGCCCGGCAGGTCGTGCAGCAGAGCGGTGCTGCCGGGCTTGCCGGCCACGTCGCCGCGCGCCACCAGTGCGGCCAGACGGCCCTGGCTGGCGGTATCCAGTGCCTGGGCTGCCGGCGAAAGGGTCTTGTCGGCGAACACGCCGACCACGATGCAATCGGCGCTGGCGCTTGCCGGCGCGTCTTGGTTCAGGGTGAATTGCAGGGCCATTGATCAGATTCCGTAGGCAAATCCGTACAATCGCGGCTCTTCACGCCGGCCCGGTTTAGGCTGGCGGCGCCGCGAACGAATCCGAGAGTTTAAAACAAGCCCACCCCATGCCGAAGCTCGATCGATACCTGCTTAGCGATTTCACCCAGAGCTTCCTGGCGACCTTGATCGTATTGCTGGTGGTGAGCGTCGGCGGGGTGCTGGTGGACATCCTCGGCAACATCGCCGACGGCCGCATCCCCGCTCGCCTGCTGCTGTCGCAGGTGGGTCTGCAATTCGTTGCCTACCTGCCCATCATCCTGCCGCTGGCGTTGATGCTGGGCCTGCTGCTGGCGCTGGCGCGGCTGTACCGGGACTCGGAAATGGCGGTGATCACCGCCATCGGCGTCGGCCCGCGGCGGTTGTTGCGGCCGATCCTGCTGCTGGTGGTGCCGGTTGTCGTGCTGGTCGGCGCCTGCTCGCTCTGGCTGGGGCCGTGGGCCAGCCGTACCGCCGAGACCATGCTCGAGGACGCCAACCGCAGCGTGCTGATGGCCGGCCTGGAGGCCGGCCAGTTCACCCCGCTGTCCGGTGGCGGGGTGGTTTACCTGAGCCAGATCTCAGGCGACGGCAAGGGCCTGCACAAGGTCTTCATGCAACGGCAGAAGGATGACCGGATCGACGTGGTCACCGCCGATCGCGGCGCGATGTTCTTCGAAGGCAAGGCCGAGCGCTACCTGCGCTTGGAAGATGGGTATCGCATCGAGGGGCCTGCCGGTGGCGCCACGCTGGATTACCGGCTGATGAAGTTCGCCAGCAACGACGTCGCCTTGCCGGACCGCAGCCAGGTCCACGACGCCAACGATCCGGAAGTGATGTCGACCCTGCGACTGCTGTCCGACAGCCGCCCCACCGCCCGTGCGCAACTGCATTCGCGTCTGGCCCCGCCGCTGCTGGCGCTGGCGTTCGCCTTGCTGACCCTGCCGCTGTCGCGTAGCTCGCCGCGGCAGCAGCGCTACGGGCGCATCATGCTGGCCTTCGTGGCGTACATGGCGGGCACTAATCTGATGATCGTCGGCACGCAGTGGATCGCCAACGGAAAGACGCCGGCCGCGCTCGGCCTGTGGTGGCTGACCTTGCCGCTGCTGGCACTCTCCGTTTGGGCCTATGCCCGTGATGGCCGCGTCGCGCGGCCGAGGGCACGCGCATGAGGCTGATTCCGCGGGTCCACGATCTGTACGTGGGCCGTGCCGTGCTGGCCACGGTGCTGCTGACCTGGGCGGTGCTGCTGGGCCTGGATGTCGTCAACGGCTTTGCCAGCGAGGCCAAGAGCATCGGCCAGGGCAACTACAGCTTCGGTCATGCGGTCGCGTACGTGGCCTATACCGTCCCGCGCCGCGCTTACACCTTGTTTCCCACCGCAGCGGTCATTGGAGCGCTGATGGGCTTGGGGCAGCTGGCTGCCACCTCCGAACTCACCGCGCTGCGGGCGCTGGGTGTGTCGCGTAAGCGCATGTCCGCCTCGGTCGTCGCGGCGATGGCGCTGCTGACCGCCACCATGGTCCTCAGTGGCGAGACGTTGGCGCCGTGGGCGCAGAGTCAGGCCGATACCTTGAAGACCAGCGCCAAGTACCAGAGCAACATGGCGACCGCGATGTACTCCGGTCTATGGGCGCGCGAAGGCGATACCTTCCTCAATGCCCTGAGCGGCGAGGAGAAATTGCTGGACGGCGGCGGCACCGCGCTGGTGCTGCATGATGTGCGGCTCTATCAACTGGATCCGAGTGGCCGCGTTCACCAGATCACCTATGCGGTGACGGCCGAGCACCGCGACGGCGGCTGGACGCTGCGGCAGGTGCGCCGCGACACCTTCCAGGAGCGTTCGGTGCAGCGGGAAACGCTGCCGGAACTGGCGTGGCAGTCGCAGCTCGATCCGGCCGCGCTGGCCGCGGGCCTGACCCGGCCGCGCAACCTATCCGCGCACGACCTCGGCCAGAGCATCGAATACCGACGTCGCAATGGCCTGGATGCGCGCGATTACGAAGACCAGTACTGGAGCCGCTGGTTCTATCCCTTGAACGTGCTGGCGCTGTGTATGGCGGCCATTCCGTTCTCGTTCGGTTCGCTGCGCAGCGGTGGCCTGGGCAAGCGCCTGTTTCTAGGCATCCTGTTCGCGTTGGGCTTTTGGCTGCTGCAGTTGTTCTTCGGTCGCATGGCCGGTGCGCTGCGGTTGGATTACCGGATCGCCTATGCGTTGCCGCCGATGGTGATGCTGGCCGTCTCGGCCTGGCTGTTCCGACGACGGAGCAGTTGATCGACGAACACCGCGCGCGCGGACGCCGCGCCTGCATCCGTGCCGTGCGCGTGCGGTGTGTTTCAGACAGTGGATCGAGGCGCGCGCCGCAGCCGTGTGCCGCTGGCGCGGTCGTGCCAGGTCAGGCGGTCGCGGTCCAGCCAGGCCCACCAGAATCCCAGCCCGCCCAACAGCAACGAGAGCGTGCCGATCAGATAGCGTCGCCACAGCGCGCCCCAGCGCGGTGCGCTGCCGTCCGCGCCGTGTAGCCGCAGCCGCCAGGGACGCATGCCCAAGGTTTGGCCGCCGCGCCGCCAACTGACGGTGGCGTAGACCCCGGCGGCCAGCCAACAGCACAGCCACAACAGCCATTGCCAGCCACTGAACGGCGCGATGTTCTCGCGGGCAGGATGACCGGCCCAGGTAAAGGCGAGGGTGAATCCGGTGGAAATCAACATCGACAGCGCCAGCACCGGCCACGCGTCGTAGCACAGGGACAGCAGGCGCCAACCCACCAGCGCATGCGTGCGTTCGCTCGGCGGGGGAGGGGGGGCAGTCATCGCCAGAGCATAGCCGGCGCCGCTGTTCGCGCAACAGCGTGGTGTCCATCGTGCTGGGCCCGGCGCGCGGCGCCCGCTAAGCTGTCGCCATGCCCGCCAGCAGTCCCGCCGAACGCCGTCAACGCACCCAGCAGCTGCCGCCGGTGCCGTCCGCCGATGCAGCGTCCATCCAGCGTTTCCTCGACCGCCTCTGGGCCGAGCAGGGGGTGTCCAGGCAGACCCTGGACAGCTATCGGCGCGATCTCGAAGGAGTGGCGCGCTGGCGTGCTGGCGCCGGCGGCGGCTTGCTCGGCGCCGATCGCGCGGCGCTGTTCGACTACCTGCGCTGGCGTAGCGAAGCCCGCTATGCGCCGCGCAGCAATGCACGGCTGTTGTCGGCGCTGCGTGCGTTCTATGCCGCTTGCCTGCGCGATGGCCTGCGGCAGGACGATCCCACTGCCTTGCTGGAGCCGCCGCGGTTGCCGCGTGCATTGCCCAAGGCGCTGACCGAAAGCCAGATCGAGGCCTTGCTGGCGGCGCCATCGCTGGATGACCCGTTAGGCCTGCGCGACCGCGCCATGCTCGAACTGATGTACGCCGCCGGCCTGCGGGTCAGCGAACTGGTGCAGCTGCCCGCGGCCGCGGTCAACCTGCGGCAAGGGGTACTGCGGGTCACCGGCAAGGGCAGCAAGGAGCGCCTGGTGCCGTTGGGCGAGGAGTCCCAGCACTGGCTGGAACGGTATCTGCAGCAGGCGCGGCCGTTGCTGGCGGGGCGGACAGCGGTGCCTGCCGTGGACGGCCACGTTCCGCTGTTCATCGATGCCAGCCGGCGTCCGCCGAGCCGGCAACAGTTCTGGGCGCTGGTCAAGCGCTATGCGGCGGTGGCAGGCATCGACCCGGCGATCATCAGCCCACATGGGCTGCGTCACAGTTTTGCCACCCATCTGCTCAACCACGGCGCCGATCTGCGCGCGCTGCAACTGTTGCTGGGCCATAGCTCGTTGTCGACCACCCAGATCTACACCCTGGTCGCGCGGCAACACTTGCAGACGTTGCATACGCGCCATCATCCGCGCGGCTAGCCGAAGCGCATTGGGGTTGCACCGGCGACGGCAAGGTGCGCGGGCTCTGCTGGCTTCAGCTGCGCTATGCGAGAATCCCAGCCATCTCATTCCACTGGATGCGTGAATGTACCGTCTTGCCATTGCCGCCCTGCTGGGCGCGATCAGCCTTACCGCCTGCGCACAGTCGCCGCAGCCCGCAGCGGGCGATGCCGCCAAGGCGCCTGCCGCAAACGCCAGCGCCGCAGCGGGCGTCGATCAGCGCGTCAGCACCGCGCTCAAGGCGCTTGATCCGGACTTCAAGCCCGATTACATCGGCGCGGCCCCGTTCGCGGGTTTTCGCGAGGTGGTGGTCGCCGGACAAGTGCTCTACGTCAGCGACGATGGCCGCTATGTGATGCAGGCACAGCCGTTCGATATCCAGAACAAGCAGTTTGCCGCCAGCGAGGGCCTGCTCGCTTACCGACGCAAGCAGCTGCAGACCGTGCCCAAGGCCGATCGCATCGTGTTCGCGCCGGCCAATCCCAAGTACACCGTTACCGTGTTCACCGACGTCGAGTGCGGCTACTGCCGCAAGCTGCATAGCGAGATCGCCGAACTGAACAAGCAAGGTATCGCAGTGGAATACCTGGCGTTCCCGCGTATGGGCCTGGGCAGCCAGGACCACAAGGAAATGATCGCGGTGTGGTGTGCGGCCGACCGCAAGCAGGCCCTCACCGCTGCCAAGTCGGGCCAGCCGGTCGCCTCCAAGGACTGCAACAACCCGGTGTCGATGGAGTACACCTTGGGCCAGCGGCTGGGCGTCAATGGCACCCCGGCGATCTTTGCACCCGATGGCACCCAACTGGGCGGTTATCTGCCGCCCGCGCAGCTGCGTGCGGCGTTGGACAAGCGCGCTGCGGCCAGCAGCGCCGGCGGTAGCCGCTGACCCATATCGGCGCCGCAGTTGAACGGCGCCGCGATCAGCACCGAGCAGGGCCGGCTGCCGCGCAGTCCGGCCTTGTTCGTTTTGGCGCGCTTGACCTCCGCGGTCGTCGTCGCTTCGGCGGCCGCGAGGTGGTGACTGCCGGCGGTGGCCGGTACACGCGGCGGTCCTGCGAGGCGCGGGGTCTTCGTCGCGAAGGCGACGCCGCGCAGCGGACCTGCTGACTGCCGAGCCCCTTGCAGCCACCGCAACCGCGACGTGCGGGCGGGGCCACACGGCCGACGGGCCGGCCTGGTCAACCTCCGCTACAATGGCGGGCCCCGCTTCTGACACGGTTCTTCGGACATGATGGTCCTCGAGGGCGCTTCCGCCCTTTCGCCGTTCCGCCGCGCTCGGCTCGAAACCCGCCTGCAAGCCGTCGCGCCCACGCTGCGCATCACCGGCGCCTGGTACGTCTACTTCCTCCGCGTCGAGGCCGGGCAGGCCCCGAATCAGGCCACCTTGCAACGCATCCTGCAGGCTGCGCCGGATCCGGCGCCTTGCGCCGACGGCGCCAGCACGCGCTACGTGGTGCCGCGGCTGGGGACGTTGTCGCCCTGGTCGAGCAAGGCCACCGAGCTGGTGCGTGGGGCCGGGCAGCCGATCCAGCGGGTCGAGCGCGGGACACGCATCGACCTGGCCGGTTGGCCGCAGGACGCCGAGCGCCAGGCCGCAGTGGCCAAGCTGCTGCATGACCCGATGACGCAATCGTTGCTGGGCAGTGCGGCAGCGGCCGAGGCGCTGTTCAACGTGCCCGATCCGGGTACATTGGAACGCATCGCGCTGGACGCGTTGGAGCGGGCCAACGGCGAGTTGGGGCTGGCGTTGGCCGACGACGAGATCGACTACCTGCGCACGCGGTTTGCCGAGCTCGGGCGCGATCCCGCCGATGTCGAACTGATGATGTTCGCGCAGGCCAACTCGGAGCACTGTCGGCACAAGATCTTCAACGCCAGCTGGAGCATCGACGGCAAGCCGCAGGACCGCTCGCTGTTCCGGATGATCAAGCACACCCACCAGCAGACCCCGCAGCACACCTTGTCGGCCTACAGCGACAACGCGGCGGTGGTGGAGGGGGCGCCGGCCGCGCGCTATCGTCCGGACCCGGCCAGCGGCGAGTATCGCCGCGAAGCGGTGCTGCCCTCGGCCTTTGCGATCAAGGTGGAGACCCATAACCACCCGACCGCGATCGCGCCGTTCCCCGGCGCGGCCACCGGTGCCGGCGGAGAAATCCGCGACGAAGGCGCCACCGGCCGCGGCGGCAAGCCCAAGGCCGGCCTGACCGGATTCTCGGTCTCGCACCTGCGCATCCCGACCCTGCCGCAACCCTGGGAAGCGCCACGCCCGCTGAATCCGCGCATGGCGCCGGCGCTGGACATCATGCTCGATGGCCCACTGGGTGGCGCCGCCTTCAATAACGAGTTCGGTCGGCCCAATCTGTTGGGTTACTTCCGCAGCTTCGAGCTGGCCGAAGGCCCGGAGCTGACGCGCGCCTACGACAAGCCGATCATGCTGGCCGGTGGCCTGGGCGCGATCGACCGCAGTCAGGTCGAGAAGATTCCGCTGCAGCCAGGCGATGCGGTCATCGTGCTGGGCGGGCCGGCGATGCTGATCGGCCTGGGCGGTGGGGCGGCCAGTTCGGTGGCGGCCGGCGACAGCGCCGAGGCGCTGGACTTCGCCAGCGTGCAGCGCGAGAACCCGGAGATGGAACGCCGCTGCCAGGAGGTCATCGACCGCTGCGTGGCGCTGGGGGCAAACAATCCGATTCGCTGGTTCCATGACGTCGGCGCCGGCGGACTGTCCAACGCCATCCCAGAGCTGCTGCACGATTCCGGCGTGGGCGGGGTGATCGACCTGGGCCGCGTGCCCAGCGACGATCCGTCGCTGTCCCCGCTGGAACTGTGGTGTAACGAGTCGCAGGAACGCTACGTGCTGGGCGTGCCGCAAGCGCAACTGGAGACGTTCGCGGCGATCTGCGCGCGCGAGCGCTGCCCGTTCGCCGCGGTCGGGGTGGCAACCTCCGAGCAGCGACTGGTGGTGGGGTATGGGACGCTGGATGCCGGGACCCGGGACCCGGGACCCGGGTCCCGGGAAGAGCAAGCGCCAGCGCAGGACCCCACATCTGCGAAGGACGCCTCCAGCGCAGCCCGGGAGACTGCCGTGACGGGTCCCGGCTCCTCCCACGATCTTCCCATCGACCTCCCCATGGACGTCTTGTTCGGCAAGCCGCCGAAGATGCATCGTGACGCGGTGCATCCGCCGGCGCCGCGTTGGCCGGCGCTGCAGACCGCCGCGCTGGACCTGCATCAGGCCGGCCTGCGCGTGCTGGCGCATCCAAGCGTGGCGTCCAAGAGCTTTCTGGTCACCATCGGCGACCGCAGTGTCGGTGGGTTGACCGTGCGCGAGCAGATGATCGGGCCCTGGCAGCTGCCGCTGGCCGACTGCGCGATCACCTTGTCCGGCTTCGACGGCCATGCTGGCGAGGCAATGGCGATCGGCGAGCGCACGCCGCTGGCGCTGTTGAACGCGGCGGCGGCCGCGCGCATGGCGGTCGGTGAGGCGATCACCAATCTCTGCGCCGCACCGGTGCTGGCGCTGGACAGCATCAAGCTGTCGGCCAACTGGATGGCCGCCGCCGGGCATCCCGGCGAGGACGCGTTGTTGTACGACGCGGTGCGTGCGGTCGGCATGGAGCTGTGCCCGGCGCTGGAGCTGAGCGTGCCGGTCGGCAAGGACTCGTTGTCGATGCAGGCGCAGTGGCAAATTGCCGGGACCCGGGAAGAGCAGGTGCCCACGGGGGATTCGGCAACATCGGCCGTTGCGGGTTCAGGGTCCAGGGTCCAGGGTTCCGAACAGACCCACAAAAGCGTCTCCCCGGTCTCGCTGATCATTTCCGCCTTCGCACCGGTCGCCGATGTGCGCGGCCAGCTCACTCCCCTGTTGCAGCGGGGCGAGGACAGCGAGCTGTGGTTGATCGGTCTGGGCGGTGGCAAGCAGCGGTTGGGCGGCTCGGTGCTGGCGCAGGTACATCCGGGCGAGGACGCATTGCCGGCATTCGGTGGCGACGTGCCGGACCTGGACGACCCGCAGCGGCTGCGCAACTTCTTCGAGTTGATCGGCGATGCGCGCGAGGCCGGGCTGTTGCTGGCCTACCACGATCGCAGCGATGGCGGTGCCTTCGCCGCGTTGTGCGAAATGGCCTTCGCCGCGCGGCAGGGCCTGGACATCACCCTCGACGCCTGGGGTGAGGACGCGTTCCGTAGTCTGTTCAATGAAGAGCTGGGCGCGGTGGTGCAGATCGCCAACGAGGATCGCGCTGCGTTCGCCGACCTGGTCGAACGCCACGCGCTCACCGAATGCGCGCAACGCATCGCCCGTCCCACCGGCACGCCGCGCATCCGCGTCGGCGCGCAAGGCCGCACGCTGGCCGAGTGGCGCTGGGACGAGCTGTTCGACGCCTGGTGGTCGGTGACCCACGCGATGCAGAAGCTGCGCGACAACCCCGACAGCGCGGACGAAGAGCGCGCGGTGGCGCGCGATTTCGACGCACCGGGCCTGCGCCCGGCATTGGCGTTCGACCCGTCGGAGGACGTGGCCGCTCCGTTCGTGGCCACCGGCGCCCGCCCGAAGGTGGCGATCCTGCGCGAGCAAGGCGTCAACGGCCAGATCGAAATGGCCTACAACTTCGAGCGTGCCGGCTTCCGCGCCTTCGACGTGCACATGAGCGACCTGATCGATGGCCGCGTCGACCTGGCCGACTTCGTCGGCCTGGCCGCCTGTGGTGGCTTCAGCTATGGCGACGTGCTCGGTGCCGGGCGTGGCTGGGCCACCTCGATCCTGGAGCGTGGTGCGCTGCGCGAGGCGTTCGCTGGCTTCTTCGCGCGCAGCGATACCTTCGCGCTGGGCGTGTGCAACGGCTGCCAGATGCTCAGCCAGTTGAAGGACATCATTCCCGGCGCCGAACACTGGCCGCGCTTTCTGCGCAATCGCAGCGAGCAGTTCGAGGCGCGCACCGCCTTGCTGGAAGTGGTCGAGTCGCCTTCGGTGCTGCTGCGTGGCATGGCCGGTTCGCGGATTCCGGTCGCCGTGGCGCACGGCGAGGGTCGCGCCGAGTTCGCCACGGCGGTCGATCAGGCGGCCGCGCGCGTGGCCCTGCGCTTTGTCGACGGCAATGGTGCCGTGGCCACGCAGTACCCGCTCAATCCCAACGGCTCGCCCGATGGCATCACCGGGCTGACCAGCACCGACGGGCGGGTGACGATCCTGATGCCGCATCCGGAGCGCACGCCGCGTTCGATCAACCTGAGTTGGCATCCGGCCACATGGGGCGAGGACTCGCCGTGGCTGCGGATGTTCCGCAACGCGCGGGTGTGGTGCGGCTAAGAGTGGCTAACAAAACATCGCGAGCAGCCGGCAGGTAGGCGTGGACGGCGCACAGGAACCGCAGTGTACGAGTGGTACGTGAGGATTCCGAGCAGCGGCCGCGCCCGCCTGCCGGTTGCGCAGTCGGTTTGTTGGCTGCTCTAAGCCTCACGCGTAGGCGTACTGAAGCGATAGGGGAGTGACAACGGTCGCGGGCACACGCCTGCGGCCGTTGTCGTCTGTGGGCAGCACACCAGCGTACGTTGCTGGCAGTGGCCGGATGCGCTCTGGCTGACAGCCGCGTCACAGGCTGATCGTGCAACGCGACGCGCGATGGCCAGGCGTGTTGCCGACCCGTCGCAACGTGTCCCGCTGGCGGCATCCGCCAGCGACGACTCAGACTGCCCGAGTGTCGGGCGCGCAGCGCAGCGTTGGACCCGCAGAACGGACGATTCGCGACTGCCTGGCGGCCTCAGCGGTCGCCAGGGCGCAACGACCACTGCTGCGCATTGCTTGGCGAGCGATGGTGTTGCGGGTGTCCGCCGGCGCTCGCCTGCGCTCGGTAAACGCTGGCCGCATGCGCCTGGCACTTCGCACATCACGCAGTGGCGACGACGAGGTCGATGCCGCGTACCTCGCGTCACCCGACACGCGCGACGACATCCCGGCACCTCACCGACTGCGGCCTTTGGCTGGCGGAAAACCGTCGCTGTGGTCGGTTGTCGTGCACGCGATCCACCAGCGAAGGCAAGCGAGCGCATCCACACCCACGCAGCGCACCATTTTGCGCACGCGCGCCCTGGCGTGAATTGCGCGTGCAGGTCATTTCGCGACGTCATTCAGAGCGGGCTCATCCTGTCGGCTGAGCACTTGGCGTGACCTAGGTTGCTGTTTTCCAAAGATTTATCGAAAAATTAATAAAAGCACGCGAAATCGTGATGCGTTTCGCGAAAAATGCCCATGTCCGTCAAAAACTTGACGCCCCAATTGGCCGCTGTTAACACTTCGCTCAGTCCTATGGTTGGGTAGCGTTCACTTTTTGACTTTTCAGGCGCAGGCGAGAGCCTCCCGCCGTCCCGACCAGCGGTAGCGACCCACCCTCAGGAATCGCCGGGCCTGCCCTGCGGTGGGTGAACGCACATAACCAGTCCACTTCAGGAGTAGCACGTCGATGAATCGGATTTATCGCAAGGTCTGGAACAAATCGTTGGGGGTGTGGACCGTGGCCTCGGAGCTGGCCAGTGGCGACAGCCCGGGTGCCGTGGCCACCGGTACGCTCACCGACCGCCGCGCGGTCATCGGCCTGGCTGCGGCGATCGTCCTGGCGCTGGGTAGCGGGATCGCCGCGCCACCGACCACCCATGCGCAATCGCTTGCCGTCGGCCAGGGGGCTGCCGCTCCCGCCGCTCATGCGACCGCGATCGGTGCGGGCAGCGACGCCAGCGCCACCGGCGCGGTGGCCACCGGTGCCGACAGCAGCGCGAGCGGCGTCAACAGCAGCGCGATCGGGCGCCAGACCAATGCGATCGGCGAGAACGCGGTGGCGATCGGCTACAACAGCTTCGTGCGCCAGAGCGGCGAGAACGGCGTGGCGCTGGGCGCCAACGCCGGCGTCAGCGGTGCCAACTCGGTTGCGCTCGGTGCCGGTTCGCGCACCTATGAAGACGACGTGGTGTCGATCGGTAGCGGCAACGGCCGCGGTGGCCCGGCCACGCGCCGCATCACCAACGTCTCGGCCGGCGTCAACGCCACCGATGCGGTGAACCTCGCGCAGCTGCGCGACGTCGCCGATGTGGCAGAGGAAACGGCCACGTTCTTCAAGGCAGCGCCGGGCGAGGACAGCGTCGGCGCCTATGTCGACGGCGCCTCCGCGTTGGCCGCCGGCGATGCCAGCAATGCGATCGGCACCGCTGCCACCGCCGTGGGCAGTGGCGCCAACGCGCTGGCCAACAATGCCACTGCCGTCGGCGCCAATGCCCTGGCAGTCGGCCAGAACAGCGCTGCGTTCGGTCATAACGCGCAGGCCAATGGCCCGGGCAGCGTGGCCGTCGGCGGTGCCGCCGTCGATGCAGACGGCAATCCGCTGATCACCAATGGCGGGGTGCCGGTCGACACCGGCGCCACCAGTGCCGGCGTCGGCGGCACCGCGGTCGGCGCCAGCGCCAGTGCCGATGGCTTTGCCGCCTCCTCCTTCGGCGTCGGCGCTTACGCCGCCGGTGCGCAGTCCGCTGCCTTCGGCGCGGTCGCCAATGCCACCGGTGAGTACGCCACCGCCATCGGGACCCAGACCAGCGCCAGCGGCACCAGCAGCACTGCCGTCGGTGGTCCAGTCGATCTGATTCCGGGACTGGGCTTCTTCGTCCAGACCCAGGCCAGCGGCGAAGCGGCCACCGCGCTGGGCGCCGGTGCGATTGCGTCGGGCACCTACACCACCGCGGTCGGTACGTTGAGCGAAGCCTCCGGCACCGAAGCCACGGCGATTGGCTATTTCGCCTACGCGCCGGGCGAGGCCGCCACCGCGGTGGGTCCGGAATCGTGGGCCAGCGGTGCGTCCAGCACCGCCGTGGGCTACTTCAGCACCGCGCGCGGCGCCAACTCGGTTGCGCTGGGCGCCAATTCGATCGCCACCCGCGCCGATACGGTGTCGGTCGGCGCCTCCGGCGCGGAGCGCCAGATCACCAACGTCGCCGCCGGCACCGAGGCCACCGATGCGGTGAACCTGCAGCAGCTGACCACGGTCTCCGAGCTGGCCTCCGAGACGGCGCGCAGCTTCACCGCCACCGGCGAAGGCAGCGCGCTCGCCCAGGGCGTCGACAGCGTGGCGGCCGGATCCAACGCCTCGGCGTTGAGCGATTACAGCACCGCGCTGGGCGCCGGCAGCCAGGCGACGGACATCAACACCACCGCCGTGGGCAGTGGTGCGTCCGCCAGCGTCGCCAATGCGACGGCAGTCGGCTTCAACAGCTATGCCGGCGATGACTTCGCGACTGCGCTGGGTTCCAACAGCGCCGCATCGGCCTACTTCAGCACCGCCGTCGGCGGCAACAGTATCGCCAGTCAGCGCTATGCCACCGCCATCGGCTACGAAAGCCTGGCCAATGGGGGCTCCTCTACCGCGCTGGGCATGACCAGCGTTGCCTGGGGCGACGGCAGCGTCGCGATCGGCGTCGAAAGCAATGCCTATGGCTACGACAGCACCGCCGTCGGCCCGAATGCCTTCGCCGCCGACACCGACGCGGTCGCGCTGGGCGCCTTCGCCAATGCCTATGGCGCTCGCTCCACTGCATTGGGCAGCGGCTCGAGTGCCGTTGGCGAGGACAGCGCGGCGCTGGGCTGGGGGGCACAGGCTGACGGCGATCAGAGCATTGCGCTCGGCGCCGGCAGTCAAGCCACTGCTTACAGCACGGCCGTTGGCGGCTATGCCAGTGCCAGTGCCTTCTCTGCCACGGCGGTGGGGAACAACAGCCGCGCCGTTGAGACCTACGCCACCGCGCTGGGCAGCGACAGCATGGCATCGGGAGAATCCAGCACGGCGGTCGGCGGCTTCAGCGTCGCCAATGGCCGTACTGCAACAGCGATCGGTTACGAAAGCAGCAGTAGCGGGATCGCATCGTCCGCAGTGGGTAACGCCAGCGCGGCGCGCGGTTATAGCGGCACCGCAATCGGTAGCGAAAGTGTGGCCGATGGTGACTACAGCACTGCGCTGGGCGCGAATGCGCAGGCAATCAACTACTCGTCGGTCGCGTTGGGCACGTACGCAATCGCGTCGGGCCCAAGCGCCACTTCGCTCGGCGCCCAATCCTATGCGCCTGGTACCGAGAGTGTCGCGCTGGGCTGGCAGTCCAACGCCTCGGGTACGCGGAGCGTCAGCCTCGGCAGCGGTGCGTATACGCCTGCCGACGACAGCGTCGCGTTGGGCGCAGGCTCCCTTGCCGACCGCGCCAACACGGTCTCGGTCGGCAGCATCGGTGGCGAGCGCCAGATCACCAACGTCGCGGCCGGCACCGAGGGCACCGATGCAGTGAACCTGGATCAGCTCAACGCAGTGGCCGACACCGCCGGCACGACCGCGCGCTTGTACGCCGGGACCGGCGACGGTACCGCCGCCGCGCAGGGCGTGGACGCCACCGCGGCCGGCTCCAATGCCACCGCCGACGGCGACTACAGCAGCGCCTTCGGCTCCACCAGTCAGGCGATCGGGACCGGCACGCTGGCCATCGGCAGCGGCGCCAGCGCCAGCGCGCAGTACGCCAGCGCTGCCGGCTACAACGCCGCGGCCATCGGTTTCGGTAGCGTGGCCAACGGCGCCTTCAGTCAGGCCAGTGGCGATTACGGTGTGGCCATCGGCGGTGAGAGCGAGGCGGCTGGTGCGCAGAGCACGGCCGTGGGTGCCGCAGCCGGCGCCTATGGCGACGGCACGCTGGCAGCCGGTGCGTTGAGCGAAGCGCAGGGCAGCGAATCCACCGCGATGGGCTATTTCGCCAGCGCCAACGGTGAATCGGCCACCGCGGTGGGCGCGGAGAGCGTGGCCAATGGCACCAGCGCGGCGGCGTTCGGCTTCGGTGCCGAGGCCACTGCGAACTACGCCACCGCGCTGGGTGGCTATTCCACCGCCAGTGGTTTCAACAGCACGGCGCTGGGCAATTTCAGCAGCGCCAGCGGTTCCAATACCGTGGCGGTCGGTGGCGATGCCACCGCCAGTGGCGCCTACAGCGTGGCGGCCGGCCAGGGTAGCGTCGCCAGCGGGTACCACAGCGTGTCCGTCGGTGGCGCGCTGCTCGGCCTGTTGCCGACCGAAGCCTCCGGCGACTACTCCACCGCGGTGGGCGGCGCGGCCTGGGCGCCGGGTCTCAACAGCACGGCGTTGGGCAATTTCGCCGAGTCCACCGGCCGCAGCAGCGTGGCCTTGGGTGCCGATTCGGTGGCCGATCGCGACTTCGCGGTGTCGGTGGGCAGCGTCGGCAACGAGCGGCAGATCACCAACGTCGCTGCCGGCACCGCAGGGACCGACGCGGTCAACCTCGACCAGCTCAATGCAGTGGCCGAGACCGCGCAAACCACCAGCAAGTATTTCCAGGCCAGCGCCAGCGCCGACAGCGATGCCGGTTCGTTGGTGGACGGCGCCAATGCGCTGGCCGCTGGCGAGGCGGCCAATGCCACTGCCGATGGCGCCACCGCCTTGGGTAGCGGCACGCAGGCGGCGGCGACCAATGCGACGGCAGTGGGCTTCGGCGCGCTGGCCGCCGGCACCGACGCCGCGGCGCTGGGCAGCAATGCGCAGGCGGTGGGCGAGAGCAGCAGCGCGGTCGGCAGCAACGCGCTGGCCAGCGACATTGGCGCGACCGCCAGCGGTGCCGGTGCGCAGGCACTGTCGACCTATACCACTGCGCTCGGCAACGAAGCGGTGGCCTCCGACAACCAGGCCATCGCCGCCGGTTTCCGCAGTGCTGCGTCGGCAGTCGGCAGCGCCGCCTTCGGCAGCTACAGCGAGTCCAGCGGCCGGCTGTCTTCGGCACTGGGCTACGGCGCGGTCGCCTCCAGCGACTACAGCACCGCGGTCGGCGCTGCGGCGCTGGCATCGGGCAGCAGCGCGGTGGCCGTGGGCGAGTACAGCGAGGCGACCGGTGCCGAAAGCGTCGCCGTCGGCGGCTCGACCTTCTTCGGTTTCATTCCGGCGCGTGCATCAGGCACGGGTGCGGCGGCGTTCGGTGCCGGTGCCTGGGCCACGGCCGATTACACCACCGCGATCGGTTGGAATTCCTACGCCGATGGCGTCAATGCCAGTGCCTTGGGGCAGAGCGCGGCCGCGCTGGCCGACAACACCATCGCGTTGGGCGGCGGCAGCCGTGCCGAGGCGGCAGGTGCCAGCGTGATCGGCGTGGATGGCTCGGCCACCGGCATCAACAGCACCGGTGTCGGCCGGCAGGTCAATGCGATCGGCGAAAATGCCGTATCGATCGGCTACAACAGTTTCGTGCGCCAGAGCGGCGTCAACGGCGTGGCGTTGGGCGCCAATGCCGGTGCCAGCGGTGCCGATTCGGTGGCCTTGGGCTCGGGTTCGCGCACCTACGAGGCCAATACGGTCTCGGTGGGCAGCGGCAACGGTCGCGGCGGTCCGGCAACGCGCCGCATCGTCAACGTCAGCGACGGCCAGGCCGCCACCGACGCGGTCAACAAGGGCCAGCTCGATGCGTTGGCGGCCGATGTGCAGGCCACCAGCGGCGTGCTGCAGGCCAACGGCGAGGGCACGGCGCGTGCGACCGGCGAGCGCAGCACGGCGGCGGGTGCTGGTGCTTTGGCCAGTGGTGCCCGCAGCGTGGCCGTGGCGGCGGGCAGTCGTGCCAGCGCCACCGGCGCCAGCGCGCTGGGCGTGGACAGCAGCGCCAGCGGCGTGAACAGCACGGCGATGGGGCGGCAGACCAATGCGATCGGTGAGAACGCGCTGTCGCTGGGCTACAACAGCTTCGTGCGCCAGAGCGGCGTCAACGGCGTGGCGTTGGGCGCCAATGCCGGTGCCAGCGGTGCCGATTCGGTGGCGCTGGGTTCGGGTTCGCGCACCTACGAGGCCAATACGGTCTCGGTGGGCAGCGGCAACGGTCGCGGTGGTCCGGCGACGCGTCGCATCGTCAATCTGGGCGCCGGTGCGATCGCCGACGGCAGCAGCGAGGCGATCAATGGCGGACAGTTGTTCCAGTCGCTGAGCAATGCCGCCAGTTTCCTGGGCGGTGGCGCGGCCATCGGCGCGCAAGGCGTGTTCGTTGCGCCGACCTACGTGATCCAGGGCGCCAGCTACAACAACGTCGGGGCCGCACTGACCGCGCTGGACAGCAAGGTCAGCGAGCTGGATGGGCGCATGGGTGGCACGACGCCGCTGCGGACGGCTGCGCTGCGCAGTGCCGGCGTGCCGGCAGTCCTGGCGCCTGCCGCCTCCGCGGTGGCGACGGCCGAGCGTAGCGATGGCGGGCTGCAAGGCACGCTGACGCCGGCGGTCGCCAGCACCAGCACGGTGGCGACCACCTCCACGGCGATGGGCAATGCTGCAGTGGCCAACGACGTCACTGGCACGGCGATCGGCGGTAGCGCGTATGCGCATGGTCCCAACGACACCGCGATCGGCAGCAATGCACGGGTCAACGCCGATGGCAGCACCGCGGTCGGCGCCAACACGCAGATCGCCGCGGTGGCGACCAATGCGGTGGCGATGGGCGAGGGCGCACAGGTCAGCGCGGCGTCGGCCACGGCGATCGGGCAGGGCGCGCGTGCCACCGCGCAAGGTGCGGTGGCATTGGGCCAAGGCTCGGTGGCCGACCGCGCCAATACGGTGTCGGTGGGCAGCGCTGGCAATGAGCGGCAGGTCGCCAACGTGGCCGCCGGTACCCGCGCCACCGATGCGGTCAACAAGGCGCAGTTGGACAACGGCGTCGCTGCGGCCAACAGCTACACCGACAGTCGCTACAACGCGATGGCCGACAGCTTCCAGTCCTACCAGGGCGATATCGAGGATCGCCTGCGTCGTCAGAACCGCCGGCTGGATCGTCAAGGTGCGATGAGCACGGCGATGTTGAACATGGCCGCCAGCGTCGGCGGCATCGCCACGCAGAACCGGATGGGCGCCGGTGTCGGCTTCCAGAACGGCGAGTCGGCGCTATCGGTCGGCTACCAGCGTGCGATCAGCCCGCGCGCCACGCTGACCATTGGCGGCGCGCTCAGCGGTAACGACAGCTCGGTCGGCCTGGGTGCCGGCTTCGGCTGGTAACGGCAACGCAACACGCGGCGGCGCGCAAGGCGCCGCCGCGCACCGCAAGGCCTGAGGGGGCGGGCGGGGACCGTGGCTGGGCCGGCCAACGGATTCGCAGGAAGTGATGGCCTGACTGATGCCTGATCCACGAACACTGAAGAGGATTTCACCGTGAGCGACAAGAATTTCCGTCTCAATGCATTGGCTGGCGCCCTGCTGGCGCTGTCCCTGGGCGCCGCTGGCGGTGCCGCCGCTGCGCCGCAACTGCTGGTCAAGGAACCCACGCAGTCGGCCCCCCCCGCTGGCAGCAGCAGCCGTTTGATCGTTCGCTACAAAGAGGCCACCGCCGCGGCCACCGATCGCAGCAGCAAGCTCAACGCGGTCCAGGCTGCGGTGTCCCGCTCCGGCGCCGTCGGTCAGGCGCGTTCCAGCGCAGCGACGGCAAAGGCAACCTATCTGCGCAAGCTGGGCGTCGGTGCCGACCTGATCAAGTTGTCCGGCAGCCTCAGCCCGGCCCAGCTCGACGCCGTGGTGGCCGAACTTCAGCGCGATCCGTCGGTGGCCGAGGTGCAAGTGGACCATATGCGTCGGCCGATCGAACTCCAGCGCGCGACCGGGGTGACCCCGCAACTGGTGCCCAACGATCCCTTCTATGCCCAGTACCAGTGGCATTACAGCAATCCCAACGGTGGCATCAACGCACCGGCGGCATGGGACCTGTCGCAGGGCGAAGGTGTCGTGGTGGCGGTGTTGGACACCGGCATCCTGCCCAACCATCCCGACTTTGCCGGCAACCTGCTGCAGGGTTATGACTTCATCAGCGACAAGGACGTTTCGCGGCGTCCGACCGATGCACGGGTCCCGGGTGCGCTGGACTATGGTGACTGGGAAGAAGCGGATAACGTCTGCTACGCCGGTTCGGAGGCAGCAGAAAGCTCCTGGCACGGGACCCATGTCGCCGGCACCGTCGCCGAGGCCACCAACAACGGCATCGGCATGGCCGGCGTTGCGCCCAAGGCGACCGTCTTGCCGGTGCGCGTGCTCGGCCGTTGCGGCGGCTACGACTCCGACATCGCTGACGCCATCGTGTGGGCCTCGGGCGGCAGCGTCGAAGGCATTCCAGACAATGCCAATCCGGCCGAAGTCATCAACATGAGCCTGGGCGGCGGCGGCGCGTGCGATGCGGTCACTCAGGCGGCGATCAATGGCGCGGTGGCGCGTGGCACCACGGTGGTGGTGGCAGCGGGCAACTCGGCGTCAGATGCAGCCAACTTCTCGCCGGCCAGCTGCAACAACACCATCACCGTCGGCGCGACGCGTATCACCGGTGGCATTGCCTACTACTCCAACTACGGCAGCAAGGTCGACTTGTCGGCCCCCGGTGGTGGTGGCAGCGTCGACGGCAATCCGGGCGGCTATGTCTGGCAGGCCGGCTACACCGGCGCCACCACGCCCACCTCCGGCAGCTACACCTATATGGGATTGGGCGGCACCTCGATGGCGTCGCCGCACGTGGCCGGCGTGGTCGCGCTGGTACAGAGTGCCGCGATCGGTCTGGGCGAGGCGCCGCTGACCCCGGCTGCGGTCGAAGCGTTGCTCAAGCAGACCAGCCGGCGGTTCCCGGTGACTCCGCCCAGCAGCACGCCGATCGGCAGCGGCATCGTCGATGCCAAGGCAGCGCTGGACGTCGTGCTGGCCGAGCCCTGCGATCCGGATACCGAAACCTGCGCGCCGACGGCGGTGAGCCTGACCAATAAGGTGCCGGTGAGCGGCCTCAGCGGCGCCGAGGGCAGCTCCGCCCTGTACAGCTTCGAGGCCAAGGCCGGCGCCGTGCTCAGCGTCATGACCTACGGCGGTACCGGCGACGTGTCGGTGTATGTGAGCTTCGAGGCGGAACCGACCGCCAGCAGCTATGACGCCAAGTCGACCCGGCCAGGCAATAGCGAAACCGTGCGTTTCACCGCGCCCAAGGCGGGTACTTACTACATCAAGCTGATCGGCGCCGCGGACTATGCGAAGCTGACGCTCGTTGCACGACAGTAAGTTGCGACACGGACTGTGACCGATGCCCCCGGCCGTTGGCCGGGGGCATCGTTTTTTGCGCCCTGTCAGCCGGGGCTGGCGTGATTGTCGCGGCAAACTGCTACAGTCGGCGCCGGACCAGTGGAGGCGAGTGTGAACGCGGTTGCCGTCGATCCAATTGAGCAGCGCAGCGCGGAGACGCGCATCGTCGAGGCCTTGCTCGAACGCCGTCGCCTGAAAGAGTCCGATCTGTTGCGTGCGCGTCAGTTGCAGGCCGAGTCGGGCCTGGGGCTGCTGGCCTTGCTCGGTCGTCTGGGGCTGGTGTCCGAACGCGACCATGCCGAGACCTGCGCCGACGTGCTGGGCCTGCCGCTGGTGGATGCGCGGCAACTGGGCGACACGCCGCCGGAACTGCTGCCCGAAGTGCAGAGCCTGTCGCTGCGCTTCCTCAAGCAATTCCATCTCATTCCGGTGGCCGAACAGGCCGGCCACTTGCTGCTGTGGGCAGCCGATCCCTACGACGACTACGCCATCGACGCCGTGCGTCTTGCGACCGGCCTGCCGGTGGTGTTGCAAGTCGGCCTGCGGTCGGAAATCGACGATCTGATCGAGCGCTGGTACGGCCAGGGACGCAGTGCGATGGGCACCATCGTCGAGACTGCCGATGGCGATACCAGCAGCAATGACGATATCGAGGCTTTGCGCGATCTGGCCTCCGAGGCACCGGTCATCCGCCTGGTCAACCTGGTGATCCAGCACGCGGTGGAGTTGCGGGCCTCGGATATCCATATCGAGCCGTTCGAGAGTCGCTTGAAAGTGCGTTACCGCGTCGATGGCGTGCTGGTGGAGGGCGAAAGCCCACCGGCCAAGCTGACCGCCGCGGTGATCAGCCGCGTCAAGATCATGGCCAAGCTCAACATCGCCGAGCGTCGGCTGCCGCAGGACGGGCGCATCATGTTGCGGGTGCAGGGCAAGGAACTGGACCTGCGCGTGAGCACCGTGCCGACTGCGCACGGCGAGAGCGTGGTGATGCGCTTGCTCGATCGCGAAACGGTGGTGTTCGATTTCCACAAACTCGGTTTCACCGATCAGTTCCTGCCGCAGTTCCGCAAGGTGCTGGAGCAGCCGCACGGCATCCTGCTGGTCACCGGCCCCACCGGCTCGGGCAAGACCACCACGCTGTACACCGCGCTGAGCCAGCTCAATACGGCCGACGTCAAGATCATCACGGTCGAAGATCCGGTCGAGTACCAGATCGAAGGCATCAACCAGATCCAGGCCAAGCCGCAGATCGGCCTGGATTTCGCCAATGCATTGCGCAGCATCGTGCGCCAGGATCCGGACATCATCATGATCGGCGAAATGCGCGATCTGGAAACGGCTCGGATCGCCATCCAGTCTGCGCTCACCGGTCACTTGGTGCTGTCGACGCTGCACACCAATAATGCAGCCGGCGGCATCACCCGTCTGCTGGATATGGGCGTGGAGGATTACCTGCTGACCTCCACCATCAACGGCATCCTGGCCCAGCGCCTGGTGCGCCGGCTGGACCTGGCCAATGCCGAGCGCTATGCCGCCTCGCCGGAGGAGATCGAACGCTTCGGGCTGCGACGCTTGCAGCCGGACGGAGAGATCTGTCTTTACCGTCCACGCGCCTCGGCCGCCGCACCGACCGGCTATCTTGGCCGCACCACCATCGTCGAGTTCCTGGTGATGAACGACGAGTTGCGGCGTGCGGTGATGCGGCGCGCCGGCATGGGCGAGATCGAACAATTGGCCCGCCAGGCCGGTATGCGCACGATGTACGAGGATGGCCTGTCCAAGGCGCTGCGTGGCGAAACCACGATCGAGGAAGTGCTGCGCGTTACGGAGGATGCGTGAGGGGGCCGGGACTCGGGATATCGGGACCCGGGACCCGGGACCCGGGTCCCGGGAACAGCCACAGCGTGTCGTTGGCTGCGCTTTTCGTTCCAGCAGATCGCGGTTGCGTCAGCAACGCGCGAGGCCGCTTTTCGCTTCTCCCGGGTCCCGGGAACAGCAAAAGCGGCGCGCGTGCTGCGATTGGGATTCGTGCAAATCGCGGCTGCGTCGGTCTTACGCGACCCGGCTTTTCGTTTCTCCCGGGTCCCGGGTCCCGAGTCCCGGGTCCCGGCACTCAACATCCCAGCCTTCCCTGATGCCCCTCTACCGCTACAAAGCGCTCGACGCGCACGGCGAGATGCTCGATGGCCAGATGGAAGCGGCCAGCGATGCCGAGGTGGCCTTGCGTTTGCAGGAGCAGGGGCATTTGCCGGTGGAGACGCGGCTGGCGACCGGCGATAGCGGCTCGCGGCCGCTGCGGGCATTGCTGCGCAAGAAGCCGTTCGACAACGCCGCGTTGGTGCAATTCACCGAGCAACTTGCCACCCTGATCGGGGCCGGCCAGCCGCTGGATCGTGCGCTGTCGATCCTGATGGAACTGCCCGACGACGAGAAAAGCCGGCGCATCATCGCCGACATCCGCGACACCGTGCGTGGTGGCGCGCCGTTGTCGTCGGCATTGGAGCGCCAGCATGGGCTGTTCTCTCGCCTGTACATCAACATGGTGCGCGCCGGCGAGGCTGGGGGCAGCATGCAGGACACCTTGCAGCGCCTGGCCGATTACCTGGAACGCAGCCGCGCGCTGCGCGGCAAGGTGATCAATGCCTTGATCTATCCGGCGATCCTGATGGCCGTGGTCGGCTGTGCGCTGCTGTTCCTGCTCGGCTACGTGGTGCCGCAGTTCGCGCAGATGTACGAGAGTCTGGACGTTGCCTTGCCCTGGTTCACCCAGGCGGTGTTGACCATCGGCCTGCTGGTGCGCGACTGGTGGATTGTGCTGGTGGTGGTGCCCGGGCTGGCGATGCTATGGCTGGATCGCAAGCGTCGCGATGCGGCCTTCCGTGCGGCGCTGGATCAATGGCTGTTGCGGCAGAAGCTGATCGGCGGCCTGATCGCCCGACTGGAAACCGCGCGACTGACCCGGACCTTGGGCACCTTGCTGCGCAATGGCGTGCCATTGCTGGCGGCGCTGGGCATCGCCCGCAACGTGATGACCAATCTGGCCCTGGTCGAGGATGTCGGCACCGCCGCCGACGAGGTCAAGAACGGTCACGGACTGGCGATTGCGCTGGCGCGCGGCAAGCGCTTTCCGCGCCTGGCCATCCAGATGATTCAGGTGGGCGAGGAGTCAGGTGCGCTCGATACCATGCTGTTGAAGACCGCCGACACTTTCGAGGTGGAAACCGCCCAGGCCATCGACCGCGCGCTGGCTGCGTTGGTCCCACTGATCACCCTGGTGTTGGCCTCGGTCGTGGGGCTTGTCATCATTTCAGTGCTGGTCCCGCTGTATGACTTGACCAATGCGATCGGATGATCGCCGCAGCGCATTCATCATCGCTGTGGAGTGACCAGGCCATGGGTGTCCGGGAACCTTCGCAGCGGCTGGCAGTCTGCCTGAGCGGCAACGCCTTCATTTTCATCGACGTGCAAGGAAATCGTTCATGATCAAGCGCTCCATTACCCGCAGCCCATCACGCGCCCGCCAGGCCGGCATGACGCTGCTGGAAATCATCATCGTCATCGTGCTGATCGGCGCGGTCCTGACCCTGGTCGGCAGCCGCGTGCTTGGCGGCGCCGATCGCGGCAAGGCCAACCTGGCCAAGTCGCAGATCCTGACGCTGGCCGGCAAGGTCGAGAACTTCCAGCTGGATACCGGCAAGCTGCCCAGCAAGCTCGACGACCTGGTCACCCAACCGGCCGGCAGCAGTGGTTGGCTCGGCCCGTATGCCAAACCAGCCGAACTCAACGATCCGTGGGGGCATGCGATCGAATACCGCGTGCCTGGCGAAGGCCAACCGTTCGATCTGATCAGCCTCGGCAAGGACGGGCGTCCCGGCGGCAGCAGTTACGACGCGGATATCAAGAACCAATAAGGCGTGATCGTGCGTCGCGCGCACTTGTCGTTGCAGCCTCGGCGCGTCGCGTCTGCTGCGCCTGTGCGCCATCGCGGTACGTCGTTGCTGGAGATGTTGTTGGTGATCGCGCTGATCGCCATCGCCGGTGTGCTTGCGGCCGCGGCGCTGAGCGGTGGCGTGGATGGCATGCGGCTGCGTAGCGCCGGCAAGGCGATCGCCTCGCAGCTGCGCTATACGCGCACCCAGGCCATCGCCACCGGCGTGCCGCAGCGCTTCGTGATCGATCCAGCGCAGCGTCGCTGGGAAGCGCCCGGTGGTCATCATGGCGAGTGGCCGGCTGCCGTGCAGGTGCGCTTTACCGGCGCTCGCCAGGTGCAGCCACGCCAGGACCAGGGCGCGATTCAGTTCTTCGCCGACGGCGCATCCACTGGCGGCCGGATCGATCTGGCGGTCAAGGATGCGCGCTGGCGTGTGGATGTGGGCTGGATTACCGGCGAGGTGCGTTCGGCGCCATTGCGGACGGCCACGCCATGAAACGGCAGCGCGGTTACACCCTGATTGAGGTGATCCTGGCGTTCGCCTTGCTGGCTTTGGCATTGAGCCTGCTGCTGGGATCGCTGTCGGGCGCAGCACGGCAGGTCCGCGCGGCCGATGAAACCACGCGTGCGACCTTGCATGCGCAGTCCTTGCTGGCGCTGCAGGGCGTGGACAAACCGCTGGTGCCCGAACAGCAGCGCGGCAGTTTCGAGAACGGGCACTTCCAGTGGTCGCTGGATGTCCGGCCTTATGACGATCCGCGCCGCAACGACCAGGCGCCGGTCGCGCCGGGCGCGCCGCAATTGCTGCAGCTGACGCTGGTGGTGCGCTGGGGCGAACAGCCCAGTCAGCGTCTGGAATGGCGCACATTGCGCCTGGTGGCGGCCAATCCGCAGGGCGTTGGCGCATGAGCCGTGCACGTGCGGGTGGCTTCACCCTGATCGAAGTGCTGTTGGCCACGATGTTGTTGGTCGGTGGCCTGGCGCTGGCGTTCGCCACCTTGCGCTCGGCCAATGCCGTCAGTCGACGCGGCGAGGCGATCGCCCAGCGCAGCGAGCAGCTCAGGGCGGTGGAGCAGTTCCTGCGCGGACGCTTGGCCGCCACCTTGCCGATCGCCATGGGCATCGATCAACAGAGCCAGCAGCCGATCCTGTTCGTCGGCGAGCCGCAACGCATGCGCTGGGCCGCCGATGTGCCCGACTATCTCGGGCGCGGCGGTCCCTATCTGCACGATCTGTCGCTGGCCGGCGACGGCGACGCGCGGGTGCTGCAGATCGCGCTGACCATGCTGCAGTCTGGCAAGCCGATCGAGGAAAGCGCCGCGCTGCCGCCGGAACGCCTGGCTGACGGCGTGCAGCAGCTGCGCCTGCGCTATCGCGGCCTGGATCCGCAAAGCGGCAAGCTCAGCGACTGGTTGCCGCAATGGGAATGGCATGATCGTCTGCCTCTGCTGGTGCAGATCGACATCCGCAGCAACGATGCGGACTGGCCGCCGCTGGTGGTGGCTTTGCCGCAGGCGGCCAACGGCGGAGCGCTGGCGCGATGAAGCGGACACGCGGCGCGGCCTTGGTGTTGGTGTTGTGGCTGATCGCCTTGCTCACCGCAATGATCGGTGCGTTCGCGTTGACTGCCAGGGTCGAGGCGTTCCAGGGATCGACCCTGCGCAACGGCGGCCAGGCGCAGGAATATGCGCGCTCCGGATTGGAGTACGCGTTGATGCGCTTGCGCAGCAACGACGCGCAAACCCGTTGGCGCGCCGATGGCCGCCGCTATCGATGGCGGATGGGCGAGGCGACGGTGGATATTCGGGTGGTCGACGAAAGCGGCAAGGTCGATCTGAACATGGCCGAGCCGGCACTGCTGGCCGGTCTGCTGCGTGCGCTGGGCGTCGAACAGGCGCGCGCCACCCGCTTGGCCGGGGCGATCGTGGATTGGCGCGACACCGATTCGTTGACCCAGCCAGGCGGCGGTGCCGAGGATCGGGACTACGCCGATGCCGGGCTGCCGTACGGCGCCAAGGACGCGCCCTTCGAGACCCTCGGCGAGTTGCGATTGGTGTTGGGCATGGATGGCGAGCTCTATCGCAAGCTGTTGCCCAACGTGACGCTCTACAGCGGGCGCTCGCGCCCGGAGGCGCGGTTTGCGCAGGCACCGGTGCTGACCGCGATGGGCCTGGATGCGCAGCAAGTGCTCGCTCAGCGTGATGCGCCGCCGGGTTTGCCGGGGGGCGACGCGACGTTCGGTGGCTCGGACACCTATAGTATTGAGAGCCGAGCGCGACTGGAGCAGGGACGCGAGGCCATATTGCGGGCGGTGGTGACGATGAATGCATCGGCCTTGCCAGGGGCCGCCTATACCGTATTGCGTTGGGAAGAGGGAGCAGCAGTGCAATGACCGCGTGGCGGGATACCTTGGGGCGGATCGGCGTACGCGCCATGCCAGGCGCTGGCGGCTTTTGGCGTTGGTGGCAGCAATCCTTGCTGGCCTGGTTGCCGCGTGGCTGGCAATGGCAGCTGGGCTTGTCGCCAGCGCGCCTGCTGCTGAAGCCCGACGGCGCGACGTTGCAGCTGGCGCGGCAGCGCGACCACAGTTGCGAGCCGATCGTTGCCCTGCCTTGGCCGCTGCAGCCGCAGGAACTGGCCTCGGTGCTGCCGACCGCGTTGGAAGCCTTGCCGCGGCACTGGTTGCTTCCCGCCGCACAGGCGCTGCGACGTCCGCTGCGGCTGCCGGCGGCGGCCGCACCGCGGCTGCAGGACGTGGCGCGTTTCGAGATCGATCGGCAAACGCCCTTCAGCGCCGATCAGGTGTATTTCGATGCGCGCTTGCTGGCCTTGCGCGAGGACGGTCAGCTCGATGCCGAGCTGGTGGTCGTGCCGCGCCGCGTGCTCGATGGTCCGTCCGGCGTCCCCGAGAGCTGGAGCGGCGCGCTTTCTGGCATCGATGTGGCCGATGCGCAGGGCCTGCCGTTGGGAGTCAACCTGCTGCCGCCGGCGCGGCGCGTGCGCCGCAGCGACCCGATGCAGCGCTGGAATCTCTTGCTGAGCATGGCGGCACTGGTGTTGGTGGCGATCGCCGGTTGGCTGTTGTTGGACAACCGGCGACAGGCAGCTGACGACCTGCGTGCACGCGTGCAGGCCAGCGCCGCGCGCGCGCGCCAGGTCGCTGCCGAACGTCAGCAATTGCTGGACCTGGTCGAAGGCGCAGCATTCTTCCAACGGCTGCGTGCCACGCGTCCGACCTCGGTGGAGATCTGGGACGAATTGACCAGGCGGCTGCCGCCGGGAACCTACCTGGAGAAATTTTCGGTGGAAGGCGGGCAGCTGCAATTGATCGGCTTGAGTAACGAGGCATCCTCGTTGGTGCGCCGGCTGGAAGGCTCTTCGCTGTGGCGCACGCCATCGCTGACCGGGGTGCTGCAAAGCGATGCCGGGCGCAATGTCGATCGTTTCACCATTACCGCCGAACTCGCCGGTGGCGATGCGAAGGAGGCCAACGATGCCCAGCAGCGTTAAGCGCGATCGCTGGGCCGCCCTGGGCCTGTTGCTGTTGGCCATCGGCGTGGGCTACCTGGTGCTGGTGCACCCGTGGTTTACCCAGCCGTTGCTCGCCATCCAGGACGAATTGACCTCGCTGCGCGAGCGCGAGCTGCGCGTGCGCGTGCAGTTGCAACAGGCGCCGGAGATCAGCCAGCGCTTGCGACAGGCGCGCGCCACGCTGGAGCAGCGCCCCGGATTCCTGCCGGAAACCTCCGCCGAACTGGCCTCGGCCGGGTTGGTGCAACGGCTGGAGCGCGCGGTCAGCGACGCCAGCCCGGGTAATCGCAGTTGCGCGATCAGCAATCGCTCGCCGCTGCAGCCGGAAACCAAGGACCGCTTCACCCGCGTGGCGGTACAGGTGCGTCTGCGCTGCGGTACGCCGGAACTGGCGTCGGTGTTGTACCACCTGGAAAAGGGCGCACCCAGGCTGTTCGTCGACAATCTCAATGTCATGGCCCAGCGCTACCAACTGTCGCCGAACGAAAGCGGCAATGGCCTGGACATCGCCTTCGAGCTGGCCGGCTATCTGCGCCCGGGCAGCAACGACGCCGCACCGGCGGCGGCGACCGTCAAGGAGGCCCCCAATGCGCCTTGAGACGATCGGTCTGCGCACCTGGCTGCTGGCCACCGTGGTCGGTTGGGCGTTGCTGGTCTGCGTGCTGGCGGTGGCCGGGCTCGGCAAGCGGGTCGACCTGCTGGCCGACGATCCGGCACTGGTGCAACGCCTACCGACACTGCCGGCACCGGCGCCGGAGCGCCTGGGGCCGTTCGAAAAGTACGCGGAGATCGCCGCGCGTCCGGCCTTCGCCGAGGACCGCCTGCCGCATCCGTTCTTCCTGTCCGGCAACGACGGCAGTACGACGGCATCGTCGGTCCGCCTGACCGGCGTCTTGCTGACGCCCAACTTCAAGATGGCGACCTTGACGCTGGAGCCCAGCGATTCGATTCGCGTCCAGTTGGGCGGCGAGGCGGTCAAGGGGTGGCGCCTGCTGGCACTGGAACCGCGCAGTGCCACCATCGAAGGTCCCGGCGGTCCGCAGACTTTGGAGCTGCACGTCTTCAACGGGCAGGGCGGACAGCCGCCCACCGCCAATACGCGCACTCCGGCGGGAACCTCGCCGGTCAACACGCAGGCGCCACCGCAACCGCAACCGCCGCAGCAGGGGGCAGCGCAACCGACGCCGGTACAGCCGACGCCGGCGCCCCCGCAGCCAGCGGGCGTGCCGCCTGGAAGCACGCAGCCGCCGCAACGCAGCGACGGCGCGCAGGAAGCCCCACGTCCCTCCGATGAACAGATGCGCGCCATCCGCGAGCGCATCGAAGCCCGACGCCGTCAGCTGCAACAGCAGCGCCAGAGCGGCTCTTCCCCCGGTCAGACCCAATGAGTGATCGCATGACCCCGCGCCTGTTCTCCGTGTCCCTGCTGATCGGCCTGCTGGCCGGCTGCGCCACCACTCCACCGCCGGACGTGCGTCGCGACGCGCATTTGGATCCGCGGGTGGGCGCCGCCGGCACCACCACGGGCACCGGCGAGCAGCGTACCGACGGCAATGCCGACGCCAAGCCCAGCCCGGTGATCCGCCGTGGCTCCGGCACGATGATCAACCAGAGCGCGGCCGCCGCCCCGGCGCCGACGCTGGGCATGGCCAGCAGCGGCAGCGCCACCTTCAATTTCGAAGGCGAGTCGCTGCAGGCGGTGGTCAAGGCAATCCTGGGTGACATGCTGGGACAGAACTACGTGATCGCGCCGGGTGTCCAGGGCACCGTGACCCTGGCCACGCCCAAGCCGGTTTCGCCGGCACAGGCCTTGAACCTGCTGGAGATGGTGCTGGGTTGGAATAACGCGCGCATGGTGTTCAGTGGCGGCCGCTACAACATCGTCCCGGCCGATCAGGCGCTGGCCGGGACGGTTGCGCCCAGCACTGCATCGCCGGCGGCCGCGCGCGGCTTCGAGGTGCGCGTGGTGCCGCTGAAATACATTTCCGCCAGCGAAATGAAGAAGGTGCTGGAGCCGTATGCGCGGCCCAACGCGATCGTCGGCATCGACCCGGCGCGCAATGTCATCACCTTGGGCGGTACGCGCGCCGAGCTGGAGAACTATCTACGGACGGTGCAGGTGTTCGATGTCGATTGGCTCTCGGGCATGTCGGTCGGCGTGTTCCCGATCCAGTCGGGCAAGGCCGAGAAGGTGGCCGCCGACCTGGAGAAGGTGTTCGGCGAACAGAGCAAGACGCCCAGTGCCGGTATGTTTCGTTTCATGCCATTGGAAAACGCCAATGCGGTGTTGGTGATCACCCCGCAGCCGCGTTACCTGGACCAGATCCAGCAATGGCTGGATCGCATCGACAGCGCCGGCGGCGGCGTGCGGCTGTTCTCCTACGAGTTGAAGTACATCAAGGCCAAGGACCTGGCCGACCGATTGTCGGAAGTGTTCGGTGGCCGCAGCAGCGGCGGCGATTCCAATGCCTCGCTGGCTCCGGGCGCGGACAGCAGCGTGATCGGCGGCCTGGGCAATCGCGATGCCAACATGGGCAACCTCTCGAGCGATTCCACCGACAGCAGCGGCTCGGGCAGTTCGGGGAGTAGCTTTGGCAGCGGCAGTGGGTTCGGCGGCAGCAGTGGCAGCAGCGGCGGCCTGGGCAATGGCAGTCTGCAGCTGTCCCCGCGCACCAATGGCAATGGCGCGGTGACGCTGGAGGTTGCGGGCGACAAGGTCGGCGTGTCGGCAGTGGCCGAGACCAATACCTTGCTGGTGCGGTCCACGCCGCAGGCCTGGAGCTCGATCCGCGACGTCATCGAAAAGCTCGACGTCATGCCGATGCAGGTGCATATCGAGGCGCAGGTGGCCGAGGTCAACCTGACCGGTCAGTTGAGCTACGGCGTCAACTGGTATTTCGAGAATGCGGTCAATGCTCCAAGCACGGCGACCGACTCTGGCGCATCGAATGGAACCGGTATCGGTCTTGGCGCGGGACTTCCCAGCGCGGCAGGGCGCAATATCTGGGGCGATATTGCCGGCAAGGTCACTGGTGACGGGGTGGCGTGGAGCTTCCTTGGCAAGAATGCCGCCGCAATCATCACTGCGCTGGACAAGGTCACCGACGTGCGTCTGCTGCAGACCCCGTCGGTATTCGTACGCAACAATGCCGAGGCCACG
Organism: Xanthomonas maliensis; assembly: GCF_009192945.1. Taxonomy (GTDB): domain Bacteria; phylum Pseudomonadota; class Gammaproteobacteria; order Xanthomonadales; family Xanthomonadaceae; genus Xanthomonas; species Xanthomonas maliensis. Next base: position 46,411 of record NZ_NSET01000049.1, on the reverse strand, counting down.
CTCAACGTGGGCTCGCGCATCGCCATCAACTCCACCTCGATCAATACCGGTATCGGCGTCGACAGCAGCTACTCGTCGGTGCAGTACATCGATACCGGTGTGATCCTCAAGGTACGCCCGCGCGTCACCAAGGACGGCATGGTGTTCCTGGATATCGTGCAGGAGGTCAGCAGCCCGGGCGATCGACCGACCGCGTGCTTGTCCGCAACCGCCACCATCAACGCGGCCGCCTGTAACGTCGACATCAACACCCGTCGGGTCAAGACCGAAGCCGCCGTGCAGAGCGGCGACACCATCATGTTGGCCGGCTTGATCGACGACAGCACCACCAACGGAAGCAATGGCGTGCCGTTCCTGAGCAAGTTGCCGGTGGTCGGTGCGCTGTTCGGCACCAAGAGCCGCACCAGCAATCGCCGCGAAGTAATCGTCTTGATCACCCCGTCGATCGTGCGCAACCCACAGGAAGCGCGCAATCTCACCGACGAGTATGGGCAGAAGTTCAAGGCCATGGAGCCGTTGCGTCCGGGTCAGAAGGCGCAGTGAGCGACCCGCTGCCGGTCCTCCTATTGCCGGTCGGCGTGGATGACGAAGCGCTGGACGCCTGCCTGGGCGCGCTCGACAGCGGCACGCCGGCCGGAACGCCGGTGTGGTTGGCCGACGATGCGCAGGCCGGGCCACGCGGTGTGGCGGTGATCGAGCACTGGTTGGCGCGGACACCGCTGCAGGCGCATTACACCCGCCGCCAGCGTCGGCTGGGGGAGGTGGCGCATCTGGATGAGATGCTGGCGGCCTGCGGCGACGCCGACGTGGTCGTGCTCGGCAGCGGCGCCCGCCCGTTGCCGGGCTGGTTGTCGGCGCTGCAGGCCTGCTTTCGGCACGATGCGGCGATCGCCACCGCCACCCCGTGGAGCAATGCTGGCGAAGCCTGTGCCTGGCCGCGCCTGGGCGAGATCAATCCATTGCCGGATGATCCGCAGCGGCTGTCGGCCGCCTGCGCGGCGATGCCGCCGCTGTATCCGGAGCTGCCTTCCGCCGCCAGCCATGCCGTGCTGTTGCGCGGTAGCGCGCGGCGCAAGGCCGGCGGCCTGGATGCCAGCAGCTATGGCAGCTGGTACGCGGCGCTGATCGATCTGAGCCTGCGTATGGCCGGGCTGGGCTGGCGTAACGTGTTGTGCGAGACCGCGTTCGTCGCGGCGACCGCCGAAGGGCGTCCTGCCGATGGCGACATGGATGCGCTGGCAACGCGTTGGCCCGCCTGGCACGCACGCCTGGCGCATCTGTTGATGCACGATCCCTTGCACGCCCAGCGCGTGCAACTGACGCACTTGCTGGCCGAGCTGCCGCCGGCAAATCCGCAACGCCCGCTGTTCGGCTGAGGGGGATGCCGGCTCGAGCACGCACGCATCGACCCGGCGGTCGCGTCTGACGTGCGCTTCTGCCAGCGGCGTATCGGCCCAGGGCTCAGCAGAACGGCGTGCCGAATGCATCGCCCAACAGGCGTCTATGCGAATCGGTCCGTGCGCGCCTGCCTTGGCGACTGGCATCCACGCGCTGGCCTTCGATAACGCGATCATGGGCGTCGGCGGCTTGCCCGCCTTGGCCAGCAACCACCGATTCCTCGCAGTGTCCTGAGCACATGCTGGCTCGATCCGGCTAATCGGCACCGCGCGTTGGCGCTTGCGTGCGCACCACCACCTCCAGCGCGTCGTGGCGCCAGGATTCGATGTCCAGTTCCACCGCACTGCCGTCCTCGGCGAAACTGATCCGGCGCAGGCGAAAGCACGGCGTGCCGGTGGTCGATTGCAGCAGCAGTGCCTGCGCCGCATCCAGCCCGGCCGGATGCATCGACAACTGGCTACGGCTGAGGAACACCCCCAGCTTCTGGTTGAACACCTGCGACAGCGAACCCGCCAGATCGTGCTCGAGCAGGCGTGGTGCCCAACTGGCGCGCACGACGTTGGTTTCCAACAGGACCGCGCGGCGGTCGATCCAGCGCCGGCGCTGCAGCACGAACACCTCTTCCTCCGGTGACGGCAGACGCAAGGCAGCGGCATAGTCGGGACCGGCCGCTTGCCGGCTTGCGCTCAGCAATTCGGTGCGTGGCCGCCGCCCTTGTGCGCCGACATACTGCATGAAGCCGGCGATGCTGGTGGGGTCGTAGCGCACACGCGGCGCGCTGACGAACCAGCCGCGGCGATTTTCGCGATAGATGCGGCCATCCGCCTCCAGCTGCTGCAGTGCCTCGCGCAAGGTGATGCGGGTGCAGCCGAAGCGTTCGGCCAGCGCGCGCTCCACCGGCAGGCGCTGGTCCGGTCCCCACTCGCCGGTGTCGATCTGGGCAGCAATGGATTCGGTGATGCGGTGTTGACGCGACAGAGTCATGTGGCAGGGCGGGGCGTCAGCGGCGGGCGCGGGAGCAAGGTAGTCGTCCATCCAGGTGGGAAGGCAGCGATGGTAAAGAAGAACCACCCAACGGTGGCATCCTGTCAGTGCGTGCCAGCGGCCATCAGGTTGCGCTGGGCGTGCCAACTGCGCCAGCCGTAGGCCGCCAGGGCCACGAAGCCGGCGTACAACGCGGCGGTCGGATACAGCCCTTTGGCGAGAAAGACGCCGACGTAGACGCAGTCGAGCACGATCCACAGCGGCCAATTGGCGATGCGTCGGCGCGCGGCCCAGACGGTGGCGACCAGGCTGAAGCTGGCCAGTGCCGCGTCCAGCCACGGCAATGCGGCGTCGGTGCGGAAGTGCATATAGGCCCCCAGGCCGGTGGCCAGGACGGTGCCGGCGATCAGCGACAGCCATCCTTCCGTGCGCGGCAGTGGCAGCGGGCGAATACGCTGGTCCGCCGCCAGGCCACGTTGCCACTGCCACCAACCGTAGAGCTGCGTCAGCAGGTAGACGCCTTGCAGCAGCATGTCCGAGTACAGCTTCCAGCGGTAGAACAGCCATGCGTACAGCGCGACCGCCACGACGCCCACCGGCCAGCACCAGCGGATGCGGCGTGCGGTCAGCCACACGCCCAGCAGGTTGATCACGACGGCGATGGATTCGAGCAGGGTCATGCGAGGCCTGGTGGAAAGTGGAGAGTTGGGTAAAGGCGATGCTGCGTCTTGGAGCGGATTCCGGCGTCCTTGGGAAGATGCCCGAAGAATGGATGGGGGCGAGCGTGCGGCTGCCGGTCAGTCATCACCCTGCGCACCACCCACTCCCGCTGGCGGGAGAAGGCAACAGCGCGTGTCTCTGTGGTGGCGGATCGCCCTGCAAGCGAGTGGCCCTCACCGCACCAGCATTGCGCCCTTCCCCCGCTGGCGGGGGAAGGTACCCGACGGGCGGATGGGGGCGAGCGTGCGGCTGCCGGTCAGTCATCACCCTGCGCACCACCCACTCCCGCTGGCGGGAGAAGGCAACGGCGCGTGTCTCTGTGGTGGCGGATCGCCCTGCAAGCGAGTGGCCCTCACCGCACCAGCACTGCGCCCTTCCCCCGCTGGCGGGCGAAGGTGCCCGACGGGCGGATGGGGGCGAGCGTGCGGCTGCCGGTCAGTCATCACCCTGCGCACCACCCACTCCCGCTGGCGGGAGAAGGCAACGGCGCGTGTCTCTGTGGTGGCGGATCGCCCTGCAAGCGAGTGGTCCTCACCGCACCAGCACTGCGCCCTTCCCCCGCTTGCGGGGGAAGGTGCCCGAAGGGCGGATGGGGGGTAGCAGCGATCAAAAATCCACCTGCACCGTCAACCGTGCGGTGCGTGGCGCGCCCGGGAACAGATAGGCATCGCCCAGGTACTCGCCGGCGTCGCGCCAGTAGCGACGATCGAACAGGTTATCCACGCTGAGCCGCCAGGTCGTGGCCAGGCCGCCGACGGCAGTGGCGTAACGGGCACCGAGATTGGCCACGGCATAGGCCGGTACGCTGGTATTGCCGAGACGGTCGGCGAACTTGCGGTCGCTGTACTGCACGCCCGCCAGCAGCGCCAGCCCGTCGATGGCGGCGACGCGGTAGTCGGCCTGCAGGCTGGCACGCAAGCGCGGGACGTTGATCGCCTGGTGGTCCTGGTAAGCCGCGAACCCGGTGTTCTCGGCGCGCGCACGGATTGCCGCAACGCTGGCGAATAGCCGCAGCTGCGCGGTTGCGGCGCCATCGGCCGACAGTTCCAGGCCACGGTTGTGCAACTGGCCCTGCTGCAGGTACAGCAGGCCACCGTCAGGCTGCGGCTGGGTGAACTGATAGGCCTGGCGGATGTCGAACACTGCCGCGCCCAGCCGCAGTCCATCCAGCTCGAGCTTGGCGCCGGTTTCCAGCTGGTAGGCGTTGGTGGGCGGCAGGATGGTGTCGGCATTGTCGGCGAACCAGGGCGCGGTGCCGCCGGCAGCCAGGCTCTTGGCGTAGCTGGCGTAGAGCGTGGTCTGCGCTTGCGGCTTGAACAGCAGTGCTGCCTGCGGCAACACGGCATCCTTGCGAGTGCGCCGCTGCAGCAGGCCGTCACCATCGAATGCGCGTTCGTCCAGACGCAGGTAGCGTGCGCCCAGCGCCAGTTCCCACTGCGAGTCCAGACCGATGCGGTCGGCCAGTACCAGTGCGCGTTGGCGGCTATCCAGGCGCCGCTGCTTGGGGCCTAGCGGCACGTCGGTGGGTGCGAACACGTCCGGATCGCGATCGATGCGGCCACTGCCGATGAATGCGTTGACCGAGCCATAGCGATCGACCGTCCGCCGCAACCAGTCCACGCCTGCCGTGAGTTGATGCTGCAGCGAGCCGGTGGCGAAGCGACCCTCGAGCGTGGCGCGCACCTGGTCGTGCACGCGGGTGTCGTCAGGGCTGCGATAGTCGTAGATGTCGTATTCGCCCTGCGCGCTGAAGAAGTTCGGGGTGACGATGCCGGCGCAGCTGGGTGCCCCGTAGCAGCCCCAGGCGAACGCAGAGAAGTCGTTGATCGTGGCACGGCTGCGTGCCGCCTCCACGCTGGCGCGCCAGGCTTCGTTGAACTGATGGGCATAGCGCAGCTGCGTGTTGAGCGAGTCCATCTCCACCGGGCGCGACCAGGGTTGATAGCCGAGCAGGCGATGCACGTCGATCGCCTGCGGGACGTCGGTTCCACCGAGCAGCGCATAGCCGGGCACCGAACGCTGCTGGCGATGCTGATAGTCCACGTCCAGCTGCAGCAGCGTTTGTGCGCTGGGCTTCCAGTCGCCGGCCAGCGAGAGGAAATTGCGGTAGCCGTCGGCGTGTTCGACATAGCTGTGGATGTCCTCGCGCGCGGCGTTCACACGCAGGCCCAGGGTGCGTTCGGTGCCGAACCAGTCGCCCAGATCGGTGGCCAGATAGCGCGAGCCCTGTTCGTCGGTGCCCAGCGTCAGACTGCGAACACGTTCGGGACGCTTGGTGCGGTAGTCGATCAATCCGGCCGGCTCGTTGACGCCGCTCTGCAGCCCGGCCAGGCCCTTGAGGATCTGCACCTGCTGCTTGTTCTCCAGCGCGATCGATTGCTCGCCCACCGCACTCAAACCGTTGATGCGGTAACTATTGGCCGCATTGAGCGAATAGCCGCGTAGCAGGAAATTTTCGTAGTAGCCGATCGGCGCATAGGCGTCGCCTGCCGAGGCATCGGCGCGCAACACCTCACTGAGCACGCGCGCTTGCCGATCGAGTAGCTGCTGGCGGTCGATGACGGCGATCGATGCTGGCGCATCCAGCAGGCGACTGCTACCGAAGCCGCCGAGCGCTGTGGTCGGATCGCTGCGCTCGCCGCGCACAGTGACTGCATCCAGCTCGATCGCGGTTTGCGCTGGGGTTTGCTGTGCCAACGCCGGCACGGACAGGCCGGCCAGCAGGGACAGGGCGAGAGGATGGCAACACGGGGCAGGGCGGGGATGGGACATGCGGACGACTCGGGCGAAAAGGAAAGGACGGCAGCTACGGCAGGCAGCGCGCACGCGCATGCAGCCGTTCGAGCAAACGCTGGCCATCGGCGCTGGCGAACCAGTCCGCGTGACCGAGCAAATAGCGGTGATAGGCCAGCTCGGCGTTCTCGGTCGAGCCGGTAATGGCGGTGAAATAGGCCAGTTCGCTCAGCGCGAAATCGGCGTGCACCAGTGGCAGCAGCGCAGCCAGGCACTGCAACTGGGCAGCATCGAGCGGTTGCACGAGCGCATAGCCGTCCAGCAGTGCATCGAGCTGGTCCAGGTGCGGTGGCGCGCGCTGGCCGAGGTCCAACGCCAGCCAGGGGATCAGGTTGCGCTCGATGGCGGTGGCCAGATCGAACAGCGCGCAGGTGCGGTCGGCCAGACCGAAGTCGAACACCGCGCTGACATCGGCGTGGCCGTCGCGTTGCTGCCACAGCAGATTGGACGCGTGCCAGTCGCCATGCGTCCACAGCGGAGGCAGCGCATTCGGGCGCGACAGCAGCGGCCACGCCTGCGCATGCCAGGGCATCAGGTGGGTGGCCAGATCCTGGCGCCACCGCCGCGCGTGTAGCGCGGCCGCCAGTGCCGGACGGGTCGGCAAGGCCTCGCTCAGTGCCTGCAGTGGGTCGCGCTGCATAAACAGCCGCAGGTTGGCCACCAGCACGGTGGTGTGGCGAGCAGGCGCGGCGAAGCCCCGCGCGGCGGCGTGCAGCCGGGCCAGCGCCTGGCCGGCGGCGTGCGCGTGCTGCGCCTGCTGGAATGCGGTCCACGACAGCGCATCGCGGTACAGGTCGACGCCCTCGCCCAGTCGCTGCACTTCATAGGTCCAGCTCGCCAGCGGCAGCGCGGTGCGCCCATCGGCGGTGGACAGCACCTCCACCACTGGCGCTCCGGCCGCGCGGAGGTGCGCCATGAAGCGATGCTCTTCGTCCAGCGCGGCGGCATCGCGCACACGCAGATGGTGGCGTTTGACGATGACCGCTCCCGCCGCAGTGTCCACGCGCGCGGCTGCCGAGAACGGCCGTGCGCTATGCCATTGCGCGGCGCCGACTGGCGCCAGTTGCGGGAAGGCCTGCAGCACCTGCGCGATCTCGGCGTGGGTCAAGGCCGGCCAATCCGGCGCAGCCGGCGTCCAGCCCATGCCATGGACCTGATGCGGGGCGCTCATACGCCCACCTCGCCGGAGAGTGGTATAGACCAGGATGGCCAGGGTGACGGCGCGGACCCGGTGCTGGCACCGGCTGGGACGAGGACGGCGCTGCCGGGCCGTCGTGGCGCCGTCCATCCCATCAGCGGGACACGACGCGGGGAATACAGGGGCAGCGCGTTACCGGAAGGTCGCGGGCTGACATCTCGGAAGGGTCGGAAAGGCGCCCAGGGCGCAGTCGGTCGCTACCAGGGGCGGCGCCGGGGCGCGCAGTATGCCCGCTGGCGTCGCCCGCCGCCACGTCGGCGGCGCGCAGCATGATGGCGTTGTCCGGCGTGCGCGCCGGATAATGATCGGATGACCTCCGTCCAGATCGCCGCCGTCGTCGTCACCTATCAGAGCAGCAGCACGATCGATGCCTGCCTGTCGCGCCTGCGGACCGCGCACGGGGTCAGCGAGATCCGCGTGGTCGACAATGCCTCCAGCGACGACACGCTCGACGTGGTACAGCGCCATGCCCTGGCCGATCCGCGTCTGCAGTTCATCGCCAATCCCGACAATCCCGGCTTTGCCACTGCCTGCAATCAGGGCGCGCGTGCCAGTCAGGCGCCGTGGCTGGTGTTCATCAATCCCGATCTGTTGGTCGAGTACGACACCTTGCTGCAGCTGTGTGCGCGTGCGGACGGCTATCCCGCGGTGGTGTTGGGGGTGGAACAGGTGGACGAACACGGGTGCCCGGATCCAGCGGTGCGCCGACGCGACCCGGACTTCGCCGCGATGCTGCGCGCGCCACGGGCCGCGGCCCAGCTGGCGGTCGCCGCCGATCCGCTGCAGTCGCTGCAGCCGGTGGAGGCCTTATCCGGCGCACTGCTGCTGATGCAGCGCAGCCTGTTCGATCGGCTGAATGGCTGGGATGACGGCTATCGCCTGCATGCGGAGGACCTGGACCTCTGCCGCCGCGCCCGCCAGGCAGGCGCCTTGGTGGCCATCGCCAACGATCTGCAGGTGGTGCATGTGCGGGGGGTGTCCAGTCGCGCCCGCCCGTTTTTCGTCGAATGGCACAAGCACCGCGGCCTCTGGCGCTACTTCCGCAAGTTCGAAGCGGAGCAGCGCGGGTGGCTGACGCGCTGTGCGGTGTGGGGGGCCATCTGGGCCCACGCCTTGCTGCAGCTGCCGCGCCTGCTGCGAAGCGCGTGACAGTGTTCACGTCTCAGTGAGTGAACCGTGATGGGTTGGCGCTTGGAGTGTGATAAGTTCCGCGCCGCAGTGTGATTGCTTCCGTTTGCTTTCCTGGCCCTCTCGGGTCCCCCACCAGGAATCCTGCAATGCGTCTAACCCACGTCCCGCGCTCGCGGGTCCAGTCGCGATGTGCTGTTTTTTCGCAGTCCAGTTCGCTTACATCTTGCCGCCGACGCCCTGCTGCGTCCGCCTCCCCTCGTACTGGCGTAGTGCCTCTGGCCTTGCTGTGCGGCGTGATGGCGGGCATGCCCGCCATCGCCCTGGCCGGCGCCTGGACCCAGCCAGACGGCGACACCTTGATGATCGTCAAGGCCCTGCACAGCGACGGTCGCGGCTGGTTCGACGATGGCCACCATCGCGGTACCTTCGGCAACAACGGCCGCAGCCGGCAGGACCAGCTCAATGTCTATCTCGAGCACGGCCTGAGTGACCGGCTCAGCCTGATCGGTAATTTCTATCTGACCCAGGTTGGCTTCAACAACGACTTGGTGCAGGGCGACACCACGCAGCGCGTGCGCCGCACCACCACCGGCCTGGCCGATCAGGAGATCGGGCTGCGCTACGCGCTCGGCAACGGGCAGGACGCGGTCTGGCACGACGCCGTGCAGGCACTGGTGAGCGTGCCGGCCTACGGACGCGACAAGACCTACCATCCTGGCAATCCCAGCCCGGATCCGGCCCTGGGTCTGGGCGACTATGGCCTGGAACTGCGCTATAGCCGTGGTCGTGGCTACAGCCTGGGCGACCGCAACGGCTATGTCGATCTCGGCGCTGCCGTGCGCCTGCGCGGCAGCGCGGCCTCCGACGAGGCCCGGGTGGATGTCTCCACCGGCTTGGGTATCACCTCGCGTTGGCTGCTGCTGGGCGAGCTCAACGTGATCCAGGGCCTGGGCAACGGTCGCAACAATGCCAACGTCATCAGCGACGTGGCCAGCGGCGCCAGCTATGTGGCCACCGGGACCAACTACGACCTCACCAAGCTGCAATTGTCGGCGTTGTACACCGCCGCGGGCGGCAGCCAGTGGCAGCTGGGTTATCAGCAGCCGGTGATGGGGCGCAATACCGGCGCGGCCGGTGGACCCTTCGTCGCCGCCTGGTGGCGCTTTTAGGAACGGACAGCCATGACAGTCACCTGCGAAATGGACGCGCTGGGACGGGCACCGGACATCGGTCGCGAGCGTGGCCTGTTGGGCCGTGCGCTGGTCACCGCCGGCGTCATCAGCGACGAGCAGTTACGTACCGCGTTGGCGCTGCAACAGCGCTGGAATTCGCGGTTGGGCGATGTGATCCTGGCCCAGCGCGGGGTGCCGGCACAGCGCTTCTACGCCACCGTCGCTGCGCACTTCGGCCTGCAGTTCGTCGATCTGGTGCAACAGCCTCCCGATCCGACCCTGTTGGCGTCGACGGATCTGGAGAGCTACGCGCAGCGCCTGCTGCTGCCGTGGCGGCGCGAGGGCGGCGTGCTGGTGCTGGCGGTGGCCGACCCGGATCCGGCGGTGTTCGCCTGGGCGCGTAGTCACTATGGCGAAGACGTGCGCTTCGTCGGCACCGCCAAGTTCGACATCATCTGGAGCCTGCAGCGCTATGCCGACGAGCAGCTCACCGACAATGCCCTGAACCTGTTGGCCACCCATGCTCCCACGCACTCGGCGCGACAAGTGGTCACGCGCGGGCAAGCGTTCACGCTATGGGCGTTGGCAGCGCTGCTGGTGAGCGCGCTGGCCGTCTTCCCGGTCGCCACCTTGATCGCCATCAACGTCATCGTCGCCCTGGGTTTCCTGGCCACCTTCGGCTTGAAGCTGCTGCTGGTGTGGTTCGGTTCGCGCCACCGCATCGACATCAAGGTCACCGAGGCGGACGTGGCCGCCCTGCGCGACGACGACCTGCCGGTCTACACGGTGCTGGTGCCGATGTACAAGGAGCCGGAGGTCCTGCCGATCCTGGCCAATGCCTTGCGCAAACTCGACTACCCGATCAGCAAGCTGGACGTGAAGCTGGTGCTGGAGGCGGACGATCTGGAGACGATCGACGCCGCCAAGAAGCTCGGCCTGGAAGCGTTCTTCGAGATCATCCGGGTTCCGCCTTCGCAACCGAAGACCAAGCCCAAGGCTTGCAACTACGCGCTGCACTTCGCGCGTGGACAATTGCTGACCATCTACGACGCCGAGGACAAGCCCGAGCCGGATCAGCTCAAGCGGGTGGTGGCGGCGTTCCGTAAGGCCGAGCAGGACGTGGTCTGCATCCAGGCGCGCTTGAACTACTACAACGCCAACGAAAACTGGCTGACGCGGATGTTCACGCTGGAGTACACGCTCTGGTTCGACTTCTACCTGCCGGCGTTGGAATACCTGCGCATCCCGATTCCGTTGGGCGGCACCTCCAATCATTTCCGCCTGGACGTCTTGCGGCAGGTGCGCGCCTGGGATCCGTACAACGTCACCGAAGATGCCGACCTCGGCGTGCGGCTGATCCAGAACGGCTACCGCGTCAACGTGGTCAATTCCACCACCTTCGAAGAGGCCAATGTCAGCATCCCCAACTGGATCCGGCAACGCTCGCGCTGGCTCAAGGGCTATATGCAGACCTGGCTGGTGCACATGCGCGACCCGCTGCACCTGTACCGCAGCACCGGGTTCAAGGGCTTCTGGGGATTCCAGTTCTTCATCGGCGGCGGCTTCTTCACTGCGCTCGGCGTGCCGGTGCTGTGGGCCTTGTACGCGGTCTGGATGGCAACCGGCACGTCGGCCTTCGATCGCTTCTTCCCGCCCTGGCTGGCCACCTTGTCGCTGGTCAATCTGCTGCTGGCCAATGCGTTCTTCATCTATATCACCCTGGTCGCTGCATTCAAGCGCGACTACTTCAAGTTGGCGCCTTACGCGCTGACGGTGCCGTTCTATTGGTTGCTGCAATCGATCGCGGCCTACAAGGGCCTGTGGCAGTTGATCCGCAATCCGTTCTACTGGGAGAAGACCACGCATGGCATCAGCAAGCACATGGAAGAAGAGCGCCGCGCCGCGCTCGAAGACTGAGCCCGCGCTGGCGCAGCGCCACAGCGGGCTGCCGGCATTCCTGCTGGCGCTCGTCGCGCTGTCGCTGCTCAGCCAGCCGTTGCTGGCGCCATCGCTCGCCACGCCGGTGGCGAGCGCGGCGCCGGTGACCGGATTGCCAGCCGGCGGCCTGTTGTCGTGGGCGGTGGAGTGGGTGATGCAGCGATGGGCCGCGCCGGTACCGGTGTGGCCGCTGATCGCCGTTGCCGCCAATGCGATGTTCCTGTCGCTGCTCTGGCGCGACTTGGCCGGCGTGTTCGGTCGCGGCTGGGCCAGCGGCTTGACGCTGTTGGTCGGCTGCAATCCGCTGTTCCTGCTGCCGATCGCCGCCGGTGGTAGCCAGTCGGTCGGCCTGCTGGCGTTCTATGGGCTGTGTCGCACCCTGCGTCGTCTGCAGGTGCCGGTGGAGGCGTTCACCTACTTGCGCATCGCCGGCTGGCTATGCGTGCTGCTGTGCCTGGATGTCCAGACGTTGGCGCTGTCGACGATGATCGCGCCCTGGCTGCTGCTGGTGATGCCGCCGCAGATGCTGCGCAAGGCGCCGGGTTCGTTCTATCTGGTGTGCTACCTGCCGGTGGTGTTCCTGTTCGGCATCTGGGCCTACGTCAATCTGACCGTCTTCAATGCGCCGTGGCCGACACTGGCGAGCCTGGCCGAGGGCAGCCATCCGCTACCGCTGCCGTTGGCGGCGCAGGGCAGTGACTGGGCACCGGCCCTGCGTTGGGCGGTGGCGGCATTGGCCGGTTTCCCGTTGTTGCTGTTGGTCGCGCGCTGCCGCAGCGGCGTGCTGGCGCGCGGTGTGCTCGCCAGTGTCGGCACGGTGGTCAGTGCGGCCGCGGTGTCGTTCGTGTTCGGTTGGGCGGGCTTCGATGCGCTGGTGTTGTTGTGGGTGCCGGCGGCGCTGCTGCTGCGGGCGTTGCTGCCGGATCAGCGCGTGCAGGCGGCCGGCCTGCTGGCGCTCGGCCTGCTGGGCGCGGCCTGGGTGCAGCCGCAGGGTTGGGGCACGGGCTGGCGATCGATGCCGCTCGAGGAGCAGGCGCTGTCGCAGACCGTTGACGCCCGCGCGGACGTGCAACCAGCGGCGCCTGGCGAGGCTGCGTCCGTCGCCGACAGCCGGTTGCCCAGCGCACTGCCAGTGGTCGCCGCCGATGCAGTCCAAACCATGGCGGTCGGTGCAGCGTCACCCAGCGTCGGCACGGCGGGCGCGTCGCTGGCGCACTGCGTTCAGGCGTCGACGCTGACGGCCGCTCAGGGATCGCAGGCATGTCCGGACGTGCGCTAATCGTCCTGCTGTTGCTCGGGGCCTGCCTGATGGCCAATGGCTGCCGTGCCGCCGCGCCGACCTGGATGGGGGCCAATGTCAAGGTCTCGGCCGACGCGCCCTGGGGCAGCGCCGCGGCGGCGCGCTCGTTACAGGACTTGGCCGACAGCGGGGCCAGTCGGGCGTTGCTGGTGGCCTTCGTCTGGCAGGCAACCCCGCAGTCCAACGATCCAGTGCTGGGCAGCGACAGCCGCGTGGAAGACATGCGTGCGGCCTTGCAGCAGGCGCGCGCGGCCGGCCTGCAGCCGGTCTTGAAGGTGCATCTGTGGATTCCCGGCCATTGGGCCGGCGACGCCGCGCCCAGCGATCAGGCGGCCTGGTTCGCTGCGTACCAGCGTGCGCTGCTGTCGCTGGCCCAGGTCGCGCAGCAGCAGCAGGCGCAGGCGTTGGTGGTCGGCACCGAATTGCGCCAGCTGCAAAGCGCCCCGCAATGGCCGGCATTGGTGGCAGCGGTGCGCGCTGTCTACCACGGCCCGCTGCTGTATGTGGCCGACGGCATGGAGCATGCCGAAACATTTCCCTATTGGTCGCTGTTCGATGCGGTGGGGACCAGCCTGTATCCCCGCCTGTCCGATGCGCGCGATACCCGCAGCGCCGAAATGACCGCCGCCGCGCAACGATTGCAGCAGTTGGGCCAGCGCGTGGGCAAGCCGGTCTGGGTGGCCGAGTTGGGTCTGCGCTCGGCGCGCGGCAGCCTGGCCGCACCCTGGGAGAGCCCGGAGCAGCGCGCGGCACAGGTCGATACCGGCCTGCAGTTGCAGGTCCTGCGGCAATGGCGGCAGGTGTTGCAGGCCCATGGCATGGCCGGGATCGCCCTGTGGTGCTGGTATACCGATCCCAAGGCCGGTGGCAGCGAGGACAGCGACTTCACCGTGCAGGGCAAGCCGGCGCAGCAGGTGCTGGCTCGCTGAGGACTGCCGGCCGCAGCAACGGCGGCGCTGCGGCGCCGTGGCCGACACCGCTTGCCGGCGCGCACTCACGGTGCATCCGACGCCGCGGGCATAATCGGTCGGCATGATCATCCATTCCTTGCTCGACACCGATCTGTACAAATTCACCATGATGCAGGCGGTGCTGCATCAGCATCCCGCCGCGCAGGTCGAATACCGCTTCAAGTGCCGCACGCCCGGAGTGGATCTGGCGCAATTCCTCGATGAGATCTCGCACGAGATCGATGCGCTGTGCCGGCTGCGGTTGCGCGAGGATGAAGTCGACTATCTGCGCAGCCTGCGCTTCATCAAGCCGGATTTCGCCGACTTCCTGGCGTTGTTCCACCTGGATCGCAAGTATTTGCAGCTATCGGCCTCGACGGTCGCCGCCGGCGAGATCGAGTTGCGCATCCAGGGGCCGTGGCTGCACACCATCCTGTTCGAGGTGCCGCTGCTGGCGATCATCAACGAGGTCTGGTTCCGCAATACCTCGGCGCCGGATTTCGAGGAAGGCCGCAGTCGCCTGGCCGAGAAGATCCAGCACCTGCGCGGCATGCCGGCGGCCTGCAGCATCGCCGACTACGGCACGCGCCGACGCTACTCGCGGCAGTGGCATGGCGAGTTGCTGCCGCTGCTGCGCAGCGGTCTGGGCGAGCAGTTCGTCGGCACCAGCAATGTCTACTTCGCCAAGCACCTCGGACTGACTCCGCTGGGCACCATGGCCCACGAGTATCTGCAGGCTTTCCAGGCATTGGGGCCGCGGCTGCGTGATTCGCAGGTCGCCGCACTGGAATCGTGGGCGCGCGAGTATCGCGGCGATCTCGGCATTGCCTTGTCGGACGTGGTCGGACTGGAGGCCTTCCTGCGCGATTTCGACCTGTACTTCTGCAAGCTGTTCGATGGCATGCGCCACGATTCGGGCGACCCGTTCCATTGGGGCGAGCGGGTGATCGCGCATCTGCAGGCGCACCGGATCGATCCGCGCAGCAAGGTCTTGGTGTTCAGCGATGGATTGAACATCGACAAGGTCATGCGCCTGTACGCGCATTTCCACACCCGATGCCGGCTGGCATTTGGCGTCGGCACCAGTCTGACCAACGACCTGGGGCCGACGCCGCTGCAGATCGTCATCAAGATGGTCCGCTGCAATGGCCAGCCGGTTGCCAAGCTCAGCGATTCGCCGGGCAAGAGCATGTGCGAGGACGAGGGCTACCTGCGTTATCTGCGCGACGTGTTCGGTCTGCCGCCTGCCGCGCAGGCGTGATCCTCGGTGCCGCTGCGTCGCACATGGCAGGCGTTGCGAAGCAGGGCGGGGGATGTCGCGAGCCGACCGGCACTGACATGACGCGCCTGTCCGCCGTCGGCATGTCAGCGGCGGATGGCGGACCCAAAGAAAACGGCGCCATGACGGCGCCGTTCGCTCATGGCCCAGTGCGTGGGCCAGACCTTATGGCCGCACCTTGGTCGCACACAGGAACACCGAAGCCTGTTGCAGCCGGCTGATGGCACCCTGCGATTCCAGCGCGCTGATATGGTCGTTCATGCAGGTGAGATAGCCCAGTCGGTTGCCCGGATTCTGGGTCTTGCACAGATTGCTCTCGGCCGAGACATTGGCGCCGGGAATCAATCCGCCGGTTTCCAGCGTCGGTACCAGCGTGCTGCAGCTGCCGAGCTTGGCCAGCCCGCGGTTGAGGGTCCAGCCGATATCGGCAAACAGCGCCGGGGTCAGGTCGACATTGAGCTGGGCCTGCACTTCGGGCGTATCGAACGGCTCCATCAGCGCATTGGGCTGCAGATCGGTGTCGAAGTGCGAGAACGTCGAGCCACCGGCGACCACGGTGGGCGCGTACAGGCGCGTGCGGCCTTGGCCATCGGTGCCCTGCAGCAGCTCCGGATCCTCGTACAGCGCAGCGACCACGGCAGTGCTGCTCTTCAACCGCGCGCCATCGGCCTGCGAGACCATCACGGCCGGAATGGTGATGTCGGTGATCGGCGGTGCGGCATTGCCCATCGTCTGCACGCCACCGGTGTTGTTGGCGATGATCACGCCGACAGCGCCGTTGAGCTGGGCGTTCTTGGCCTTGACCGCAAAGGCGCAGGTGCCGCGATCGATCAGCGCGACCTTGCCGGCCACGGCGGCTGCGTTGACGAACGGCGTCTCGCAGCCATCGCTGGCAGAAGCCGCAGCGACGCCGTCGTCGACGAGCACGATTGTTTTTGCCGGGAAGTTCGCCGGCGTGGCCGGCGGGCCGAAATCGGCAAAGCCGACCTCGAACTTGCCGGCGGCGCTGGCCGGAGCGGTGACCCGCAGCAGCGTGCGCGGATCCAGGATCAGGGCGGCCTCGCGATTGACCCGACTGCCGGCCCAGACCGTGCGGCCAGGCGTGCGCATCGCTTCGGCGCGCAATGCATCGGTCATGCTGGGGTCGTCGAAGCGCTTGTTCTGCACGTTGTCGAACGCTTGCGAGGTGTAGACGTCGGTGAGGTTACTGCCCAGTCCCAACTGGCCGGTGGTCTTGTTGAGGAATCCTGCCGCACCCAGACCGTGGCCGATCTCGTGCATGACCACATTGAGGAAGTTGATCTGTCCCTGCGGCGTCTTGCCGTCCAGGCCCAGATACCAACCCGAACCGGACAGGCAATCCGGCTTGCCGAGATCGCCATTGAACTGCGAGAACACGTCGGCCGGATCGTTCGGATCGGGCACCAGGTCCTGGCCGGCGATCGCGTCGCCCAGCGCCGAGGGGTACAGCGTATTGGGCTTGGCGCCGGGGAAGTCGTTGACGATCCAGTTCGGTCCGGCCTGGCCCAGCGTGCCGCCGGTGGCAGTGCAGGAGAGCCGGGCGAACGAGGCGTAGACCTTGATCTCGACATTGCTTTGCAGCACCGCGCCCCACAGGTCCATCGCGTATTGGTAGGCGATACGGCGTTGCTCGCCGACGCTGCGGCCGGGATTGCCGCCCAGTGGCGCCACCGGGGTCGCGTCGTTGAGGCCGACGGTGGTGCCGGCGTCGCCGTTGATCAGGGTGAGATTGGCAGCCGACGCGTGCAGTGGCGCCAAGGCGGCGGCCACGCCCAGGGACAGCAGCAACAGGGACTTATTCATGCGGCAGCGCTCCGTGCTCGGTGTGGGCAGATCCGGTCTCGTCCTCGTGCTCGATGACCAGGCCGCCATCGGCCTGGCGGGTCGCCGTCAGTGAGCTCATCTGGCTGAGCGGCATCTTGCGGGCGACGGTGCCATTGGGCAGGCGGCGCTCGCTGGCGCGGGCGGCGGCCTCGGTCTGCGGAAGCGCCGGGCGGTTGGCGCTGCGTGCGGCCGAACCCGCCGGGGCGGCCGCCTGCTGATCGAGGGCGGCGCTTTCGGCGGCGGTGAGGGGACGCAGTTTGCCGGTCACCGGATCGATGCCGACCTTGGAGGCGGTGGTCGTTTCCTGCGCCGCGGCCACGGCTGGCAGGCAGGCAAGGCACAACAGGCCGGATAGCGCCCATCCGGGCGTGCGAAGGCTCTTCATCACTGGGTTTCCTTGAGTCCTACAGGGGAAAAACGCCGAGGTAGCCGGCGTATCGGGGGATCCTTCCAACGCAATCTAGACATGACTGAAACATGAATATGTGCAATTCGTCAATTTTTTGACATGACGCTGTGCATGAAGCGAAGTCGAGGCCCGCACGAAGAATTGATGTGCTTGCATTTCACGTGATTTCGAAATTCGGCCTGAGCCGACCTTCTGGAGCCCCAACGCCCGTACCCGCTGCGCAATGCCGCACGCCCGTGCCCGCTCTGGCTGGCGCTATTGCCCGGTAGCCTGCCCGCGGTCGGGAAGCGTGCATGGAGCGAGCAGAACGCCGGCGCATGGTGGCAGCGCGGCGGTCTACCATGCCCGCCTTGCCGCAGGTCGCGGCTGCCTCCGAGTCCACCCATGCATGCCGTCATCCTGCATAACCCCGCCTGCGGCACCTCCCGCAATACCCTGGCGTTGATTCGCCATGTCGGCATCGAGCCGCAGATCATTCCTTACCTGGAGCAGCCGCCGACGCCCGCAGAACTGCAGGCATGGATCGTCGATGCGGGACTGTCGGTCCGTGCGGCGATTCGGCAGAAGGAAGCGCTTTATCGCGAACTGGCGCTGGACGACGCCGCGCGCACGGAGGCCGACCTGCTCGCGGCCATGCTCGCCCATCCGATCCTGATCAACCGGCCGTTCGTGCGTACGCCGTTGGGTACCCGGCTATGCCGCCCCTCCGAACGGGTGCTGGACCTGCTGCCACCGGCCACCAGCGGCTTCGTCAAGGAAGATGGCGAACCGGTGCTGGATGCGCAGGGGCGTCGTCTGCAGGGCTGATCGCCTGCGCAGTTGTCGCGCAAGCCTTGGCGGGACGGTGGTTTGGTGCACGCCCTTTTTCGTGGTGTTTACCAGCGGGCGGCGAGCCGGTCTAAGATCGACGTTCGAGCTCAGGAGGGTGTCATGCTTCGCGAGATTATTCGGATGGGCGACAAGCGCTTGCTGCGTGTTGCCCCACCGGTCACCAACCTCGGCAGCGCCGAATTGCA
This sequence comes from Xanthomonas maliensis, assembly GCF_009192945.1. GTDB lineage: Bacteria > Pseudomonadota > Gammaproteobacteria > Xanthomonadales > Xanthomonadaceae > Xanthomonas > Xanthomonas maliensis. The sequence continues at coordinate 28,278 of NZ_NSET01000049.1, read as the reverse complement.
GGCGCTGGTGAGCGACATGTTCGAGACCATGGACGCGGCCAATGGCGTCGGCCTGGCCGCGCCGCAGATCGCGGTGGATCTGCAGCTGATGGTGTTCGGCTTCGACGCCAGCCCCCGCTATCCGGAGGCGCCGCCGGTGCCGCGCACGGCGCTGGCCAACGTGGAAATCACGCCATTGTCGGACGAGATTGCGCACGGCTGGGAAGGCTGTCTATCGATTCCCGGCCTGCGTGCGGTGATTCCGCGTCATCGCCACATCCGCTATCGCGGCCTGGCGCCAGACGGCACGGTGATCGAACGCGAGGCCGAGGGCTTTCATGCGCGTGTGGTCCAGCACGAATACGACCACTTGATCGGCCGGCTCTACCCCTCGCGGATCGAAAACTTCGCCACCTTCGGCTTCGAGGACGTGCTGTCCTACGACTTGTAGTGGTGGCCGCGGCAGGATCGCTTGGCGTTTGCGTGCGCTTCTGCGGCGGGCGACATCGGTGTGCGAACAGGCAGGGCGTCATCGATCGATGTCTGCGCCGCTGGAGCAATCGCCGCTACGTCGTCCGGGTCGTCAGCAACGTCCAGAACGACCACGGCCCGCGCGAGGCGGGCCGTGGTCGTTGCAGCACTGCCGTACGCGCGCTTACTTCAATGCCTTGAAGCGCAGGCGCTTGGGACCGGCGTCATCGCCCAGGCGGCGCTTCTTGTCCTCTTCGTACTCGCGGTAGTTGCCCTGGAAGAACTCCACGTGCGAATCGCCTTCGAAGGCGAGGATGTGGGTGGCGATGCGGTCCAGGAACCAGCGATCGTGCGAGATCACGAAGGTGTTGCCGGGGAACTCCAGCAGCGCATCTTCCAGTGCGCGCAGGGTTTCGATGTCCAGGTCGTTGGACGGTTCGTCCAGCAGCAGCACATTGCCTCCCTGCAGCAGGGTCTTGGCCATATGCAGGCGGCCGCGTTCACCGCCGGACAGCGAACCGACCATCTTTTGCTGGTCCTGGCCCTTGAAGTTGAAGCGGCCGATGTAGGCGCGCGACTGGATTTCGATACCGTTAATGTTGAGGATGTCCAGGCCGCCAGCGATTTCCTGGAAGACGTTGTGGTTGCCTTCCAGCTTGTCGCGGCTCTGGTCCACGTAGGACAGCTGCACGGTCGGACCGACCACGATCTCGCCCGAATCCGGCTTTTCCTGCCCGGTGATCATCTTGAACAGGGTCGACTTACCGGCGCCGTTGGGACCGATGATGCCGACGATGGCGCCGGGCGGGATGATCATCGACAGGTTGTCGATCAACAGGCGATCGCCGAACTTCTTCGAGACGTTCTTGAATTCCATCACCGAGTTGCCCAGGCGCTCGCCCGGCGGGATGAAGATCTCGTTGGTCTCGTTGCGCTTCTGGTAGTCCACCGATTGCAGTTCGTCCAGGCGCGACAGACGTGCCTTGCCCTTGGAACGACCGCCCTTGGCGTTTTGCCGGGCCCACTCCAGCTCCTTCTGGATGGCCTTCTGGCGCGCCTTTTCCTGGTTCTCTTCCTGCTTCAGGCGCTCGTCCTTCTGCATCAGCCATTCGGTGTAGTTGCCCTTCCACGGAATGCCGCGGCCGCGATCCAGTTCCAGGATCCACTCGGCGGCGTTGTCGAGGAAGTAGCGATCGTGGGTCACCGCCACCACGGTGCCGGTGTAGCGGGCCAGGAACTGTTCCAGCCACTCCACCGACTCGGCGTCCAGGTGGTTGGTCGGTTCGTCGAGCAACAGCATGTCCGGCTTCTGCAGCAGCAGGCGGCACAGCGCCACACGGCGCTTTTCGCCGCCGGACAGCTTGCCGACCACCGCGTCCCACGGCGGCAGGCGCAGCGCATCGGCGGCCACGTCCAACTGTTGTTCCAGGGTGTTGGCATCGCCAGCGGCCAGGATGGCTTCAAGGCGCTCCTGTTCTTTGGCCAGCGCGTCGAAGTCGGCGCCTTCCTCGGCGTAGGCGGCATACACGCGGTCCAGCGCGGCCTGTGCCTGCAACACGTCGCCGACGCCTTCCTCGACCGCCTCGCGCACGGTGTGGTTGGGGTCGAGCTGCGGTTCCTGCGCCAGGTAGCCGACCTTGATGCCCGGTTGCGGGCGTGCCTCGCCCTCGAAATCGGTATCCACGCCGGCCATGATCTTCAGGACGGTGGACTTGCCCGCGCCGTTCAGGCCGAGCAGGCCGATCTTGGCGCCGGGGAAGAACGACAGCGAGATGTCCTTGATGATCTGCCGCTTCGGCGGGACCACCTTGCTGACGCGGTTCATGGTGTAGATGTATTGCGACATGGGGTCTCCGGACGCAGGCAGCCCGCCGGCCAAGGCCGGGGGCGGCGGAAAAGGGATGTCGGCAGTATACCGACAAGCGCTGTCGGCCGCCGACGCGTTCTGCGGCTAAACGCCGGCTTACCCGCCACCTGAATGGGGATTTTCGCAAACGATTCCAGCAGGAAAGCGTTAAGGCCGTCCGCCACTTAATGCAATTGCGACATCGCCAACAGGAGCGCTCATGAACCGCAATCGCCTCGTTTCCGCAGTACTGACTTCCGTTCTGGCGCTGGGCGCGTTCGCACCGGCCGCGTTCGCCGACGACTGGGAGCGCGACCGCCGCGGGCCTGGGCACCACGGCGACCATCGCCGTGAGTGGCGCCATGATCGCCACGTCGAGCGCCGCGAATGGCGTCGCGACCGTCACATCTACAGCAACGGCTACCGCGAGGGTTATCGCGACGCCTACCGTCGCGACCGCTATTACCAGCCCAGCGGCTACGGCTATTACCGGCCAGCCCCGCCGCCGCGTCCTTACTGGGCACGCGGCCAGCGGTATCACGGCCCGGTTTACGTGATCAACGACTACGACCGCTACCACCTGCGGCGTCCGCCGTACGGGTATCGCTGGCAGCGCGACGACCGCGGCAACCTGCTGTTGGTCGCCATTGCGACGGGCATCATCGCCGACCTGGTGCTCAACAATTGAGGATAGGCCTGTACCTGCGCGGCCAGGCGTGGCCGGCGGAGCGGTCACGGCGACAGGGCGTGCTTCGGTGCGCCCTGTCGCATTGTGGCGGGCCTGCGCCGCGCCATTGGTCAGCCCCCGGCCCGGGGGCTTACAATCGGCGGCCCTACACGCCATGGCTGCCCCGGAGTTCCGATGTTCTCGCGCGACGTCCGACTGGAAACCTACGACCCTCAACTGGCCAAGGCCATCGCCGACGAAGCCGGACGGCAGGAGGACCACGTCGAGCTGATCGCCAGCGAGAATTACTGCAGCCCGCTGGTCATGGACGTGCAGGGCAGCCAGCTGACCAACAAGTACGCCGAAGGCTATCCGGGCAAGCGCTACTACGGTGGCTGCGAATTCGTCGATATCGCCGAGCAGTTGGCGATCGATCGTCTCAAGCAGCTGTTCGACGCCGACTACGCCAACGTGCAGCCGCATAGCGGCTCGCAGGCCAATCAGGCGGTGTACCTGGCGCTGTTGAAGCCCGGCGATACCATCCTGGGCATGTCGCTGGCCCATGGCGGCCACCTCACCCATGGCGCCAAGGTCAACGCCTCCGGCAAGCTGTTCAACGCCGTGCAGTACGGCGTCAACGACCAGGGTCTGATCGATTACGACGAAGTCGAGCGCCTGGCGGTCGAACACCAGCCCAAGATGGTGGTGGCAGGCTTTTCGGCGTATTCGCAGATCGTCGATTGGGCGCGGTTCCGCGCCATCGCCGACAAGGTCGGTGCCTATCTGTTCGTGGACATGGCCCATATCGCCGGCCTGGTCGCCGCCGGTGTGTATCCGACCCCGCTGCCGCACGCGCACGTGGTCACCTCGACCACCCACAAGACCCTGCGCGGCCCGCGCGGCGGCATCATCCTGGCGAAGGGTGCCGACGAGGAGCTGGCCAAGAAGCTGCAGTCGATCGTGTTCCCGGGCATCCAGGGTGGTCCGTTGATGCACGTCATCGCCGCCAAGGCGGTGGCCTTCAAGGAAGCGCTGGAGCCCGAGTTCAAGGCCTACCAGCAGCAGGTGGTGAAGAATGCACAGGCCATGGCCAAGACGCTGATCGCGCGTGGCTACAAGATTGTTTCCGGCGGTACCGAGAACCACCTGATGCTGGTGGACATGATCGGGCGCGAGGTCTCCGGCAAGGATGCGGAGGCGGCGTTGGGCAAGGCGCACATCACCGTCAACAAGAACTCGGTACCCAACGACCCGCGCTCGCCGTTCGTGACCTCGGGCCTGCGCCTGGGCACCCCGGCCATCACCACCCGTGGCTACCAGGAACAGGATTGCGTGGACCTGGCCAATTGGATCGCCGATGTGCTGGATGCACCGTCCGATGCGGCGGTATTGGCGAAGGTGCGCGACGCGGTCACCGCGCAGTGCCGCACGTATCCGGTGTATGGCTGAGATGTCGGGACTCGGGCCTCGGGATCCGGGACCCGCGAGAGCGGGGATTCCGGCCGATGCACGTCCAGCGTCGCCGCTGGCGTTCTGTGTGCTTTTTGCCGGGTCCCGGCTCTACTGATGCACTGCCCGTTCTGCCAGCACAACGACACTCGCGTGATCGATTCGCGCGTCTCCGAAGACGGCACCACGATCCGTCGTCGGCGCGAGTGCGAGGCCTGCGGCGAGCGCTTCAGCACCTTGGAAACGATCGAACTCAAGCTGCCGACCGTGGTCAAGAGCGATGGCGGGCGCGAGGCGTTCGATGCCCGCAAGCTGCGCACCAGTTTCGATCGCGCCTTGCAGAAGCGGCCGGTGGCCGAAGAACAGATCGAAGCGGCGGTGCGCTCGGTGGTGCATCAACTGCGCATGTCCGGCGAACGCGAGGTCGGTTCGCTGCGGGTGGGCGAATATGTGATGGCCGAGCTGCGCAAGCTCGACCATGTCGGCTATGTGCGCTTCGCATCGGTGTACCGCAGTTTTCAGGACGTGGCCGATTTCCGCGAGGAGATCGAAAAGCTCGAACGCGAGCTGCCGGTCGGTAGCGAGCAGTTGCCGCTGCTGGAGGCAGCGCTGGAGCGCGCCGGCAAGCCCGGCAAGCGCTGAGCGCATGCGCATCGCCCACCTGGCCGAGGCGAGCGAATACCTGCCGGCGATCGCGCGCGCCCATCGTCGCGCGTTTGGCGGCCTGGCGCCGGAGTGGTCGCAGCAGGCCGCCATCGCTGAACTCCACGCCCACACGCTCGACGACCGATTGCCGTCCACCTGGGTCGCACTTGCGTCCTCGCAGTGGCTGGGATCGGTGAGTCTGCTCGACGCCGACGAGGCTGTGCCATCGGCACCGCGGCTGGCGTCGTTGTACGTGCGGCCACAGGCACGCGGGCGGGGTATCGGTGCCGGCCTGGTCGCGCACTGCGTGCAAGTGGCTGCGTGCGAGGGCCTGCGCCTGCTGCATCTGTATTGTCTTCCTGCCCTGCAGCCGTTTTACCAGCGGCTGGGTTGGCACACCCAGACCACCCTACTGCTGGGGCCGATGCCGGTGGTGGTGATGGCGATCGCGCCAGGAGCGCGCAACGCATGAACGCAACCGCTGACGATCATCGATGGATGGCGCAGGCCTTGCGCCTGGCCGAACTTGGCGCCTACACCACACGACCCAATCCGATGGTCGGCTGCGTGATCGTGCACGATGGCGTGTGCGTGGGCGACGGCTATCACCAACGCGCCGGCGGTCCGCACGCAGAGGTGTTTGCGCTGCGCGCCGCCGGTGAGCGCGCACGCGGCGCCACGGCCTACGTCACCCTGGAACCCTGCGCGCACTATGGCCGCACGCCTCCCTGCGCGTTGGCGTTGATCGAGGCCGGCGTACGCCGGGTGGTGGCTGCGATGGCCGACCCGTTCCCGCAGGTCAACGGCGGTGGTTTCGCATTGCTGCGCGAAGCCGGCATCGACGTTCTTAGCGGCGTGATGGAAGCGCAGGCGCGCACGCTCAATCAAGGCTTCCTGTCACGGGTGCAGCGTGGCCGGCCGTGGGTGCGGGTGAAGCTGGGCGCGAGCCTGGATGGCCGTACGGCCCTGGCCAGTGGCGAGTCGAAATGGATCACTGGACCGGCTGCGCGGGCCGACGTGCAGCACTGGCGTGCACGCGCCAGCGCCATCCTGACCGGTGCGGGAACCGTGCTGGCCGACGATCCGTCGATGACGGTGCGCCTGGACGAGGATACTCCGGTGCAGCCGCCGCTGCGGGTGGTGCTCGACGCCGGGTTGCGCACGCTGGCGCGCGGCAATATCCGTGCGGGCGACGCGCCCACGTTGTACCTGCACGACGATGCGCTGATGCCGCCGGCGCACGACGATGCGGAGTTTATCGGCGTGCCGTTGCAGGACGGACGCTTTGCGCTGCCGACGGTGTTGCAGTTGCTGGCCGAGCGCGGCATCAACGAGCTGCACGTGGAAGCGGGGGCGACACTGAGCGGCGCATTGCTGCAGGCCGGACTGGTCGACGAACTGCTGGTCTACCTGGCGCCGGTGCTGTTGGGCGACACCGCCAGGCCGTTGCTGGCCGGGCTTGGCATCGAGACGATGGCGCAGCGTTATCCGCTGCAACTGGTGGAGACGCGGCAGTTAGAGCAGGACCTGCGATTGCGCTACATGCCGGTCGCCTCCGTCGCGCGGTAGCCGCGGCGTGCGTGCGCGCCCGGCTGCTGGGTCGCAACGCCGTCGTCGTGCAAGCGTGTCGCGCACAATGGCCTGCCGTGGCGCAAGCGTTTGTTGCACGACAGCCATCCACGTGCAAAACGCAGAAGGCCCCGCATTGCGGGGCCTTCTGGATCACGCCAGACGTCGCGATTAGAAGCTGGCGCGGACGCCGACGCGGTACTGGTTGGCGTTGTCGATCAACTGCACTTCGCCGACCAGACCCCAGGTGTGGGTGAAGTTCACCTGGCCGCCCAGCGTGCCGACGAACTCGCCCTTGTCCACGTCATTGCCGTCGATGTAGCCGGCCTTGACCCAGGCTTCGGTGCGCGGCGAGGGCTTGCCACGCAGGCCCAGGTTGGCCCAGCCCAGGGTGGTGGAGTCGGAGCTGCTGCCCAGCGAGCGACCGCGCTGGCGCAGATCGGCGTCGACCTTGGTACGCAGCACGCTGAGGTCGGCGATGAACTCGACGCGCTCGGTCATTTCCTGGCGGTAGCCGATGCCGAGGTTGGTCTGCGTCAGGGTGCCGTCGATCGTGAAACCGCTGCCGAGGTTGTAGTCCTTGGTGGCGCGCTGGTAGCCAGCGAAGACGTAGATCGGCTGGGCGATCTGCCAGGAACCGCGCAGGTAGCCGCCGTTGATGCCCTCGTTGTCGTCATTGACGTTGAAGTCGGTCCGGTTCCAGCCGCCTTCAACGTAGCTGTAGCTCAGGCCTTCGGCCGATGCGGCAAACGGTGCGGCAGCCAGCAGGGCAGCCAGAATCAGGGTGTTACGCATTGGTGGTCTCTCTCTCGATTAGATGTCCATGTCCCCGCCCCATTGCAGGGCGGAAAGGCGACGTCTCCCCGTCGCGTTCGCTAGCTTAACATTATCTTCACAATGCTGGCTGTGGGGAGTTTCCCGACATGACGCAGCATTCCATCCATCGCCTCGCTCCGGGCCGGAGGGGCGCGATGGTGTCCTGTAGACTGCCTACGCCGGTTTGCCGGCAACCACGAACGTCTTCAGGGCGGGGTGCGATTCCCCACCGGCGGTAGGCCTGCGCAAGCGGGCGAGCCCGCGAGCGCTTGCGCATGTTCCGGCCTGGCTGTTGCTGCCGGCGCGTGTGCAAGGTCAGCAGATCCGGTGCGATGCCGGAGCCGACGGTATAGTCCGGATGAAAGAAGACGGCCCCTGCGCAGCCCTTGCGGCTGCGCGCGTGCCTGTTTGCCTTGTGGCGTTTTTCGCTTCCTTATTGCGAGAAACGACGAATGTCCAACCTGTTCCAAACGCCGCGTCGCACGCCGGCTTCTCCCTCTTGCTTGGGCCATCGCGGCATCCGCCCAGCGGAGGTGCGCTGATGTTCACCGGCATCATCGAGGGCGTGGGCCGCCTGCTCGCCCGCCAGCCGCAAGGCGGCGATATCCGCTTTACCTTTGCCGTCGGCAGCCTGCCGTTCGCGCAGGTCCAGTTGGGGGAGAGCATCGCGGTCAATGGCGTCTGCCTGACCGTGATCGCGTTCGACGCCGATCGTTTTCAGGCCGATGCCTCCACCGAGACGCTGGCCTTGACCACGCTGGGTCAGCTGCCGGAAGGCGCGCTGCTCAACCTGGAGCGCGCCATGCGCCCGACCGATCGCCTCGGTGGGCACCTGGTCAGCGGTCATGTCGATGGCCTGGGCCAGGTCGAGGCGGTGCATGAGGATGCGCGTGCGCAACGTTGGCGTTTCCGTGCGCCGGCCGCGGTGCTGCGCTACGTGGCCAAGAAGGGGTCGATCTGCGTGGATGGCGTCAGCCTGACCGTCAATGCCGTGGACGCAGACGGTTTCGAGGTCGCGTTGATTCCGCATACCGTGGCCCACACTGCGTTTGCGCAGACTGCGGTCGGTGCGGCAGTGAACCTGGAGATCGACCTGGTCGCACGCTATGTCGAACGCCTGCTCGGCGCGCGAGGTGAGGCATGAAGTTTGCCCCGATCCCCGAACTGCTGGAGGAAGTGCGCGCCGGCCGCATGGTGGTCATCGTCGACGACGAGGATCGCGAGAACGAGGGCGATCTCATCATGGCCGCCGAGCTGGTCAAGCCGTCGGACATCAATTTCATGGTCACCCATGCGCGCGGACTGGTGTGCCTGTCGCTGACCCGCGAGCGTTGCACGCAGCTCGGGTTGGCACCAATGGTGCGCAACAACACCGCGCAGTTCCAGACCAACTTCACTGTCAGCATCGAGGCGGCCGAGGGCGTGACCACCGGCATTTCCGCCTACGACCGTGCGCATACCGTGCGGACTGCGGTGCGGCCAGATGCCAAGCCGCAGGATCTCAGTCAGCCGGGCCACATCTTTCCGCTGATCGCCCAGCCCGGCGGCGTGCTGACCCGCGCCGGCCACACCGAGGCGGCCAGCGATCTGCCGATGCTGGCCGGGCTGGAGCCAGCCGGCGTGCTGGTGGAGGTGCTCAATCCGGACGGCAGCATGGCGCGGCGGCCGCAATTGGAGGTGTTCGCGCGCGAACATGGCTTGAAGATCGGCTCGATCGCCGATCTGATCGCCTATCGCCTGGCCAACGAGCACACCGTCGAGCGCGTGGACGCACGCGCCATCGACACCGAGTTCGGCCCGTTCGAGCTGGTCACCTACCGCGACCGTATCGCCCATGACCTGCACTTCGCACTGGTGCGTGGCCAGCCCGATCCGGTCACGCCAACGTTGGTACGCGTGCAGGTGGAGAACCCGCTGGCCGATCTGCTGCACTGGCAGCGCGAGGATTTTGGTGTGGCGGCCACCGATGCGCTGCGCGCGATCGCCGCCGAAGGGCAGGGCGTGATGGTGGTGCTGTCGGCTCCACGCGACAGCGAGGCGCTGTTGGCCCGGCTGCGTCAGCAGCCGGAACTGGCTGCCAACGCCAAGGACGTCAGCCAGTGGCGGCGCAACGGCGCCGGCGCGCAGATCCTGGCCGAGCTCGGTCTGGGCAAGTTGCGCGTGCTGGGAACGCCGCGTCGCCAGGTCGGCCTGGCCGGCTTCGGCCTGGAAGTGGTGGAATTCCTGGAATGCCATCCGGGCCAGGGCGCGCGCGCCGTGGCGCCGGTGACCTCGCCCTAGTCCTCGCTGGGTCGCGGCCGGGGTCTGTCTCACGGACCCGGCCGCGCCATCCCAGCCGGCCAGGATGGCCCCCGGCTGCTGTTAAACTTGCTGCCCCCTCGCGTTGTCGATCCACATGACCCACTACGAAGGCGATCTCCGCCCCACCACCGCGCGCTTTGCCATCGTTGCCAGCCGCTGGAATGCCCGCATCACCGATGTGCTGGTCGCCGGCGCGCGCCAGAGCCTGGCCGGCAACGGCATCGCCGAGGACGCCATCGACGTGGTCCGCGTGCCGGGCGCCTGGGAAATCCCGATGGCTGCCAACCGCGTGGCCCAGGGGGGACAGCACGCCGCCGTCATCGCGCTGGGTTGCGTGATCCGTGGCGATACCCGTCACTACGAACACGTCGCCGACCTCTGCGCCGAGGGCCTGATGAGCGTGCAGTTGCAGACCGGCGTGCCGGTGCTCAACGGCGTGCTGGCGGTGGAGCGGGTGGAAGACGCCGAAGCGCGCGCGGGCGGTAGCCATGGCAACAAGGGCGAGGAATGCGCCCTGGCGGCGCTGGAAATGGTCAACCTGATGGAGCTGCTGCCATGAACAAGCCCAGCGGTTCGCACCGTCATGGCCGCCGCGATGGCATCGATCCGGTGTTGCGTTCGCGCGCGCGCCGACGTGCGCTGCAGGCGGTGTATGCCTGGCAGATCTCCGGCGGTTTCGCCAAGCAGGTGATCGCCCAGTTCGCCCACGAGCAGGCGCACGAAGTTGCCGACCTGGCCTATTTCGAGAATCTGGTCGAAGGCGTCCTGGCCCATCGCGGCGAACTGGATACCGCGCTGACGCCGTATCTGGACCGTGGCGTGGAAGACGTCGACGCGATCGAGCGCGCAGTGCTGCGCCTGGCCGCCTACGAACTGCTGTACCGGCAGGACGTGCCGTACCGCGTGGTGATCAACGAAGCGATCGAAACCGCCAAGCGCTTCGGCTCCGAACATGGCCACACCTACGTCAACGGCGTGCTGGATCGCGCCGCGGTGGAATGGCGCAAGCTCGAGTCGGGCAGCGGCGCCTGAGCGCTGCGGGATTCGGCAGCGGGACCCGCGGTCGGCCGAGTCGCCCGTTCCTGCAGAAGCGCCGTGACGCATCCGGACTCACCCGTTCCCTGTTTCGGCCCTGCCAATGCCCGAATTTGATCTGATTGCCCGTCTGCGCGCCCGCATCGCCGCGCGCGCCGACGTGCCGTTGGGGATCGGCGACGATGCGGCGCTGCTGCAGCCGTCGGATGGCGAGCAATTGGCCATCACCGCCGACACGCTCAATGTCGGCGTGCATTTCCCACAGGAAACGCCGGCCGAAGACCTGGGCTGGAAGGTGTTGGCGGTCAATCTGTCCGACCTGGCCGCCATGGGCGCACAGCCGCGCTGGTGCACGCTGTCGCTGTCGCTGCCGCAGGACGACGCCGGCTGGGTGGATGCCTTTGCCGATGGCTTTTTCGCCCTGGCCGATGCGCATGACATCGCCCTGGTCGGGGGGGATACCACCCGCGGCCCGCTGTCCTGCGCCCTCACCGCAATCGGCAGCGTGCCGCCGGGACTGGCGTTACGCCGGGACGGTGCCCGGCCCGGCGACGATGTCTGGGTGACGGGGACGCCGGGCGAGGCCGCCGCAGCACTGGCGCTGTGGCAGGCCGGTCGCCTGGACGTCAGTCGCCCGGCGACCCTGCCGTTGCTGGAACACTGGCGCGCCCGTTTGCTGCGTCCGCAGCCGCGGGTGGCGGCAGGCCTGCGCCTGCGTGGCATCGCCCACGCGTGCGTGGATATCTCCGACGGCGTGCTGGCCGACCTCGGTCATCTGTGCGAGCGCAGTGGGGTGGGCGCCGCGCTGTCGCTGCAGGCGCTGCCGCCGATGGCGCATGGCGAGCTCGCCAGCCCGCAGCAGGTGCGCGACTGGCAACTGGGCGGTGGTGACGACTACGAGCTGTGCTTCACCGCGCCAGCGACGCAGCGGCAGGCAGTGCTGCAGGCCTTGCAAGGCACCGAGGTCGCGGCCACGCGCATCGGCCGCATCGTCGCTGCGCCCGGCGTCGTGGTCCTGGATGCCGCTGGCAGTCCCTGGCAGCCAGCGCAACGCGGCTACCAGCACTTCGTCGGCTGACGCCACGGCATCGCTTCGACGTAAGGCAGACGCTGGGCCCAGTGCAGGGTGTAACCGCGAGACCTGAGCCGACTCTGACGCATGCAAGCGGACGCGACTTGAATCCGTACCGTACCGTTTGGTACGTTGGCGCTGACGTCTCCCCCGACGACCGCTGGATGCCGCTGTAACTGCCGCTGGGTCATCCCGGTCCAGCCTTCGCGTGGAGTGAGCAGAATGAGCAAGCGTTGGTTCGCAGGTATCGCCTCCCTGGCGTTGCTGCTGTCCTCGGCCTCGGCAATGGCCGGGGCCTACCGTCAGAGTTACGAGCGCATTCCCGGCTGGGATGGCACCCAACTGGGCGCGCTGGTGCTGGTCCCGCAGGGGCAGGGCAATGGGCCGTTTCCGTTGATCGTGATGCCGGCCAGCTGGTCGCTGTCGAACCTGGAATATCTCGGCCGCGCCACCGAGCTGGCCAGCGATGGCTATGTCGTCGTCAGCTACACCGCGCGTGGCTTCTGGGATTCGGCCGGGCAGATCGATATCGCCGGGCCGGATACGGTCGAGGACGTCAGCGCGGTGATCGATTGGGCATTGGCCAAGACGCCGGCTGATCCCAATGCGATCGGCGCATCGGGTATCTCCTACGGAGCGGGCATCAGCCTGTTGGCGGCCGAGCGCGACCCGCGCATCAAGGCAGTGGCCGCGCTCAGCGGCTGGGCCGATCTGCAGGCGTCGCTCTACGCCAACCGCACCGTCAGCCAGCAAGGCGTCGGCTTGCTGGTCGGCGCCGGTGCGCTCACCGGGCGGCCGGGACCGGACCTGGCGCAGATCGGTGCGCGGGTGGCCCGCGGCGACTACGACGGCGCGGTGCAGGGCTTTCTGCCCAACGCGGCCTCGCGCAGTCCAGCCACCGACGTGGCTGCGCTCAATGCGCGCGGTACCGCTGTCTTGCTAGGCAATGCGTTCAACGATGGCTTGTTCCCGCCCAACCAGGCCATTGCCTTCTTCAACCAACTGCAAGGTCCCAAGCAACTGCTGCTCAGCCAGGGCGACCACGCCACCGCCGAGCTGCCTGGCGCGCTCGGCCTGCCCAATGAGATCTACACCGCGACCACGCGCTGGTTCGACCGCTATCTGAAGCAGCAGCGCAACGGCGTGGACAGCGAGGCCCCGGTGCGGTTGTCGCCAGGTGCCGGGCAATGGATCGGTTATCCCGATTGGGCAGCAGTGCAGCAGGGCAGCACGCGCCTGGGCCTGTCCGCACCGAGCGGTGTGCTCAGCCCGACTGGTGGTCTGCTGGGTACCACCGCCACCGGTTGGCAGTCGCGCATCGCGACCGCTGTGCCGACGCTGGCCGACTCGGGCGTGGTATTGGTCAGCGGCCTGTTGCAAGGCATTGGGGTGCCGGTGACCACCTCGATCCCGCTAGTGAACCGCGCCGGCGCTGCAGTCTGGGTCGGGGCGCCGTCGAGCAGCGCGCGACGCCTTGCGGGGAGTCCTTCGTTGCGGGTGACGGTGGTGCCCAGTCAGTCCAATGTCAGCCTGTTCGCGTATCTGTATCGGATGGATGCATTGGGCGTGGCGCAACTGATCACCCATGCGCCGTATTCGTTGCGCGACACCACGCCTGGCAAGCCGGTGACGCTGACGTGGCCATTGCAGGCCGCCGCAGCCGACATTCCTGCCGGGCAGCGGCTGGTGCTGGTGATCGACACCCGCGATGCGCGCTATAGCAGCATCAGCGACGGCGGCGGCACGGTGACGTTGACATCGCCGGTTGCCATGCCTTCGGTGCTGGACGTGCCGCTGCGGTAAGCGGCTGGCGTCCGCACGCGCATCGATCGGCGCGATCTGCGTCCTGGGTCGAACCGGCTGCAGGGCGCGGACGCGCGCCTCTCGCGGGATCCTGGCGGCAGGGCGGCCGCCTAGGTCGAGCGGAAGCGGCGTCGTGCAAACGGTGAGCAGCACCGGCGCGACGGCCCGTCTGGGGCGTTGGCACGTGAGTCCTCTCAAGCCGGGGGCGTGTACATGACGCGCGCTTGAAGGTCTCCGCAGTGACGGCGCTGGCTGCATGAACGCAGCGTGGGTCGCCGCGCGATGTTTATGCGGACTTTACGCGGCGCCGCCAGCAGGTCGATAGCGACTTTACGCAACGCAGGAAGACACTGCGCGCACTGGCGGAGGGGTTCCGCCGTGGACCATTCCGATGCATCACCTGATCTGCCTGCCCCATCGGCGCCCTGCGCACGGTGCGGCAACGCGTTGCGCACAGGCCACGGCCACGGTGCCGGTGCGCTCGCTCATCCCGGCGCCGCTGCGCGCCCCCTGCGGAGAGTAGCCGCCATGTCTTCCTGGTTGTCCTGGTTGTGCGGCGTGGCCGTGCTCGTGGCCGCTGCGTACCTGCTGTACGTGGTGCTGCGGCCCGAAGACTTCTGATGCGAGTGCGCTCCAATGATTGAAACCTTTCTTGTCTACACGCTGGCGATCGTGCTGGCGTGGCCCCTGGGCCGCTATCTGGCCGCGGTGATGCGCGGTGCGCCGATGCGCTGCGATGCCGTGTTCGGCTGGATCGAACGGCCGTTGTACGCGCTGCTGGGGACGCGTCCCCAGCAAGGCATGTCCTGGCGCGGGTATGCGGCGGCCTTCCTGGTCAGCAACCTGGTGGTCGGCGTGCTGACCTGGCTGGTGTTCATGACCCAGGCCTGGTTGCCGTTCAATCCCGATGCCATTCCCAACCTGCGTTGGGATACCGCGCTGCATACGATGGTGTCTTTCGTGACCAACACCAATCAGCAGCACTACTCCGGTCAGGCGCAGCTGTCCTATCTGTCGCAGATGACCGGCATCGTCGGTCTGCAGGTGGTCACGCCAATGATGGGACTGGCGTTGGCGGTGGCGACCTTGCGCGCGCTGTTCGGTGGACGCAGCGCCTTGTCGGCGAGTGCCCGGCCAGCGCTGGCCGGTTCTGACGAGGTGGAACCGGCGGCGACGCAGCAGCCACGGCCTCAGTCCGGTGCCGCACTGGACGCCCTGCCCGAGGCGGACGTGGGCAATTACTGGGCCGACGTGATTCGTGCCAGCGTGCGGGTGTTGCTGCCCTTGTGCCTGTTGTGGACGGTGCTGCTGGCCTGGCAGGGCGTGCCTTCCACCATGCAAGGCGCAACCAGCGCCACGCCGGTGGATGCCAGCGCCGGCATGGCGCATCAGACCATTCCGGTTGGGCCGGTGGCGGCGATGGTTGCGGTCAAGCAGCTGGGAACCAACGGCGGCGGCTGGTATGGCCCCAATAGCGCGGTGGCGCTGGAAAATCCCACCCCGCTGAGCAATCTGCTGGAAACCCTGGCGATCGTGCTGCTGCCGATCAGCGTGGTGTTCATGGTCGGCTATCTGACCGGACGCAAACGGCTGACCGCGCTGGTGTTCGGCACCATGCTGGCGATGTCGGCGGCGTCCACCGCGGTCATGCTGTGGGCCGAGGGGCATTCGGCCAGTGCGGCTTCGCCGGCACTGATGGAAGGCAAGGAAGTGCGGATCGGCGCCGATGCCTCGGCCTTGTGGGCCGCGCTGACCACGCAGACCTCCAACGGCTCGGTCAACGCGATGCACGATTCGCTCAGTCCGCTGAGTGGCCTGGTGGCCATGGTGGACATGCTGATCAACGCCATCTGGGGCGGCGTCGGCTGCGGCTTGCAGCAGTTCGTGGTCTACCTGCTGCTGAGCGTGTTCCTGGCCGGCCTGATGACCGGACGCACGCCAGAGCTGTTCGGGCGCAAGATCGAAGCGCGCGAAGTGCAATTGCTGGCGCTGCTGATCTTGCTGCAGCCGCTGGTCGTGTTGGGCTTCACGGCTGCTGCGCTGGCGCTGCCGCAGTTCACCGCCAATTCCAATCCGGGCTTCCACGGCATCAGCCAGGTGTTCTACGAGTACACCTCGGCGTTCGCCAACAACGGTTCGGGATTCGAGGGGCTGGGCGATGCCACGTATTGGTGGAACCTCAGTTGCTCGGTGGTGTTGGCGCTAGGCCGTTATCCGGCGCTGATCCTGCCGCTGATGGTCGCCGCGCGGATGGCCGTCAAGCGCCGCGCGCCCGAGTCTGCCGGCAGCCTGCAGATCGAAACCCCGACTTTTTCGCTGACCGTGATCGCCATCGTGCTCGTGCTGACCGTGCTGCAGTTCATGCCGGCACTGGTGCTGGGCCCGATTGCCGAACACCTCGCCCTGGCGGCGTCCTGAGAGTTCTGAACGATGTCTACGATTCCTGTGACTGAAAAACGCGAGCGCGCCGACGCTGCGCTGTTCGACGGCGCGATCCTCGCCGCGGCAATGCGCGCGGCCTTCGTCAAGTTGGCGCCGCGGCATCTGCTGCGCAGCCCGGTGATGGCGGTGGTGATGGGCGGTACCTTGCTGGCGGCGGTGATCAGCGCCAGCGGCGAGTCCAATGCCGGCTTCGGCTGGGCGGTGACCGCGATCCTGTTAGTCACCGTGCTGTTCGGCAACTTCGCCGAAGCGGTGGCCGAGGCCCGCGGCCGTGGCCAGGCGGCGTCGTTGCGGCGGGCGCGCAAGGACCTGGTGGCGCGGCGGGTGGAAACCGCGCTCGGCGGCCGCGAGACGCGGATTCCGGCGGCCGAATTGAAGCCGGGCGACTACGTGATGGTGTCCGAAGGCGAGTTCATTCCTGCCGACGGTGAAATCGTGCGTGGTCTGGCCACCATCAACGAGGCAGCGGTGACCGGCGAATCGGCGCCGGTGCTGCGCGAGGCCGGCACCGACCGCAGCGGCGTGATCGGCGGCACCCGCGTGCTGTCCGACGAGATCGTGTTCAAGGTCACCGCCGAACCCGGCCACAGCTTCCTCGATCGCATGATCGCGCTGGTGGAAGGCGCCAACCGGCAGAAGACCCCCAACGAAATCGCCCTGACCCTGTTGCTGGCGGCAATGACGCTGACCTTCCTGATCGTGGTGGCCTCGCTGCCGGCGATCGCCGGATTCGTCGGTGTCACGCTGGACCCGCTGCTGCTGATCGCGTTGCTGGTCTGCCTGATCCCGACCACCATCGGCGGCCTGTTGCCGGCGATCGGTATCGCCGGCATGAACCGGGCGTTGTCGGCCAACGTGCTGGCCAAGTCCGGCAAGGCGGTGGAAGTGGCCGGCGACGTGGACGTGCTGTTGCTCGACAAGACCGGCACCATCACGTATGGCGATCGCCAGGCCACCGCCTTCCATCCGCTGGCCGGCGTCGACCGCGCCCAGTTGCGCGATGCGGCGATGCTGGCCTCGCTGGCCGATCCGACGCCGGAAGGCAAATCCATCGTCAAGCTGGCACGCCAGCAGGGTGCGGTGGTGGTGGAGCCGGACGGCGCCCACTTCGTGGCCTTCACCGCGCAGACCCGCATGTCCGGCGTGGACATGGGCGGGCGCAGCATCCGCAAGGGGGCCGGCGATGCCATTGTCGCCCACGTGCAGGCGCAGGGCGCCACGGTGTCGCCGGAATTGCAGGGGCGCATCGAGGAAGTCGCACGCGGTGGCGCCACCCCGCTGGTGGTGGCCGAAGGCCGGCATGTGCTCGGCGTGGTCGAGCTCAGCGACGTGGTCAAGCAGGGCATCAAGGAAAAGTTCGCCCAGCTGCGTGCGATGGGCATCAAGACGGTGATGATCACCGGCGATAACCCGCTCACGGCGGCTGCCATCGCGGCGGAAGCCGGCGTGGACGACTACATCGCCCAGGCAAGGCCAGAGGACAAGCTGGCGCGGATCCGCGCCGAGCAGGCCGGTGGCCGCCTGGTGGCGATGGTCGGCGACGGCACCAACGATGCGCCGGCGTTGGCGCAGGCCGATGTCGGCCTGGCGATGAATTCCGGGACCCAGGCCGCCAAGGAAGCGGGCAACATGGTCGACCTGGACTCGGATCCGGCCAAGCTGCTGTCGGTGGTGGAAGTCGGCAAGCAGCAGCTGATCACCCGCGGCGCGCTGACGACTTTCTCGCTGGCCAACGACGTATCCAAGTATTTCGCGATCCTGCCGGCGTTGTTTGCCGCGGCCATCCCCTCGATGGCGGCGCTCAACATCATGCAGCTGTCCAGCCCGCGGCATGCGGTGCTGGCCGCGCTGATCTTCAATGCGCTGATCATCCCGGCACTGATTCCGTTGGCACTGCGCGGCGTGCGCTTTCGTCCATCGAGTGCGACCTCGCTGCTACGGCGGAACATGTTGATCTATGGCGTGGGCGGCGTGCTGCTGCCGTTCGTCGCGATCAAGCTGATCGACCTGGCGTTGGTCGCCGTGTTGGGGGCCTGACTCATGACTACTTCTAGCGATTCTTCTTCCATGTCTTCCGTGCTTCCTCTGCGTGATGGCGGTGTCCTGCGGGCATCCTTGGGCCTGGCCGTGTTTACGCTGCTTGGGGTAGGGCTGATCTACAGCCTGCTGGCCACCGGCTTGGCCGGCGCCTTGTACCCCAGCCAGGCGACCGGCTCGCTGCTGCGCGTGCAGCAGCGGGTGGTCGGCTCGGCGCTGGTGGCGCAGCCATTCGCCGCAGCGCGCTACTTCCAGCCGCGCCCGTCGGCGGCCAAGTACGATCCGACCGCAGCGTCTGGCAGCAACCAGGCGCGTTCCAATCCTGAGCTGATCGCACGCATCGACGCTGCCCGCAAGGACGTGGCGGCACGCGATGGCATCGATCCGGCGGCGGTGCCCACGGAACTGCTGACCCAATCCGGTAGCGGGCTGGATCCGCACCTGAGTCCGGCCGGCGTACAAGTGCAGATCCGCCGGGTGGCTGCGGCGCGCGGTTGGCCCGAGCAGCGGGTCGCCGCGCTGGTGCAGGCGGCGACCGAAGCCCCGCAATACGGCTTGCTGGGGCAGCCGCGGATCAATGTGCTGGCGCTGAACCTGGCGCTGGATGCGGATGAGGCCGGGAAACGCTAACGCCAAACCCGTCACCGACCGCATTGCGCGGTAGGCTCTTGCTGGTCCCGGGTCCCGGGTCCCGGGTCCCGGGTCCCGGGTCCCGAGCACCCGGGACCGCCGCCTCGCCGTCCCCTCATCTCCACCGCCAACGCCTCGATGCCTGACGCCCGCACCCAACAAGCCGATGCCCTGATCGGCGAACTCCAGCGCGAACACGGCGGGCGGCTGACGGTATTTCTGGGTGCGGCGCCTGGTGTGGGCAAGACTTACGCCATGCTGTCGCGCGCGCGCGAGCGCTTGCGCCAGGGCGTGGATGTGGTGGCTGGCATCGTCGAAACGCACGGACGCAGCGAAACCGCCGCGCTGCTCGACGGGCTGCCGCTGCTGCCGCGCAAGCGCGTCAACTACCAGGGACGCGCGCTGGAAGAGCTGGACCTGGATGCGGTGCTGGCGCGCAAACCGCAGTTGAGCCTGATCGACGAGCTGGCCCATCGCAACGTGCCCGGCAGCCGGCACGAGCGGCGCTGGCAGGATATCGTCGAGTTGCTCGATGCCGGCATCGACGTCTACACCACGGTCAACATTCAGCACCTGGAGAGCCTCAACGACATCGTGCTGCGCATTACCGGTGTGCGCGTGTCCGAGACGGTGCCGGATGCGGTGTTCGACCGCCTGCGCGACATCGTGCTGGTGGACCTGCCGCCGCGCGAACTGATCGAGCGCCTGCAGCAGGGCAAGGTGTATCTGCCCGAGCAGGCCAGCCAGGCGTTGCAGGCGTTCTTCTCGCCGTCGAACCTGACCGCGCTGCGCGAGTTGGCGATGCAGACCGCCGCCGATCGCGTCGACAGCGACTTGCGCGACACCCAGACCGCGCGCGGATTGCCCGGTACCACGGCACTGCGGCGGCGGGTGGTGGTGGCCATCGATGGACGCGGCAGCTCCGACTATCTGGTGCGGGTGGCGCGGCGGCTGTCCGAGCGCCGCGATGCGCCCTGGACGGTGGTCACCGTGCAGACCCAGACCGTGGCCGATGCTGCCTGGCAACTAGAAATCGATCGCGCCTTTGCCTTGGCACGTCGGCTCGGCGGAGAGACTGCCTTGTTGCATGGAACCAATGTCGCCCAGGCATTGCTGGACTTCGCCTCGCAGAACGGTGTTTCCACCCTGTTGCTCGGCCGCACCCGCGAGCGGCCGCTGGCGCGCATGTTCAATCGCACCCTGACCCAGCAACTGTTGCAGCGGGGTGCCCATTACGAACTGGTCATCGTCAGTTCTGCCGATGCGCGCGCCCGCGCACGCCAGCGCTGGCGCAATCCAGGCAAGTGGCTGCAGCGCTATGACCTGGTCTATGCGGCGGTCTCCGCGGCCGGTGCGGTGGGCGTGGCTTGGCTGCTGCAGCGCTGGACCGACATCGAAGACCTGTCGATGGTGTTCATCGTGGCGGTCGTGCTGGTGGCCTCGCGCACCCGCATGGCGGCGGCGTTCATCGCCGCGCTGCTGAGTTTTTTGGCCTACAACTTCTTCTTCATCGAGCCGCGTTTCACCCTGTACATCAGTGCACGCCAGGGCTTGGTGACCGTGTGTCTGTTCCTGCTCGCCGCCTTGGTAGCCGGGCGACTGGCCTCGCGGCTACGCAGCCAGGTGCTGGCGCTGCGTGCGGCCAATGGGCATGCCAATGCGTTGCAGGCCTTGGGGCGTCAGCTCAGCACGGCGGCGGACCTGGGCCAGGTGCTGGAAGCCGGCCGGCGCGCGCTGGCCACCGCGCTGGATGCCGAAGTCTGGCTGCGACTGGAGCAGCGCGAGAGTGAGGCGCCGGCTAGCTTCGGGGCGCTGGATCGCAATGCCGCCGACTGGACCCAGCGGCACGGCCAGCCAGCCGGTCGCTTCACCGACACCCTGGCCGGCGCGCACTGGTGGTGCCTGCCAGTGCGGCACGAACGCGGCACCCTGGGGGTGGCGGCATTGCGCTTCCGGCAGTCGGCGCAGCGGCCCGGGCTGGAGCAGCGGCGTCTGGCCGAAGCGATGGTCGAGGACATCGGCCAGGCCGCGCTGCGGACGCGATTGGTGGCGGACCTGGAAGGCGCGCGCGTCAGCGGCGAGACCGAGCGGCTACGCTCGGCGCTGCTGTCCTCGGTGTCGCACGACCTGCGCTCGCCACTGGCCTCGATGATCGGCTCGGCCAGCAGCCTGGCCAGCTATGGCGATGCGATGGACGCGCAGGATCGGCGCAGCCTGCTCGATACCATCCAACTGGAAGGCGAGCGCTTGGATCGCTACATCCAGAACCTGCTCGACATGACCCGGCTGGGCCACACCGGGCTGACCTTGAACCGCGATTGGATCGGCGTGGACGAGTTGCTCGGCTCGGCGATCCGTCGACTGCAGCGCTACCAGCCGCAGGTGCGCGTGCAGCTGGAGCTGGCGCCCGAGCTGCCGGCGATCTGGGTGCATCCGGCGCTGGTCGAGCAGGCGATCTTCAATGTGCTGGAGAACGCGGCCAAGTTCTCTCCGCCGGAGGAGGCGGTGACCGTGCAGGCAATGATGCAGGGCGGGGCGCTGCAGATCGAGATCGGCGACCGTGGTCCTGGCATTCCCGAAGACGAACGTGCGCGCATCTTCGACATGTTCTATAGCGTGGAGCGCGGCGATCGCGGCCGTCACGGCACCGGACTGGGCCTGACCATCTGCCAGGGCATGATCGGGGCGCATGGCGGCAGCGTGGAGGCCTTGGCGGGGCCGCATGGTCAAGGCACCACGATCCGCATTACGCTGCCGTTGCTCGTTCCCGCCGCGCCGCCCCGACCCCATGCCGATTGACGCCACTGCCATCCCGCCCCCACGCGTGCTGATCGTCGACGATGAGCCGCAGATTCGCCGCTTCCTCGATATCAGCCTGCGTGCGCAGGGATACCGCGTGCTCCAGGCCGGGACGGCCGAGGAGGCGCTGGCGCTGTTGGCCGCACAGGGCGCCGAATTGGTGGTGCTCGATATCGGCCTGCCCGATCGCGATGGCCACGAGGTGTTGGCCGAGATCCGGCAATGGTCCACCGTGCCGGTGATCATGCTCACCGTGCGCGCCGGTGAGACCGAGAAGGTCGCTGCGCTCGACGCCGGTGCCAACGACTACGTCACCAAGCCATTCGGTGTGCAGGAACTGATGGCGCGCATCCGCGCGCTGCTGCGCCAGGCCGGTGCCGGCACCAGCGTCGAGGAAAGCGTGTTCGACGACGGCCACCTGCACATCCACCTGGGCCTGCGCGAAGTCACCCTGGATGGCGAACCGGTGCCGTTGAGCCGCAAGGAATACGCCTTGCTCGCGCTATTGCTCAAGCATGCCGGCCGAGTGGTGACGCAGCCGCAATTGCTGCGCGAAGTCTGGGGTCCGACCCATGAAGAGGACACGCATTACTTGCGCATCCTGGTGGGCAAGCTACGGCAGAAGCTGCGCGACGATGCCGCCGATCCGCACTACATCGTCACCGAGCCGGGCGTGGGATTGCGCTTTATCGGCGTAGCACGCTGACGCGCGCACTCGCGCGCTATCCAGAGGTGGGCGATGCCCCTTGCGTCTCTGTCATCGCCGTGGATGTGTCAGCGACCCCATTCCGCGCGCAGGACGATCAGCCGGCAAACTCAGCCCTCGGCAGGCGGCAAGACCTTGCCCGGATTGAGAATGCCATCTGGATCCAGTGCGGCCTTGAGCGCGCGCATCGCGGCCAGCGTCGACGCACTGAAGGCCTGTGCCATGAAATCGCGCTTGGCCACGCCGATCCCGTGTTCGCCCGACAAGGTGCCTTCCAGCGCCAGCACCAGTGCGAACAGCCGCGGCAGCGCCGCCTGCGCGCGCGCGGTTTCGTCGGCATCGGCGGGGTCGTACATGATGTTGACGTGCAGGTTGCCATTGCCGGCATGACCGAAGCTGACGATCGGCAGCGCGTATTCGGCCGCCAACGCCTCGACGCCTGCGACCAGGTCGGGGATGCGCGACACCGGCACCACCACGTCTTCGTTGATCTTGCCGGGCTTGATCGTGCGCAAGGCCGGCGATAGCGCACGGCGTGCCGCCCACAGTTTGTCGCGCGCGCTGCCGTCGGCGGCGATGTCCAGGCTCAGCACGCCCTCGCCATCGGCGGCGGCATGCAGGGCCTGCAATGCGTAGGGCAGCGTGTCGTCATCGCCATCGGCTTCGATCAGCAGCATCGCGCCGGCCTCCGGCACGTCACTGCCGTTGTGGCGCAGCAGCGCGATGGCGCGCGCATCGAGGAATTCCAGCATCGTCGGCGTGGTCGGTTGCGCCATGATCCGCGACACCGCCGCCGCAGCGCTGGCGGCGTCGCGATACAGCGCCCGTAGTCCGGCCTGCGCGATCGCGCGCGGGCTCAGCTTCAAGGTCGCCTCCACGATGATCGCCAGCGTGCCCTCGCTGCCGACCAGTAGATGGGTGAGGTCGTAGCCGGTGGAGTTCTTGGTGTAGGCGCCGCCGCAGTGAATGACATCGCCGCTGCCGGTCACCGCGACCAGGCCAAGCACGTTGTCGCGGGTGGCACCGTATTTGACCGCGCGTGGACCGCCGGCGTTGGTCGCCAGGTTGCCGCCCACGCTGCACTGCGTCGCGCTGGACGGGTCCGGTGGCCAGAACAGTCCATGCGGTTGCAAGGCCTGCTGCAGATCGTCGTTGAGCACGCCCGGTTGCACCACTGCGCAGCGATCCTGCGGGCGTAGCGCCACGATGCGATTCATGCGCGCCAGCGACAGCACCACGCCGCCGTCGAACGGGACTGCCGCACCGGTGGTGCCGGTGCCGGCGCCACGTGCCACGATCGGCACCCCGTGCGCGCGGCAAGCCCGCACGATCGCCACCACGTCCTCGGTCGTACCCGGCAAGGCGACGGCAGCCGGCAAGGCCCAGCGGCGCGAATCGTCTTCGCCATGACGGCGTCGCGCCGTCTCGCCGGTCAACCAGCCATCGCTGCCGAGTCGCGCCGCCAGCAGCTCGCTCAGCGCGGTGGGAAGAACGTCGCTCATGACACATGCTCCTGTGGTGGGGGGCGCTGCAGGCATTTCCATCCCAGCACGGCGGTGGCGAGCGGCAGCCAGACCCAGCGCAGTTCGGAGAGCAGTGTCTCCAGGCCGCGCGCATTGAAGAAACCGGAGGCCAGTGGCGAGACCCGGATCGGCCGCCAGGGCGCGAACCAGCGCGTCTGGTCCCACGGCCAGCCCAGCGCCACGCCCAGGCCGCCGGAGGTCATCGCATCCAGCAGCGGATGCGAGGCGCTGCAGACCAGCAGCCACAGTGCCGCCTGCAGCGCATCGGCACGCAGCAGGCGATGCGCCAGCGCACCGAGCAGGCCCAGCACACCGGCAAACAGCAGCGAATGACTGGCGCCGCGATGTCCGAAGGCGTCGGCATAAGGAATGTGCAGCGCGAATGCCAGCACATCGGCATCGGGCAGCATCGCCGCCACGATGCCGGCAGCCAGCAGGCGCGATGAGAGGCGACCGCGTTCGCTGGCGCACCAAAGCGCCAGCGGCACGGCGGCGTGGGTCATGATGGTCGGCATCGACGTCCGCGCGTCCTCAGCAATCGTCGGCGCGGAACGCGTCGCGGATCCAGTGCAGTTGCGGTGGATCGCCGCTGGCCTGGACGACATCGAAGCGGCAGGGCAGCGCGGCCAGTGCCGGGTGGGAGGCCAGGAACAATTGCGCAGCCAGCACCAGCTTGCGCCGTTTGTGCACATCCACCGAGGCGGCACCGCCGCCGAAGCGCGTGTCGCGCCGGTAGCGCACTTCCACGAACACCAGCGCCGCACCGTCGCGCATCACCAGATCCAGTTCGCCACCCCGGTAGCTGGCGTTGCCTGCCACCCACCGCAGGCCGGCCTGCTCCAGCAACGCGCGCGCGGCCGCTTCCACCGCTGCGCCGCGTTGCTGACGCACTGCCGGCATGGCGTCAGCGGCCGTCGGCGATCGGCACCGCGTGGCCACCGCTGAAGGTGGACCAGGCCGGCGTGCGCAGGACGTTGCCGAAGCCGTCCAGATGCAGCACACCGGTGGCGCCGCGCAGGCCGCCATCGCTGCCGGTGGCCAGTTTTTCCAGGTAGGCGCTGATCTTCCAGGCGTCATAGCCGAACGCGAACAGGCGCGTGCCCAGGCCACGCGCGCTGGGCAGATTGGTGGCGACCTGGCTGGCGGCCGGCAGGCCGGACACACCGAGCGCGCTCCAGGTTTCGCTGGGGAAGACGATGCCGTCCAGGGCGATATCCTCTTCGGGTTTGCCGGTTCCGGCGGTCAGTTGTGGCGTGGCCACCCGCGTCTTGCCTGCAAAGCCGGTCAAGGCCAGCTGCGGAGCCAGTGCGCGTGCGGTGCCGCCGCGCACGGCCAGGAACACCGCATCGGCGTTGCCGAAGGTGCGCAGCTGCGCGCTGATGTCGCCCGGCATATCGGCCACGCTGATGTTGCCGATCACCTGGCCGCCGCGCTCCTTGAAGCGGTCGCCGAAGGCCTTGAGCGTGCGCTTGCCGTTGTCGTCGCTGGTGCCGATCACCAGCACGTTGCGACGCTCGCGCGACAACAGGTATTCGGCGGCCATGATGCCGTCGTCCTCCGGCGCCAGCGAGAAGCCGGCGCTGCCGGCGGGCGGGGCTTTGTTGTCGCTCGGGCGATTCAACGCCAGCACCGGCACGCCGAGCTGGCCGCGCGCAAACAGGGCGCTGACTTCGTCGCGGCCGAGCGGGCCGACCACATAGTCCACCCCGGCAGCTACCGCCTTGTCGTACGCGGCGTTGGCGCCGGCGGGGGTGCCGGTGGTATCGAAGAACTGCAACTGCGGACGCCGGCGGGTCTCGGCGTAGTAGCCGGCCAGCAAGCCGTCGCGAACCGGCGCGGCGGCGGTGGCCAGGCCGCCGCTGAGCGGCAGCAGCACGCCGAGCTTGACCGGCGGGCGATAGCCATCGCGCTCGGCCGGCGGCCGTTTGCTGGTATCTAAGCCCCATTGTGCATCGCGCTCGAAGGCGCGTGGCAGTGGCAACCCGCGGCTGATCAAGGCGCGGCCAGCGAAGTTGTACAGCGGATCGCCGGCGGGCAGGGCGGCGGTGCGCTTGCTCAGGGTGGCGTCGTCCAGTGCCGCCAGCAGGCGCACGATCACCCGCTGGTTGGCACTGCGCGGCGCACCGTCCAGGCCGGTATCGGCGTGTGCACGTGCGGCGGCCGCGGCGAACAGATCGCCGTGCGCTTCCAGCGCGGTGCCGCGCGCGATCAGCCAGCGCGTCTGCAAGGCCGGCGGCAGGCCGGCGGGATCCTCGCCCAGTGCCTGCAGCGCTTTGGCCGGCTGTTTGTCGATGATGGCCAGCTCGCCCTCCAGCAGGCCCAGACGGGCCCGCTCATCGGCCGCCAGCTGGCGCGGGACCACTTGCGTCAGCAGGTTGCGCGCACGCGCATCGTCGCCGGCATCGTGCCAGCCGAACGCGGCCGCCGCGAGCAGGCGACTGCGCTGGGCACCGCTGGCGCTGGCCGCCTCGGCTTCCAGCTGCTGCGCAGCCTCGCGTGGCTTGCCCTGATCCAGCAGCGCCAGCGCCGCGCTCGGCGTCGGCGAGGCGGTCTGGGTGACGCTGCTGGTGGCACAGCCGGCCACCAGCATGACCAGCAGGGAGAGGGCGAAGATCCTGGCAACACGCTTGTTCATTTCAGATCCATTGGACAGGGGCCGCGGGGGCGGACCGGTGAAACCCGCTACGATTCTACCCTTTGCCCCTGGAACACCGCTGATGACGTCTGCTGGAACCCTGCACGTGGTCGCCACGCCGATCGGCAACCTGGCCGACCTATCGACCCGTGCGTTGGAGGTGCTGCGTGGCGTGGCCGCTATTTGCGCCGAGGACACCCGCCACACGCGCCAGCTGCTGAGCCACTTCGGTGTCGAACGACCACTGCTGGCCCTGCACGACCATAACGAGGAGGCGATGGCCGAGCGCATCGTCGCGCGGCTACGCGAGGGCGAGTCGCTGGCCCTGGTCAGCGATGCCGGCACCCCGCTGGTCAGCGATCCGGGCTTTCGGCTGGTGCGCGCGGCGCGTGCCGCCGGCATCCGTGTCAGTCCGGTGCCAGGCCCCTGTGCGGCGATCGCCGCCCTCAGCGTGGCCGGCCTGCCCAGCGACCGCTTCGGCTTCGAAGGGTTCCTGCCGGCCAAGGCCGCCGCCCGGCGCGAACGGCTGGCGCATCTGGCCGGGGAAACCCGCACCCTGGTGTTCTACGAATCGGCGCACCGCATCGTCGAATCGCTGGCCGACCTGCGCGCGGCGTTTGGCGACGATCGCCCGGCGGTGATTGCCCGCGAGTTGACCAAGCTGTTCGAGACCGTGCTCGACGGCAGCCTGGCCGACTTGCTGGCGCAGGTCGAGGCCGACCCCAACCAGCGCAAGGGCGAGTTCGTGGTGATGGTGCAGGGCGTTGCCGACGCCAGTGATGGCCAGTTGGCCGAAGGTCGCCGCGTCTACGCCAAGCTGGTCGAGCACCTGCCGCCGTCCACGGCGGCCAAGCTGGCCGCCGAGCTCACCGGTGCGCCGCGCAAGGCGTTGTACGGCAATCGCCAGGACTAGAGCGTGTTATGTGCTTTGGGTAAGTGCGAAGCGTCCTGTGGCGCGTCGAGACAAGGCGCACAACGCGGTCTCGGCGCGCCGCAGGGCGCTTCCCGGAGGGTTGGCCGTCAGCGGCACGGAGCGCGCCGCGCGGCTTGCCTTGTCGCCACCCAGGCCGGCGCCACCCAGCACCCGCTCCGCACCGCTGACGGCCCACGCATCTCGTCTCAACGTGCATCACACGCTCTGGCTGCGCCGGTGCTCGGCCAGACATGCGACAATAGGCATGGCGGAGTCGGCCAGGCAGTCGCGTCACTCGCAAGAGTGCCGAGGAAAGTCCGGGCTCCATAGGGCAAGGTGCCAGGTAACGCCTGGGCGGCGCGAGCCGACGGAAAGTGCAACAGAAAGATACCGCCTACGTTCCTTTCGAGGGGCCGGTAAGGGTGAAATGGTGCGGTAAGAGCGCACCGCGAGTCCGGTAACGGACCGGCACGGCAAACCCCACCTGGAGCAAGACCAAATAGGGATCCATTGGCGTGGCCCGCGCTGGATCCGGGTAGGTTGCTCGAGCGCCGCGGTGACGCGGCGCCTAGACGAATGACTGTCCACGACAGAACCCGGCTTATCGGCCGGCTCCGCCGCCTTCTGTCGGGCTGCGCCCGCCTGAAGGCGCCCACGTTTTGTACCGCCTGCGGCAGTACAAAACGCGGGTCCCGCTTCGGGCCTGCCAAAACCCCGCGGCTGTCGCCGCGCCCCCTTGACTCAAGGGGGCGCGGCGACAGCCGCGGGGTTTTGGTAGGCCCGAAGCGGGGCCAGCGTGTTGTACTGCCGAAGGGGGTACAAAAAGTGGGGGCCGTCAGGAGGGGGCAGGCCCACAGCTGTGTCGTATAAAAATCTCCCAGGCGTCCGGACGGAGTCGTAGATCGTAGTCCGGCATCTCTTTGGATAAAAAAGAAGCATA
>NZ_NSET01000048.1 GCF_009192945.1 Xanthomonas maliensis | reverse complement strand
CCCCCCCCCCCCCCGGAGCCTCGAAACTCCGCTAACAGCGGTCCCCACCTCCGACAAACCGGTGGGTTTTTTGTGACTGCAGCTTTGCTGGTGCAACCGACGTGATGCTCTGCGTCGGGAGGGCGGCTAATACAACACCCGCAAGGGGAATGCGCCCGCCGGCTGTTAGCGCTTTCGAGCCTCCCGACTTCCCGTCCGTCGCTTCGCGGCGGGTGGGCTGATTCCATGGAATGAGGAGCAGGCCATGTCGGATGTCGAGGATACGGTGCCGTCTTTCCCGGGTTACTTCCTGCCGGAAGAAGCCCGCTACCATCTTGAGCAATTGCGCGACCATATGCGTTTCTTGGCGCGGTTGGCGCAGCCGCGCACGCCGGGCGAACTGCAGCAGCGGCAGCCGGCGGTGCATTTCGACGAGTTGGTGTTTTGCCTGGAGTTGCTGACCGACCATCTGACGCGGGTGCTTTCGCAGGTGCAATAGCCGGCACGATTGGAGGCAACAGGCGGCGAGAACCACTTTTAGTCAGAATAGCTATCTATGCCTATAAGGCTATGCATTAATATTAGCTCGCTAACTACCGCTGTAATTCGGTTCTATCCGCAAAATTTTCTGCTCGATCGCTAGCCCCTAGCCATCGCATATCTTTTGTGCGACGCTCGATGTACAGCAATACTAACGTCGCGAGCGATGCCATGCGCAGGATGTGGATCGTGGTCGGTGACCCGACCAGCAGTGGGGGGCGGGTGATCACGGGCTCTCGGGAAACCGACATCGATGGGGTGCCGGTGGCGCGGGTGGGCGACCGGGCGAGTTGCCCTCGCCATGGGGGTGTGTTCGCCATCGTCGATGGCGATGCGTCGATCCTGATCGATGGTCAGCCGGTTGCGCTGGATGGGGCGCATCTTGCGTGCGGTTGCACGGTGACCACGCAGCGGCAAACGCGGGCCTATGTGGAGGTGGGCGATGGCTCCGCCGGTTTGGCGATGTCTGCGGTGGCCGGGGCGGAGCGGGTGCCGTCACTGCTGGCCAAGCCGCCGGTCTGTCTGGAATGTCTGTTGTCTGGGGCTGCGGCGGGTGCACCGCTGCTGCTGCGCGCATGAGCGTGTGCCATGCCTATGCGCTGGTCGATTGCGCAGGCGATCCTGCGCGATTGCCGGTGTTGCAGCACCACGCGGCCACTGCGGGCATGCAGGCAGCCTCATTGTTCGCGCAGCAGCCGGAGGCCGAGCATGCGGCGGCCGGGCCGTGGCTGTTGGCGCTGCCGGTTGGGGCGATACAGCCGGCGCTGGATGCGTGGCTAGCACAGCTGGGGCGCACGCCGTCCGGGGTGATGCGGCTGATCGCCGAGGTTCCGTTTGCACAGCTGCTGGCGCATCTGGACGGGGCGTTGGACATCGCCTTGCCCGATGGCAGCCTGGCCTTGATGCGGTACTACGATGCGCGTGCGTTCGCGCGCTATGTCGAGGTGCTGACGCGGCCGCAGCAGCTGGAGTTGCTTGGGCCGATCCTGGAATGGCAGGTGGTGGCGTACGACGGGCAGTGGGCGTTGCAGCGCAGCGCATTGGCACAGGAGGCCGCCGATGTTGCAGCTGAGCGCTGAGCAGTACGCCAAGCTCTGTCTGCCCGATCCGGGGTCGTTTCTGCCACGGCTGGCCGCGGAGGTGCGGCGCGACCACCGCGCGGCGGTGGCGGGGCGCGACGATACGCGGCTGTTGGCCGAGGTGCAGGCGAGCTACCGGCATGCGGTCGGCGCGTTGAATCTCACCCATCTGCCGACACTGGTGCGTTGGGTCAAGGCCGATGTCGCATGGGCACGCGGCCTGCGCACGCTGCCGCTGGTGCGTGTGTGGTTCGCGCAGACCGACGCCCCCAACGCCACCGCGGCCGATCTGCTGGCCCTGCTGGCCGCCGACCTTGGTTCGTAAGCCCGTCATGGTCGCCGTCCCCCTCCCGCTTCCGCCGCCGCCCATCACCCGCCCTGGCGGGTGGGATCCGTCCCGGCCCGATCCCCTTGGCGGGCCGACCATCGGCCAGGTCTGGGATCGTCTCAAGGAGGCGCTGGGCGTCCGGCCCGACAGCCAGGTCGAGCCACGCGTGGAGCCACGCGAGGCCGATTGCGCGCAAACCCTCAATCAGAACCAGTGCAACAGCTGCAAGTTGGCGCAAGGAGTGCAGATGCCTGCGACCTACACGATTCCGCTCCGGCAGTATCGCGACTTCGACTATCAGCTCCGCATCGCCAATCTACGCGCAGGGCCAGAACGTTTTCGCTACACCTATGGAGGCAGCGACTTCGACCGTGCTCGCCTGCGGCTATTGGGCGGAAAAAATACGATCACCCTCGATGAGTGGCAGCACGGGCCGCTACGCTTCGATGGTTTCTGGCGCCCGTCCTGTACCGCTGTCGAAGCAAAGGCGCATTACAAGCAGTTCCTGACCAGGACAGGCGATCTGCAACCGTGGGTGCAGTTGCACCCTCCCACCGTCTTCGACGCTTGGCTTCGTCAGGTCGCGACGCAACAGGCGCATATCGACCAGTTAGGAAGTCCGGCAAAGCTGGAGTGGCATTTCCTGGAAGCGCAGTGCTTTACGGCGGCCCGCAACCTCTTTGGCCCTTACGGCCGCGTTTGCCGGCTCACCGAGTAGACCGCCGATGATTCGCGTCCAGATCGATGTCTCCATTCCGCAAGAGACCCTGAGTGTCGACGCTGCCTATGACCAGTTGCTGGGCATCGCACAGCGACTGCAAGCCGTCCATCCGTCCTTCGATGGGTGGGTGCAACATCCGCGGCCGGGCGATCGTGGGCCACTGCCGCTGTCGGATCGCTCCGGGACGATCGAGCGCCTTTCCCGCTACGCCGCTCAGGACGCCGAGGCATTTCCTGGCATGCCACACCCCGGCTCGGCGGAAGCCACGCTCACCACCGCCCATGTGGAAAGCCAGTGGCTCACGCCAGGACGCGGGCTGATCAAGTTCCAGCCGGGCTTCGGCCGGGTGTTGTTCGAGATCTATCGGCCCGTCGCTGCATATGGCCCGGCGGATGCACCACGGATCGTGCAGCGCTGAGTGGCCGCGCTGGGTGCGGTGCTTCCGGCGCGCTTCATCGGGACTGACGCGCATGCGATGAAGGCGGGCGGGAAAGATGGCTTCGACAGCTATGCATTCGACCATCAGTTGTTCCCCCACCGCCGCTGGCTCGGCTGGATGGGGTTTGTGCCGCATCGGGTGGAGGCGCGGCATGTCCCCGAGGCGGCGTCCGTCATTGCCGTCGGCCATCAGGGCACGGTGATCGTCGCGGTCCAGGAGTGCTTCGATCTGCATAATCCTGCGCATCTGCAGCGTGCGCATCGGGTCGAAGCCCGCCTGGCGCATCTCGGCTTGCTCGATGTCACCGATGTGTCGTTGCTGGGATAGCGGTCGTGCCGATGGTGTCGGCAGGTGGGCGTGCCGGGCCGGTCTTTGTGATCTGCAAGGCCTGCGGTTACGCGGCATCGCGATCGGCGATCGGCGAGTGGCGTGAGTGCGTGCTGGTGCTGCCCTACACCGGCGCCGACTTGAGGATGCCTGACAGGCTCTCGCGCAGGATCAGTTGCAGGTGCATGCGGTTGAGTTCCAGTCCGCTGGTCATCACGGTGTGCAGGCCGCCGCACATGGCGGCCACGGCATAGACGCGGGCCTGGAATTCCTGTTCGCTGCTGGCGGGGTCGGCGTGGCCGCGCAGCAGGCGCTTGAGCAGGGCGCTGAGGTGTTCGATCAGCGAGGCGCTCTGGCGGCGCAGGAAGGCGGCCAGCACCGGGTCGCGCAGGGTCGCCAGGTGCAGCTCCAGGTCGATGCGGGTGCGCTTGATGTTGATCTCCTGCAGCAGCCATTCCTCCAGCAGGCCGGCGATGAAGTCCACCACGTGCACGCCGGGCGGGTGTTCGACCAGCCACATCTGGCGGATGGCGCGCATGTAGTTGCGCTCCAGCAAGGCGCGGACCAGTGCGTCCTTGTCCTCGAAGCGCTGCAGCAGGGCGCCGCAGCTGACCTTGGCGCGCTCGGCGATCAGCTCGAAGCTGGTGGCGCCCAGGCCGATTTCGTCGATGCATTGCTCGGTGGCATCCAGCACCTCGTCCACGAGCAATTCTTCGCGTTCTTTCGCTGTACGCAGCACCAGGACGTTGGACATGGGGGGCAGGCGGGGCGGGGGAGTGCAGTATACCGGGCTGGCGGCGGTGATCTGTCGGGCCTGCCTGCCTCTGTGTCACCGGTCACGCTCGCGTTCCGGCCGTGCACGGATGGCGATGGCAACGGTCTGCGCACGGGCGGTCGACCACCTGTTCACGGCAGGCATGCGACATCTGGGGCTCATCGTGCAGGAGCAGCATGTGAGCGAGCACAGTGCAGTCGCAGGGGTGTCGGCGCAGTGGCCGGCGCGGTTGTGGGTGGTGCGGCATGGACAAAGCGCAGGCAATGTGGCGCGCGATGCCGCCGAGTCTGCGGGCGACACCTTGATTGCGCTGGAGCACCGCGATGCGGACGTGCCGCTGTCGGCGCTGGGCGAGCGGCAGGCGCGGGGGTTGGGCGAGTGGATCGCCAGCCTGCCGGAGCCGGAGCGACCGGACCTGATCCTGAGCTCGCCGTATGTGCGGGCCCGGCAGACAGCCGCGGCGGTGGCGCAGGCGCTCGGCCAGCCGGCCGATGCGGTCAGCGTGGACGAGCGACTGCGCGAAAAGGAATTCGGCGTGCTGGACCGCTATACCACCGCCGGCATCCTGGCCACGTTCCCGGAGTTGGCCGAGCAGCGCAAGCTGGTGGGCAAGTTCTATTTCCGCCCGCCGGGTGGGGAGAGCTGGTGCGATGTGATCTTCCGTCTGCGCAGCGTGGTGGGCGATCTGCAACGCAACCACGTCGGCGCACGCGTGCTGGTGGTCGGGCACCAGGTCATCGTCAATTGCTTCCGCTACCTGATCGAGCGCATGGACGAGGCCACCATCCTGGCGATCGACCGCGAGGGCGACGTGCCCAATTGCGGCGTCACCGAATATGCGGCAGCGCCCGACGGGCAGACGCTGCAACTGGTGCGAACCAAGTTCCTGCCGCCGGCGCTGGCGCAGGCGCCGGTGACCAGCGCTTCCGATCGCCCGGCCGGGGCACGCTGAGATGGCCAGCGCTCGCGTGCGCACGCTGACGGCTGCACGCTTGCGCGCGCTGCCGTTGCCGGCGCCGGGCGGCGATAAGGAACAACGCGGGCGCGTGCTGATCGTGGGCGGTTCGATGCGCGTGCCCGGTGCGGTACTGCTGGCCGGCGAGGCGGCGCTGCGTGCCGGCGCGGGCAAGCTGCAGATCGCCACGGCAGCCAGTGTCGCGCGCGGGCTGGCGCTGGCCATGCCCGAGGCACTGGTGCTGGAGCTGGCGCAGAGCCGCCAGGGCGAAATTCAGCGCGGCCATGCCGACCTGGACAGCGCACTGCGCGCTTGCGATGCGGCGGTGATCGGCCCGGGCATGGCGTCCACCGGCACGACCGCTGCGTTGGTCAAGCGCGCGGTCGCGCAGGCGGTCTGCACCCTGGTGCTGGATGCCGGTGCGCTGTCGCCCAGCTTGCGCGCGCCGCTCGGTCGGCCATTCGTGCTGACGCCGCATGCGGGCGAGATGGCGGCGCTGGCGGGCGACGACAAGGCCTCGGTGGAAGCGGCGCCGGCGGACTATGCGCAGGCCTTCGCGCGCAAGTTGCGCAGCGTGGTGATCGTCAAGGGCGCCGACAGTCATATCGCCGCGCCGGACGGAAGCCTGTGGGTGCACCGCGGTGGCGTGCCGGGGCTGGCGACCTCCGGCTCCGGGGATACGCTGGCCGGCTTGATCGCCGGATTCGCCGCGCGTGGCTGCGATGCCTTGCGTGCCGCGTTATGGGGCGTGTACGTGCATGCCAGTGCCGGCAAGCAGCTGGCGCGGCGGATCGGCACGGTGGGCTTTCTGGCGCGCGAAATTCCGGCGGAAGTGCCGGGGATTGTGGGCCGGCTATCGCGCATGTGAGAGGCGGCCTGCGCTCGATGACCGGCGTGGCGATCGATGGGGCTTAGGTGGCGGCGTGTGTAGGCGCTGGCGTGCTGTGGGAGCTGGCACAGGCCATCGGTGCTCGCGCTGGGGCACGCACCTGTCTGGCAGCGCGCAAACGCTGGTGCCGGATGGGGGCGTGCCCGACTGCCGTCGTCGACGACCCGCTGTGCACCATGAGCAGATCTCGCGCTAGCGCCCGTTTACGCAGCGATGGTGCGGCGCGCTGGTCGGTTAGGCTGGCGCGATCTCTCTGGGAGGATGCGCAGTGAAGCGAGCGATGGCGTGGGCGATGGCGACGACGGTAGGGTTGGCAAACGCTGCGACGGGGCCGTCGGTGGCGGCAGCGCCGGCACCTGCGGATGGCCATGTGTTGCGTGTCTATACCAGTGCGCAGGGCGCCAGTCAGCAGATGCATCCGAGCACGCTTGCCGCGCCAGCGGCCGGGCATGTGTTGACCGAGAAGGAGAACTCCATCTTCGTCAATCCGCAGCGGCGCTTCCAAACGCTGCTGGGCATCGGCGGGGCGATCACCGATGCCAGTGCCGAGACCTTCGCCAAGCTGCCCAGGCGGGCGCAGCAGGCCCTGCTCACGGCCTATTACGATCCGCAGGACGGCATCGGCTACACCTTGGCGCGCACCACCATCCACAGCTCGGATTTCAGCAGCGGCAGCTACACCTATATCCGCGAAGGCGATGCGACGCTGCGCAGTTTCTCGGTCAAGCACGATCAGCGCTATCGCATCCCAATGCTGCGCCAGGCCATCGCCGCGGCTGGCGGCACGCTGACCACCTTCGCCAGCCCGTGGAGTGCGCCGGCGTTCATGAAGGACAGCAACAGCATGCTCAAGGGCGGCAAGCTGCTGCCGGACTATGCGCAGGCCTGGGCGAACTACTACACCCGCTTCATTGCCGCCTATGAAAAAGCCGGCGTTCCGATCTGGGGTATCAGCCTGCAGAACGAGCCCATGGCGGTGCAGACCTGGGAGTCGATGCTGTTCTCCGCCGAAGAGGAGCGCGACTTTCTCAAGCACTACCTGGGGCCGACGATGGCCAAGGCCGGTTATGGCGATCGCAAGATCATCGTGTGGGACCACAACCGCGACATGATGGTGCATCGCGCGCATGTGATCTTCGACGACCCGGAGGCCTCCAAGTACGCCTGGGGCATGGGCTTTCACTGGTACGAAACCTGGGCCGGCTTCGCGCCGATGGTGGAGAACGTGGCGGAAGTGGCGCAGGCCTATCCGGACAAGCATCTGCTACTGACCGAAGCGGCGGTGGAGAAGTTCGATGCGGCCAAGCTGCAGTACTGGCCCAACGGCGAGCGGTACGGCACCGCAATCCTCAACGATCTCAATCACGGTGCGGTGGGCTGGACGGATTGGAACATCCTGCTGGACGAGCAGGGTGGCCCCAACCATGTCGGCAACTACTGCTTTGCGCCAGTGCATGCGGACACTCGCACCGGTGAGGTGATCTACACGCCCAGTTACTGGTATATCGGCCACTTCTCCAAGTTCATCCGGCCTGGGGCACAGCGGGTGAGTGCAGCCAGCAGCCGTAGCAACCTGGCCACCACCGCCTTCCTCAACACCGATGGCAGCCTGGCGACGGTGGTGATGAATGCCACCGACGTGGCGATCCGCTACAACCTCTACGTGGGCGAGGCCTCGCAAGTGGTGGAGATCCCGCCGCATGCGATCCAGACGGTGGTGCAGCAGCTGCGGTGATGCGCACCGCCGTGCTGCCTTGTCGGTGCGGGCGGGGGACCTGCCGCACTGCCTGCGGCGCCGGCGCGAGGCAGCCGCCGGCGGCGGCATCGAGCGGGTGATCGAACCGCGGTGGTGCATCCATCGTCGGCAGGCATCACCAGTCGATGCTGCCATCGGCGCCGCAGAGCGCGACCGAGCGGCCAGCCACGATCTCCGCGCAACCGGCGATCGGTAGACTGCCCGCGGCGCGGCGCCCGAACTGGGCGCCGTCCCCGCTCAAGACAGCAACAAACCGCCGGTGGCGCCGAATACCTCGCCGGTCACATAGCTGGATTCCTGCGAGGCCAGCACGACGTAGAGCGGTGCCATTTCCACCGGCTGGCCGGCCCGTTTGAGCGGGGTCTCGGCCCCGAACTCGGGAATCTTCTCCGGCGGCTGGCCACCGCTGGGCTGCAGTGGCGTCCACACCGGGCCCGGTGCCACCGCGTTGACGCGGATGCCCTTGTCGGCCACTTGCTGCGCCAGGCCCTTGGTGAAGTTGACGATCGCGGCCTTGGTGGAGGCGTAATCCAGCAAGGTGGGCGAGGGCTGGTAAGACTGGATCGAGCCGGTATTGATGATCGATGCGCCCGGCGGCAGGTGCGGGATGGCCGCCTTGCACAGCCAGAACATCGCATACACGTTGGTCTTGTAGGTGGCGTCGAACTGCTCGGTGGTGATGTCGGCGATGTCTTTGACTGCCGTTTGCTTGCCGGCCACGTTGACCAGAAGGTCCAGGCCGCCGAGTTCCTGCACTGCGCGTTCGACCAGCTGGTTGCAGAATGTCTCGTCCTTGAGATCGCCGGGAATGCTGATCGCCTTGCGGCCTTCGGCCTGGATCAGCGCCACGACGTCGGCCGCGTCGGCTTCCTCTTCCGGCAGGTAGTTGAGCACGATGTCGGCGCCTTCGCGTGCGTAGGCGATCGCGGTCGCGCGGCCGATGCCCGAGTCGGCACCGGTGATCAGCGCCTTGCGACCCTGCAGTCGGCCGAAGCCCTGGTAGCTCTGCTCGCCGTGATCGGCCTTGGGCTGCAGCGCGTGGACGGTGCCGGGCGCGGGCTGGGTCTGTTCGGGGAAGGTGGGTTGGGGGAATTGGGTGAGCGGGTTTTGCATCGTGTACTGGTTCTGCGTGCTGGACATGCACGGTCTCCTTCTTGGGGGGGCACCTGGCTGGTGAATGCTCAGTCCAGTGTGTTGGCGGCGACGCTGTGCAGCAGTGAATAAATGCTGTGGATGGCGTGAATGCGCCGACCGGTCTGTGGCGCCCAGTGATGCCCATAGGGGCCATACCGCCGGATCGGCCCATAGGCAGGCTCAACAATAGGGCGGCCTCCCATTTAAGATCGGTGGGGCGTCACAGCGTGGCGCGGGGATGGCCGACCGACGGCAGCAAGGACTACAGGGGACGTCATGTTGAAGATGACCGCAATCGTTGCGATTGCAGCGGTATTGAGTGGGTGCGTCAGTAACAAATTGGTCAAGACCGATCCTGCCACCTTGGGAAGCGGCAAGAGCACGCAGATCACCGTGGTGCGGCATGAAACGCCGACCTTTACGGCCGCCACCGCGGGAACCATGACCTTTGGCCTGATCGGCGCGCTGGTCGCCGTTTCCAATGGGAAGGACATCGTGCGCGAAAACGCGGTAGAGGATCCGGCGCCCTCCATTGGGATGACGCTTGCGCAGACCCTGAGCAGGCAACTGTCGCTGCCGGTCGTCGATGGCGGGATGATTGCGCCCACCAGTGACCCGGCGGCGATCGCGCGGCAATTCCCTCAAGGCGGCTTGGTGCTGGACGTACAGACCACTAATTGGAGCTTTTTCTATTTTCCGACCGACTGGAACAACTACCGAGTCAACTATGTCGCCAAGC
Source organism: Xanthomonas maliensis (assembly GCF_009192945.1). Lineage (GTDB taxonomy): Bacteria > Pseudomonadota > Gammaproteobacteria > Xanthomonadales > Xanthomonadaceae > Xanthomonas > Xanthomonas maliensis. The sequence continues at coordinate 37,012 of NZ_NSET01000048.1, read as the reverse complement.
TGCGGCTGTTTGATAGCGCTCGCAAGACGATCGTCGCGGAAGCGCTCTGTGTGCGTATTCCCGAGTACAGCGCCGACGCGCCATCGCATGCGCAACTGCTAGCCAACAGGGCGGCGGTGCTGAAAGCGCATCTTCGCCGCTCTGCCGATGCGTGTGTAGGCGAATTCGCTCAGCGTGCCCTGGGTTTGTCCTCGTTCGTCGCGGACAGTTCGCGCCCCGGCTCTGCGGTGCCGCCCCAAGCAGGATCGCAGGGATCAATCGCGGCAGTGAGCAGTACGTCGACAGATGTGGCGAGCATCGAGCGTCCGCAAGGCGATATCGCAGCGCCGTCAGCTACGTCAACGCCGGCGTCGGCGCCGGTCGTCGGAGCGACGACACCCGGCCCAAGTAGCCAATGGATCGATGGCTGGAATCGTCGACGCCGCGCAGCTGGTGCTGTGGTACCACCGGCCGCAGAGGCGGCAGCGCGCTAGCCAACTGCGCGATGGGCGCGCTGCCCCACCTTTGTGGGGCGCTGTTCTGTGCATGCTCGGACAGTGCGAGATTGTCCGAGCTTCATCGGGACCGGAATGGGTGAGCAGTTGACGCTTACTGCGCCGACATCGAATACGGGCGCTGCGCGGGGTCGGTGGCCCATTGCCGGTTGGGTGTGGCCTGCATGCGGAACCGCAGTTCGCCGCCGGCCTGCAGTTGCGCATGGGTCAGGTAGGCGCGGGTCAGCGGCTGGCCGTTGAGGGTGGCGCTGCCGATATACGGGTTTTTCGCGCTCAGCCCGTCGGCGATCACGCGGAAGCGCTTGCCGTTGGGCAGGTGCAGCGTGGCACGCGGCAGGAACGGCCGACCGATGATGTACTGGTTGCTGCCTGGCGCCACCGGGTAGAAACCCAGCGCGGTGAACACATACCAGGCCGACATCTGGCCGAGGTCGTCGTTGCCGGCTAACCCTTCCGGGCCAGCATGGTATTGGCTGGCCATGATCTGGCTCAGCCGCTGCTGGCTGCGCCACGGCTGGCCGGCATAGGCATAGAGATAGGCGACGTGATGGCTGGGCTCGTTGCCGTGCGCGTACCAACCGATCAAGCCGGTGATGTCTTCCATGTGCGCGAAGAGCTTGGGGTCGACCTTGGCATCGAACACGGCATCCAATCGCGCCAGCAGGCGATCTTCGCCGCCATGCGCGGCGGCCAGCCCGGCCACGTCCTGCGGCACGTACCAGGAGTATTGCCAGGCATTGCCTTCGGTGTAGTCGCTGCCGTAGCCGCTGGCGGCGGGGTCGAACGGTTCGCGGAAGGCGCCGGCGCGGGTGCGGGCGCGCATGTAGCCGGTGGCCGGGTCGAAGGCGTGTTTCCAGTTGGCCGCGCGCGTCTCGAAGGTGGCCGCGATGTCGGTCTTGCCCAGCGCCCGCGCCATGCGCGCGATGGTCCAGTCGTCGAAGGCGTATTCCAGCGTCTTGGAGGCGGCTTCGCCTTCTTCGTCGATGGGTACGTAGCCTAGCTCGCGATAGGCCGCGATGCCATCGTAGGGGCCGTAGTTGGCGCTGGCGACCATCGCTTGCAGCGCTTCGTTCGCATCGAAGCCGCCGATGCCCTTCAAGTAGGCATCGGCAATCACCGGCACGGCGTGATAGCCGATCATGCACCACGTCTCAAGGCCATGGAACGCCCATACCGGCAGGATGCCGTAGGCGCTGTGGCGACGTGCGGCCAGCAAGGAATTGACCATGTCGCTGGTGCGCTGCGGCGGCTGCACCAAGGTCAGCAAGGGGTGCAACGCACGGTAGGTGTCCCACAGCGAGAACGTGGAATAGTTGGTCCAGCCCGTGGCCTGGTGCACGGCGTTGTCGGGGCCGCGGTAGCGACCATCGCTGTCCATGAACAGCGTCGGGCCGAGCAAGCTGTGGTAAAGCGCCGTGTAGAACTGGGTGCGTTGCTGCGCGTTACCGTCGACCTCCAGCGCCGACAGCGCCTGCGTCCATTGCGCACGTGCGGCGGCGCGCACGCGATCGAAATCGAAGTCAGGTACTTCGGCATCGAGGTTGGCGATGGCGCTGTCCTCGCTGACCGGCGACAGCGCCACCTTCACCACCAGCGGCGTGCCGTCGTTGGCGACGGCGAACACCCCGACCAGTTGCCGGCCTTCGATCTGCGCGCGCTGGCTGGGATCCTTCTCGCCCGGTGGCGGGAAGCCCTTGTACGGCACGTCCTGCTCGGTGTCGTGCAGCTGGGTGGCGGTGAGCGGGCGCGAGAAGCGCATGGCGAAGTACAGCTGCCGGCCCGGCGCCCAGCCGCGGGTTTCGCGGAAGCCGGTGACGGTGCCGTCGCTGCGCACGCGCAGCCGCGACCACTGCACCTTGCCCGGATAGTCGTACAGGCTGGTGCGCAGATCCACCAGCACCTGCGCCGGTGTGCCGCGCGGAAAGCGATAGCGATGCACGCCGACGCGCGCGCTGGCGGTGAGCTCGGCGCGGATGTCGCGATCCTTCAAGGTCACCGCGTAATAACCCGGCTGCGCCTGTTCGCTGGCATGGTCGAACTGCGCGGTATAGCCGCTGCCCGGCCGCGCTGGATCGCCGCGTTCCAGCTGCACGGCGCCGGCCAGCGGCATCAGCAGCACATCGCCCAGGTCCGAATGCCCGGAGCCGGAGAAGTGGGTGTGCGAGAACCCGACGATGCTGGTGTCGCTGTGGCGGTAGCCGGCCGCCCAGCCATACGCCTCCTTGCGCGGACGGATCTGCGTATCCGGGCTCAGCTGCACCATGCCGAACGGCACCGTGGCGCCCGGATAGGTATGGCCTTCGCCGCCGGTGCCGATGAACGGGTCCACCGCGGCATAGGCGCGGCTGCCGGCGTCGCGCGCTGGTGGCGCTGCGGCAGCAAGCGAGACGGCGACGGCAGCAAGCAGCGCCCACCAACGGCGGCGCAGCGGGGCGGATGGGCGATGCGACATGCAGGCGGCTCCGGACGATGCAGCGCCGGACCGTAGCACAGGCGTCGCGGCGCCACCGCGCGGCGTGCATGGGCCCGCTTGCCTGCCCGGGTGAGCGCGCTTGCAGGCAGCGCCGCAGCGCATGCATCGGCACTGTCCGACGCACCGCCGGGTGCGTGGCGATGAAATCCCTCACGCCATCCCCATCTTGTTGCAATGGATCTGTTCGACACCGCCGCCGACGCCGCGCCGCTGCAGCTGCTGGACGATGCCGAGGGCGGTGTGCGGTATTTCCCGCGCGTGCTGCCCGCTGCCTTGGCCCAGGCCTGGTTTGTCGCCCTGCGCGCGCATGCCGACTGGCGCAGCCATCAGCGCGCGATGTACGAGCGGGTGGTGACCGTGCCACGGCTGCTGGCGGCCTACCGGCTGGATGCGCCCTTGCCGCCGGAGTTGCCGTTGCTCGCGTTGTGCGCGCGGGTGCAGGCGCACGCGCCGGCGCCCTACAACACCGCCGGGCTGAACCTGTATCGCGATGGTCGCGACAGCGTGGCCATGCACCACGACAAGCTGCATACCTTGCTGGCTCCGCATCCGATCGCCTTGGTGTCGCTGGGTGCGCCGCGGCGGCTGGTGCTGCGGGCCAAGCAGGGTGCGCAGCGGGCGCAGCGCATCACGCTGGCGCCAGGCAGCCTGTTGCTGATGAGCCATGCGTCCCAACTCACCCATGAGCACGGCATTCCCAAGACCACCCAGGCGGTCGGCGAGCGCCTGAGCGTGGTGTTGCGGGTGCGCCCGGCAGCGCGATTGGCGGCCGGCGAGTACGGGCCGCACTGGCAGCCCCGTGCAGAGACGCCGGCCGGCCGCGACTGAGCGCGCGCTGGCAGCGGCGAGCGTGCGCGAGCGCGGCAACCGCGATGGCCCATTTGGGTGATTGTCATTGCCATCACGGCTGGCCATGCTTGGATGCCCGTCCCTCTTGCGTGAGCGCCCCATGGCACTGGCCGATACACGCCACCACCAGATGTTTCCCGAACTGGACGCCGCCCAGGTGGCGGTGGCGCGCCGCTTCGCCAGCGGCCCCGCGCAGCGATTCTCCGCTGGCCAGGCCGTGTTCGAGGTGGGCGATGCGCAGGCGCCGGTGTGGCTGGTGCTGCAAGGGACGATTGCGGTAGTGCGCCGCGACGGCCTGGGCAACGAGAAGCCCATCACCGAGCACACGCCGGGACAGTTCACTGGCGAGGTGAGCCAGTTGGCCGGGCGTGCGTCGCTGGCAGCCGGGCGCGCGGGGGCGGAGGGCTGCCAGGCGCTGCCATTCGATACCGCGCATCTGCGCGCCTTGATGATCAGCTCGGCCGAAGTCGGCGAGGTGGTGATGCGCGCACTGATCCTGCGGCGGGTGGGATTGATCGAGGACGATGCCGCCGGCTCGGTGTTGATCGGCGCGCCCAACGATCCGCATCTGACGCGCCTGCAGGGCTTTCTGACCCGCAATGGCTATCCCAACACGGTGATGGATGTGTCCGATGCCGAGGGCCAGGCGCTGGTGCAACGGCTGGGCCTGCAGGACGCCGAGTTGCCGGTGCTGGTCTGCCCCAGCGGCAAGGTGTTGCGTCGACCCAGCGATGCCGAGGCGGCACACTGCCTGGGCATGACGCCGGACATCGATCCGCAGCGCCGCTACGACGTGGCCATCGTCGGCGCCGGCCCGGCGGGGCTGGCCGCGGCGGTGTATGCCGCCTCCGAAGGCTTGACCGCGATCGTGCTGGACCAGCGCGCCATCGGCGGGCAGGCCGGTGCGTCGGCGCGGATCGAGAATTACCTGGGCTTTCCCACCGGGATTTCCGGCCAGGCGCTGGCCGGTCGCGCCTACAACCAGGCGCTCAAATTCGGTGCCGAACTCGGCATCCCGCTGCAGGTCAGCGCACTGGAGTGCGGGCGCGAAGATGGCGCCCTGCGGCTGGACCTGGACGAGGACAAGCAGCTGCTGGCCAGCACGGTGGTGATCGCCTCGGGCGCGCGCTATCGGCGGCCGAAAATCGATGGGCTGGAGCGCTTCGAAGGCCATGGCGTGTCGTACTGGGCCTCGCCGGTGGAGGCGCGCCTGTGCGAGGGCGGGGTGGTGGCCCTGGTCGGTGGCGGCAATTCGGCCGGTCAGGCCGTGGCCTTCCTGGCGCCGCGGGTCAAGCACCTGCACCTGATCATCCGCGGCGACGGCCTGGAGGCCTCGATGTCGCATTATCTGATCGAGCGTATTGCCGCGTTGCCGAACGTGCAGCTGCATACCGGCACCGAGGTGGCGGCGCTGGAGGGCGATGCCGAGCATGGCCTGCAGGCGGCGGTGCTGCGCGACCGTGGCGATGGCGCGCAATGCCGCGTCGAGCTGCGTCATCTGTTCCTGTTCGTCGGTGCCGATCCCAATACCGGCTGGTTGCAGGACTGCGTGGAGACCGATGCGCATGGCTTCGTGTGCACCGGTGCGGCGCGTGGCGATGGCGTACCGGCCTGCCTGCCGCTGGAAACCAATCGCCCAGGCGTGTTCGCTATCGGCGATGTCCGTGCCGGGTCGGTCAAGCGGGTGGCCGCGGCGGTGGGCGAGGGCGCAGCGGTGGTGGCGCAGATCCACCAGTATCTGGCGCATTGCAGCGCTGCCGTCGATGCGGCACCGCCAGCGGTGGCCAGCGCGTCCTGACCTGCGCCGACCTCGGCGGCGCGCATCGCTCAGTGCGGCCAGTGCGGCGCAGGCAAACTGCCGATTTGCGGGCGTGCGAACAGATAGCCCTGCTGCAGGCGAATGCCGAGATCCTGCAGGGCGCGCGACTCGTCGGCCTGCTCGATGCCTTCGGCGATGACCGTGATGCCCAGTTCCTCGCACATGCGGGTGACGTGGCGCACGATCGCTTGGCGGTTGCGGTCGTTGGCGATGCCCCGCACCAGGGCGATGTCCAGCTTGAGCAGGTCCGGCTGGAAGTCTGCCAGCAGGCCTAGCCCGGAATAGCCGGCGCCGAAGTCATCGATGGCGGTTTTCATGCCGCGTGCCTGATAGGTTTGCAGGATCGCCAGCAGGTGCGCGGGGTCGGTCAGGCGTTCCTGTTCGCTGACCTCGAAGATAATGTCCTGCAGCGGCCAGCGGTAGTGTTCGGTGGCCTCCAGCGTGGCCCGCAGGCAGTGTTCTGGGTTGTACACGGCATTGGGCATGAAGTTGATCGACAGCAGCGCCGGTAGGGCGATGGCCGCCGCACACTCGATCGCCTTGATGCGGCACGCCTGGTCGAAGGCATAGCGGTTACGCGCATCGACCTGCGCCAGGATCTGCGCGGCCGATTCGCCGTGCACGCCGCGTACCAGCGCTTCGCCGGCGTAGATGCGGTGTGTATCCACGTCGACGATGGGCTGGAAGGCCATGGTGATGGCGGTCGGAAAGTCCTGGCCATCGCGGCAGGCGTGGCAGACGGGCAGTGGCGACATGACAGGACAACCGGAAGGTGTGGCGAGCAGGGTAAACGCTGTGGCCGCCAAATGGTGCGAGTCACCTCGTACGCCGGTAGGCGCATCTGACAGTGTGACCAGTTGCCCGACTGTGCGGCGTACGGCCGTGCATCCTCACCTGGTGATGGACGGGCTCGGCGATAATGCGCCATTTCCCCGTCACGGATCGTCCATGACTGCGCTCACCGAACGCTATGCTCTGGCCGTGGACTATGCCCGCATCGCCCATGCCGGGCAGGTACGCAAAGGCACGCAGGTCCCGTATCTGAGCCACGTGCTGGGAGTGTCCACACTGGTGCTCGAATGCGGCGGCGACGAGGAACAGGCCATCGCCGGGTTGCTGCACGATGTGGTCGAAGACTGTGGCGGTGGCCACGAGGCCTCGATCCGCGCGCAGTTCGGCGATGCGGTGGCCGACATCGTGATGGCCTGCACCGATGCCACCGCCGAGGACAAAGCCGATGGCGACGACAGCGCGCGTGCGCGCCGACGCGACTGGCGCGCACGCAAGCAGGCCTACCTGGAGCATCTGCGCCATACGCCAGCGCGCGCGCTGTTGGTATCGGCCTGCGACAAGCTCTACAACGCCCGCAGCATCGTGCAGGATCTGGAGGATCCGGCGGTAGGCCAGGACGTCTTCCAGCGGTTCACCGCCGGGCGCGAGGGCACGCTGTGGTACTACGCGTGCCTGGAAGACATCTTTCGCAGCCGGCAGGCGGCCACCGCGCGGCCCTTCACCGCCTTGGTGGCACGCATGCAGGCGCTGGCCGGACCACCGAGCGAGGCGCCCGCCGTGCCGGCGCATGCGCTGGCATGAGCGAGCGCCCGCAGTGCTGACGTCGGCTGCATCGCTCACGCGGTAGGCTTGCCGCCCCGCGTTTGGATCCGAGTGCCATGTCCACGTCTTCGTCGTCCTCTCCCGCCGGTCTGGTGCGCGTGCGTGGCGCGCGCGAGCACAACCTCAAGAACGTGGACGTGGACATCCCGCGCGATGCGCTGGTGGTGTTCACCGGCGTCTCCGGTTCGGGCAAGTCGTCGTTGGCCTTCGGCACCTTGTTCGCCGAAGCGCAGCGCCGTTACCTGGATTCGATCTCGCCTTATGCGCGGCGTTTGATCGATCAGGTCGGCGTCCCGGAGGTGGACGCGATCGACGGCCTGCCGCCGGCAGTGGCCTTGCAGCAGGCGCGCGGCGCGCCCAGCGCACGGTCGTCGGTGGGCAGCGTCACCACCATCTCCAATTCGCTACGCATGCTGTATTCGCGCGCTGGCGACTACCCGCCGGGGCAGCAGATCATCTATGCCGATGGCTTCTCGCCCAACACGCCCACCGGCGCCTGCCCCACCTGCCATGGCCTGGGTCGCATCTACGACGCCACCGAGGCGACGATGGTGCCCGATCCCAGCCTGAGCATTCGCGAGCGCGCCATCGCGGCCTGGCCAGGCGCCTGGCATGGGCAGAACCAGCGCGACATCCTCACCACGCTGGGGCATGACGTGGACCTGCCCTGGTCCAAACTGCCGAAGAAGACCCGCGACTGGATTCTGTACACCGACGAGCAACCGGTGGTGCCGGTGTATGCCGGTTTCAGCCTGGCCGAGGTCAAGCGCGCATTGCGGCGCAAGGAAGAGCCCAGCTACATGGGCACCTTCACCAGTGCGCGGCGTTATGTGCTGCATACCTTCGCGACCACGCAAAGCGCGCAGATGAAGAAGCGCGTGGCGCAGTACCTGATCAGCACCGCGTGCCCGCAGTGCGACGGCAAGCGTCTTCGGCGCGAGGCCTTGGCGGTGACCTTCGCCGGCCTGGACATCGGCGCGCTGTCGCAGCGCCCGCTGGACGAGGTGGCCGAACTGTTGCGCCCGGCCGCCGAAGGACGGCGCAAGGGCGCCAGCAAGCATCCGGAACAGGTCATCGTCGCACAGCGCATCGCCAGCGACCTGCGTGCCCGCATCGCGGTGGTGCAGGCGCTGGGCCTGGGCTATCTCACGCTGGAGCGGAGCACGCCGACACTGTCGCCGGGCGAGCTGCAGCGGCTGCGCTTGGCCACCCAGATCCGCTCGCAATTGTTCGGCGTGGTGTACGTGATGGACGAGCCCTCGGCCGGCCTGCACCCGGCCGATGCACAGGCCTTGCTCACCGCACTGGACCAACTCAAGGCCGCCGGCAATTCGGTGTTCGTGGTCGAACACGAGGTGGATGTGATCGCGCATGCGGACTGGATCGTCGATGTCGGCCCGGCCGCCGGCAGCCAGGGCGGGCAGGTGCTGTACAGCGGACCGCCGGCGGGGCTGGCGCAGGTGCAGGCCTCGTCCACGCGCCGCTATCTGTTCGGGACGCCGCCGGTCTTGCAGGCGCATGCCCGCAGCCCACGCGGCTGGCTGCAGCTGCGAGGCATCTCCCGCAACAATGTGCGCGAGCTGGACGTGGATCTGCCGTTGGGCGTGTTCACTACCGTCACCGGCGTCTCCGGCTCGGGCAAGTCCTCGCTGATCAGCCAGGCGCTGGTGGATCTGCTGGCGCGTCATCTCGGGCAGCCGCCGGCAGCGGAGGACGAACCGATCGATCCGCTGGAGCGGGACGCGCAATTGCCGTTGGGCGGAGCGATCGTGGCGGGACTGGAGCAGGTGCGCCGGTTGGTGCGGGTGGACCAGAAGCCGATCGGGCGCACACCGCGTTCCAACCTGGCGACCTATACCGGCCTGTTCGATCCGGTACGCAAGTTGTTCGCCGCCACCCCCGCTGCGCGCCGCCGTCGCTACGACCCAGGGCAGTTCTCCTTCAACGTCGCCAAGGGACGCTGCGCCACCTGCGACGGCGAGGGGGCGGTGAGCGTGGAGCTGCTGTTCATGCCCAGCGTCTACGCGCCGTGCCCGACCTGCCATGGCGCGCGCTACAACGCCAAGACGCTGGAGATCCAGCTGCGCGGGCAGAACATCGCGCAGGTGCTGGCGATGACGGTGGACCAGGCCGCGGAGTTCTTCGCTGCCGAAGCGAGCGTGCTGCGGCCGCTGCAGGTCTTGCGCGACGTCGGGCTGGGCTATCTGCGCCTGGGGCAACCGGCGACCGAACTGTCCGGCGGCGAAGCGCAGCGCATCAAGCTGGCCACCGAGTTGCAACGCGCGCAGCGACGCGACACCGTTTACGTGCTCGACGAGCCGACCACCGGCCTGCATCCGGCCGACGTCGACGCCTTGATGCGGCAATTGCAGGGCTTGGTGGAAGCGGGCAACACGGTGATCGCGGTCGAGCACGACATGCGCGTGGCGGCCAGCAGCGACTGGGTGCTGGACATGGGGCCGGGCGCGGGCGCTGCCGGCGGCACGGTGGTGGCGGCCGGCCCACCGGCGCAGGTGGCGCGCCAGCGTGGCAGTCGCACTGCGCCGTTCCTGGCGCAGGCACTACGCGCCGGCTAGCGCCGCATGCCGGCGCGTGCGCAGCCCAGCAGGTCGACGCTGGCGCTCAGTCCAGGCGCTTCAGCGAAGGCGCCAGCCGCACGTCGGACAGGCCCGGCTCTAGCGCGCGTCGAGCCGACGACCAGCAGATCTTCGCGGCGCGGCACGCACTCGCCGAGGCGCTGCCGCCGGCCGGCACCGCGCGTTTGCGGAACTCCTTCTTGCCCCCGGCCGGGCCACGCTGACGCGCGTGCACTTTGCTGAAGTGACGCGGCGGCAGGCCGATCGCCAGCCGGCGACCTTGCCCGCGCGGTGCGCTCGATCGGGGGGTGCGCTAAAGCGCCGACGCCGTCATATCCACCACGAAGCGGTAGTGCACATCGTTGCGCTCCAACCGCGCAAAGGCCTCGTTGATGTCCTGCATGCGGATCACCTCCACCTCGGCCACGATGCCATGCTGCTGGCAGAACGCCAGCATCGCGTGGGTGTCGGCGGTGCCGCCGGTGCCGGAGCTGGTGATCTTGCGTCGTCCCATCGCCAGCAGCACGGGACGGAAATCCAATTGGTCGGGCAAGCCGAGCGAGCACAGCGTGCCGTCGAGGTTCAATGCCATCAAGATGCTGTTCATCGGATAGCTGTGTGGTGCGGTGTCGAGGATGAAGTCGCAGCGGAATGCCTGCGCCTGCATTTGCGCCTCGTCGGTGGACAGCACCACCTCATGCGCACCCAGGCGTTCGGCCTCGGCGACCTTGTTCGGCGAGGTGGTAAAGGCGACCACGTGCGCGCCCATCGCGCGGGCGAACTTGATGCCGAGGTGGCCGAGCCCGCCGATGCCAACCACACCCACGGTATGACCGGGGCCAATGCCGTAGTGCTGCAGCGGCGAGAACACAGTGATGCCGGCGCACAGCAGCGGAGCCGCCGCTGCCGGGTCGAGCCCCTCCGGCAATGGGTAGACGAAGTGTGCGTCGCACACATAGAACTCGGAGTAGCCACCACGCGTGCGGCTGCCATCGACCCGGTCCCTGCCGTCGAAGGTCAAGGTCGGGAACTTGCGGCAATACACCTCCATACGCTCCTGACAGGGACCGCACTGGCGACAGGAGTCGATGATGGTGCCGATCATCACGCGTTGGCCAACCGCAAAACCGGTGACCTCGCTCCCCAGCTCGATCACTTCACCGACGATCTCGTGCCCCGGCACCACGGGGTATTCGCTGGCCCATTGATTCACCGTATGCAGATCGGTGTGGCAGACGCCGCAATACAGCACCCGAATGGCGACGTCGTTCGGACGCACGGCGCGGCGTTCGAACTGCCAGGGCACCATCGCGCCGCGCTTCTCGAGCGCAGCATAGGCGCGGGTGGGGCGGGGTTGCGCGTGCTGCGGGGTCTGGACAGAGGTCATGGCGGTCTGTCTGCGGTCCAAGGGCTGGGAGACTAAGATTTGCCGAGTGACGCCAGGTGTCAACCAGAACCGCCTCTCCATTGCTGCCGTCACCCGGTGGGCGACTCCCGGCCCACGGCGCGATGCGCGGCCGCGACCCAGCAGGCGCGCCATCGCTGCGGTCGCAGTGCGGGCCGGCAAGCAACCGCCTCAACCGCAACGGGCTGGCCTGCTGCCGAGTCCGGCTGGGATCGCATGCAACTGTGCGTGTAAGACCGGCGCACGGTCCGTTCACCACGTTGCCACTAGCGTGCGCGTGATCGGTCAGTGGAGTAACGGGAATGGACGTGGAGACACGCGTGCGCTTCTATGAAATGCTGCGCCTGGGCATGCCGTGGTGGGAATTCGTGCTGCGCGCGGTGGTGGTTTACATCGTGGTGCTGTTGTTGACCCGCATCACCGGCAAGCGCGCGGTCGGCCAGTCCACGCCATTCGATGTGCTGGTGATCGTGCTGTTGGGCACGGCCGTGCAGAACTCGCTGATCGGCGAGGATGTTTCGCTATTGGGCGGGCTGCTGCTGGCGGCGACCTTGTTGCTGCTCAACTGGCTGGTGGGTGTGGCGACCGCGCGCAGTCGGCGTTTGGACCGCTGGGTGCAGGGCACGCCCGCGCTGCTGGCACGCGACGGACACGTGTTCTGGGAAGAATTGGTGCGCCGCAATGTCAGCTATGCCGACTTCGAGGTCGCCAAGCGCAAGGCCGATTGCCGCGACGATGCCGAGATCGCGATGGCGATCCTGGAAACCTCGGGCGAGATCAGCATTCTCAAGCACCGTTGAAGCGGTGGCGACAGGCCAACGCGCGCCGGTCGCTCGCCGATAGCGCGTTGCTCGCCATGGTTCGGGCGCCGCGGCTGCTTCGGGGCCAGGCCAGCTGCGGATACCAGGCGATCAGGTCGTGCATCGGCGCAGGTGCGCGTCACGCGCGGTTGTCGCCGCATGCCTGCGGCATGCGGCGACAACGCTCAGTCGGCCATGATCTTCTCAGGCGTCATCGGCGTGCTGCGGATGCGCCTGCCGGTGGCGTGGTAGATGGCGTTGCAGACGGCCGCCGAGACGCCAACCAGGCCGATCTCGCCCACGCCCTTTGCGCCCAGGCTGCTGACCACGCGATCGTCCTCGTCGGCAAAAATCACCTCGATATCATGGATGTCGGCATTGGCCGAGACGTGATACAGCGCCAGGTCGTGATTCATGAAGCGGCCAAAGCGGTGATCGGCCTGGGTGAGCTCGTGCAAGGCCTCGCCGATCCCCCAGACCACACCGCCGATGATCTGGCTGCGCGCGGTCTTCAGGTTGAGAATACGTCCGGCGGCAATCGCGCTGACCACGCGGGTGACCCGCACGGTGCCCAGTTCCTCGTCCACCCGCACTTCGACGAACACCGCACTATGGGTGGCACGGGTGTATTTGCGCTGCTTCACGATGTTCGGCAGCAGCAGGAACTTGTCCTCGATCTGGTCCACGCCAGCGTGCGCCAGCAGCGTGGTCAGTGCGATGGCGCTGGCAGGATCGGCCCGCAGCGCCAGCGTGCCATTGGCGAACACCACATCGTCCTCGCCGGCCTTGCCGAAACGCGAATCCGGCAAGTCCTGGGCCATGCGCAGCAGACGTTTGCGCAGCTTGCCGCAGGCGCCGTCCACCGCCGAGCCCACCGTGGTCACATGCGAGGAGCCGCCTTCGATCGGTGCCACCGGCAAGCTGGAATCGCCCAGTTGGAAGCTGACCTGCTCCAACGGCAGGCCAAGCGCTTCGGCAGCAATCATCGTCATGACGGTGTAGGTGCCAGTGCCGATATCGCTGGCCGCGCTGCCGACCACCAGCCGACCATCGGCATGCAGTACGGCGTGGGCGCGCGCGAACATCTGCATCGCATCCCATTGGCCGGTGGCCATGCCCCAGCCGACCCATTCGCGGCCTTCCTTGCGTGCACGCGGTTGCGGCGCCCGCTGCGCCCAGCCGAAGCGCTCGGCGCCCTGTGCGTAGCATTCGCGCAGCGCCTTGCTGGAGAACGGCTTGTCGTCGGCTGGATTGACCTCGGCATAGTTGCGCAGCCGCAGTTCCAACGGATCGATGCCGACCTCGTAGGACAACTCGTCCATCGCCACTTCCAGCGCGTGCACGCCATGGGCCGCGCCGGGGGCACGCATGTCGATCGGGGTGTATTGATCCAGCTCGACCAGCCGATAGCCCAGGTGCACATTGTCGCAGGCATAGAGCTGCCCGCTCCAATTGACCACGACCTCGACGTAGTCTTCGATGCGCGAGGTTTCGGCGATGGCCTCGTGCCAGATCGCCTGCAGGCGTCCGTCGCGATCGGCGCCGAGCTTGAGTCGCTGCACGGTTTCCGGGCGATGCCCGAAGGTGAACATCTGTTGCCGGGTCAGGACCACCCGCACCGACCGGTCCAGCAGGGTGGAGGCCATCACCGCCAGCGCCAGCTGGTATTGCGGTCGCAGTCCAGAACCGAACGCGCCGCCGACATAGGGGTTGCGCACAGTCACCTTGCGCTTGCTCAGGCCGAACACGTGCGAGACATACCAGCGGCTGTTCTGCGAGCCCTGGGTCTTGTCGTAGATGGTGAAGTGTCCGTCGTCATCGCGGATCACCGTGGAGGCGAACAACTCCATCGGGTTATGGTGCTCCACGCCGCTGTAGTAGTCGCCCTGCACCTGGCAGGGGGCGTTGGCGAAGGCCGTGTCCGGATCGCCCTTGTCCTTGGGCGGTGCAGAAAAGCCGGCCTTCAGCGGCTTGGGCTTACGCGCGCGATCCAGGTTGGTCATCAGGTTGGTGTCGTGCGGTTCGGCGGCGTATTCGACCTGCACCAGATGGGCGGCATGCCGCGCGGCTTCGAAGGTGTCGGCGACCACCAGCGCGATTGGCTGACCGCTATAAAGAATGTGGTCGTCGTACAACGGCCGGAACGGCGACCCGGCTGGCGAGGTCATGTCCTTGTAGAACAGGTCCATGCCGCGCATATGCGGACGGTTCTCGTGGGTAATGATCTCCAGCACGCCTGGCACCGCGCGTGCGGCGGCCAGGTCGAAGGCGACGATGCGGCCTTTGGCGATCGCGCTGTTGACCACCACGCCATGGGCCAGATCCGGTACCGGCCACTCGGCCGCATAGCGGGCCTGGCCGGTGACCTTGGCGCGCCCATCGACGCGGCTGACGGCGGTGCCGGTGGGGCGATGGCCGGTGCCGGCATCAGCGCTCGGTGGAGTGAGCGGGGCACTGGCGAGCGAGGCGGGTAGGTGACTCATGGGGTGTCCTCCAGCGTCGTGTCGCCGCCGCGGTTGTCGATGGTGCCTTCGCGGGCCACGTCTAGCGCGCGCACGATGGTGCGATGGGCCAACGGAATCTTGAAAGCGTTTTCGCCTTGCGACTGTGCGCCTTGTAACAACGCATCGGCCAGGGCGGCGAAGTGTTCCGGGGTTGCCGGCTTGCCGATCAGCGCGTCCTCGGCGCTCGGCAGGCGCCAGGGCTTATGCGCCACGCCTCCAACTGCCACGCGCACCGCGCGGACGCTGCCATCGTCGGCCAGGTCGAGCGCAGCAGCGACCGAGACCAGTGCGAAGGCATAGGACAGCCGCTCGCGGATCTTCAGATACGCACTGTGCTTAACGAATCGCTGCGCGTCGGGCAGATCGATGTGCACGATCAACTCGTCCGGTTCCAGCGTGCTGTCGCGTTCTGGATGCGCGCCCGGCAAACGATGGAAGTCGCCAAATGGGATCGTGCGTTCGCCGGCCGGACCGCGCACCTGCACCACCGCGTCCAACGCGGCCAGCGCGACGCACATGTCGGAAGGATGGGTGGCGATGCAATGCTCGCTGGCCCCCAGAATGGCGTTGTACTTGGTCAGCCCGCCGATCGCAGCGCAGCCGCTGCCTGGCGCACGCTTGTTGCAGGGCGTAGCGCGATCGTAGAAGTACATGCAGCGAGTGCGCTGCAACAGATTGCCGCCATTGCTGGCCATGTTGCGGATCTGCGGCGAGGCACCGGCCAGGATGGCCGCGCTCAGCAGTGGATAGCGCGCCTCCACCTGCGGGTGATAGGCGGTGTCGGCATTGCGTGCCAATGCGCCCAGGCGCAGGCCGCCGCCGTCGATGTCGGTGATGGTGTCCAGTGGCAGGCGATTGATGTCCACCAGTTGCCGTGGCCGCATCAACTGCAGCTTCATCAGGTCGGTGAGGTTGGTGCCGCCGGCGATCGGTCGGATGGGCGCCTCGCTCGGCACGGGCTGCGTATCGCCGGTGCGTGGCGCCAAGGCGGCGAGTGCGGCGTCCACGCTGTCCGGGCGGCGATAGTCGAGCGGGATCATGCCGGCACCGTCCCGGGCGTCCACGGCGTGGTGGCGCTCTCGCTGCTGTCGCTGGGGTTGCCGAGCACGTCCATCACCGCATCGGTGATTTGCGGATAGGCGCCGCACCGGCAGATGTTGCCGCTCATCAGCTCGCGGACCTGGTCGCGATTGCAGGCCTTGCCTTCGTTGATCAGCCCCACGGCCGAGCACAGCTGGCCAGGGGTGCAATAGCCGCATTGGAAGGCATCGTGGTCGATGAAGGCGCGTTGCAGCGGATGCAGGTGCTCACCCTCGGCCAGGCCTTCGACGGTGGTGATCTCGGCGCCGTCCTGCATCACTGCTAGGGTCAGGCAACTATTGATGCGACGGCCATCGACCAACACCGTGCAGGCGCCGCACTGGCCGTGGTCGCAGCCCTTCTTGGTGCCGGTGAGATCCAGGCGATCGCGTAGCAGGTCGAGCAGGCTGATCCAGGCTTCCAGTTGCAATTGGTACGCCTGGCCGTTGATGCGCAGGTTCACCGGATAGGTGGCTGGCACGACGGCGGCAGTCGCCGGTGCCGCATCGCGGGCATTGGCGGGCGTGGCATTCATACGAACCCCGTGGCGATGGCTGAGGACAACCCCACAGTGGGCGGCTGCGGGTCAAGGCCAAGTGACCGTTTCAGCAAGATGCTGCGAGGGTGGCCATGGTTGCGTCTGAATGTGGCCTCGCTTGCAATGCACACCGATCATCCAACGCAGGCACGGTGCAGCATCGCTGAAGCCGTCAGCATTGCGCACGCGAGCGTGCCAACGTGTCGCAGCCACTGCGACATTGGCTCGCTATGCTTGTGCGATGGCAACGAGGTGGCAATGAGTCGACGGGCTGGCAGTGCGGATCTTCCCTTGCATGGCGGGCGCGTGCCGCGCTGGCTGGGCGAGCGGATGACGCGATTGGGTGCCGTGATATGCCAGGCCATCGTGCACAGCTATGGTCGCGACGAGCTGCTGCGGCGGCTGGCGCATCCGTTCTGGTTCCAGTCGTTTGGCGCGGTGATGGGCATGGACTGGCATTCGTCTGGCATCACCACCAGCGTCGTCGGTGCGCTCAAGCGCGGCCTGGCGCCGCTGTCCGGCGAGCTGGGAATCCATGTCTGCGGCGGCCGCGGCCGGCATTCGCGGGCGACGCCGGCAGAGCTGTTGGCCATTGGCGAGCGTATCGGCTGCGACGGTGCGGCATTGGCGCAGGCCAGCCGGCTGGTGGCCAAGGTCGACAGCGCTGCGGTGCAGGATGGGTTCGACCTCTATCTGCACAGCTTCATCGTCAGCGACGAGGGACGTTGGGTGGTGGTGCAGCAAGGCATGCACGGCGAGCGCAAGCAGGCGCGCCGCTACCACTGGCTATCGGAGGGGCTGAGCAGCTTCGTCGATGCGCCGCACGCCGCCATCGATGGGCCGCAGCAAGGCAAAATCGTCAATCTTGCCGATCGCCGCGCCGCCGCCGCACGCGATGCGCAGGTGGAATTACTGCGGACCACCGCGCCGGACCAGCTGGCGCGGCAGTGGCAGCGCATCGCCGATGCCATCGCGCCCACGCCGGTGGCGCACCCCACCACTGGCGACCTGTTTGCCGGCCAGGCCTGGGACCCGGCGCAGCAACCGCATCTGTGCATGCCCGATCATCATGAGGTGCGCAGCGACAATGTGATCGCGCGGCGCCTGCATGCCAGCCTGGCCGCGGCTGCAGAGGCCGGTCCCACCGATTTCACTGCCTTGTTGCAGGTGCCTGGGGTCGGCGCCCGCACCTTGCGGTCGCTGGCGATGGTGGCCGAGGTCGTGCACGGGGCACCGTGTCGGTTCAGCGACCCGGCGCGTTTCTCGCTGGCGCACGGCGGCAAGGACCGTCAGCCGTTTCCGGTGCCCACGCGCGTGCTCGATCACACCATCGGCGTGCTCAAGCATGCGATGCAGCAGGCCCGGTTGGGCAACGACGAACGCCTGCAGGCGATTGCGCGGCTGGATGCGCAGGCGCGGCGGCTCGAAGCCAGCGCGCACGGTCCCACCGTGGCGCAGTACATCGCACAGGAGCGTCGCGCTGCGCACCGCTACGGCGGCCGCAGCGTGTTCGGGTGGGAGCCGGCGCCTGCGATGGCGCAGGACGCCGCGCCGACGCGTGCAGGTGTGGGCCGGCGATGAGTCCACGCCAGCATGGCGCCACGACGGTGGCGACCGACGGGCGATGCTTTACCTATGTGTTCCCATGCCAGTGGGAAGATCACTGCAAGATCGGATTCTCGCGCGATCCACTGGGGCGCATCGCCAGCCTGCATCCGCGCTGGTTCGATTTTTTCGATCTGCGGCGCGGTCTGCTGGTGGAAGCCGAACGCGAGCGCGATGCACGCGATCTGGAGCTGCAGTTGCGCCGCCCGCTGCGCGCGCACAACGCGCCGGCCCCCATGGCGATCCGGGTGGCGGCCGGTGGGCAAACCGAGTGGTTCCGTGGTGCCGGCGATGCGCTGGCGCTGGCCGTGGCCGGCTTGCAGGCGCAGGGCTATCGTGTGTTTGCGCTGCACGATTGGTTGCAGGCCGCAATGGCGCAGAGGATCGACCGGCTGCACGATTGGTCGGCCGTGCAGCTGAGCCCGGACGAGCTGGACGGCTTGACCGGCCCAACACCGGCGCAACGCACGCTACGTGATCTACTCGATGGTTACCGGGCATTGGATCTGCCGCTGCAGGCACATCTGCCTGAGCGGGTCTGGGCGTGGTATCAGCGCAACGGATGAGCGTGTTGCCGGCGTCTTGACGCAGCGCAGTCCAGCATCGTTGCCGTTCTTCAGGAGATGCCGGATGCAGAGCGCACAACTGACACTGACCGAGGCCTTCAAGGTGCTGTTCTCGCTACATCAGGTGCAGGCGGCCGAAATGGTGATCGCGCCTGGCGATGGAGAGGGTGGGCCGGACAACCGTCATCGCGGCTGCGACCAGTGGCTCTACGTGGTGGATGGCAGCGGTACGGCGAACGTCGATGGACAGTCCCATTCGTTGCGGCCCGGCAGTCTGATTGCCATCGAGCGCGGTCAGACACACGAGATCCGCAACACCGGCCAGACGCCGTTGAAGACAGTGAACTTCTACCACCCGCCAGCCTACGATGAACACGGCGAGCCCTTGCCGGCCGGTGAATCCTGACCTGATCGTCAACGACGACGTTGCTGCTGTCGCAACTGGCAGTGCAAGTCGAACGCAATGAGGCAGTCAACGACAGGTGAGCCTTGTGCCGACTCTGGATTGACACGGTATTTGCTACACCGGTCGGCATTCATGCACCGGGAGTTTCCCATGCCAGAAGCCAAGACCCGCCGCGCTGTCGCCAAGGACAAGCGCGAAGGAAAGTCTGCCAACACGCAGGCCGGCGAATACGTCAAGGAAGAGATCGAACGCGTGCGCAAGGGTGCGCATGGCGTCAAGACCACCAAGCAGGCGATTGCGATCGGCTTGTCCAAAGCGCGTCGCGACGGCATCAAGGCATCGCCTTCCGCCTCCGCGTCCAAGGCGACCAAGAAGAAGGTCGCGCAGGATGCCGCCGCGGCCAAATCCGACAAGCCGACCTCGCCCACCCGCGCAGCCGGTGCGAAAAAGGCGCTCAAGACCGCGAGCAGGAACACCACTGCCAACAAGACGGTCGGCAAGCGGGCGTTGTCGACACAGACCCGGCAGGCCGCGCAACAGCGCACGGCCAGCGATCGCTCGGCGGCTGCGAAGAAGGCTGCCAAGACCAAGGGCCCAGCCGTGCGCAAGGCAGCGGCGAAGAAGGCGGCGGCGACACGCAAGCGTGCGGGGCACGACAGTCAGGCCTGACACGGCAGTCGCTGCTGCGCACGTCGGTGCAGCCGGCAACCATGGCGCATGGGCTGCGGCGTGTCAGCCGCAGGCAGGCGCCGATACGGTGATGCGCGGCTGGTGCCGCACGTGCAGATGGGGGCGCAACCATGCCGCGCATGCCGCTGCGTCCAGCTCCATTTGCGCGGCCGGGGCGGATCGAAGGCGGTCAGCTCGATGCAGTCCGAGGTCTCCAGTGCAGACAGTTCGTCGCCCTTACACAGGCGCAGGCGAGCCAGCAGTTCCTTGTGCAGGGTGACCTCGGCGGATTTTTGGTGATTGAGGGCTGCAAGTCGCAGAATGAGCGGCTCAGCAAGCCGATCTCGCTTGCTGCGACCGATCGGTGTACAAATGTACACCTTGTCACGCCGGTCCAGTCCGCCCATGCCCCTTCTGTCTCCCCAACGCGCCGCGGTGCTGGCCTATCTGCAGGAGCGCGCTCGCGTCGGCGTGGCGCCCAGCCTGGCTGAGATTGCGCAGGCCTTCGGGTTTGCTTCGCGCAATGCGGCGCAAAAGCATGTGCAGGCGCTGGCCGACGCCGGCTTGATCGAGCTGCTGCCCAATCAGAAACGTGGCATCCGGGTGCCGGGCAGTCCCACCCCCGATGCCTTGCTGGCCTTGCCGGTGCTGGGCCGGGTCGCGGCGGGCCTGCCGATCGGGGCGGACATCGGCCTGGACCGCCAGCTGTGGCTGGACCGTGGCCTGTTCGCGCTGCGCCCGGACTACCTGCTGCAGGTGCAGGGCGACTCGATGATCGACGACGGCATCCTGGATGGCGACCTGGTCGGCGTGCATCGCAGCAACGAAGCGCGCGATGGCCAGATCGTGGTGGCACGGGTGGATGGCGAAATCACCATCAAACGGTTGGAGCGCGGTGCCGAACGCATCCGGCTGCTGCCGCGCAATCGCGCGCACGCGCCGATCGTGGTGGCGGCCGATGCCGACTTCGCGATCGAAGGGCTCTACTGCGGCCTGATCCGGCAGGGCTGAGATGGCAGCCGAACCGGCCCACGGTGCACAGGCAGGGGGCGCAGCGCTGGCTTTGCCGCTGGATGCCTTGCTGGCGGCACGCACGGTCTGGCGCGCTGGCCATGGCACCGCCACGGCCAATGGCGGCGAACCCAGCGGGCATGCCGCGCTGGACGCGGTGTTGCCCGATGGCGGCTGGCCGCGGCGGGCGCTGACCGAATTGCTGCTGCCTGCCCATGGCGTGGGCGAGCTGGCGCTGCTGCTGCCCACGCTGGCGCGCATGACGGCCGCTGGCAGCCGGGTGGTGCTGGTCGCGCCGCCCTTCATTCCCTACGCTCCGGCCTGGCAGGCGGGTGGGGTGGTGCTGGCGCAACTGGAAGTGGTCCAGGCCGACCCGCGCGATGCCTTGTGGGCGTTCGAACAATGCCTGCGCAGCGGCGCCTGCGCGGCGGTGCTGGGGTGGCCGCAGACGGGCGATGCGCGTGCGCTGCGGCGGTTGCAGGTGGCCGCCGACAGCGGCAATTGCTGCGCGTTCGCGCTGCGCGATCGCCGGCATGCGGTCAATGCATCGCCGGCGGCGTTGCGGCTGGAGTTTCTGCCCGAGCGCGCGGCCTGGCAGGTGCGCAAGTGCCGCGGTGGCCAGTTGCCGGCGCAGCCGCTGCAACTGGCGCATTGAGGCGCGCGCATGCTGTGGGCCTGCATATTGCTGCCGCAACTGGCGCTGGACGCTGTCCTGCGGCGGCTGGACGACCCGGCGCCGCCGCTGGCGCTGGTGGAAGGGCCGGCGCAACTGCGCAGCCTGCATGCGGTCAATGCTGCGGCTGCAGCGGCCGGTTTGAAGCCGGGGATGCGGCTGTCGGCAGCGCAGGCCTTGCTGGCGCACCTGCGCATGCACGACTACGACCCGCAGGACGAGGCGCGCCAGCAGCGTTTCCTGGCGGCATGGGCCTACCGGCATAGTTCGCTGGTGAGTCGGCAATGGCCGCGCGCCATCGTGCTGGAGGCCGGGGCCAGTTTCCGCTTGTTCGGTCCCTGGCCGCGCTTCGAGCGCCGCCTGCGCGAGGAGCTGCAGGCGCAGGGATTCCAGCACCGGCTCGCGCTGGCACCGACTCCCCGCGCCGCGCGCGTGCTGGCCGGGCTGCGCGATGGCATGGCGGTGACCGAGTCGGCCGCGTTGTCGCAGGTGCTGGACAAGGTGCCGGTGCGCCGCGCCGCACTTCCCGACGACGCTGGGCAACGCCTGCAGCACATGGGCGTGCGTACCTTGGCAGCGGTGCGCGCGCTGCCGCGCGATGGGGTGCGGCGGCGATTCGGCGCAGCGCTGCTGGAACACCTGGATCGCCTGTACGGCCAGGCCGACGATCCGCTGGAGTGCTACGCGCCGCCGGACCACTTTGACCAACGGGTGGAGCTGGGCTACGAGGTGGAGGCGCATCCGGCACTGCTGTTCCCGCTGCGGCGCTTGATCGGCGACCTGTGCACTTATCTGTCCATCCGCGATGGTGGCGTGCAGCGCTTCGTGCTGCGGCTGGAGCATGAAGAAGGCGCCACCAATGTCGAGGTCGGCCTGCTGACGCCCGAGCGCGCACCGGCCTTGCTGTTCGAACTGGCGCGCAACCGGCTGGAGCGGTTGGAGATTCCGCGGCCGGTGGTGGCCATGCGTCTGCTGGCCACGCGCCTGCCGCCATTCGTGCCGGCCATGCGCGATCTGTTCGATCAACGCGCACAGCAGGCGGTGGATTGGCCGCAGCTGCGCGAGCGCCTGCGGGCACGCTTGGGCGATGCCGCGGTCTACCGGGTGCTGCCGGCCGACGACCCGCGGCCCGAACGCGCCTGGCAGTGCGCCATCGGCGATGCGTTGCGCGAGGTCCGCGCGCCCGCGCGCGCGCCGCGTCCGACCTGGTTGCTGCCGCAGCCGGTGCCCTTGCACGATCCGCAGCTGCGCGTGCTGTCCGGGCCGGAGCGGCTGGAAAGCGGCTGGTGGGACGACGCCGAGGCACGCCGCGACTATTACGTGGTCGAGACCGGGCGTGGTCGGCGCGGTTGGGCCTTCGTCGCCCCGGGGCAGCGCGATGGCTGGATGCTGCATGGGTGGTTCGCATGAACATCAGCGCAGCGGATCTGGTGCGGTCCCGTGCAGCGGCGGCTGGCGTGGGCACGGCCAGCTGCCAGCGGGCGAGCCCTGCGCCGACGCCACGCCTGGAGCTGCACGCAGCGCGCATCGGCGCAGCGATCGCGCTGGGTCGTCTGCACGACGGCAGAGACGGCAGATGAGCTGGGACGACGCCATCGACGGGGTGGATCGCGACACTCCCGGCGGACGCATGCCGCGTGCCTGGAACGTGGCAGCGCGCCTGCGCGCAGCCAACGACGACATCGTCCACGCCGGTGCCGACGATGGCCTGCCGGCGTATGCCGAGCTGCATTGCCTGTCGGACTTCGCATTCCTGCGCGGGGCGTCCAGCGCCGAGCAGTTGTTCGCCCGCGCCCAGCACTGCGGCTACAGCGCGCTGGCGATCACCGACGAATGCTCGCTGGCCGGCATCGTGCGCGGCCTGGAAGCATCGCGCGCCACCGGTGTGCGGCTGATCGTCGGCAGCGAGTTTGCGCTGGTCGATGGCACACGCTTCGTGCTGCTGGTGGAAAACGCCCATGGCTATCCGCGCTTGTGCGAACTGATCACCAACGCCCGGCGCGCGGCCGGCAAGGGCAGTTATCGCCTGGAACGGACGCAGGTGCAGGCGCTGTTCGGTGCCGACCCGGACGGCGTGTTCGCGTTGTGGCTGCCCGGTGCCGTGCCGCTGGCCGAGCAGGGTGCCTGGTTGCGCAGCGTCTTCGGCGAGCGCGCCTTCCTGGCGGTGGAACTGCACCGCGAACAGGACGATGCCGCCCGCCTGCAGCAACTGCAGACGCTGGCGCGGCAGCTGGGGCTCACTGCGCTGGCCAGCGGCGACGTGCACATGGCCGAGCGCCGCGAGCGGGTGGTGCAGGACACCTTGACCGCCATCCGTCATGGCCTGCCGCTGGCCGAGTGCGGTGCGCATCTGTTCCGCAATGGCGAGCGGCATCTGCGCACGCGGCGGGCGTTGGGCAATATCTATCCGCAGGCGCTGCTGGAGGCGACGGTGGCGTTGGCACGACGCTGCTGCTTCGACCTGTCCAAGATCAGCTACCGCTATCCCAAAGAACTGGTGCCCGACGGCCATACGCCCACCAGCTATCTGCGCCAGCTCACCGAGGCAGGCATCCGCGAACGCTGGCCGAATGGTGTCTCGACCAAGGTGCGCCAGGATATCGAAAAGGAGCTCGCGCTGATCGCACTCAAGCAGTACGAGGCGTTCTTCCTGACCGTGCACGACGTGGTGCGGTTTGCGCGCTCCCAGCGGATTCTCTGCCAGGGGCGGGGGTCCTCGGCCAATTCGGCGGTGTGCTACGCGCTGGGCATCACCGCGGTCAATCCCGACGAGACCCGGTTGCTGATGGCACGCTTCCTGTCCGAGAAACGCGACGAGCCTCCCGACATCGACGTCGATTTCGAGCACGAACGGCGCGAGGAAGTGTTGCAATACGTCTACAGCAAGTATGGCCGCGAGCGTGCCGCGCTGGCGGCCACGGTGATCTGCTACCGCGGCAAGAGCGCGGTGCGCGACGTGGCCAAGGCCTTCGGCCTGCCGCCGGACCAGATCGCGCTGCTGGCCAACTGCTATGGCTGGGGCAATGGCGATACGCCGATGGAGCAGCGCATCGAAGAGGCCGGCTTCGATCTGGCCAATCCGTTGATCAACAAGATCCTGCAGGTGACCGAGCATCTGCGCGATCATCCGCGCCATCTGTCGCAGCATGTCGGCGGTTTCGTCATTTCCGACGCGCCCTTGTCGCTACTGGTGCCGGTGGAAAACGCCGCGATGGCCGATCGCACCATCATTCAGTGGGACAAGGACGATCTGGAAACCATGAAGCTGCTCAAGGTCGACTGCCTGGCCTTGGGCATGCTGACCTGCATCCGCAAGACGCTGGAGCTGGTGCGTGGGCACCGTGGTCGCGACTGCTCCATCGCCTCGCTGCCCGGCGACGACGCTGCCACCTACAAGATGATCCAGCGCGCCGACACAGTGGGCGTGTTCCAGATCGAATCGCGCGCACAGATGGCGATGCTGCCGCGGCTCAAGCCGGCAAAGTTCTACGACCTGGTGGTGGAAGTGGCGATCGTGCGGCCCGGCCCGATCCAGGGCGACATGGTGCACCCGTATCTGCGCAGGCGGCAGGGCCGCGAGGAAGTGAGCTATCCATCGGCCGAAGTGGAAGACATCCTCAAGCCGACGCTGGGCGTGCCCTTGTTCCAGGAGCAGGTGATGGAACTGCTGATGCATGCGGCCGAATACAGCGAAAGCGAGGCCGATCATCTGCGGCGCTCGATGGCCGCCTGGCGGCGGGGTGGCGACATGGAACAGCATCGCGAACGGGTGCGCGAGCGGATGCAGAAAAAAGGCTATGCCTCCACCTTCATCGACCAGATCTTCGAGCAGATCAAGGGCTTCGGTTCTTACGGGTTTCCGCAGAGCCACGCGGCCTCGTTCGCCAAGCTGGTGTATGCCAGCTGTTGGCTCAAACGCCACGAGCCGGCCGCCTTCGCCTGCGGTCTGCTCAACGCACAGCCGATGGGCTTCTATTCGCCCAGTCAGATCGTGCAGGACGCACGTCGCGGCAGCCCGGAGCGCCAGCCGGTGGAGGTGTTGCCGGTGGACGTGTTGCACAGCGCCTGGGACAACACCCTGGTTGGCGGCCGCCCCTGGCGCAGCGCCGACGATCCCGGCGAGCAGCCGGCCATCCGGCTGGGGATGCGGCAGATCAGTGGCCTGTCGCAGGTGGTGGCCGAGCGCATCGTCGCCGCGCGCGCGCAGCGACGCTTTGCCGATATCGCCGACCTGTGCCAGCGCGCCGCGCTCGACGAGAAGGCACGGCTGGCGTTGGCTGAAGCCGGCGCCCTGCAAGGCCTGGTCGGCAATCGCAATGCCGCGCGCTGGGCGGTGGCGGGCATCGAAGCGCGGCGGCCGCTGCTGCCGGGCAGCCCGGCCGAGCGCACGGTGGAGTTGCCTGCGCCGCATGCGGGCGAGGAGATCCTGGCCGACTATCGCGCGGTGGGGCTGAGCCTGCGCCAGCATCCGATGGCGCTGCTGCGCCCGCAGATGGCGCAACGGCGCATCCTGGGCCTGCGCGACCTGCGCGGCCGTCGCCATGGCAGCGGCGTGCACGTGGCCGGCCTGGTCACCCAGCGCCAGCGTCCGGCCACCGCCAAGGGCACCATCTTCGTCACCCTCGAAGACGAGCACGGCATGATCAATGTCATCGTCTGGGCGCACCTGGCCCTGCGCCGCCGCCGTCCGCTGCTGGAGTCGCGGCTGCTCGCCGTGCGCGGACGCTGGGAACGGGTGGACGACGTCGAGCATCTCATTGCTGGCGACCTCTACGACCTGAGCAGCCTGCTGGGCGACATGCAGCTGCCGTCGCGAGACTTTCATTAGCGCATTGCATAGCGGCTGTTGGGCTGGAGTCGCGCGCTTCGGAGGCCGAGACGGGAGCCGTTGCTGCGGGCGCGTGTGGTCCCGTGACCTCGGGTCTGTCGCCGGCCGGCTTGCAGACCCCAGCGCTGGTCGAGGTCCTCGATTGTGTCGGACATGACAAATGCATCGGTGTCACGCGCCCATCCCGGCGATCATGGCGCGCTTGAACCACGGTTTGAACGTGCTTTTCGCGTTCGAACACCATGCCTGCGCCACCCATGTCCGGAGCACGCGAGTGCCACCCCTCAGCGTGCCAAGCAGTGGTAGGGCTCGCTTTGCGCTGCTGGCCCAGCGCCCGGGAGCCGGCAGGCGTGTCGCAGCGGGCGCAGGCGCGACGCTTCCGCATCGCCTGCCAAGCGGTCTGTGTTGCATCATAAGCGCCCCCCAGGGCCATGCCGGCCCGCTCCTGACCCACGAGGCGACCATGAAGTTGGAGGATTTGTTCGAGCAGTTGCACACCTTGCCCACCGTGCCCAAGGTGGCGCAGGACCTGATCCGTCAGTTCGACGATCCCAACACCAATATCGATACGCTGGCGCACAGCATCGAGCGCGACCCGGTGATCGCCGCCAAGGTGCTGCGGCTGGCCAATTCGGCGCGCTTCCATGGCCTGCGCGACTCCACCAGCGTGGAAGACGCAGCCATGCGGCTGGGGTTCAATACCTTGCGCACGCTGGTGCTGGCTTCGGCGATGACCGGCGCGTTCCGCGCTGGCGAGGGCTTCGATCTCAAGGCCTTCTGGCGGCATAGTTTCGAGGTGGCCGGCATCTGCCGGCTGCTGGCGCGCCAACATGGGGTCGATGCGGAGACTGCGTATACCTGCGGCATGATGCACAACATCGGCGAGCTGCTGATCCAGTCCGGCGCGCCCGAATACGCCAGCCGCATCAACCACGAAACCACCTCCGCTGGCCATGCGGCTGAAGAAACCCTGCAACTGGGCTTCGGCTATCCGGAAGTCGGCGCCGAGCTGGTACGCCGCTGGCAGCTGCCTGCGGTGATCCAGGAAGCCATTGCCTACCAGGTGCGTCCTGCGGCCGCGCCGGCGGGCGCGCGGATGCCGTTGCTGGTCGCCCAGGCGGTGCAGGTTTCCGATGCCTTGCACGCGCATGGCGGCGCCACCGCCGCGGCGCAGGAGTCCGTACGCGGGCCGCTGATGCAAGGTGTGGATCTGGACGTGCTGTTCGCGGCGCTGCCGGAGGTCATCGAGGCCGATCGCGCGTTCGCCGAACTGCTGCACTGAGCCTCTGCGGTCCCCAATCCATCGCCTGGGCAATGGGTTGGGGACTCTCCCGATGGCATGGATCGTTTGCTCGCAGCCTGGCGATGTGAGCGGCGGCAGGTTTGTCAGTCATGCGGTTGGCCGTGCCGCAAGCGCTGACGCCGCTGTAGCCTGCGTGGACTGTCGTGATCTCCATGCCAGCGGGGTTGTTGGCGGCCAATCGCGGCCAGTGTGAGCGATCGTTGCCGGCCGCCTCAGTGGTCAAGACGTGGGCGAGGCCCTGCGCAAGCGCTATCTGCCGCGCACATTGCTTCATCGATCCAAGCGACGTATCGCGATATACGGACGTTGTAGGCCATCTGCCCATAGAAGCCAGCCTCCAGAGCGTGCTCTGGAACCGCTGAGATCCAGGATGCCAGTCCGATCAGCTGCCAATTGCGCTGTGCCTGCACAACCACCGGGCCACCGCTGTCGCCGCTTCCCAGCATGCCTTCCAGCGGCAGGCCATGCCCCGGGGGATCGAATCGGTACCACAGGTAACGGGCATTGGCTCCGGTGATGGCGTTGTAGGCCCGCCTCAGCGCGCCACGATGCGGAGCATCGGGACGCTGCCCATGGTCACCGTCACCTATAGCCCCTTTTCCCACCAGCATGGCGACTTGGGTGACTTCGTCATTCCCGCGATACAGCATCACGGGTGCAACCCGCTCCACTGGCGATTGCAGTTCGATCAAGGCGATGTCGTCCGAGTTCGCCAGAAAGGCATGGATGTTGGAAGGATCGCCGGACTTCAGCGCCTCCTGCGCGAGCGCATCCGGCATCGGCCTGTAGCCGGGATGGACCAGAACGCGCGCAATTTTGTAGGCATTTCCATTGACGGTCACTTCTGCAGCCATGCCTTGCATGGGAGCCGCGTGAGCGGCGGTGACGACCCATCTCGGCGCGATGAGAACACCATGTCCTTCGCCAGGCAGGTCGGCCAGCGCCGGAAATTCCGCGCCGTCGATCCGATACTTCGAATCGTCGACATCACCACGAATAACCACGCCTTGCGCCGCAAACGACATGCCGAGAAAGGCAAGAAAGAGCCATCGACCCATGTGCTGTTACTCCGTAGATGCGTTGAGCTGATGAGGTGTCCGCAACATGCTGCGAATGCTTCCGCAACATAGCGGGCAGTCTTCAATCCGGAAACCGGCATCTGACGAAGCCAGGTGGAATGCGACGAACGCCTGGAAACGACGACTCAAAAGCTCTTGCGTTTGCCTGGTATGACACTGCCGTTCCTCAGTCAGGCACAGACATCGCGGCGCGGCGCATTGCTTCGTAGCGCCGACAGGCCCATGCATCAACGGCGCCGGGCGCGCCGACGGCGCAGCCACCACACGGGTACGCTGACCAGCGCCGCAAGCAACAGCACACCGACGCTCGCCAGCACGCTCATGCGAACCGCGACGCCGTGTTGGAACACCGGGTCTGCGCCAGTGCCATCCAGCGTGTACACCACGACCGTATCGCCAAGTTTGCCGAAATCCTCGCGCCCGCCTGCGGCAATGGCGACGTATTGCCTGCCTGCCACCGCATACACCGCCGGTGTCGCGTTGCCGCCGGCGGGGAGCTTGCTATCCCAGCGCGGCGTTCCAGTCGCAGTCTCAAAACGCACGCAGGCGTAAATCTTCGGCAGCGGCAATGAAGGTCAGCCCGCCGGCGGTGGTCACCGCGCCGCCCAGCAGTGGCATGCCGACGTTGAGGGGCAGCCACGGCAGCCGCTCTTCCAACGAGCCTAACGGGCGCTCCCAGGCCACGCTGCGCGTTCGCAGGTCCACCGCCACCAGCTTGCCCCACGGCGGCGCCACGCAGGGAGTGCCATTGGGCGAGAGCAACGCGCCGCGGCGCAAGCCATAGGGGGGGCCTCCATGCCGTTGAAGTCCTGTCGCGGGAAGTTCTTTTCGTTCTTCCAGTCGAAACGCTCACGCGGGATCAATGCCATCTGCATCGGCAGGTCCATCACCGGCAGGATCGCCAGCTGCCGCTGCGGATCGATCGCAATGCCGCCCCAGTTCACCCCGCCAGCCCAGCCGGGCGAGGCGATCGTTCCGCGCACGCTGGGTGGGGTGAAGATGCCTTCCGAACGCAGGCCGCCAATCAATGCCTGGCAGGCGCTGCGTTCGCTCGGCGTCGGGCCCCACGCATCGGCCGCAGTCAGCGCGGCCATCTTGGCCAGGCGCAGCGCGGGCTCCGGCATGGGCTGGGTGGGCGAGGCCTGTTCGCCAGGTACGTCGGAGGCCGGCACCGGTACTTCGCTGATTGGGAACACCGGCACGCCGGTACGCCGATCGAAGGCGAACAGGAATCCGGTCTTGGTCGCCTGCAGCACCGCATCGCGTGGACCCTGCGCGGTCTGCAACGTGACCAGCGCCGGTTGCGACGCCAGGTCGTAATCCCACAGGTCGTGATGGATCAGCTGCTGTGCCCAGATGCGGCGACCGGTTTTCACGTCCAGCGCCACCAGTGAATTGGCATCGCGGTTGTCGCCGAGGCGCTGGCCACCGTAGAAATCCGGGCTGGCCGAACCGGCGGGCACCTAGACCAGGCCCAGCGCCGGGTCCACCGACAGCGGGGGCCAGGCATTGGCCGCGCCGACGGTGGCAGCCTGGTCGGCCTGCCAGCCGCTGGCGCGCGGATCGTCCGGTCGGCGCGGCACCGGATCCCAGCGCCACAGCTCGCGGCCGCTACGCACGTCATAGCCGCGGACCACGCCCTGTTCCTCGTGGTGGGCGCGGTTGTCACCGATCGAGCTGCCGGTGACCAGCACGTCGCCAGCAATCACTGGTGGCGACGTCACCGCATAGTTGCTCCAGTTCGAATCCTCCTGCTGCGGAATGTAGATGCCCTGGCGCAGGTCGACGCTGCCGTTCTGGCCGAACGCGGCGCAGGGCTTGCCATCGCGCGCATCCACCGCCAGCAACCGCGCATCCAGGGTGCCCAGCACGATGCGCTCGGCGCAGACGGCGTCGGTCGGCGCCTGTGGGTCGCGCCAGTAGCTGACCCCGCGTGCGGCGGGGTCGCTATAGCGTTTGTTGCGGGACACTTTGGGGTCAAAGGTCCACAACTTGGCCCCGGTGGCCGCATCCAGGGCGAACACGATGTTGGTGCCGGTGGTGAGGTACATGCGCCCATCGATGACCAACGGATTGACCTCGAACCGCATCCGCTGCGGGTCGGGCAGCCCGGCGCCCCGTTCGCCCGTGTGGAAGGACCAGGCGACCTTGAGCCGGCCGACGTTGTCCGGGGTGATCTGGGTCAATGGCGAATACTGGCCGCCCCCGGGGGCGCCGCCGTAGTACGCCCAGTTCCCTTCGGCTGCCACGCTGGCGCTCGCCAGCAGTGTCAGCATCAGCCCCGTCACCGCAGTGCTCCATTCCCGCATATCCGGTTCCAATGGTTTGGTGAGCGCCAGTCTGGGCACCGCCATTCACTCTTCGCCACCGCGATGGGACCATTCGCCGGATTTCTGCGACCAAAAACCGGGGAAATCGGTGACGAATGCGGGGGCGGTCAGGCCGCCACGACGGCATGGCGGCTTGTTCGCGCGACCCGAAAGCAGGCCGTGGAGCAGGTGTTCGGCACGCTCAAGACGTGGCTGGGCACGACGCCGCTGCTGACCAAGACGCTTCCGAAAATCAGAATGACGATCCGCTTGGCCGGGTTGGCCCGCCACATGAGGGGCATGATGGAAATCGCCGGATGCAGCGCATGCTGCGTGATCATGACCTGAGGTTCGACCTGCGGTGCGACATCGCAAACGCCCGATGGGGCGCTCCGAAGACCACGCATGATGGCTGCCGCGGTCCAGCTCACCCGCCACAGCAGGCACACTGTCACGCCGCGCCGCAGCTGGACGTGCCTGGGCGTAGGCGCTAGCGTTGTCGGGATTTTTTGCCACAGGGGATCCCCATGAGCCAAGACGCGCAGCCGCGCCAGCTCACCTTCCGCGCCGTCGTGCTGGCCATCGTGCTGGCGGTGGTGCTCTCGGCCGCCAATGCGTATCTGGGCCTGTTCGCCGGCCTGACCATCGCCACCGCGATTCCGGCGGCGGTGGTGTCGATGGGCGTGCTGCGCTTGCTGGGCGGCGGCACCATCCTGGAAAACAACATCGTCCAAACCGGCGCCTCGGCCGGTTCGTCGATCGCCGCGGGAGTGATCTTCACCATCCCGGCGCTGGTCATCATGGGCTACTGGCCGGACTTCAAATATTGGTGGGTGCTGGGCATCGCCGGCATGGGCGGCTTGCTGGGCGTGCTGTTCTCGGTGCCGCTGCGGCGCTCGATGATCGTCGAGGACCCGCTGCCGTTTCCCGAAGGCAAGGCGGCGGCCGAGGTGCTCAAGGCCGGCGAGAATCCCGGCCCGGGCCTGAAGATCCTGGCGCTGTCCGGCGCGATCGGTGCGCTGGTCAAGCTGGGCGCGGCCAGCGGCCTGCGGCTGATTCCCGACACCTGGGCGCAGGCCAGCTATGTCGGCAGCAGCCGCCTGGTCGCCTATCTGGGTACCAATCTGTCGCCGGCGTTGCTGGGCGTGGGCTATATCGTCGGTTTGAACGTCGGCATCGTGGTGCTGTCCGGGTCGATCCTGTCCTGGCACATCGCCATCCCGCTGTACCAGCAGTTCTTCATGGGCAGCGATCCGGACCTGGCGCAAAGTCTGGTCGGTGCGTCGGCGGCCGACGCGGCGTTCGGCATCTGGGGCGCGAAGATCCGCTACCTCGGCGTCGGTGCAATGTTGATCGGCGGTGTCTGGACGCTGTTCTCGTTGCGCAAGTCGCTGCTGTCCGGCGTCAAGAGCGGCTTTGCCGCAGCCCGCAAGGGCAGTGCCGGCGTGGTGGCGCACACCGAGCGCGACCTGCCGATGAAGTGGATGCTGGTGGCGCTGGTGGCGTGCACGCTACCGCTGCTGGGCCTGTACCAGGCCATCGTGCAGCAATGGCACGTGTCGATCCCGATGACCATCATCATGATCGTTGCCGGTTTCCTGTTCGTGTCGGTGTCCGGCTACCTGGCCGGCTTGATCGGCTCGTCCAACAACCCGGTGTCGGGCATCACCATCTCCACCATCCTGTTCGCCTCGGCGGTGCTGGTGCTGCTGCTCGGCAAGAGCGGGCTGGTGCCGGTGGGGATCAGCGCTGCACCGTTGGGCGCGGTCGCGGCGATCATGATCGGCGCGGTGGTGTGTTGCGCGGCGGCGGTGGGCGGCGACAACTTGCAGGATCTCAAGGCCGGTTATCTGGTCGGCGCCACGCCGTGGAAGCAGCAGCTGATGCTGGGCATTGGCGCGTTCTCCTGCGCGCTGATCATGGCGCCGGTGTTGAACCTGCTGGCGAGCGCCTATGGCATCGGCCCGGCCACGCCACAGCACCCCAACTCGCTGGGCGCCCCGCAGGCCACGCTGATGGCCTCGGTGGCCAAGGGCCTGTTCGGCGGGCAGTTGCCGTGGTCGATGATCGCCATCGGTGCCGGTGTGGGTGCGGCCATCATTGCGCTGGACGAATGGTTGAAGAAGGCCGGCAAGCGCTTCCGCGTGCCGGTATTGGCGGCGGCGATCGGCATCTACCTGCCGCTGGAGTTGATGGTGCCGATCTTCCTGGGCGGGCTGCTGGCGCATCTGGTGGAACGTTTCCACAAGATCCGTGCCGACGATGAGGAAGGCCGCGACCGCGTGCATCGTCCTGGCGTGTTGTTCGCGGCCGGCTTGATCACCGGCGAGGCATTGATGGGCATCGCCATTGCGGTGCCGATCGTGCTGTCCAGCCGTGCCGATGTGCTGGCGCTCCCGGCCAGCCTGCAGCTCAATCAGTGGGTGGGGCTGGCCATTCTTGCGCTGGTCGGCTGGCTGCTCTATCGCGTCGGCAAGCGCGGCGAACGCGCTGCCTGAGCCGCAGGACGGGTGCGGCCCTGCAGATGCAAGGCCGCCACCTGATGCATCGAGTGCCAGGCTTCCCCGGGAGGCTGCACGCCGTGCATGTCCCTGAGGGTCGCGCATGGCGCAGCCGGCGCGGGATCGGCAGCCGATCAACGCGAGATCGCTGGATGCACGCCTGCGTTGGGCGACAGTCCACGGCAGCGTCGTGGTCGACACGGCGCGCATGCGTCTGCCGGCAGGCAACGCAGCCAATGGCTGCCGAGGTCACACGATCGCGATCCAGCGCACGCTTCCATGGCTGCCAGCGCGGATCGCGGCCGGTGGCCATCGGCGCGTCCCTGTGCGCTGCATGCGTGCTGACAATGCTTGCGCACGGCAGTCTTTGCAGGCTCAGGCGGCTTGAATGCCCACGTGCTTCTATCGCAGTGGGGCTAGCCGCGAGTGCATGCGCTGTCGATGTCGTCGCACGCCTGACGCGACCTGCGTCTGATGGCGCGTCCGATCGCCGCCAACTTTGCGCGGAATTTACGCGTCACCCCAAGCGGATGCATAGCGATTTTATAGAGCTGGTCTCTATGGTGACGCCTCCTGCAGCTTGCTGCGCCAGGAGCCCTGTCCGCTGTCCACCTTCGCCGTGCGTCCGCAACGCAGCTTCGTTTGCGCGCGGTGATCGCTGATCCGACACACTGCGGTGCCGCATGTGCTGGACGCATCGCACTCCCTCCGCCCTCACGCCTGATGCCATTGCATCGCGTGTCTGCCATTTCGCTTCATCGCATGCTCGCCTGCCGTTTGGCGGCGCAGCGCATCGTCAAGGAATCCATCCCAATGCCGCTTGCCTCATCCCGCATTGCCCCGCGTGCCCTGCATGGATCGCTCGCCCTGGTGCTCACTGGTCTGCTGTGCAGCCTGGCGTCCACGGCGCACGCGCAGGACGCCTCCACCGCCTCGCTCTGTACCGACCGTCCCACCAAGGCCAATCTCACCTGCACGGTGCCGGCGGGAGCGTGGCAACTGGAAACCGATATCGGCAATTTCACCCGCGACAGCCAGCCGGCCACGCGCACCGAGCTGTCGTACTTCACCAACCCCACGCTCAAATACGGTGTCAGCGACCGCATCGACCTGCAGCTCAACTGGTCGCCGCAGGTGCAGTTGAAGACCACCGATCGGGCAACCGGCGCGCGCACCAGCCTCAGCGGCGGCGGCGATCTCTACTTGCGCATGAAGACGCGCGTGTTCGAAAGCGACACCGCCAGTGTCGCGCTGCTGCCATTCGTCAAGGCACCCACCGCGCGCACCGGGCTGGGTAACGATACTTGGGAGGGCGGGCTGGCCATGCCGATCGGGGTGGTGTTGCCGGACAGCTTTGCACTGACCTTCGGCCCGGAAGTGGATTGGCTGGCCGACAGCGATGGCAGCGGCAAGCACGCGGCCTTCGTCGGTCTGGTCAATCTGTCGCGTCCGCTGACGTCCAAGCTGTCGATGGCGGTGGAACTGTGGTCCTCGGTCAATCGCGATCCGGCCCGCACCATCACCCAGGCCTCGGCCGACGTGGCGGTGACCTATCTGCTCAATCCGCTGCTGCAGCTGGACGTGGGCAGCAACGTTGGCCTCAACGACCGCACGCCAGACGTGCAGCTGTATCTGGGGCTGTCGCATCGGTTCTGACGGCAGGCCTGCCCGCGTACGCTGCACTGCGGCAGGGCAGGCATGACTTCATGCCTTTGCGCCGCGTTGCCGGCAGCCCCTACCATCGGCGTTTTGCCGTTGCCGGAGAACCCGATGAAGCTTCGTTACGCTGCGCTGCCCCTGTGCCTGCTGGCCGCCCTGCCATCGCTTGCCGCTGCGCGCGGCTTCGATGTGCGCGACATGGTGGCGTTGGAACGCGTGTCGTCCCCCACGCTCAGCACCGACGGCAGCGTGCTGGTGTTCGCCAAGCGTCAGGCCAAGACGGCCAACGGCAAGCCGGCGACCGGCCTGTGGGTGCGCAACCTGCGCACCCGCGATGCCGCGCCGCCCAGGCAGCTGACCCCGGACGGTTGGAACGTCAACAGCCCGGCGCTGTCGCCCGATGGCAACACGGTGTACTTCCTCAGCAGCAAGTCCGGTAGCCAGCAGCTGTATGCGCAGCCGCTGGCTGGCGGCGCCCCGCGCCAGCTGACCGCCTTCGCGGTGGACGTGGACAGCTACAAGCTGTCGCCGGACGGCAAGCGTCTGGCTTTCAGCGCCGGCGTGTTCCAGGCCTGCGGCTCGGATCTGGGCTGCACCAAGAGCAAGCTGGCCGCGGCCAAGAATGCCAAGGCCAGCGGCGTGGTGTTCGATCAACTGTTCGTGCGGCATTGGGACACCTGGAACGATGGCCGTCGCAACACCTTGTTCGTCGCCGACCTGCCTGCCGCCGGTGCCAAGCCGGTGGTCGGTGCCTCGGCCATCAGCGCCACCCTGGACGGCGATGCGCCGTCCAAGCCGTTCGGCGGCAACGACGACTACACCTGGTCGCCCGATGGCGCCAGCGTGGTGGCCAGCATTCGCCTGCCGCGGCCGTTTGGGGCAGCTGCCGGCAAGGGGGCGCCGACCGGCAACGACGAACCCTGGCAGACCAACTTCGACCTGTATCGCCTGGATGCCAGCGGCAAGGCCGCACCGGTCAACCTGACCGCCTCCAATCCCGCATGGGATGCCGGCCCAGTGTTCAGCGCCGACGGCAAGACGCTGTACTACCGCGCGATGCGGCGGCCGGGTTTCGAGGCCGATCGCTTCGGCCTGATGGCGATGGACGTGGCCAGCGGCAAGACCCGCGAGATCGCGCCCACGTGGGATCGCTCGGCCGGCGAGATCGTGCTGAGCGAGGACGGCAACAGCCTGTACACCAGCGCCGATGATCTGGGCGAGCATCCGTTATTCAAGATCGACATCGCCACCGGCGCGGCGACCAAGCTGGTGGGCGAGGGCAGCGTGCATGCACCGACGCAAGCCGGCGGCACCCTGGCATTCACCCGCAATTCGCTCAGGAGCGGCGACCAGGTGTTCGTCAGCGATGCGCAAGGCCAGGGCCTGCGCGCGATCACGCAGAGCGCGGGCGAGTTGTTGCCGGACGTGCAGTTCGGCGACTACGAGCAGTTCCAGTTCAAGGGCTGGAACAACGACACCGTCTATGGCTACGTGGTCAAGCCGTACAACTACCAGCAAGGCAAGACCTATCCGGTGGCCTTCCTCGTCCACGGCGGTCCGCAGGGCAGCTTCGGCAATGGCTGGAGCAACCGCTGGAATCCGCAGACCTATGCCGGGCAGGGCTATGCGGTGGTGATGATCGACTTCCACGGCTCCACCGGTTACGGCCAGGCGTTCACCGATGCGATCAGCCAGCACTGGGGCGACCGCCCGCTGGAAGATCTGCAGAAGGGCTGGGCCGCGGCGCAGAAGCAATACGGCTTCCTCAATGGCGACAAGGCCTGTGCATTGGGCGCCAGCTATGGCGGCTACATGGTCTACTGGATGGCAGGCAACTGGAATCAACCATGGAAGTGCCTGGTCGACCACGACGGCGTGTTCGACAACCGCACCATGGGCTATGCCACAGAGGAACTCTGGTTCAGCGAGTGGGAAAATGGCGGCACGCCGTGGCAGAACCCGGCCGGCTACGAGAAGTTCAACCCGGTGCTTCACGTGGACAAGTGGAAGGTGCCGATGCTGGTCATCCACGGTCAGCTGGATTTCCGCATCCCGGTCGAGCAGGGCCTGGCCGCGTTCACCGCGCTGCAGCGCAAGGGCATCGAGTCCAAGTTCCTGTATTTCCCCGATGAGAACCACTGGGTGCTGAAGCCGGACAACAGCGTGCTCTGGCACGACACCGTCAATGCTTGGTTGAAGCAGCATATCGGCCAGTAGGAGCAGCTAACAAAACGACTGCGCAGCCGCCAGG
>NZ_NSET01000047.1 GCF_009192945.1 Xanthomonas maliensis | reverse complement strand
ACTGCGCAGCCGTCAGGCGGGCGCGGCCGGTGCTCGGAATCCTCATGGACCACTCGTACACTGCGGTTCCTGCGCGCCGTCCGCGTCCACCTGACGGCTGCTCGCTACGTTTTGTTAGCCGCTCTTAGAACCGAATGGAATAACGCCCGTAAACATTGACTGGTAGGCTTCACGCCCCCCCATCTGGTCATGCGCGGTGATCCAGTTCCAGCGCCTGCACAAGTCATACTCCGTCGCCGGCCGCGAGGTCGTGGCGCTGCATCCGCTCGACCTGCGGATCGGCCCGGGCGAGGTGTTCGGCATCATTGGCCATTCCGGCGCCGGCAAATCGACCCTGATCCGGCTGATCAACCGGCTGGAGGAACCCAGTGGCGGGCGTCTGCTGATCGGCGAGGAGGACATCACTGCGCTGGACGCGGCGGGCCTGCGCGCACTGCGGCGGCGCATTGGCATGATCTTCCAGCACTTCAATCTGTTGTCCTCGCGCACAGTCGCCGGCAACGTGGCCTTTCCGCTGGAACTGGCCGGCACGCCGCGTGCCGAGATCGATGCCCGCGTGGACGAGTTGTTGGCACGGGTCGGGCTGGAGGCGCACGCGGGCAAATATCCAGCGCAGCTGTCCGGTGGCCAGAAGCAGCGGGTGGGCATCGCCCGCGCCCTGGCGACGCGGCCGCAGATCCTGTTGTGCGACGAAGCCACCAGTGCGCTGGATCCGCAGACCACCGCCTCGGTGCTGCAGTTGCTGGCACAGATCAACCGCGAGCTGGGCCTGACCATCGTGCTGATCACCCATGAGATGGACGTGATCCGGCGCGTCTGCGACCGCGTGGCGGTGCTGGATGCCGGCAGGCTGGTGGAAACCGGCCCGGTCACCGAGGTGTTCCTGCATCCGCAGCATCCCACCACCCGGCGCTTCGTCTCCGAGGCCGAGCACGTCGACGAGGCCGCGCTGCACCGCGACTTCGCCGCGGTGGGCGGGCGTATCGTCCGCCTGACCTTCGTCGGCGACGCCACCTATGAGCCGCTGTTGGGCCGCATCGCGCGCGAGACCGGAGTGGACTACAACATCCTCTCCGGCCGAGTGGACCGCATCAAGGACACTCCCTACGGGCAACTGACCGTGGCGTTGACCGGGGGCGACCAAAACGCCGCACGTGCCGGCTTCGTGGCCGCCGGTGTGCAGGTGGAGGATCTGCGCGCATGAACCTGCCGCTGTTTGCCGCTGCAGAAGGCTTCTTCCGCAATCTCGATGCCGCCAAATGGGGCGACATCGGCCAGGCGACCCTGGACACCTTGCTGATGCTCGCCGGCGCCTTGCCGCTGACCCTTTTGATCGGCTTGCCGCTGGGCGTGGCGCTGTTTCTGTGCGGTGCGCCGCAACTGCGTCGTCGGCCGCTGCTATACGGCGTGCTGGCGCTGGTGATCAACCTGCTGCGCTCGGTGCCCTTCATCATCCTGATGATCGCCATGATCCCGCTTACGCTGATGGTGATGGGGACCTCGCTGGGTGTGCGTGGTGCGATCCTGCCGTTGGTCGTCGGCGCCGCGCCGTTCTACGCGCGTCTGGTGGAGACGGCGCTGCGCGAGGTCGATCGCGGCATCATCGAAGCCAGCCAGGCGATGGGTGCCACCATCGGTCAGCTGGTGCTGCGCGTGTTGCTGCCGGAAGCCCGCCCCGGGCTGATCGCCGGTGCCACCGTCACCACCATCGCGCTGATCGGCTTTACCGCGATGGGCGGTGCGATCGGTTCCGGCGGCCTGGGCGATGTCGCCTACCGCGAGGGCTATCTACGCTCGCACTCGGACGTGGCACTGGTGACCGTGGTGGCCTTGCTGATCCTGGTGCAGCTGCTGCAGATGCTCGGCGACCGCCTGGTCGCGCGCTATAGCCGGCGCTGACCGACGGCGGCGGTCGACTGTCCGGCTGTCGGCCGCGCTGCCGCGCCCACCACATCGCTGCATGACTGCCGGTCTGTTAGGTTTGCCATCTGCGGCCGCGCCGTTCTCCCCCCATTTCCGGATCCTGCGTTCATGAGCACAGTTGCGTTTCGAACCCTCCTGCTGGTCGCCACCCTGGCACTGGCCTCCTGCGGTGGCGGCAGCGGCGGCAGCGGTGGTGGCGACACCTTGAGCGTGGCAGCCACTGCGGTACCGCATGCCGAGATCCTCGAGGTGGTCGAGCCGATGCTGAAAAAGCAGGGGCTGCGCCTGGACGTGCGGGTGTTCAACGACTACGTGCAGCCCAACGATCAAGTCGTGCAGAAGCAGATCGACGTCAACTATTTCCAGACCGAGCCCTATCTGGACGCGTATAACCGCGACCGCAAGAGTCAGCTGGTGACCGTGGTGGGCGTGCACATCGAGCCGTTCGGTGCCTATTCGCGCCGCTTCAAATCCTTGGCCGATCTGCCGACCGGGGCCGATGTCGTCATCCCCAACGATCCGAGCAACAACAGCCGCGCGTTGATCCTGCTCGACAAGGCCGGGGTGATCAAACTCAAGGACGCCAGCAACGCGCTGTCGACGCAACGCGACATCGTCGACAACCCCAAGCAGCTGAAATTCCGCGAACTGGATTCGGCGATGTTGCCGCGCGTGCTGGACCAGGTCGACCTGGCGCTGATCAATACCAACTACGCGCTCGATGCCGGGCTCAATCCGACCCGCGATGCGCTGGCGATCGAGAGCAAGGATTCGCCGTATGTGAACTTCCTGGTGGCGCGTGCGGACAACAAGGACGATCCGCGCGTGCAGAAGTTGGCCAAGGCATTGACCAGCCCGGAAGTGAAGGCCTTCATCGAGCAGAAGTACAAGGGCGCGGTCTTGCCGGCGTTCTGAGCCAGTCGCGTCGATGCCGCTGCTGCTGCTCATTCCGCTGGCCGTGATCATCGCGCTGGCGGTGTTTGCGGTGCTGTTTCCACTGTCGTTGCTGCACCGTTTCCGAGTCGGCACCTCCCGCCGACAGGCGCGCGCTGGATGGCTGCTGATCCAATTGGCATCGGCAGCGCTGTCCTGCGTGCTGTTCGCGGTCTCCGCCTTGATCGCTGCCGCCTTTTGGCCAGGAGCGCTCACCCAGGCCGCTATCGGCTGGGGATGCGGGTTGGCGCTTGGCGTGCTGGGGCTGCATCTGACCCGCTTCGAGCGCACCGCACAAGGCCTGTTCTACCGATCCAATCTATGGCTGGTGGCGTCTTTGGCGCTGCTGGTGGTGGTGCGCGTGCTGGCAGGCCTCTTGCAAGGCTGGCGCAGCGTCTGGCATCACGCGCCATGGCCGACGGAGGGCTGGCTGAGTCATGCCAGTCTGCTGGCCGCTGCCGGTGTGGTACTCGGGTATGCGCTGGCCTATGCGGGCCTGCTGTGGTGGCGCTGGCGGCGTGCGCAGCGCTACGGCAGTGTGTATTGGCGTTGAGCGCCGGCTGCCATCTCGGGCCTAGCGCCGTTGAGCCTGGCGCCAAAAAGAAAACGGGCCATCAGGCCCGTTCTCTTTGCAGCGCACGCGTTGGTCTTAGAAGCGTGCGCCGATGCCGAAGCCGACGGTCCACGGATCCAGTTCCAGATCGCTGCCGGTACCGGCGCCACCGACACGCAGTTCCGGACGCGAACGCATGTAGCGCGCATCGGCACGGGCGAACCAGGTCGAATTGATGTTCATGTCGACGCCGACGGTGCCGATCACGCCCTTGGCGGTCGACAGGCCGACGTGGTCGCCGGTGGTGGAGGCGGCGTCGATCTTCTCGTTGCTGAAGTTCGACTCGTAGTAGCCCACGCCCACGAACGGACGGAACACGTTATCGGCCTGACCGAAGTGATACTGGCCGCTGATGACGATCGGCTGCTGCTCGACCGTGCCGACCTTGCCGACGCCGTCGGCAGTGACGCGATGATTGAACTTGTCGGCTGCACCCCACAGTTCCAGGGCCCAGTTATCGTTGATGTAGTAGCTGGCGCTCAGCGTCGGTGCCGGGCCGCCATCGACGTCCAGGCCCGGAGCCGGGTTGTTCTTGGGGTTGAGCAGCGCCACGCCGCCAACCACCGCCCAATGCTTGCCGGAGGCGCTGTCGGCGCTGGTGCTCATCGAGGAGGAGGTGTCGCTGGTGTAGGTGGCGTCCTGCGCGAACGCGGACGGAGCAATCGCAAGTGCGGATACGGCAGCCAGGCTCAGGATGGAAATGGTACGCATGAGGGTCTCCTCGTTTTCTTGTTGGACCCATCGGGTGGGCCGCGCCAAAGCTATTCCTGAAAATCTGAATCCCCGCCGACCTGAAAGGCGCTAAGATTTCGTTTGTTCAGGTAATTCCGCGAGAAGGCCGTGGTTGCAATACGACGGAAGTGCGCGACGTTCACGCAGATGCGGCTGTCGTGACGAAATCTGCGCCACGAAATGGCTTGCCCGCGCATTTGCCAGTGGAATGCCGCGCGTTGGTGCTGGGCTCGATGCCTGGCGATGCCTCACTTTTAGCGCATGCCTACTATGCACATCCACGCAATCGCTTCTGGCCCGTGATGCAAGGTGTGCTGCAGATCGACGCGCAGGCGCCGTACGCGAGCCGGATGCAGGCATTGGCCGATCGCGGCGTCGGGCTGTGGGATGTGATCGCCCGCTGCGAGCGCGTCGGTAGTCTGGATGCAGCGATCGTCGCCGCCAGCATCGAAGTCAATCCGTTCGCGACCGTCTTGCCCGGGCTGCCGCACTTGCGTGCGGTGATCTGCAATGGTGCCGCCGCTGCGCAGGCCTGGAAGCGGCAGGTGCAGCCCAGCCTGTCGCCTGGGCTGCTGAACCTGCCGTTGCTGGCACTGCCGTCGACCAGTCCGGCCAATGCCGCGTGGTCGCTGACACGGCTGATCGAGGCCTGGCAACCGCTGCGTGCCGCGCTCGATTAAGACGCGTGTGCCGCGCGTGGCCGGCGATGCAGACTATCTCCGCCAGAAGTCATCCCTGCCTTAAGCACAGGCTCGCCGTGGCGGCGACGCAGATGATGGAAGCCGCACACATCCGGAGGAAGCAGCCATGGGACGCATCCACGCAAAGATCTTGGTGCTGGGGCTGGCGGTAAGCAGTGCCGCGTTCGGGAGTGGCCAGGCGGCCGCCGCTGACGACCTGCACTGCAACGTCAGCAGCGACTACGACCTGACGCTCAACGACCGTAGCCTGATCCTGATCCGCGACAGCGGTACGCCGCATCGCCTGGTCATGCGCCAGGGAGCATTGTTCGTCGACGACCGCTGGGTCGACCTCAGTGCAGAGGATCGCCATCGCCTGGCGGAGTTCGAGCAGCGGACCCGGGCGATCGTGCCGCTGGCGCAGGACGTTGCACGCGCGGCGGCCGATATCGCCCTCAATGCGCTCGGCGAAGTGGCTGTCGGCTTCAGCCGCGACCCGGCGGCGACCCGGACACAGCTGGCCCGCGTGCGCGACCAGGTCGACTTGCGCCTGCAGCAGAGCTTCAGCAGGCCGCAGCTGACCCCGGTGGAGATCGATGACGAGATCGGCGACCTGGTGGCAGACACGCTGCCGCAGCTGATCGGCGATGTGGTCGCCAGTACGGTCCAGGCGGCCATGACCGGCAGCGATGCGCAGCTGCGCTCGCTCGACGGATTGGATCAGCGCATCGAACGCCTGGTCGAGCCGCAGGCGCGCGCACTGCGGCCGCGCGCGCAGCAGCTGTGCACGCAGATGGAGGCGCTGGACGCCTTGGACAATGCGCTGGCGTATCGTTTGCCGACGGGCGCGCCATTGCAGCTGTTGCAAGTCAATCGACGTTCCGAGCACTAGAGCGGGAGCCCCGCTGCGAACGCTGCATCCTGCGGCGGGCGCGACTTTTTCCGCGCCAATGGTTGGCGCTGCGGCCCCCGGCCGGCCACAATAGGGGTTTCCCCATTCTGTTGCCGGAGTTCCCGTATGGCCGAAATCAAGGAAGCACTTGTCCCCGATATCGGTGACTACAGCGACGTCCCGGTAATCGAGGTGCTGGTGTCGGTCGGCGATACGGTCAGCAAGGACCAGAGTCTGGTCACGCTGGAATCGGACAAGGCGACGATGGAAGTGCCGTCGTCGGTGGCCGGTGTGGTCAAGGAGATCAAGGTCAAGGTCGGCGACAGCTTGTCGCAAGGCGCGCTGGTGGCCTTGATCGAGGTCGCCGAGGGGGGGGGCGAGTCCGCCAAGCCGGCCGCCGCCGCACCTGCGGCCGCCAAGCCGGCGCCTGCCGCGGCACCGGCACCGGCTGCCAAGGCCGAGCCTGCCACCGCGGCAGGTGGGGCGCAGGGTGGCCTGGTCGAAGCGCGTGTGCCGGACATTGGCGACTACAGCGGTGTGCCGGTCATCGAGGTGCTGGTGGCCGTTGGCGATACCGTGGCCAAGGACCAGAGCCTGGTCACGCTGGAATCGGACAAGGCGACGATGGAAGTGCCGTCGTCGGTGGCCGGCGTGGTCAAGGAATTGAAGGTGAAGATCGGCGATGGCCTGTCGCAGGGCGACGTGGTGGCGATCATCGCCGCCAGCGATGCCGGCGCCGGCGCAGCGCAGTCGCCGGCCAAGCCCACCACCGACACCGCCGAGACTGCGGGCAAGGTCGAGCCGGTCGCCGTGCCGGCAGAGCCGGACAAGCTGGCCCAGCGTGAAATCGCCCAGGTGCAGGGCGCGCGGTCCGGCGCCGGCACGCAGGCAGCGCAGGCGGGTCAGCCCTCGGCGGGCAACCCGAGCAGCCCGCCGGTGACCTTCGACGCCGACAGCGTGCTGCCGTCCAAGGTGCCGTATGCCAGCCCGGTGGTGCGCGTGTTCGCGCGCGAGTTGGGTGTGGATCTGAACCAGATCAAGGGCAGCGAAAAGGGTGGCCGCATCACCCGCGAAGACGTGCAGCGCTTCGTCAAGGCCGCGCTCAGTGGCGGCGCCTCTGCCGCGACGGGTACCGCGCCGGCTGGTGGTGGCAATGGCTTGAACCTGCTGGCCTGGCCGAAGGTGGACTTCAGCAAGTTCGGCGAGACCGAGACCCAG
Organism: Xanthomonas maliensis; assembly: GCF_009192945.1. Classification (GTDB taxonomy): domain Bacteria; phylum Pseudomonadota; class Gammaproteobacteria; order Xanthomonadales; family Xanthomonadaceae; genus Xanthomonas; species Xanthomonas maliensis. The sequence goes on along the minus strand of NZ_NSET01000047.1, from coordinate 100,621 downwards.
CCGCTATCGCGCATCAAGAAGATCTCCGGTGCCAACCTGGCCCGCAACTGGGCAATGATTCCGCACGTCACCCAGTTCGAGTCGGCCGACATCACCGACCTGGAAGCTCTGCGCGTGGCGCTCAACAAGGAAAACGAGAAGGCCGGCATCAAGCTGACCATGCTCGCATTCCTGATCAAGGCCAGTGCCGCGGCACTGAAGAAGTTCCCCGAGTTCAACGCCTCGCTGGATGCCGCTGGCGAAAACCTCACCCTGAAGAAGTATTTCCACATCGGCTTTGCGGCCGATACGCCCAACGGCCTGGTCGTGCCGGTGATCCGCGACGTCGACAAGAAGGGCGTGCTGCAGATCGCGCAGGAAAGCGGCGAGCTGGCCAAGAAAGCCCGCGACGGCAAGCTGGGCCCGGCCGACATGAGCGGCGGCTGTTTCTCCATCAGCTCGCTCGGCGGCATCGGTGGTACGGCGTTCACGCCGATCATCAATGCGCCGGAAGTCGCGATCCTGGGCGTCTCCAAGTCGGCGATGCAACCGGTGTGGGACGGCAAGGAGTTCGCGCCCAAGCTGATGCTGCCGCTGTCGCTGAGCTACGACCATCGTGTCATCGACGGCGCACTGGCCGCGCGCTTCACCACCTATCTCAGCCAGGTGTTGGCGGATATGCGGCGCGTCCTGCTGTGAGGATCGCCTTGCTGACGATCGCGCTGCTGGGCGCATCGCCGTGGACCTGCGCACTGGCGCGCGAATGTGACAGCGCGCTGGGACGCGGTTGGCCGCCGGGTGTCGGCAACTACGGCACTGCGGTCAGTGGTCTGCTGGACGGTTCTGCGGCGCCGGTGCTGTCGGCACTGACATTGCCCACCCGCGGGGTGGAAAGCGGTGTGTCGCTGATGCCGGGCAAGGACGGTGCGGATTGGACGGTGCGCTACAGCCGTGCCGACGAACGCGTCTATAGCTGGGTCAGCCAGGCCGATCGCGGCAGCGTGCAGTTCCGCACCGCGCAGACGCCGGAGACGGTGGAAGTGCCGATCCCCGCGCCGCTCGCCAAGCGTTTGCTCAGCAGCTGGAGCACGGCCTTGGCCCAGCTCGCCCCGGCCGAGCGCAGTGCGCCGGTCAACGAAGGCGAGGTGGTGTCCTTCCAGGTCGATGGTGTGCGCTACAGCGGCGCGCGTCCCAGTTGTGGCGCCGGCGAATTGCTGATGCGCCAGGCCGCGCTACTGATCGAAGCCAGCGAAGGCAAGGAAAAGAAGCGCGACAAGCGCTGGACCCAAATCGAATCGTCGCTGGATGAACTCCAGCAGACGCTAGCCGGCATGGCCGGTTGAGCAACAGGAGAAGCAAATGGCGGTCATTGAAATCAAGGTTCCGGATATCGGCGACTACAGCGACGTCCCCGTCATCGAAGTGCTGGTCGCCGTCGGCGACCACGTGGCCAAGGATCAGGGCCTGGTGACGCTGGAATCGGACAAGGCCACGCTGGAGGTGCCGTCCTCGGCCGCCGGCGTCGTCAAGGAACTCAAGGTCAAGGTGGGCGATACGCTGTCCGAAGGGGCGGTGGTGTTGCTGTTGGAGAGCGAAGGCGAGGCGGCGGCGCCGGCACCGGCGGCCAAGGCCGACACCGCTCCCGCGGCAGCCTCTGCCGGCGCGCCCGGCAGCAAGCCGCCGGTCACCCCCTCGCATCGCGCGCCGGCCGAACCGGCCGCGCCGAAGCCGGCACTGGCCAGCGGCAAGACGGCCGATATCGAGTGCAAGATGGTCGTGCTCGGTGCCGGCCCGGGCGGCTATACCGCTGCCTTCCGTGCCGCCGACCTGGGCCTGGATACGGTGCTGATCGAGCGCTACGCCAGTCTCGGCGGGGTCTGCCTCAACGTCGGCTGCATCCCCTCCAAGGCGCTGCTGCATGCCGCTGCGGTGATCGACGAAGTGGCGCACGCCGACGAGTTCGGCGTGGACTTCGGCAAGCCCAAGATCGCGCTGGACAAGCTGCGCAGCTACAAGGAAAAGGTGGTTGGCAAGCTCACCGGCGGTCTGGCCAGCATGGCCAAGCAGCGCAAGGTGCGTACCGTCACCGGCGTGGCCAGCTTCGTGTCGCCCAACGAGCTGGAAATCGTCGGTGCCGATGGCAAGACCCAGCTGCTGCGCTTCGAGCACTGCATCATCGCCGCCGGCTCGCAGGCGGTGAAGCTGCCGAACTTCCCGTGGGATGACAAGCGCGTGATGGACTCCACCGACGCGCTGGAACTGCACGACATCCCCAAGACCCTGCTGGTGGTCGGCGGCGGCATCATCGGCCTGGAAATGGCCACCGTGTACAGCGCGCTCGGCAGCAAGGTCACCGTGGTCGAGTTCATGGATCAACTGATGCCGGGCGCCGACAAGGACCTGGTCAAGCCGTTGGCCGATCGCTTGAAGAAACAGGGCGTAGAGGTCTATCTCAAGACCAAGGCGGCCCAGGTCAAGGCCGAGAAGAAGGGCATCACCGTCGGCTTCGAAGCGGCGGCCGAGGGCGAGAAGCCGGCGCTGGATGCGACCACCTACGATCGTGTGCTGGTCGCCGTGGGCCGCGCGCCCAACGGCAAAAAGATCGCTGCCGAGAAGGCCGGGGTCAGCGTCACCGAGCGTGGGTTCATTCCGGTGGACCGGCAGATGCGCACCAACGTGCCGCATATCTTCGCCATCGGCGACATCGTCGGGAACCCGATGCTGGCGCACAAGGCCACCCACGAGGGCAAGCTGGCGGCTGAAGTGGCTGCGGGCGAGAAGAAGGAGTGGGTGGCACGGGTGATCCCATCGGTCGCCTATACCAACCCGGAAATTGCCTGGGTCGGTGTGACCGAGACCGAAGCCAAGGCCAAGGGGCTGAAGGTCGGCGTGGCCAAGTTCCCGTGGGCGGCCAGTGGCCGCGCCATCGGCATCGGTCGCACCGAAGGCTTCACCAAGCTGATCTTCGACGAAGACACCCACCGCGTCATCGGTGGCGCCATCGTCGGCGTGCATGCCGGTGATCTGCTCGCCGAGATCGGCCTGGCGATCGAGATGGGCGCCGAAGCCGAGGATATCGGCCACACCATTCACGCCCATCCGACCTTGAGCGAATCGGTCGGCATGGCGGCCGAGGTTTACGACGGCACCATCACCGATCTCTATATCCCCAAGAAGAAGTGATCCCAGCGCCCCCGGCCCTGGCCGGGGGCGTCGTGTGTGCCGAAGGCAGTCGCGTGGGCGCGCTGCTCATGATCCTGCCCAAGCCCGAGCACAGTGCGGCTGATGCGGCCTGTTGGTGATCACGGCACTGCCGCCAGCGCTACGACGAAAGGGCACGCGTGCTATCAGGCCTGGCTGCGCTGCGCGGGTCGGGTGCCGGACACGCCCTATTGTCTAGGCACGAGTCGCGTTTCGCCGCGTGCGCGCCCCAGCGGTCGCAGCGCTGCCCGCACACCCATCAGCCGGCAGGGATCAGCCGCTCCAGCAGCGCTGCCCGCACCGCACGGCGGTGCCGCGTCCAACCCGCCAGCAGGGCGATGCACCGATCCAGCGCGGTCATTCGGCCAGGCGCAGGGCGAGGGTGAGAAGGGCGCTGCAGCTGCAACGACAGTGGCGTACGTGGCGTGAGACCGAAGAGATACATACGTGCCGCCGATGGCAGAGGGAAGGCTGGATCAGCATGCGCGTTGGCCTGCTCGCGGTCCAATGCAAAAGAAAAAGCCCGGCGATAGCGCTGAACTATCGCCGGGCCAAGAAAAGCGTGCTTGCAAGTCCGGAAATGCGTCGTTGATCGGATCAGAAGGCGAAGGTCACGCCGGCGACCGGGCCCTTGAACTCCTGCTTCAGGCCAACCAGGCCGTCGCTGCCCTCGCGGTCGACGTCGAGCTTGAACCAGTCGTAGCCGGCGAAGATGCCGAAGTTCTTGGTGAAGCGGTATTCGGCAATTGCATTGGCACGGCTCAAGTCGCCGTCGTAGTCGCCGAAGTCGCCCCAGCTGGTGTTGAGGTACTGGCCCTGGATGTTGAACAGCCAGTGCTCGCTGGGACGGGCGGTGAAGCGCACGCCGACCACCGGAGCCGCACCGTCTTCGCTCTCGTCCAGCACATCGCCCTGGAACACGCTGCCCAGGTCGGCGTAGGCATTGGCCTCGACCTTGGCGTACTCGGCACCGATCTGCAGGCCCATGCTGAACTGCGGGGTGTCGATCACCGAGTAGTCGTACACCAGGCTGGCGACCTGATACTTGAGTTCGCCCTTGATGAAGCTGCCGGAAGGAATGGTCACGCCGCCGCCGCTGATGTCCTGGCTCAGCGTCTCGCGACGATCTTTGTCGTACTTGAAGTAGTCGAAGATCAGGCGCTGACGGGTGCTGATGCGGAACACGCCGTCGACGCGGGGCTCCCATTCCTTGCCGCCGAGCCGGAAATCTTCGTTGACCGACACGTTATTGCCGGCAATCAAGGTGTTGCCGCGCAGCGTGTTGTCGTTGTCGATGTTCATCGCACCGAGGCGGATCTGGAACCGGTCGTCGGTATCTTCGGCGTGTGCAGGCGCAGCGTACGCTGCTGCCAGGACGCACGGGATGGCCAGTGCGAGCAGATGTTTCATGGGGAGCTCCGTCATCGTGAAAGGCAGGCGTGTACGCCTGTGGTGCGCACTATCGATAACGGCGCGTCCAACAGAAGTGAACAATCTGTCCAACATAAGTGAAGCATCGGATAGCAATCGGACAAAACGGTCCGGAGTGCAACGCACGCCACGTGTCGCCTGTTGCAGCGTGCGACACATCGCAGCAGTGACCAGGATTGGACCAGACGTGGGAAGGTGGGGCGGCGTCGGCAGACGCTAGAAAAACGGGAGCCCCGGCGACCCAGGGCTCCCAGACGCGACCTGCGGCGGTACCTTTCGACGAGGATGTGCAGGCCTCGTGGGTTCTGACCGTTCGACTGTGGCAAAGTTCCGCAGGGTCATCGGAGGCGCTCTGCTGCGCCGCAGCAGCCGTATGACTTGTCCCGGTTGTCTCGCAATTTGTCCAATTGCTATACTTTCGCGGCTCGACGAGGCGCGACTGCGCTTCCCACCCATCCAGACGCAAGGACCCCGTAGTGCTGAACTCCGTTGACGCGGGTCGGCGGTTGATGCTGCGCGCTGCGGTATATCCGCTTGCTGCGGTAGCTATAACCAGTCTGGGGCTGCTCCTGCTCGGGCCCCGTTACGCTGCCGGTGTGGCATTGACCGGGGTGGCGACGGTGGCGGGCGGATGGGTAGCGGCGCGCACAGCGCTGGGCGGTGGAGTGCAGGCGGCAGGTTCGGCCATGATGCGGCTGATCCTGGCGATGGTGCTGAAGTGGGTGTTGGTTTTCGCGGCGCTGACACTAGGGTTTGCCCTGTGGCGGTTGCCTTCTCTGGCCTTGTTGGCGGGTATCGCCATTGGGCTGACTTTTCAGGTTCTGGCCCTGGCCAGACGTTGATTCGAACTTAAAGGGCTCCGGACACATGGCGGGCGAGGCAGCAACACCTACCTCCTACATCCAGCACCACCTGCAGAACCTGGTCTACCCGGTGCGGGAAGGCGGTGGCACGTTCTGGACCATCCATGTCGACACCCTGGTCACGGCGGTGTTGATGGGCCTGCTGATGGTGTTCGCGTTCTGGTTGGCGACCCGCAAGGCCACCTCTGGCGTGCCGGGCAAGTGGCAGGCGTTCGTGGAGATATGCCTGGAGTTCGTCGACCGGCAGGCCAAGGACACCTACCATGGCACCAGCAAGCTGGTGACCCCGATCGCCATCACGCTGTTCTTCTGGATCCTGTTGATGAACCTCATCAAGATGATCCCGGCCGACTTCATCGCCATCCCGCTGGGCTGGGCAGGCATCCATGCCTGGAAGCCGGTGCCGACCGCCGACGTCAATGCCACCTTGGGCATGTCGATCAGCGTGTTCTTCCTGATGATCTTCTTCTCGCTGCGCTCCAAGGGCGTGGGCGGGATGACCAAGGAATTCCTGACCGCGCCGTTCGGCAAGTGGATGGTGCCGTTCAACCTGATCCTGAATACCGTCGAGTGGCTGAGCAAGCCGATTTCGCTGGCGATGCGACTGTTCGGCAACATGTTCGGCGGCGAGATCGTGTTCCTGCTGATCTGGGTGCTGGGCGGTGCAGGCATCGCCGGCATGGTCGCCGGCGGCGCATTCGGCCTGGGCTGGATGCTGTTCCACCTGCTGGTGATTCCGCTGCAGGCCTTCATTTTCATGATGCTGTCGATCGTGTATCTGAGCCTGTCGGAAGACAGTCACTAAAGTTCGCTTCACCCTTTATCCGCTTTACCCGATTCATCCATCACCCTTAGAAACTTTCGTTCGGAGATCACCATGTACCTTGCCGTCCTGACCAACTTCGCCCAGATCCAGAGCTCCACCGCCCTTGCCGTCGGCATCATGATCGGCCTCGCCGCGCTGGGCGCCGGTCTCGGTCTGGCCATCATGGCCGGCAAGTTCCTGGAATCGGCCGCACGCCAGCCGGAACTGATCCCGGTGCTGCAGGTCCGCATGTTCATCACCGCCGGCCTGATCGACGCCGCGTTCATCATCTCGGTCGCGGTCGGCCTGCTGCTGGCCTTCGCCAACCCGCTGTCCGCCGCGTTCGCCAGCGCCGCCGCCAAGGCGCTGGCTGGTTGATCCAGCGGTAGCAGCATGTGGATGCCGTCCCTGCCGGGGCGCATCCACGGATGAAGGTCGGAAAGCGTCGCCGTGCGGCGGCGCTTTCACCCCTACAGAGCGATTGAGCGACCCATGGACATCACCCTTACCATCTTTGCCCAGGCGCTGGCCTTTGCCGGTCTGATCTGGATCGTCGCGACCAAGATTTGGCCGCCGCTGTTGAAGGCGATCGAAGAGCGTCAGCAGAAGATCGCCGAAGGTCTGGCTGCGGCCGACCGTAGTCAGAAGGACCTGGCGCAGGCGCAGGAAAAGGTCAACGAGGCGCTGAAGGACGCACGCACCAAGGCCAACGAGATCATCGACCAGGCCCACGCGCGCGCCAACCAGATCATCGAAGCGGCCAAGCTCGAGGCGATTGCCGAAGCCAACCGTCAGAAGGACCTGGCGCAGGCGGAAATCGACGCATCGGCCACCCGTGCCCGCGAGGAACTGCGCAAGCAGGTCTCGGTGCTGGCGGTCAGCGGTGCCGAGAAGCTGCTCAAGCGCGAGATCGACGCCACTGCACACAAGGCGCTGCTCGACGAGCTGGCGGCGGAGATCTAATCGATGAGCCAGGCCCTTACGCTTGCCCGTCCGTATGCCCGTGCCGCGTTCGCAATTGCGCGCGAGGGCGGCAAGTTCGCGTCCTGGTCCGATGCGCTGGCGTTTTCCGCGCAGGTCGCCGGCGATCCGCGCGTTGCGGCGTTGCTGCTGAATCCGGCGCTGCGCCAGGACCAGGCAGTGACGCTGCTGGCGCCGCAGGCGGCCGGCGAGGACTACCTGCGTTTCCTCGCACTGCTGGCCGAAGCGCAGCGGCTGCCGCTGCTGCCGGAAGTGGCCGGGTTGTTCGAACAACTGCGGGCCGAAGCCGAGCACGTCGTCAAGGCGACGGTGACCTCGGCCACCGCGATGAGCCAGGCCGAACTGGACGCGATCGCCACTGCGCTGAAGAAGCGCTTCGGTCGCGAGGTGGACATCACCACCGCTGTCGATGCGTCGCTGATCGGCGGTGCGGTGATCGACACCGGCGACATGGTCATCGACGGCTCGCTGAAGGGCAAGCTCGCACGTTTGCAGAGCTCGCTCGCCCACTGAATTCACTTGAACGCACGGCCCATGTGGCCGGCACCTAGGACTGAACGATGGCAACCACGCTCAACCCCTCCGAAATCAGCGACCTGATCAAGACCCGCATCGAAACGGTCAAGCTGTCCGCGGAGTCGCGCAACGAAGGCTCCGTGACCAGCGTGTCCGACGGCATCGTGCGCATCTTCGGCCTGGCCGACGTGATGCAGGGCGAAATGATCGAACTGCCGAACAATACATTCGCCCTGGCGCTGAACCTGGAGCGCGATTCGGTCGGCGCGGTGGTGCTGGGCGATTACGAGCACCTGCGCGAAGGCGACGTGGCCAAGACCACCGGCCGCATTCTGGAAGTGCCGGTCGGTCACGAGTTGCTGGGCCGCGTGGTCAACGCACTCGGCGAGCCGATCGACGGCAAGGGCCCGCTGGGCGCCACCCAGACCGCTCCGGTAGAGCGCGTCGCTCCGGGCGTGATCTGGCGCAAGTCGGTCGATCAACCGGTGCAGACCGGCTACAAGTCGGTCGATGCGATGATCCCGATTGGCCGCGGCCAGCGCGAGCTGATCATCGGCGACCGCCAGACCGGCAAGACCGCGATGGCGATCGATGCGGTGATCAACCAGAAGGGCACCGGCATCAAGTGCGTGTACGTGGCGATCGGCCAGAAGGCGTCGACCATCGCCAACATCGTGCGCAAGCTGGAAGAGAACGGCGCGCTGGCCCACACCATCGTGGTCGCCGCCACCGCGTCCGAATCGGCTGCGATGCAGTACATCAGCGCCTACGCTGGCTGCACCATGGGCGAGTTCTTCATGGACCGCGGCGAAGACGCGCTGATCGTCTATGACGATCTGTCCAAGCAGGCCGTTGCCTATCGCCAGATCTCGCTGCTGCTCAAGCGCCCGCCGGGTCGCGAAGCCTACCCGGGCGACGTGTTCTATCTGCACTCGCGCCTGCTGGAGCGCGCTGCGCGCGTGTCCGAGGAGTACGTGGAGAAGTTCACCAACGGTGCGGTGACCGGCAAGACCGGTTCGCTGACCGCGCTGCCGATCATCGAGACCCAGGCCGGCGACGTGTCCGCGTTCGTGCCGACCAACGTGATTTCGATCACCGACGGCCAGATCTTCCTGGAAACCGACCTGTTCAACGCCGGTATCCGTCCGGCCGTCAACGCCGGTATTTCGGTGTCGCGCGTCGGTGGTTCGGCGCAGACCAAGATCATCAAGAAGCTGTCCGGCGGCATCCGCATCTCGCTGGCGCAGTACCGTGAACTGGCGGCGTTCGCACAGTTCGCCTCGGATCTGGACGAAGCGACCCGCAAGCAGCTCGAGCGCGGCCAGCGCGTCACCGAACTGATGAAGCAGAAGCAGTACGCGCCGATGTCCATCGCCAACCAGGCGCTGTCGATCTACGCGGTCAACGAGGGCTACCTGGACGAAGTGCCGGTCAATAAGTTGCTGGCGTTCGAAGACGGTCTGCACGCGCACTTCGCCAACACCCAGGGCGAGCTGGTGAGCAAGATCAACAGCACCGGCGCCTGGGACAACGACATCGAAGCCGCGTTCAAGAAGGGCATCGAAGAGTTCAAGACCACGGGTAGCTGGTAAGAGCCGGGACCCGGGACCCGGGGTCCGGGACCCGCGAAAGCGGAGTCCGTGGACCCCTGGCCTGGGCGCCGGGTGACAATAACGAACCGTGATTCAGGGCCTTATCGGTCCCGGGTCCCGGGTCCCGAGTCCCGAGAAGAGAAATGGCAGGCGGACGCGAAATCAAAACCAAGATCAAGAGCGTGCAGAACACCCGCAAGGTGACGCGCGCGCTCGAAATGGTCTCGGCCTCCAAGATCCGCAAGGCGCAGGACCGCATGAAGACCTCGCGTCCGTACGCGCAGGCGATGAAGCAGGTGATCGGTCACCTGGCGCAGGCCAGCACCGACTACCGCCATCCCTTCCTGGTCGAGCGCGAACAGGTCAAGCGGGTTGGCTACATCGTGGTGTCTTCCGATCGCGGCCTGGCTGGTGGTCTGAACAACAACCTGTTCCGTAAGATGCTGGCCGAAGTGCGTCCCTGGCAGGACAAGGGCGCCGAGATCGACGTGGTCACCATCGGCCAGAAGGCGTCGGCGTTCTTCCGTCGCATCAAGGTCAACATGGTCGGCAGCGTCACCCACCTGGGCGACAGCCCGCGGGTCGAGCAGTTGATCGGGGTGATCAAGGTGATGCTCGACGCCTATGTCGAGGGCAAGCTGGACCGCGTCTATCTGGTCTACAACCGCTTCGTGAACACGATGACGCAGAAGGCCAGCTTCGAGCAGTTGCTGCCGCTGCCTGCCGCCGAGAACAAGGTCGCTTCCCACGATTGGGACTACCTATACGAACCCGATGCCGCGACCGTGCTGGAGCACGTGATGACGCGCTATATCGAGTCGCTGGTCTATCAGGCGGTACTGGAAAACGTGGCGTCCGAGCACGCAGCGCGCATGGTGGCGATGAAGGCGGCCAGCGACAACGCAAGCAAGATGATCGGCACGCTGCAGTTGGTCTACAACAAGGCGCGCCAGGCGGCGATCACCCAGGAAATCTCGGAAATCGTCAGCGGCGCAGCGGCCGTCTGACGACGGTCGCGGGAGCGGGCAGTCGGGATGCGCAGAAGCAGCACGTGCGCTTTACGCATCCTGGCGGGTCTGAACTCCCGAATCACGGATATTGAAGGGCCGACGCGTCGGTCGATCGCATTAAGCTAACCGGAGCAGCAAAATGAGTCAGGGCAAGATCGTTCAGATCATCGGCGCGGTCGTCGACGTCGAGTTCCAGCGCAATGAAGTGCCGAAGGTGTACGACGCGCTGAAGGTCGAAGGCACCGCCATCACCCTGGAAGTGCAGCAGCAGCTGGGCGACGGCGTCGTGCGCACCATTGCGCTCGGTTCCACCGACGGCCTCAAGCGCAACCTGGTCGCCGTCAACACCGAGCGCGCGATCGCGGTGCCGGTCGGTGCCGGTACCCTGGGCCGCATCATGGACGTGCTGGGTCGCCCGATCGACGAAGCCGGCGACGTGCAGGCGTCCGATCATTGGGAAATCCACCGTAGCGCCCCGTCCTACGAGGACCAGGCTTCGACCACCGAACTGCTGGAAACCGGCATCAAGGTGATCGACCTGATGTGCCCGTTCGCCAAGGGCGGCAAGGTCGGCCTGTTCGGCGGTGCCGGCGTCGGCAAGACCGTCAACATGATGGAACTGATCAACAACATCGCCAAAGCGCACTCGGGTCTGTCGGTGTTCGCCGGCGTGGGCGAGCGTACCCGCGAGGGCAACGACTTCTACCACGAGATGAAGGACTCCAACGTCCTGGACAAAGTGGCGATGGTGTACGGCCAGATGAACGAGCCGCCGGGCAACCGTCTGCGCGTGGCGTTGACCGGCCTGACCATGGCCGAGTACTTCCGTGACGAGAAGGATGCGTCGGGCAAGGGCAAGGACGTGCTGCTGTTCGTCGACAACATCTATCGCTACACCCTGGCCGGTACCGAAGTGTCCGCGCTGCTCGGCCGCATGCCGTCGGCGGTGGGCTACCAGCCGACCCTGGCCGAGGAAATGGGCGTGCTGCAGGAGCGCATCACCTCGACCAAGAGCGGTTCGATCACCTCGATCCAGGCCGTGTACGTGCCCGCGGACGACCTGACCGACCCTTCGCCGGCGACCACCTTCGCCCACCTGGATTCCACTGTCACGCTGAGCCGTAACATCGCCTCGCTGGGTATCTATCCGGCAGTGGATCCGTTGGACTCCACCAGCCGCCAGATGGACCCGCTGGTGATCGGTCACGAGCACTACGACACCGCCCAGCGCGTGCAGCAGACCTTGCAGAAGTACAAGGAGCTGAAGGACATCATCGCCATCCTCGGCATGGACGAGTTGAGCGAAGAGGACAAGCAGGCCGTGTCGCGCGCGCGCAAGATCGAGCGCTTCTTCAGCCAGCCGTTCCACGTCGCCGAAGTGTTCACCGGCTCGCCGGGCAAGTACGTGTCGTTGAAGGACACCATCCGCGGCTTCAAGGCGATTTGCGACGGCGAATACGACCACCTGCCGGAGCAGGCGTTCTACATGGTCGGCGGCATCGAAGAAGCGGTCGAGAAGGCCAAGAAGATGGCTGAGAAGGCCTAACAGCCGGGCCGCCGACCTCCTGGTCGGCGATCCTTACTGCCAGTGGGACGGCCCACTGGCAGCAGAACCGTCAAGGTGGGCCTCCGGGGCCGCACACATCGGGAAGGGAGCGCGCTATGACGGCCGCGCTCCAGCACCCGGTTTCCAGGCCCCGGGTCCCGCGTCATTCAAGTGAGGCAGTATGAGCACTATCCGTTGCGACATCGTCAGCGCCGAGCAGGAGATCTTCCACGGCGAGGCGACGCTGGTCGTGGCCACCGGTGAGCTGGGCGAGCTGGGTATCGCGCCCAAGCATGCGCCGCTGATCACCCGCCTCAAGCCGGGCAAGGTGGTGGTGACCACTGCCAGTGGCGAGCAGTTGGACTTCGCCATCTCCGGCGGCATTCTGGAAGTGCAGCCGCAAGTGGTGACCGTGCTGGTCGATACCGCGGTGCGTGCGCAGGACATCGACGAGGCGGCGGTCCGCAAGGCCAAGGAAGAGGCCGAGCGCTTGCTGGCCAACCGCGGCGATGCGGTAGACGTGGCCCAGGCGCAGCGTCAGCTCGCCGAAGCGACCGTCCAGTTGCAGGCCCTGGAGCGCCTGCGCCGCACGCTCAAGCATTGAGCCAATCGCTGCGCAGCACAAAAACGCCGGCCCATGGTCGGCGTTTTCGTTTTCGGCGATGGCGTTGTCCACCTGCCACGTGCCTGCAAAGATGCGTCTGCGACACTGGCGACGGTGCTGCTGTCGGGGTTGGTTGACCCCACCCAGGCGCGGCGGTGTATCCATTCGTACGAGGAGCAAGCGATGGCCGGTCTGAGCGCGGTGTTGCACAAACAGGTATTGGGTGCGGCCTGCATGGCAGTACTTTTGGGGTGTGCGCTGCCGGCACGCAGCACGCCCGCGCTGGATCCGTTGCTGGACCGGGTGGTCGAGCGCAACGCGATCGGCGACGAAGTGGCGCTGAGCAAATGGGATAGCGGCAAGCCAGTGCTCGACCAGGCGCGCGAAGCGGCGGTGCTGCAAAGCGTACGCGACCAGGCGCCGGCGCATGGCGTGGATGCCGACGATGCGGCGCGTTTCTTTGCCGCGCAGATCGAAGCCAACAAGAGCGTGCAGTATGCCTTGCTGCAACGTTGGCGCGAGCGGGGCCGGGCGCCCGATACCGCGCGGCCGGACCTGACGGCATTGCGCGCGCGACTGGATCAGTTGCAGGGCCAACTGCTGGATGCGCTGGCGCAAGCGGCCGCTGCGCGCGCCGAACCGGAGTGCCCGCGGGCGACGGCGCGCGCGGTCTCGCACTACGCGGCGCAGTGGCAACTGGATGCGGTCCATCACGCCGCCCTGGTCCGCAGCATGGGCGATTTCTGTCGCCAGCCCTGATGGAGGCGGCGGTGCGCTTGCCGTGGGGGCATCGCGGCAGGCGTTCCGTGGCAGGCGGTTGCGCGGTAGGCGCAGCGCTTGTCGAGGCCACCGTCGTGCAACGCTGCGCTGCGACGGTCGCCCGGAGAGCAAGCGTTCTTCTTCTTGCGCCGGCGCATGACCCGCAGCGCCCGGCGTCGCTGCCCAGGCCGATGACCGGGCGCTGCTAGCGATAGACCAGGTGGCGGCCCAGGAAGAACGAGATCACCGCCAACCCGCCCTCGACGATGGGTTTGGCGAGCCAGGCCTGGCGCAGGCCGACCAGATCCACCGTCGCTGCCAGCAGCCAGGTGCTGATGACGGTCAGGCCGACCCACATCACCGCGAAACGTGCGAAGCGCTGCCATCCCAGGCGTGCATCGCCGGCCTGCGCAAAGGTGAAGCGGCCATTGAGCCAGAAGCCCAACGTGGCGCCACTGACGCGTCCCAGCAGATTGGCCGGGATGGCTGGCAGACCGGCGGCAGTGGCGGCGATGAAGATCGTACAGTCCACCGCCAATTGGATTGCGCCAATGACCGCGAACTGGCTGCCCTGGCGGACCAGGCTGGTGGAGGGGCGGTGCTTCATGGGCGCACATGCTAGCCGCAGCCGCGCGTAAGAAGGTGTCATCGGCCGCCATGCGGTCGCCGTGAGCGACGTCGCCACGGCGCAGCGGTAAAATCGAACGCCCCGTGTCCTTGGAAGCACGCGATGCATCTGCCTCTCCATGTCGTGATCCTGGCTGCCGGCGAAGGCAAGCGCATGCGTTCGTCCCTGCCCAAGGTACTGCAGCCGGTAGCCGGGCAGCCGATGCTGGCGCATGTGATCGCTACCGCCCGGCAGTTGCAGCCGGCAGCGATCCACCTCGTGCATGGCCATGGCGGTGCGCAGGTGCAGGCGGCGTTCGCCGCGCAGAGCGATCTGCAGTGGGCCGAGCAGCGGCAACAACTCGGCACCGGCCACGCGGTTGCGCAGGCGATGCAGGCCATTCCCGATGCCGCGACGGTCCTGGTGCTGTACGGCGATGTGCCGCTGATCCGTGCCGAAAGCCTGCAAGCGTTGCTGCAGTCGCCTGGCCGCATCGCGGTGCTGGTGGCCGATCTGGCCGATCCCACCGGCTACGGGCGCATCGTGCGTGATCCGGAGGGCAAGGTCGCCTCGATCGTCGAGCAGAAGGATGCCGACGATGAGCAGCGACGCATCCGCACCATCAACACCGGCATCCTGACCGCCGAGTCCACCGCCTTGCGTCGTTGGCTTGGGCGTCTTTCCAACACCAATGCGCAAGGCGAGTTCTATCTGACCGATGTATTCGCCAGCGCCGCCGCCGAGTTCACCCCTGCGGACATGGTGCATGTCGCCGACCCGACGGAGGTCGAGGGCGCCAACGATCCGTGGCAGCTCGCTCAGCTCGAGCGTGCCTGGCAGCTGCGTGCGGCGCGCGCGTTGTGCCAGCAGGGCGTACGCATGGCCGATCCGGCGCGCGTGGAGCAGCGTGGGAGCGTGCAGGTAGGACGGGACGTGCAGCTGGACATCGACGTGATCCTCGAAGGCGAGGTGGTGCTCGGCGATGGGGTGGAGATCGGGCCGTTCGTCCGCCTGCGCGATGTCAGGCTGGGGCCGGGAACGCAGGTGCGTGCGCACTGCGACCTGGAGGGCGTGGTCACCGAAGGCGCGGTGCAGATCGGGCCGTTCGCACGCTTGCGCCCGGGCACGGTGCTCGCCGATGGCGTGCACATCGGCAACTTCGTCGAGACCAAGAAAGCCGTCATGGGCGTTGGCAGCAAGGCCAACCACCTGACCTATCTCGGCGATGCGGTGATCGGCAGCAAGGTCAACATCGGCGCCGGCACTATCACCTGCAACTACGATGGCGTGAACAAGTCGCAGACCACCATTGGCGACAACGCGTTTATCGGCTCCAACAGCGCCTTGGTCGCGCCGCTGGAGATCGGCGCTGGCGCCACCATCGGCGCAGGATCGGTGATCACCCGCAGTGCGCCGCCAGGCAAATTGACCTTGACCCGCGCCCGGCAGGACACCATCGACAGCTGGGAACGCCCGGGCAAGAAAGACTGAGCACGGCCAGCAGGCGATGGTCGCGTTGTCGCTCGGTTCTAGAGCGTGTTACGCACTTTGAGCTGAGATGCGTTGGCCGTCAGCGGGGCGGAGCGGGTGCTGCGTGGCTGTAGTCAAGGCAAGCGGCGCGGCGCACGTTCCGTGCCGCTGACGGCCCACCCTCCGTTGAGCGTCCTATGGCGCGCCGAGACCGGGTTGCGGGCCTTGCCCACGGCAGCCTGGGCCGCAGCACCTTTTGTCTCACACGGTACAAAACACTCCGCACTCACCTCAACGTGCGCGTAGTACACCTTAAGCGCCGTCGTCGAGCGATGCGGCCAGCGGTAGCGCAAGCGTCACGCACAGGCCGCCGCCGTCGCGGTTATGCAACGACAGCCGGCCGCCGTGCGCTTCGACGATTTCGCGCGTCAAGGCCAGGCCCAGGCCGGTGCCGTTGCGCTTGGTCGAATAGAAGGGCATCAGTGCGTTGTGCAACACCGCCTCGTTCATGCCGCTGCCGCGATCCATCACCTCCACGCGCAGCCAGTCCGGGCGCGTTGACACGCGCACGCGCACGTCCTCGCTTGGTGTCTGGCCCTCCGGCAGGGATTCGTGCGCGTTCTTGACCAGGTTGAGCAAGGCCTGCTGCAGTTGCGCCGGGTCGACACGACTATGCAAGTCGGGCGCCTCCATCTCCAGCGCGAACGGGATCTGTTGCTGCAACCCAGCCAGAAACTGCGCCCACTGCACGGTTTGCAGCTGCGGCTGCGGCAGTTTGGCGAAGCGCGCATAGCCACGGATGAAGCCCTCCAAGTGTCGGGCGCGCTCCTCGATGGTGCCGAACACTTCTTCCAGGCGGTCGAATTTCTGCCGGCGCACCAGTTCGGCGCCGGAATGCGCCAATGAAGCGATCGGTGCCAGCGAGTTGTTGAGCTCGTGGCTGATGACCCGGATCACCTTCTTCCAGGTATGCACCTCCTGACGGCGCAACTCGGCGGTGAGCAGGCGGATCAACAGCAACTCATGCGGGCGTCCATTGAGATGGAAGCGCCGCCGCGACAGGTGATAGATCTGTTCTTCTTCCGGGTCGGAATCGTCGCCTTCGGTGACGAAGAGGCTGTCGCCGCCACGGGCGATCGCTTCGCGCAAGGGCGCCGGCAGACTCAGCAACAGATCGTCCAGGCGCTGGCCTTCCAGCTTCCAGCCGCCGTGCAGGAGCTTGCGTGCGGCCAGGTTGGAGAACGCCACCCGACGCAAGCCGTCGCCGCCCTTGGCGATCAGCAGCATCGCCACCGGGGTGTTCTGCACCATGGTGTCGAGCATCAATTCACGCTGCGCCAGGCCCTGACGCTGCTCGCGCAGGATCTCGCCCAATTGCGCGTGGGCGGCGACCATTTCGCCGAGTTCATCGTCGCCACGCCAATGCACACCGAAGTTGTATTCGCCGTCGCGGTAACTGCTGACGGTGCCAGCCAGTGCCCGGAACAGCGACCGCATCGGCGCGGTGGCACGCCGCAGCGTCCACCACATCAGCGCCAGCAGCACGACTGCCGATGCCGTTACCACCTCCCAGCCGCGGTCCATCCAGTAGGCCAGCAGCCACGGCAATGCGGCGGCCAGGGCCAGCACCGGCAGCAGGCGCAGGAACAGCGACACGGTGAAGGAGCGGCGCAGTTTCATTCGCGCGGGATACCGTAGCGGTCCATGCGTCGGTATAGCGCTTGCCGGCTCATGCCCAACTCCGAAGCGGCCTGCGCGATGACGCCATTGGCACGTGCCAACACCGCGACGATACGCTCGCGGTCGGGCTCGGCGACCGCGACGCTGACACTGCGGACCGGCATGGACCTGGGAAAGTTGAAGTCGGTGGGCTCGATCTGCGGGCCGTCGGCCAGCAACTCCGCACGCTGGACCACGTTGCGCAGTTCGCGCACATTGCCTGGCCAGCTGTGGCGCTGCAGCGCCTGCCGGGCGCCGGCGGACAGCCGCTTGTCGCCGGACAGGAAATGCTCGGCCAGCGGCACGATGTCGCCGGGGCGCTCGGCCAGCGCGGGCAGCGACAGCTCCACCGCGTTGAGTCGGTAGTACAAGTCCTCGCGGAACGTGCCCTCGCGGATCATCTGAGTGAGATCGGCGTTGGTGGCGCTGATCACCCGCACCTTGGCCTGACGTTCGCGATTGGAGCCCAGCCGCTCGAAGCGTCCGGTCTCCAGCACGCGCAACAACTTCATTTGCCCGCTCAGCGAGAGGTTGCCGATTTCGTCCAGGAACAGCGTGCCGCCATCGGCGGCTTCGAACTTGCCCTCACGTAGCTTGTTGGCACCGGTATAGGCACCGGCCTCGGCGCCGAACAACTCGGCCTCGATCAGGTCGGCAGGAATTGCGCCGCAGTTCAAGGCCACGAACGGACCATGGCGCACCGCCGAGTTGGCCTGGATGATCTCGGCAATCTTCTCCTTGCCGCTGCCGTTGGGGCCGGTGATCAGCACCGGCAGCGGCGAGCGGGCCACCTGGCAGGCCAGGGCGATGGCGCGTTCGCTGGCAGGGTCGGCGAACACCGCGCCACGCAGATCGTAGCGCTGGGCCAACTGTGCGCGATGGCGGCGCTCGCCATCGCGGCGGCGCTCCAGTTCGTGACGTGTCTCGGCCAATTCCAGCAGGTTGTTGACGGTGGTCAGCAGCTTGCGGTCGTCCCACGGCTTGGCCAGGTAGTCGGCGGCGCCGGCCTTGACCAGCTCCACCGCACTGCTGAGCTGGGTCCAGGCGGTCAGCAGGACCACCGGCAGATCCGGGTATTGCGCGCGGATCGCCGCAAACAAGGCCACGCCTTCCTCGCCGGAGGTGGTATCGGCGGTGAAGTTCATGTCCTGCAGCACCAGGTCGATGTCGCCCTCGGCCAGACGTTGCAGACCAGCCTGCGGGCTGTCGGCATGGACGGTGTCGATGTCGTGCAGGGAGAACAGGACTTCCAGCGCGGTGGCGACGGCGGGGTTGTCGTCGATGATCAGCAGGCAGGGCATCAGGGACCTTGGGCGCGAGTGGGTGTGCCAGCGAATGGAAGCGGACCAGGTGCATCATCGCAGCGCGCGCGCGGCTTGTCGTGCACCCACCGGACAGTCAGGCGCTGCGCGTGGCGACCGCCGGCGGCACGCGGGTGGCGCGCCGCGCCGGCCCGAGTACCGCGAGCTGGCCGAGCAGCCACAACGCCAGTGCGCCGACGGGCAAGTACCACAGTGGCAGTCGTGGCAGTTCGTAAGCGCTCATCAGATACAGGTTGGCGGCGTAGGCCAGCAGCATGCCCAGGACGATTCCGGCGCTGGCGAGCAGGAGGTTTTCCAGCTGGAAATAGCGCAGCACCTGGCCGCGGGTGGCGCCGAGCGCGCGGCGCACGCCGATCTGCTTGGTGCGCTGCTGCACCCAGAAGCTGGCCAGGCCGACGATACCCAGCGCGGTGATCAGCAGCAGCATCGCGCACACCCCGACCAACAGCCAGGCCATCGCATGGTCGTTGCGGTAGTAGCCCGCGCGCGCCTGCTGCACGGTCATCGTGCCGTTGTCCTGGATCATGCGCTTGGGCCCGTGCGCCAACAGCACAGTTCGCGCCTGCTGCAGCACCGCTTCGCGCTGTGCCGGATCGGTCACCCGCAGCAGGTAGGTACCGTTGGTGTAGGGCATGTTGACCGGGAACAGCATCGCGTCCTCGTAGTCGGCGGACGTGCCGAAGTCGCGCGGCTGCACCAGGCGCTGCACGATGCCGACGATGCGGTGCTCGCCGAACACATGGATGCTGCGGCCCAGCGCGGTACCGTCGGGGAACAGGCGCTGCGCCAGCGCCTGGCTCAGGATGACCGACGGCAGCGTGCCGGTATCGTTGGGGTTCTGCAGCCGCGCGTAGTCGAGGAATTCGTCAGGTTGGAACCGACGGCCGGCGACCAGGGTCAGCCCGAGCGTGTCCAGCAGCTGCATGTCGCCGAAGTAGTTGGTGGCGCGCAGGGTGCTGCGTTGCTGGTCGGCGCGCAGCGAGATACCGCTAGAGCTGACCGTGCTGCCGAATATCGGTTGATTGACGACGCTGGCCTGGCTCACGCCGGGAATGCGACGCAGGGCATCCAGATCTTCGCGCGTCAGCGCGATGCTGTTGTCGTTCTTGGTCACGCTGCGGATGCGCACTTGCACGAGTTGCTGCTCGACCGCGCCAGTGGGGCGTTGCATGCGTTCCAGGCGTAGGTTGATCAGGAACAGCGCGTTGCACACCACCGCGCAGCTGAAGGCGATCTCCAGCACGATGAGCAGTGCCGCGATCTTGTGCTTGCGCAGGCTGGAGAGAATGGGGCGGATGTGCACGGCTGATGGTCCTGAAGGAAAGGGCGGGCGCGGGGCGTCATTGCGATTTGAGTTGCAGCGCGGTCTGCACGCGCATGGCCTGCCACGCCGGCAGTGCGCCGGCGAGCAGGCTGCTGCACAAGGCCAGCAGCAGCGTGCCCAGCAGCATGCTGCCGTCCATGTGCGCCAGCGAGGCATAGTCGGCCGGTTGCCGCCGCACCAGCCACAGGCCGATCCAGGCGAACAGCAGACCGATCGCGCCGCCCGCCACACCGATCATTCCGGCCTCGACCAGATGCTGGGCGAAGATCGCGCGGCGCGAGGCGCCGAGGGCGCGGCGTACGCCGATTTCGCCGCCATGGCGCAGGAACTTGGCCAGCATCAGACCGACGGTATTGAGCAGGCAGATGCCCAGGAAGACCAACGCCAGCCAAAGTTGCAGGCGCACGTCGGCAGGAACGGCGTGATTTCTATCCAGCCACGTCATCACGTCGCTCAGCCGGTTGTCGGCCGAATGGCTGAAGCGTCCGCTGTCGTGCTGCTGGCGGGCGTAGCTTTCCAGGTAGTCGCGATAGGCGGCCTGCTTGCCGGCATCGCCCAGCTCGACCCAGTACTGGATCCACACGCAGGGGGCGTTTTCGCCAGTCGGGCCATTCGGGCTGTCTCCCCAGCAATCCATCGTGCCGCGGGAGCCGAGTTCCAGTTCGCGCGAGGTCGAAAACGGGACGAATACGTCCTCGCTGTCGGCGTAGGTCTCGTTGGTCATGTCGTAGAAGCGCGGATTCATGCTCCAATCGTCAACCACGCCGACGATGCGCAGCGCCGTGTCGCCGATCTGCAGGTCCTTGCCGACACTGTCGATGTCGCCGAACAGTTGTTCGTTCAGATGCCGCGAAATGACTGCGACCCGCGCGCGGCGGCGATCGTCCTCGCCGGTCCAGGCGTGCCCGTAACGCATCGGTACGGCGAACATCGGGAAGAAATCGGCGCTGGTGTAGCGCGCCTCGACAGAAAACGGAGTCTGGGTCGCGCGCGCCGGCACCACGGTGACGCCGCCGGCGGACATCATCGCCTGGCGGTCGCCGCGCCTGTCGCGCAACAACGCCTCTGCATCGCGGCGGGTCAGCTGCAACGGCGCCTCGCTGGAGGGTTCGTAACTTTCGTCCGGATAGACGTTCATCTCCACGTAGAACAGCCGCGTGCTCTTGCCCGGGATCGGATCGGCGGCCAAGACATGGAACACGGTCAGCGTGGTCATCGATGCGCCGATGCCGATGCCGATGGCGATGGCCAGCACCATCAAGGTGGTGAGCAGCCGGTTGCGGCCGAAGCTGTGCAGCGCCAGTTTGCAGTAATAGCCGAACATGCAGGAGTCCTGAGAAGAAGGTCGGCATGATGCCGGTCGAGCAGAGGCTTCAAGTGCTGCGGGTGGCCACCGCCGGGGGGACAGCGGCCGCGCGCCGTGCCGGCGCCAACACGGCTATCTGCCCGAGCAGCCACAGCGTCACTGCGCCGATCGGCAGGTAGGACACCGGCAGTCGCGGCAGCTCGTACTTGCCCATCAGCCATTGGTTGATGGCGTAGGCGAGCAGCATGCCGAGCACGATGCCGGTGCTGGCCAGCAGGAAGTTCTCGGTTTGGAAATAGCGCAGGATCTGCCCGCGGGTGGCGCCGAGTGCGCGGCGGATGCCGATTTGCTTGGTGCGCTGCTGCACCCAGAAGCTGGCCAGTCCCACGATGCCCAGTGCCGTCACCACCAAGAGCGCAATGCAGACCGCGCCGAGCAGCCACACCATCGCGCGGTCGCCCTGGAAATAGTTGCCGCGGATCTCTTCGTAGGTTTCTTGCTTGAGCACCAGGCGACTGCTGTCGACCTTCATCAGCGCCGCTGCGGCGGCGTTCAGCACCTCCTGGCGCCGTGCGGGATCGGTGACGCGCAGCACGTACAGGCCATCGGCATACGTCATGCGCAGCGGCAGCAACATGGCGTAGTCGATTTCGCCCAGGTTGCCATTTGCATTCGGCCGCGCCAGCGGCTCGACGATGCCCACGACGCGCGCGGCCACCGAGCCGGTGTATACGTTCTTGCCCAAGGCGTTTTGCCCAGGAAACATCTTTTCGGCGGTCGCGCGGTTGAGAATGATCGCCGTGCCTTTTTCCCGCACGCTGTGGCTGGTCTGTGCGTCCTGCAGGTCGATGTATTCGTCGGGCGTGAAGTCGCGTCCGGCCACCAAGCGCAATCCCAGAGTCTTCAGCGTGCCTTCGTCGGCCATGTATTGCGCGGCGTTGAGCGTGGGTCGCTCCTGGTTGGGCGTCAGTCCCAGGCTGGTGTTCCAGGAATAGCGCACGAATGGCATTTGATTGAGCACGGTCGCGTTGCGCACGCCGGGTAGCGCGCGCAACGCGGCCAGGTCTTCGCGGGTACGTGCTGCAGCATTGACCTGCTGGCCAATACCGCCCAGCGACACCGTCACCAGTTCCGATTCGGCGATGCCGCTGGGCCGGTGCAGGGTTTCGATGCGGTTGTCGATCAGGAACAGGGCATTGCAGACGATGGCGCAGGCCAGCGCGATTTCCAGCACGATCAGCGCGGCAGCAGTCTTGTGCCGGCGTAGGGTGGAAAGGATGGGTCGGATATCCATGGCGGTAACCTTGTGCGTAACCTGGGTTGCGGTCCGCCCGCCGCGGCGCGGCGGGCACGGTCGTCAAGAGGATTTGAGCTGCAGCGCCGGGGCGATCTGGATGGCGCGCCAGGCCGGCAGGACACCGGCGAGCAGGCTTGCGACCAAGGCCATGACGAAGGTCAGTACCAGCATCGCCGGATCCAGATGGGCGAGCTTGGCGTAGTCGGCAGGCTGCTGGCGGACCGCCCATAGTCCGACCATGGCCAGCCCGAGCCCGGCGATGCCGCCAGCCAGGCCAATGGCGCCGGCTTCCACCAGGCACTGCGCAAAGATCGCCCAGCGCGAGGCGCCCAACGCCCGGCGCACGCCGATTTCGCCGCTGCGGCGCAGGAACTTGGCCAGCAGCAGGCCGACGGTATTGAGCAGGCAGACCAACAGAAACCCCATCGCCAACCAGAGTTGCAGGCGGACGTCGCCGGGGACCACTTCGTTATGATCCAGCCATTGCATCACGTTGCGCAGGCGCACGTTGTTCGGTCGCTGGAAGCGGCCGGCGGTGCGCTGCTGTTGGGAGTAGTTCTCCAGATAGGCCAGGTAGTCGGCGGCCTGCGATGGCTGTTGCAGCTCTACCCAATACTGCACCCAGCTACAGGGCGCGTTGAGCGCGGTTTGATCGCCGTTGGCATCGCCGAAGCAATTCATGCTGCCGTTGCGTGACATCTGCAGATCCATTGCGACCGAGAACGGCAGATAGGCTTGCTCGTCGGACCCATAGGTATCGGTGACATCGTAGAAGCGCGGGCTGGGCTCCCAGCTGTCGAGCACGCCGAGGATGCGGAAAGTGTTCTTGTCCATGCGCAGCTCGCGGCCGACGCTGTCGGCGCCGTCGAACAGCTTCTCGTTGAGCTGCTTGCTGATGACGACGACGCGCTCGTGACGCTGGTCTTCCGTGGCGGTCCAGGCGTGGCCATACAGGAATGGCGCCTCGAACATCGGAAAGAAGTCGGCCGAGGTGAAGCGGACGTGGGACTTGAAGGGTTTCAGGCCGCTTGAGAGGGGTTGGATCGCGGCTTCGCCACCGGTCATCATCGCCTGACGCTTGGCATGCTTTTCGCGCAGCAAGGCCTCGGCATCGTAGCGCGTGCTCTGGCTATCGGGCTCTTCACCGGGTTGATAGCCGGCCTTGGGCTGCGCATCCACCTGCACGTAGAACAGACGATCGCTCTTGTGCGGAATCGGATCGCCGGAGAGTACGTAGAACACGGTCAAGGTGGTCATGCTGGCGCCGATTCCCAACGCGATCGCCAGCACCATCAGTGCGGTCAGGATCTTGTTGCGGCGAAAGCTGCGCAAGGCGAGGCGGACGTAATAGCCGAACATGGGAACTCCGGATCAGGCGCTACGGGTGGCGATGGCGGGAGGGACGGCGGCGGCGCGCAGGGCCGGGGCGAGCACGGCGAGCTGGCCCAGCGCGCACAGCAGCAGCGCGCCGACCGGCAGGTAGCTGGCCGGCAGCCGTTCCAGTTCGAACACCTGCATCAGCAGCAGGTTTCCGCCGTAGGCCAGCAACATGCCCAGGGCCACGCCGGCGCCGACCAGCAGCAGGTTCTCGGTCTGGAAGTAACCCAGAATGTCGCGGCGGGTGGCGCCGAGCGCGCGGCGGATGCCGATCTGCTTGGTGCGTTGTTGCACCCAGAAGCTGGCCAGGCCAATGATGCCCAGCGCAGTCACCAGCAGCATCGCCACCACCACCGCGAGCAGCAGCCCGGTCATCGCGCGGTCGCTCTGAAAATACGTCTGGCGCAATTCGTCCAGCGGCTTGCTGTTGGCGTTGTCCAGCACCGCTTCGGGCACTGCACGCGCCACCGCGGCGCGCGCCTGCGCCAACACCCGCGGCAGTTCGCGCGGATCGGCGCGCAGCACGTAGGTTCCGGACTGCGCGGCCTCGCGCACCGGGATCACCACCGACCAGTCGCCGCCGATCACGCCATCCTCGCTGCGGCCGGGATCGGGGCGCGCCAGGTGCTCCAGCGTGCCGATCACGCGGAAGTGCCCGCCGGCCCAGAACTCCTTGCCCAGCGGATCTTGGCCCGGCCACAGATGCGCGGCCAGCGCATGCGTGACCCACACGCCGGCCGCGCTCGGGATGCCATTGTCCAGCGGCTGGTAGTCCGCATCTCCGAACATGCGGCCGCTGTCCGGCTTCAGCGCCAGCGCCGCCACGGCACCGGGGCTGACCATGTAGAAGTGCGGCACGCCGCCGATCTGGCTGCAGTCCTGGTCCAGGCACAACCCGTTGTTGAACACCGGCGGTGCGAACGGGACGGTGTTGACGACGCCGGCCGTACGCACGCCGGGTGTGCGGCGCACCGCATCCAGTGCGCGCGCGTTGACGTCGGTTGCGTTGCAGCCGTCGCAGCCGGACAGCGACACCAGCCCGAGGGCGGCCTCGTCGATGCCGCTGCGCAGGTGCACCAGTTGCAGGCGGTTACCGATCAGGAAGAAGGCGTTGCACAGCACCGCGCAGGCCAGCGCCACTTCCAGCGCGATCAGCGTGGCCGCAATGCGATGGCGCGACAGCGCGCTGAGAATGGGCGTGATTTGCATGGCCGCGGGCCCCGGTTACAGACTCTTGAGTTGCATGGCCGGCGCGATACGGCTGGCGCGCAGGGCGGGGAACAGGCCGGCCGCGAGGCTGCAGGCGATCGCCAAGGCGAAGGTGCCGGCGAACGTCGTCAGGTCCAGGTGTGCCAAGTCGGCGTACGCGGTCGGTTGCTGGCGCACGCTCCATAGGCCCAGCAGGGTCAGCAGCCAGCCGCCGGTGCCACCAACCAAGCCGATCACGCTGGCCTCGGTCAGGCACTGCGCGAAGATCGCGCGGCGCGATGCCCCCAGCGCGCGGCGCACGCCGATCTCGCCGCCGCGGCGCAGGAACTTGGCCAGCAGCAGACCGACGCTGTTGAACAGGCACAGGCCCAGGAATGCCAGCGCCAGCCAGCTCTGCAGGCGCACGTCGCCGGGGACCACACGGTT
Organism: Xanthomonas maliensis; assembly: GCF_009192945.1. GTDB lineage: Bacteria > Pseudomonadota > Gammaproteobacteria > Xanthomonadales > Xanthomonadaceae > Xanthomonas > Xanthomonas maliensis. Next base: position 75,277 of record NZ_NSET01000047.1, on the reverse strand, counting down.
GTGGTCCAGCCATTGCGGCAGCGACAGCAGGCGTGCGGTGTCGGCGCGGCCGATGCGCCCGGCGGCATGCTGCTGCGCCGCGTAATCGGCCAGCAGCCGGCGGTAGTCGGCGACCTTCGCAGGCGTGTCCAGCTGGAGCCACAATTGCAGCCAAACGCATGGCGCATTGCGCAGGTCCATCGCGGACGCTACCTCGCTGAAGCAGGTCCACGGCTGGATGTGGCCATCGTTGACCTCCAGGCTGCTGGACAGCGGCATGAACACGTCCTGTGTCCGACCATAGAAGCTGGCGGTATCGCCATGGGCAAAGCTGCCGCCGGCCAAGGTGTAGAACAGCGGCGAGGGCCGCCACGGCGCCAGCACGCCGACGATGCGCACAGCGGTGCCGCGCACCAGCAGGCTGCGGCCGACGCTGTTGCGGCCCTGGAACAGCTTGGCGTTGAGATCGGACGAGATCACCGCCACCCGCGCCCGGTCCGCGTCCTCGCGTGCACGCCAGCCGCTGCCGTAGGCGAACGGCACCTGGAACATCGGGAAGAAATCGGCCTGGGTCATCAGCAACTGGGTCATCAAGGGCGGGGCGGCGCTGTCCGGCGCGTGCACCTTGATCTGGCTCTCGGCGACCATCGCCTGGCGATCGGCGCGCCCACGCGTCCACAGGTCCATGGCCGAGATGTAGTCGAGCTTGTCGAACGGCTTCTGGTTGGCGCGGTTGCTGGGGCGCGGATCCAGTTGCGCGAAGAAGATCTGCTGGCTGCGCCCCGGCAATGGATCACCGGAGAGCAGTCGCAGCACCGTCAGCGTGGTCATCGCCGCGCCGATGCCCACGGCGATGGACAGCACCATCAGCGCGGTGAGCACCGGGCTGCGGCGCAGGCTGCGCCACGCTTGCTGGAGGTAGTAGCCGAGCATGCCGTCGCCGTGCCGGTCAGCGCGCGGCTGCGGCATCGCTGCCGCCATGCGCCAGTACCGGTTCGCGCTGCAGGTCGGTGGCCTGGCCGTCGACGATGTGCACGTTACGCTGCGCGCGCGCAGCCAATTCCGGATCGTGGGTCACCATGACGATGGTCGAGCCTTGCGCGTTGATCTCTTCCAGCAGTTCGAGCACGCCGCGTGCCATCTGCGAGTCGAGGTTGCCAGTCGGTTCGTCGGCCAGCAGCAGACGTGGGCTGCCGGCAAGCGCACGCGCGATCGCCGCGCGCTGTTGTTGGCCACCGGAGAGTTCGGACGGGTAGTGCCGCATACGCGAGCCCAGCCCAACCCGGCTCAGCGCCTCTTCGATGCGTTGCTTGCGCTCGGCCGCCGCCATGCCGCGATAGCGCAGCGGCACATCGACGTTGTCGAACAGGTTGAGGTCGGGAATCAGGTTGAAGCCTTGGAAGATGAAGCCGATCTTCTGGTTGCGCATGCGCGAGCGCGCGTCGTCGTTGAGATGGCTGACATCCTGCCCATCGAGCAGGTACTGGCCGCTGGTGAAGGTTTCCAACAGACCGGCGATGTTGAGAAAGGTGGTCTTGCCGGAGCCGGAGGGGCCAGTGACGGCGACGAATTCACCTTCACGGACATGCAGGTCCAACGAGCGCAATGCATGCGTCTCGACCTGTTCGGTGCGGAAGACCTTGGAGACGGAGCGCATTTCGAGCATGGCGGAATTCCTTGTGGATGGTGGAGCCGGGAATCGGGACCCGGGCCCCGGGACCCGGTAGATCAAAGGCAAACGGCAAAAGGTGTGTGGGTGTTGTTTGTGCGGGACTCGGTAGATCAGGAGCAAACAGTGAACGTGTGCAGATACTGCTTTTGCGGGTCCCGGGTCCCGGGTCCCGGCCCTAATGCACCGTCACACGCGGAGCATCCGCGAACAGATCGCTGCCGGAGACCACGACGCGGTCGCCAGCTTGCAGGCCCGAGCGGACCTCGACTTCGCCAAGGCTGGTGACGCCGAGTTGGACCGGGCGGCGGATCGCCGTGTTGCCGTCCATGACGTAGGCGTAGCGCCCGCCGGATTGTTCGACGAAGGGGCCGCGCTCGAGCTTGAGCACATTGCGGCGCGTATCCAGCAGCACGCGTGCGCTCATGCGCTGGCTTTGACGCAGACCAGGCGGCTGCCTGTCGGTGAAGCGGATGCGTGCGTTGACCTCGCCGTTGACCACTTCCGGCGATACCGCCGAGATCGCACCGGCGAACGGTTCGCCGCTGCCGCTGGTCAGCTGGGCCGGCATGCCGATCGCCAGGTCGCGGGCGAAGCTCTCCGGAACCTTGATCTCCACCTCGAACTTGGACAGGTCGACCACGCCGAGAATGGGCGCATTGGCGGCGACCTGAGTGTGCTGCACAGCCTGGACCTGGCCGACCTGTCCATCGAAGGGCGCGCGCAAGGTCAGCGCATCCACCTGCCGTTGCACCTCGGTCACCACGGCGCGCTGGCGGTCGGCGAGCAAGCGCTTGTTGCGTGCGTCCAGATCCGCGCCCTCGCTCTTCAAGGCGGCATCGCGCTGGGCGTGCTGCAGCTCGATCTCGGTCTTGCGCAAGGTGTCCTGCGCCTTGGCCAGCTCCACCTGCGGCACCGCGCCGCCGTCGTAGCCGCGCTGATACCGCTCCAGGTCGCGGGCGGCGGCCTGCCGGTCGATCTGGGCCTGGTCGGTAAGCTTGCTGGCATTGGCGCGCGCCAGGGTGGCGTCCAGCGCCGTACGGCTGGCTTCCGCCTCCAGGCCGGCCAGCGTGGCCTGCTCCTGCGCCAGCTTGCTGCGCAGTTCCGGGCTGTCGATCCGCGCCAGCTCCTGTCCCTGCTTGACGACGTCGCCGGCGACCACGCTCAGGGTCACGTTGCCGGCGGAGATGGCATACAGGATCGGACTGTTGGCGGCGATGACGCGGCCGTCGGCGGCGATATCGCGCACCAGATCGCCACGGGTCACGGTGCCGATCCGCACGCGGCTGGCATCGAAGGATCGGCTGCCGGCGCTCCATGCGGACACGGCCCAGCCGATGCAGCCCAGCAGGGCAAGCGTACCGATCGCCGGCAGCAGCCAGCGGCGCCAGACGCGGCCGGTCCCGGAGGAGGGGCGAAGGATCTGGTCCTGGGCGGAGGTGTCGCGGATCATCGGGGTCGCCGGGGTGGAATGGCGAGAATCACAGCAGGTCCCGTGCCAACTATTAAGTCATTGATGTTGAATGTTTTTCTCAGGGCGACGCAGTGTCCGCGGTGTCCGCGGACACCTTGGCGGACAGCATGTCCGCTCGCGGTCATGCAGCGGACAAGAACGGACATCGCTAGACTGGACAGCTTCCCTTGCGAGAGTTGTGTCCTATGTGCGGCATTGTCGGCGCCATCGCCGGACGCGATGTGGTCCCGGTCCTGATCGAAGGGCTCAAGCGCCTGGAGTACCGGGGCTACGATTCCTCCGGCATTGCCGTGCTCGCCGGCAGCCAGCTCCGGCGCGTACGCCGCACCGGACGGGTTGCCGAAATGGCGCAGGCGGCGCATGCCGAGCAGTTCGAGGCGGTGCTGGGCATCGGCCACACCCGCTGGGCCACCCATGGTGGAGTCACCGAGGCCAATGCGCACCCGCATATCAGCGCCGGCGTGGCGCTGGTGCATAACGGCATCATCGAAAACCACGAAGAGCAGCGCGAGAGCCTGCGCGCGCTGGGATACACGTTCGAATCGCAGACCGACACCGAAGTCATCGCCCATCTGATCCACCACCACCTCGGCAGCACCGGCGATCTCCTGGCCGCCTTGCAGCGGACCGTCAAGGAACTCACCGGTGCCTACGCACTGGCGGTGGTCAGCCAGGCCGAGCCGGAGCGTTTGGTGTGTGCACGCATGGGGTGTCCGCTGCTGATCGGCATCGGCGACGGCGAGAACTTCGTCGCCTCGGACGTGTCGGCAGTGGTACAGGCCACGCGTCAGGTGATCTTTCTGGAAGAGGGCGATACCGCCGAGATACGGCGCGACGGCGTGCGCCTCTTCGATGGCAACGATGCGCTCGTGGAGCGGCCGCTGCATCTGTCGGACGTGTCGCTGGCGTCGCTGGAGCTGGGGCCATTCCGCCATTTCATGCAGAAGGAAATCCACGAGCAACCGCGTGCCCTGGCCGACACCATCGAGGCCGCCATCGACGCCAAGGGCTTCCCGGCCACATTGTTCGGTGCGCATGCCGAGGCGGTGTTGCGCGACATCGAGGGTGTGCAGATCCTGGCGTGCGGAACCAGCTACTACGCCGGCATGACTGCGCGTTACTGGATCGAGGCCATCGCCGGCCTGCCCTGCAGCGTGGAGATCGCCAGCGAATATCGCTATCGCGCCGCGCATGCCAATCCCAGGCATCTGATCGTCACCATTTCGCAGTCGGGCGAGACGCTCGACACCATGGAAGCGCTCAAGTACGCCAAGTCGCTGGGGCACCGGCACAGCCTGTCGATCTGCAACGTCCCCGAGAGTGCGATCCCGCGAGCCAGCCAGCTGGTGTGCTACACCCGCGCTGGCGCGGAGATCGGCGTGGCGTCGACCAAGGCCTTTACCACCCAGCTGGCGGTGTTGTTCCAGCTCACCGTGGTACTGGGCAAACTGCATGGCCGGGTTGACGAAGACACTGAAGCCGATTATCTGGAGCAGCTGCGCTTCCTGCCTGGCAGCGTGCAGCATGCACTGAACCTGGAGCCGCAAATCGCGGCCTGGGCCGAGCGCTTTGCCGGCAAGGAAAATGCGCTGTTCCTCGGCCGCGGGCTGCACTATCCGATCGCCTTGGAAGGCGCGCTCAAGCTCAAGGAAATCTCCTACATCCATGCCGAGGCCTACCCGGCCGGCGAGTTGAAACATGGCCCTCTCGCGCTGGTCGATGCCACCATGCCGGTGGTTGTGATCGCGCCCAACGATCGCTTGCTGGAGAAGGTCAAGTCGAACATGCAGGAAGTGCGCGCCCGCGGCGGTGAGCTGTTCGTCTTCGCCGACCAGGACAGTCAATTCAGCGAGTCCGACGGCGTCCACGTGATCCGCACGCCGCGCCATGCCGGCGTACTCTCGCCGGTGACCCACACCATCCCGGTCCAGTTGCTGGCCTATCACACCGCGCTGGCGCGCGGCACCGATGTGGACAAGCCGCGCAACCTGGCCAAGTCGGTGACGGTGGAATAAGCGGGGCATTGGCAGCCCCGGGGTTGGTCTGCCAACCGATTGGCCCACGATATGCATAAGCTCCTGGCGAGGGTCACACCACGCAGGAGGACGTATGTACGAGTCTTTCAAACAGGGGGCGCCGGCGGAATTGTGGCAGGCGCTGGTGCGCGAGGCAGGGCAGCGAATCGCCCGGCCTTTGGACGAATCCCGCGAGCACTACCTGGTGTTCGTGCTGCTGCGCTTTCAGCGCGATGCGCATCTGCTTTCGCGTACGCAGGCGCTGGCATGGCTGCATGCGCAGGAGCAGGTCGGTAGCGTCCGTGCCGATGCCTTGCGCGATGTCGGCGATGGTTGCCTGCTGATCGCCGGCTTGTTTCCCGGTGTGGCGCAACGCCGCCGGCTGAGCCTGGACTACTTCATCGATCTGGGGCGCGGCGCCTACGCTGAAGTCGCTGACACCCGCTGCAGCGATGCCGGATTATTCGCCGACCTCGCCAGCAGTTATCGCGAATTGGTGCGCACCTTGGCGGCGCTGCGTCCGCCAAGAACCTGGCAGTCTGGCGCTGGCGGCATCTTGCACGCTTGAGTGGCGCGCGCGTAGGCCGGGTGGGCCGCGACAGCAGGTCGGGGTCGACCCGACTGTCAACCGCGCGACAGGCCGCCACACTGCCTGGGCAGGCCGAAGTGTCAGGGGAGCATGCTGCTCGTTGCATCAAGGAACTGCGCTGTCGACCGCCGATCCGCTTCGCGATGGGCGGTGCTTTTCGTCGCCCGGCGCAATGACATTGGCGGCGCCATCATCCATCGGAAGGGATCAATGAAGGTTTCGATTGCAGCAGCGCTGTTGGCGCTGTCCGGCGCCGCTAGCGCGCAAGATGTACCACCCGGCTATGCCGGCCACGGCGGCATGACGTTGCAGGAGATCGATCCTGCCATCTACGCCTATCACTACGATCATGGTTTCGTTGGCGAAGACGCCATGGGCTGGGATCCGGCGCTGCAATTCGCTTGGTCGCGTATCGCGGCCGCCAAGGTCTGCGGACAACAAGCGCTATCCGATGCAGTGATCGACAAGCTGGTCGCGCAGTATGGCAAGGATCCCTTGGTGCATCAGATAACCGGCATCGGCTTCCATGAAGCACAGATGCGGGCAGCGGGCACCTTCTGTACGCCTGCTCGCGTTACGGAAGCCACTACGGTGGTACCTGCGTTTGCAGGCGGGGATTTCACCACGGCAACTGCGTATGCGGCTGCTGCTGAGTCGGGAACACTTGTGGTTGCAGCACAGCCGGCCGCCATCTCCGACGGAGCTGCATCGGCTGCGCTGTCGCTTCCTGCAGACTGGGCCCTGCGGCTGCCATTACAGACACGCATGATTGTTAGCTCTAACGGCCAGCCGGCCGGAGATGAAATGTTGCACGTGATCCGTCGTGGTCATACCGGCGCAGTCATCGCTGGTCAGGTGGTTGGGAGTGCGATGGCCGCCGCGATTTTCGGCAGGGTGGGTGGATTCACCTTTGACAAACGTCAGTTGAAGGGCGAAGAGATACAAAGTATCCGCAACCCTGGGTACGCATTGCAGCGCGATGCAATCAGCATGCAGTTGAAGCGTTATTTCACCGCAAAGCCGGGCGCAATGCCGATCGATCGCTTTCCGATGCAGGTGCTCATGTCTGAATGGCGGCTGGTCTATCAAAGCTTGAGCGACGGTAAGTCTCCCTACGAATTGCGCTACCAAGTCAATATCGGTGGGGAGTCGTCAAGCGGGTTCTTCAAGCGCAAAGCCAGTCCGTATAGTTTGGCTTGTCAGCCCACTCCTCGCACCGCGTCGATCGAGGAATGGGAGGCTAACGACTACGCGTTGGTCAAAGAAGCTGCACAAGCCTATAGCGACGAATGCGCAGCGAAATTCGCCGAGCAGCTGCCTCAGTGGTTCCCAGACAAGGAAGCTGTTGCGGCTAACTAACGCGCCCAGGCACCAGATGCGTCTGTACCGGTCGCTGTTGCTGCCTTCAACGAGTGCGCCGCTGCCGCGATGGTCTGGCAGCACAGCTGGATAGAGTCTCTGCAATGCTATGCGGCGTCGAATCAAAGTGCCCGGGGGAAACCCGGGCACTTTCGTTTGCGTCACGCCAACGGCGTATTGGAGATGATCTCCACCCAATAGCCATCCGGATCCTTGATGAAGGCCAGATGCTTCATGCGGCCATCCTCCAGGCGCTTCTGGTACGACACGCCCAGGCTGTCGAAGCGTGCGCAGGCAGCGTGGATGTCCGGCACCGACACGCAGATATGGCCGAAGCCGCGCGGATCGCTGTTGCCGTCGTGGTACACCGGGCCTTCCTGGGCCTCGGTGCCATGGTTGTGGGTGAGCTCCAGCACACCGGGGATGCCGGCCATCCACAGACGACGCTGAGCATCGTCCTCCGGCACCGCGGCATCAGGCGGTAGCAGGGCCAGGAAATACAGGCTGAACTTCGCTTCTTCGAAATGACGCGCATCGAGCAGGCGGAAGCCCAGCACGCGCGTGTAGAAGTCCAGCGCACGTTGCGCATCCTTGACGCGCAACATGGTGTGGTTGAACACGAAGCCCTGGGTCTGTGCGGGGGCGGGGCTGACGCCGGGCACGTGTTGCAGCTCGGTCAAGGACATGGGGAACTCCTGAAACAGGGGAAGAGAAGCGGCATGATCCCGCCTGCATCCCAGTTTACTCGGGCGTCGGTCATCGCCGTGTTTGCGCGTTGCAACGCACTGATCCGGGAGCGCTGGCGTAGGACGCGGCTGCAGGCCAGGCAAGGGGCCACCATCTGCGCCGAGCACTAACGAGCGCGCGCTGCCTGCCTGCCCGCGCGAGGCGGTGGCCGACGGACTGCCTTGATCTGCCCCGGCGTGGCCGGAGCAAGGCAACACCGCAAGGCGGTACGGACACCCACCTTGCAGTGGGTAGTCCCTGTTCAGAACCAGAGTCTGAGCCCCACGAGCCATTGTTGGTCGCGTTGTCCATCGCCCTGTGCTGCTGCGCGCCTTGCGCTGTCGCCGTAAGCGCGCTGGTGCACCCAGCCCACATAGGGCGCGAAACGGCGATTGATCTCATAGCGTAGCCTGAGCCCGAATTCGACCTGTTCCAGGCCGCTGTCGATGCCGCGTCGGCGGTCGTTGGTCACGGCGATATCGGCTTCCACGCGCGGCTGCAGGATCAGCCGGTTGGTCAACAACAGATCATATTCGCCCTCCAGCCGCAGGGCGGTGGCTCCGCCCCTGCCCAGATAGAGCGTGGCTTCGGTCTCGAACTTGTAGGGCGCCAGGCCTTGTATGCCGAGGGCCGCACGGCCGCGGGCAGCGTCGCCGACGTCCTGGCGGCCGCCGATCAATAGATCCCACCACGGCGAAATGGCATGGCCGTAGAACGCTTCGACGAAGCCTGCCGTGTCGCTTCCCGCCTGGTGTTCGCCTTCGCTGCGCAGCCAGAGACGATCGATGTCGCCACCGATCCAGGCGCGTGCTTCCCACGCCTGGCCGCTGCCATCGCGATCGTCATGATGTTCCAGGCGATCCAGCAGCACGTAGTGGTTGATGGCGGGCGCATGCATCGCATGTGGTTGCAGCGGCGGGAACGCGGCGGCAATGTCCGCGGCGGTGGGCGGGGGCAGTGGTGATGCCGGTGAGGCCTGCGCCGACGACGGTGCCTCGGCTGCTGTCGATACGTTACCGTGTGCCCCCGCATGCGCGTGCGCGGCGTGATCCATTGCAGCCTCGCCCATCCCCGCGTGCTGCATGTCGGAATGGTCCATCGCTGCGTGATCCATCGCCGCCGGGGACTGCGGCGGGGAGGTATCCGCCGCGTGCATGTCGTGCCCGGCATGGCCCATCGCAGCGTGATCGATGGCTGGCGCATCCATCGCGGTGCCATGCGGATGCCCCTGCGCGCCGTGGTCCGCGGCGTGCATCATGTCGGTGGGATCGGTTGCCGCCGTCGGCGTATCGGTCTGGGTGTGGATCTGCGCCGTATGCGCATGGACGTCATCGATCGCGGATGTGTCCGCCGAGGTGTCCGGATCGGCGATGGGCGGCGCTGCCGGCGTGCCGATGACGCTCGCTGGCGCGACCGCGACGCCCTGCGATGCCGGCAGCGGGGGAGGATGGTCCTGCGCGGCCGCTGCGCCGGAAGTGAGCAGCGCCGCCAGCAAGGTCAGGGGGGAGGTGCGCCGGCTCATACGTCCACCCGCACTTCGCGCATCATGCCCGCTTCCATGTGGTAAAGCAGGTGGCAGTGGTAGGCCCAACGGCCTAGCGCATCGGCGCGAACGCGATAGCTGCGGCGCGTGCCCGGCGGCATGTCGATGGTGTGCTTGCGCACCTGGAACCTGCCATCGGCGTCTTCCAGATCGCTCCACAGCCCGTGCAGGTGGATCGGATGCTGCATCATGGTGTCGTTGACCAGCACGATGCGCACACGTTCGCCGTAGCGCAGACGAAGCGGATCTGCCGAGGCGAACGGGATGCCGTCGAACGACCAGGCGAACTTTTCCATATGCCCGGTCAGGTGCAATTCGATTTGGCGCCCCGGCTCGCGTCCGTCCGGATCGTCGAACAGGCTGTGCAGATCGGCATAGCACAGCACGCGGCGGCCGTTGTCGCGCAACCCGATGCCGGGATCATCCAACCGCGGGCTGGTGGCATCGCTGCGCATGTCGATCAGCGGGTTGCCGCGTTCGCTGGCGGCGTGCTGCGGTGCCTTGGCAGACGATTGCACGTCATCGTCCTGCGCGTGCTGGTGCTGCATCGGCATCGCATGCTGCATGCCCTGCATGTCATGTCCCTCGTGGGTGCCCTGCATCCCGCCATGTCCGCCAGCCGTGCCATGGCCCATGTCCTGCATCGTCAGCAGCGGGCGCCGGTCCAGCGCGGGCAGCGGCGCCTGCAGGCCGTGGCGCACCGCGAGCGTGCCGCAGGCGAAGCCAGTACGGCCCATGTCCTGGGCGAAAATGCGGAAGGCGTCCTGCCCCGTAGGCTCGACCAGCACGTCGAAGGTCTCGGCCGGGGCGATGCGCAGCTCATCGACGCTGACCGGATGCACGTATTGGCCATCGGCGGCCACCACGGTCAGGCGCAGGCCGGGAATGCGCAGATCGAAGTAGCTCATCGATGCGCCATTGATGATGCGCAGCAAGACCTTTTCGCCGGGCACGAACAGACCCGTCCAGTTGCCTGCCGGTGCGACGCCATTGAGCAGGTAGGTGTAGGTGTTGGCATTGACGTCCGACAGGTCGGTCGGCGTCATGCGCATGCGCCCCCACATGCCGCGGTCGGCGAGGGTGGCGCGCCAGCCGTCCTGGCGCACATCGCGCACGAAGTCGCCGAGCGTGCGCTGGGCGTAATTGTCGTGGCTGGGCATTTGCTTGAGACGCCGGAACAGCGCGGCCGGATCCAGGTCGGTCCAGTCCGACAGCAGCAACACATGCTCGCGGTCGTAGCGATACGGCGGCGGCGACAGCGGGTCGATGACGATCGCGCCGTACAGGCCGGACTGTTCCTGGAACAGCGAGTGGCTGTGGTACCAGTAGGTGCCGGACTGCCGCAGCGGGAATTCGTACAGATACTCCTGGCCGGGCGCGATGCCATCGAAGCTCAGGCCGGGCACGCCGTCCATGCGGGCCGGCAACAACAGCCCATGCCAGTGCACCGAGGTCGCTTGATCGGGCAAGGCGTTGCGAACCCGGATGCGCACGGTGTCGCCTTCGCGCCAGCGCAGGATCGGCGCCGGCAGGCGCTGGTTGACGGTGATGGCCGTGCGCGCACGGCCGGTGATGGCCACCGGCAGGCGGCCGATCTGCAGCGTGTGGCGGCTGCCGCGCAACTCCAACGCAGGGACGGCGGCGTGCGCGTTGGGGCGCCACAGGCCGGTGGCGGCGGCCACGCCACCCAGCGCCAGGCCGTGCACAAAACGGCGTCGGCCCAGGCCGACGGGGGACGGGGAATCCAGGGACATGGGACCTCCAGCGCGCGACCGATCCACGGTGACGCGTCATGAACACGCCCGCGCCAAGCGCGGGGCCGATGCGGCATGCGCCGCCCGGCATCAGGCGATGGGAGGTCGGACCGGTTGTTCGGGGGGCGGGCTGCTGCGTCCGGCCGTCAGTGGGCGGGGCAGCAGTGGTCGGCCCTGCGGGGTGGCCGGCACCATCGGCAGGCTCAACAGCGCCAGACTGGCGTGTTGCAGGCACTCGCAGCTGCCGAGGGCGCAGCAATCCGGCGCAGGGTGTGCGGCATGCCCCGCATGTGCCGCCGCGTGCGGGCTCGCGTGCGCGTCCATGTGATGGCAAGGCGCGTGTGCACCCGCTGGCGCGGCGTGCGCGGAGGCCATCGATCCCGCCATTGCCATGCCGACCGACGCCCACGCGCCGACCGCCGTATTGGCGATCAGGCACAGGCACAGCAGCAGGCGGAGCAGGCGATGCGACACGGGCGACCGGGAAGCGGGCGAGGGCAGACCCCAGCATACCACCGGCGGTCGCGACTGCCCGCTGGCGGGGTACGGCCAGTCCAGCAGCGCCTGGGCGGTAGAATCGACCTCCCTGAGTCGCATCCCTGCCAACATGTCGCACCGTCAGTGGGTGGCCGCCGCCATCCAGAAGATCGAAGCCGATTTCAACCGTTCGGCCGACACCCACCTGATCCCGATGGCCTTGCCCGGCTATCCCGGTATCGACCTGTATTTCAAGGACGAATCCAGCCATCCCACCGGCAGCCTCAAGCACCGGCTGGCGCGCTCGTTGTTCCTGTACGCGCTGGCCAATGGCTGGCTGCACCCGGGCCGCCCGGTGATCGAGGCCTCCAGCGGCTCGACCGCGGTCTCGGAAGCCTATTTCGCCCGGTTGCTCGGCCTGCCCTTCATTGCGGTGATGCCGGCATCGACCTCGCCGGAAAAGATCGCCGCGATCGAATTCCAGGGCGGGCGCTGCCACCTGGTCGAGCGTGCCTGCGATCTGGACAGCGCTTCGCACCAGCTTGCGCGCGAGACCGGCGGGCATTTCATGGACCAGTTCACCTACGCCGAGCGCGCCACCGACTGGCGCGCCAACAACAACATCGCCGAATCGATCTTCAAGCAGCTGGCCGAAGAGCCGCATCCGATTCCGGAGTGGATCGTCTGCAGCCCCGGTACCGGCGGTACCAGCGCCACGCTCGGCCGTTATGTGCGCTATCGGCGCTACGCCACGCGCATCCTGTGCGCGGACCCGGAAGTGTCGGTGTTCTTCGATGGGTATTGCCGTGCGGTGGACGGGCAGTGTCCCAAGGAGCTGGCCATCACCGGCGGCTCGCGGATCGAAGGCATCGGCCGTCCGCGGGTGGAGTCGAGCTTCATCGCCAGCTGCGTGGATGCGATGGTCAAGGTGCCCGATGCCCTCAGCCTGGCGGCGATGCGGCATGTGAGCGCCACCCTGGGGCGCCGTGTCGGCGGCTCCACCGGTACCAACTTCGTCGGCGTGCTGCAGGCCGCGCAGCGCATGCGCGATGAAGGTCGCCAGGGCTCGATCGTGACCATCCTGTGCGATGCCGGCGAGCGTTACGCGCATAGCTACTACGACCCGGCGTGGTACCGCGCGCGGGACATCGATGTGGAGGCGAGCGATGCCGCGATTGCCGCGGCCGTGGCCGGTGCCGCGTTGCCGGCGCTGCCTTGTGCCGCGCTGGAATGATCGCCATATCGTACCCATCACCCGATCCCGTCCACCGTCGGAGCCTTGCATGACCAACCCGTTGCTCGACCTTTCCGGACTACCGTCCTTCGATGCGATCCGCCCAGAACACATCGAGCCGGCGATCGACCAGTTGCTGGCCGAGGCCGAAGCGGCGGTCGCACATGCCGAGCAGGTCGCGCCGGTCAGCTGGGACAGCTTCGTGGTGCCGCTGGACGACGCCACCGAGCGGCTGTGGCGTGCCTGGGGCCAGGTCGGGCATCTGCAGGCGGTGATGAACACGCCGGAACTGCGCGAGGCCTATAACCGCAACCTGCCCAAGCTGAGCCGCTTCGGCAGCGCGTTGGCGCAGAATCTGGCGCTGTATGCGCAGTACAAGGCCTTGGCCGCCTCGCCGGAGGCTGCGCATTACGATGCCGCCCGGCGCAAGGTGCTGGACAACGCATTGCGTGACTTCCGCCTCGGCGGTGCCGAACTGGACGCGCCTGCCAAGGCACGCTTCGCGCAGATCCAGGAAGAACTGTCTGCGCTGGCGGCCAAGTTCTCGCAGAACGTGCTCGATGCCACCGATGCCTGGTCTTATGTCACCGAGAACGCCGAGGAATTGTCCGGCCTGCCGACCGAGGTCGTCGCCGCCGCGCGCGCCGCTGCCGAGAAAGACGGCGTACCGGGATGGAAGTTCACCTTGCAGATGCCGTGCTACCTGCCGGTGCAGAGCGATGCCGACAACCGCGCGTTGCGCGAGCGGCTGTACCGCGCCAATGCCGAGCGCGCCTCGGAGTTCGGCGATCCGGCCTTGGACAACAGCGGCAACATCGACCGCATCCTGGCCTTGCGTGCCGAACTGGCGCAATTGCTCGGCTTTGCCAGCTATGCGGAGTACTCGGTGGCCACCAAGATGGCGCAGGGTCCGGACGAGGTGCTGGGATTCCTGCGCGATCTGGCGGCGCGTGCCAAGCCCTACGCCCAGCGCGACCGTGCAGAATTGGAAGCGTTCGCGCGCGATGCGCTGGGCCTGGACACCTTGCAAGCCTGGGATCTGGCCTATGCCAGCGAGAAACTCAAGCAGGCGCGCTACAGCTTTTCCGAGCAGGAGGTGAAGCAATACTTCACCGAACCCAAGGTGCTGGCCGGTTTGTTCGAGGTGATCCAGCGGCTGTATGGACTGACGGTAAGCGAGGACCGTGCCCCGGTCTGGCATCCGGACGTGCGCTTCTACCGATTGCAGGATGCGCAAGGCACGCTGGTGGGGCAGTTCTATCTGGACCTGTACGCGCGCGAGGGTAAGCGCGGCGGTGCCTGGATGGATGATTGCCGCAATCGCCGTCAGACCGCGCGTGGCGTGCAGACGCCGTTGGTCTATCTGGTGTGCAACTTCGGTCGCGGCAGTGGTGATGCGCCGGCGACGTTCCGCCATGGCGAGGTGACCACGTTGTTCCATGAAATGGGCCATGGCCTGCATCAGCTGCTGACCCAGGTCGGCGAGCTGGGCGTGGCCGGCATCAATGGTGTGGAATGGGACGCAGTGGAGTTGCCCAGCCAGTTCATGGAGAACTTCTGCTGGGAATGGGAGCGCGTGCAGTCGATGACGGCGCACGTGCAGACCGGCGATCCCTTGCCGCGCAATCTATTCGATCGTCTGCTGGCGGCGCGCAACTTCCAGAGCGGCATGTTCACCGTGCGTCAGCTGGAATTCGCCTTGTTCGACATGCAACTGCACAGCACCTACGACCCGTCGCAGGACAGCGTGCTGCAATTGATAGAGCGTGTGCGCGACGAAGTGGCGGTCAATCGGCCGCCGGCATGGAATCGCTTTCCGCACCAATTCAGCCATATTTTCGCTGGCGGTTACGCCGCAGGTTACTACAGCTACAAATGGGCCGAAGTGCTCAGCGCCGATGCCTATGCAGCATTCGAGGAAGCACCGGACCAACTGGAACAGACTGGCGAGCGCTTCCGCGCCGAGGTGCTTGCGCGTGGCGGCAGTCGTCCGGCGGCAGAGAACTTTCGTGCGTTCCGCGGACGCGCGCCGACCATCGACGCGCTATTGCGGCACAACGGAATGGCGGGCTGATGGTGCCCGTTGCGCAAGCGTCACCGACCGGCGGTCGCGATGGCGTTCGCATTGCATTGAGGTGAGCAGTCTCATAACCGCGACGTGACGCCTCCTTGCGAGGCGCAGCGTGCGAATGGCAGGGCACAAGGAGAGCGCAATGCAACGACGTTCGTCATGGATGATGCTTGGGTTGCTGGCCGTGGCCCTGCCGGTTGCGGCACAACACGCCGGTCACGCCAGCAGGTTGGCTGGCCTGCGTGCCGGGCCTTCTGAAGAGTACCGCCGCGTGGGCGAAGTCCAGCCCGGCCATGCGCTGCAGGTCTATGGTTGTCTCGATAGCGGCACTTGGTGCGATGTGCGTTCACCGGAGGCGCGCGGTTGGCTTCCTGCGACGTCGATCGTGCTGAATCACGGCGCCCTGAGTCGCGTGGTGCCGAAAGTGAAGTTTTCGCTGGACGCCTATTGGGACACGCATTATCGCGGCCGCGAATGGACCATCGAGAGCGAGCGCGTCTTCTGGCGCGATCACACGCCGGGGGACTCGCTGCCATTGGAGCTGCTGGCACCTGGCGATGACTTCCCGGCGGACGGAGCGCAGTCCATGGCAGGACGCGCCAAGCGCGAAACGCGTGCAGAGAACGAACGCACCCAACGCGAGCGGGCCGAGATTGATCGGGCTGCGCTAAACCGGCTGGACGCCGTCAGGCGGGATGACACGATAAAAAGATGCGAACGCTCGGGAAGTGAGGACAGTGCCGTGCAGAGCTGTATCTCTGACGCGAAAAGGGATTACGACGCAGCGGTTCGAGACCGGGAGTCGCATGACCGGGACGATCGCTAAGCTGCCGGCAAACGCATGCACTGGACGCGCCACCTGCCGGCGCATTAACCGCGCACCATGGGCGTGCCGCAACTGGCATGCCGTATAAGCAGCCTGCGCGCCACGCTATAGCTGCATTGCGCCGGCTAGCCCTGTGCTGTCGCCATCGCCTCAACAGGGCGATCCCCGTGGAAGCGATGACGGTTGATCGTCACACCCGGCCGAACACCAGCGCCGCATTGGTGCCACCGAAGCCGAAACTATTGGACATCACCGTGTTCAAGGTCGCGTCCTGTGTCTGCCGCAGGATAGGAAAGCCTTCCGCACGCAGATCGAGTTGCTCGATATGCGCCGAGCCGGCCATGAAGCCATCGCGCAGCATCAGCAGGCTGAAGATCGCCTCGTGCACGCTGGCGGCACCCAGCGAATGGCCCGAGAGCGCCTTGGTCGAGGACAGCGGCGGTATCTCGTTGCCAAATACCTCGCGCACCGCGCCCAGCTCGGTGACATCGCCCAGCGGCGTGGAGGTGCCGTGGGTGTTGAGGTAGTCGATCGGACGCTGCAGCCCTTGCATGGCCATGTGCATGCAGCGCACTGCGCCTTCACCGCTGGGCGCCACCATGTCGGCGCCATCGGAGGTGACCCCATAGCCGAGTAATTCGGCATGGATGCGTGCACCGCGTGCCACCGCATGCGCGTAGTCTTCCAGTACCAGGATGCCGCCGCCGCTGGCGATGACGAAGCCATCGCGCTGTGTGTCGTAGGGGCGCGAGGCGACCGCCGGGCGATCGTTGAAGGCGGTGGATAGCGCGCCCATCGCGTCGAACATCACGCTCATGGACCAGTGCAGTTCTTCGCCGCCACCGGCAAACATCACATCCTGCGCGCCATGTCGGATGAGGTCGGCGGCAGCACCGATGCAATGGGCCGAGGTCGCACAGGCTGCCGACAGCGAATAGCTCAGGCCGCGGATCTTGAACGCCGTCGCCAGCGACGCCGACACTGCCGAGCACATCGTGCGCGGCACCATGTAGGGCCCGACCTTGCGCACACCGCGTGCGCGCAGCAGGTCGACGGTCTCCACCTGCCACTGGCTGGAGCCACCGCCGGAACCGGCGATCACGCCGGTGCGCAGATCGCTGACCTGGGCTTCGTCCAGCCCCGCATCGGCGATCGCATCGCGCATCGCCAGGTAGGCGTATGCCGACCCGTCGCCCATGAAGCGTTTGAGCTTGCGGTCGATCAGGCTGTCCAGATCCAGCGCGACGGCACCGCCCACCTGGCTGCGCAGTCCGGCCGCGGCGTGATCGGGCAGGGCGGTGATGCCCGAGCGACCCTCGCGCAGTGCAGCCGAGACGCTGTCCAGGTCATTGCCCAGGCACGAGGTGATGCCCATTCCGGTGACGACGACACGGCGCATCAGAAATTCTCCGTGGAAGTGAACAGGCCCACGCGCAGATCCTTGGCGGTATAGATCTCGCGGCCATCCACCAGCATGCGTGCATCGCTCTGCGCCATCACCAGCTTGCGGTTGATCACCCGGCTGATGTCGATCTCGTAGCGCACCAAGCGCGCGCTGGGCAAGACCTGGCCAGTGAACTTCACCTCGCCACAGCCGAGCGCGCGGCCGCGACCGGGCGCGCCCAGCCAGGTGAGGAAAAAGCCGGTCAGTTGCCACATCGCATCCAGGCCCAGGCAGCCGGGCATCACCGGGTCGCCGATGAAGTGGCAGTCGAAAAACCATAGGTCCGGTCGGATCTCCAGTTCGGCGCGCACCATGCCCTTGCCATGCGGGCCACCATCCTGGCTGATCTCGGTGATGCGGTCGAACATCAACATCGGATCGCTGGGCAGCCGGCCGCTGTCGGGGGCGAACAATTCCCCACGCGCGCTGGCCAACAACTGATCGCGCGAATACGCACTGAGTTGGGTCATGACGAACGAATCCTGCAGGCAGCAAAGTAGCGAGGCGGGCAAGGGTGCATGAGGGCGCGTGGTTCAATCAAACGTTTTATCCGTACGCCAGCGTGCTGTTGCAGGTGCGCATCATCGGCAGGCAGCCATGCCTCTCTACCGGTCCGCGCAGCGCGTGCAGCCGCCTGCAATGGGAGCGGTCGCCCTGCGGAAGTGTTGCGCTGCACAGCTCGCTCAGCAGTGGCTTGCGATCGACACCGCTTGCCGCTGGGACGTCGCGATGCAGGTGACGCAGGCGATGAGACGCCGGTGGTCTATCATCGGACACGTGATTGTGGAAGGAGAAGCCGGTTCGATGCGCAAGATCGTTCACGTCGACATGGATGCGTTTTACGCGTCCGTGGAGCAGCGTGACGATCCGTCGCTGCGCGGCAAACCGGTCGTGGTGGCCTGGCGCGGTGCGCGTTCGGTCGTTTGCGCTGCCTCCTACGAAGCGCGGACCTATGGCATTCGCTCGGCCATGCCGGCGTTGCGTGCCGAGCGTCTATGCCCGGACGCGATCTTCGTGCCGCCGGATTTCGTTCGCTACAAGGCGGTCTCGCGGCAGGTGCGCGAGATCTTTCACCGCCACACCGATCTGGTCGAACCGCTGTCGCTGGACGAGGCCTATCTGGATGTCACCGTGCCCAAGAGCGGCGTCGCCCTGGCCAGCGACATCGCCCAGCAGATCCGCGCGCAGATCCGCGAAGAAACCCAGCTCACCGCCTCGGCCGGAATCGCGCCCAACAAATTCCTCGCCAAGATCGCCTCGGACTGGCGCAAGCCAGACGGGCAGTTCGTGATCGCGCCCAGCCGCGTGGATGCCTTTCTGTTGCCGCTCAAGGTCGAGCGCATTCCCGGCGTGGGCAAGGTGATGAACGCTAAGCTCGCTGCGCTGGGGATCGTTACCGTGGCCGACCTGCGGCAGCGCCCGCTGGAGGAACTGCAGGCGCAGTTCGGCAGTTTCGGGCAGAGTTTGTACCGACGTGCGCGCGGCATCGACGAGCGCCCGGTCGAGCCGCATCAGGACGTGCAGTCGGTCTCCTCCGAGGACACCTTCAGCGAGGACCTGGCGCTGGAGGCGCTGGATCCGCATATCGTGCGATTGGCGGAAAAGACCTGGAACGCCACCCGCCGCACCGAGCGCATCGCACGCACCGTGGTGCTCAAGCTCAAGACCTCGCAGTTCCGCATCCTTACCCGTTCGCATACGCCGGAGCAGCCGCCGAGCTCGCTGCAGGCCTTTACCGAGATCGCGCTGGCCTTGACCGGCCGAGTCGAACTGTCTGCGCAGACACGCTATCGCCTGGTCGGCGTGGGGCTGAGCGGTTTCAGCGATGTCCAGGACGAAGCCGTGCAGGGCGAGTTGTTCGACGATCGCGCGGCATCGCCCTGAGCCTGTTCGATGGTTGGTGAGTGGGTGGCTGTGGCGCAGTCGAACGTCGCCGGCGATACGCGCGTGTCGCGCCGACATGCTCTGTGCATGCGCATGTTTACACTGCCGTCCAACTCCCCCGATGAGGTTTGCGATGTTTCCCTATCCGCTGGTGATCTTCGATCTGGATGGCACGCTAGTGGACAGTGCGTCGGATATCGCCGAGGCGCTCAACCGTACCTTGCAGGAACTCGGCTTGCCACAGGTCGACGAACAGACCGTGCGTGGCTGGATCGGCGAAGGCGTGCGGACCTTGCTGGCCACCGCCTTGCGCGCGGCTGGTAGCGCCGACGATGTGGATGCGCAGATGCCGGTGATGATGCGTCACTACGAGGCCTGCCTGCTGCATCATCCGCAGCTGTATCCCGGCGTTGCCGAGGCGTTGCCGGCGTTGCAGGCAGCCGGGGTGCGCCTGGCGGTCTGCACCAACAAACCTGCCCGCTTCATCCAGCCGCTGCTGGTGCATCTGGGTATCGCGCAGTACTTCGACGCCACGCTAGGCGGCGATTCGCTCGCCGAGCGCAAGCCCAATCCACTGCCGCTGCTGCATCTGGCGCAGCAGTTTCACTATTCGGTGGCGCAGTGCCTGATGGTGGGCGACTCGGCCACCGATGCCGCCGCGGCACAGGCGGCCGGCATGCCGCTGGCGATGGTGCGCTATGGCTATCTGCGTGGCTTCGATGTGCGGGCTGCCGGCGCGGTCGCCTTGCTGGACGATATGCGCGGTTTGCTGGCGTTGGCGTGAGCCGCCTGGGGACCACAAGGCCATCGATGGGAGAGCGGATGGCAGCGGCTCGCTGGGAGCGTAACGCGGTGCCATGCGCCGCGATCAGTCCTCGCGGTCGCGCATCGGCGCGTCGTCCTCGTCGTGTGCGGGCTCGGCATCGTCGTGATCGGCTCGCTGGCTCTCGCCATCGTAGTGCCGCGTTTCCACCGGCCCGCCGACCGGACGTCCGCGCACCGACGGCAACGCCGCGCTGGCGGTCTCGTATTCGGCCAGCAGGGCATGCCGGCGCGCTTCGGGAATCTCCTGCCAGTGGCAGTCCTGCAGCGCTCCTTCCAGCGCGTACAGCATGTTCAAGCTGGGCTTGAAGCCGGCACGGCGCACCTTGACGAACGCGGCCACCGCGCCCAGTGCCTGCAAATCCTCACCGCTGCGCACACCGACCTGGCGCAGCCAGGCGGCACTCTTGGGGCCGATGTTGCGCAGGCGCTCGGTGCTCACGCCAACGCGCCGATGAAGACCTGCGCGATGGCTTCCAGGCCGCGTTGATCGTCGGCGTCGAAGCGATCCAGTTCCGGACTGTCCAGATCCAGCACGCCGATCAGCTGCTCGCCGTGCACCAGCGGGATCACCAGTTCCGAGCGCGAGGCCGAGTCGCAGGCGATATGGCCCGGGAAGGCATCCACATCGGCGATGCGCTGGGTCTGCCGGGTGCTGGCGGCGGCGCCGCAGACGCCCTTGTCCAGCGGAATCCGCACGCAGGCCGGCAGGCCCTGAAACGGGCCGACCACCAGTTCGCGTCCATCGTAGAAATAGAAACCCGCCCAATTCAGCGATGGCAGCCCATTGAAGATCAACGCGGCCAGGTTGGCGGCATTGGCGATGCGATCCGGCTCGCCGTGGACCAGGGCCTGGGCCTGGGCGGTGAGCTGGGCGTATTGGTCCGGTTTGCTGCCGGTCAGCGGGGCGTTTGCGAACATGTCCACAGTTTAACAGCGGCGATCGGGGGTGTCGTAGCGCCGCTGTCGGCACGCAGCGTGCACGCTATGCTGCGCGCCCCACCACGCAGCGGCGCGTCCGCAGGATCAGGCGCATGAACGTATCGGCGTTCTATGTCACCGGGACCGATACCGGGATCGGCAAGACCATGGGCAGCACCGCGCTGCTGCACGCAATGCGCGCGCGCGGACGCCGCGCGGTCGGCATGAAACCGGTGGCCAGTGGCTGCGCACCGACCGCAGCGGGGTGGCAGAACGAGGATGCGCTGGCCTTGCAGGCCGCCAGCGATCCACAGCCGGATTACGCCACGGTCAACCCGTACGCCCTGCCGGCCCCGTTGGCGCCGGAGCTGGCGGCCGCCGATGTCGGCGTGCAACTGCAACTGGAGCCGATCGAGCGCGCGTTCGCCCGCCTACGCGCGCAGGCCGAGGTGGTGGTCGTCGAAGGCGTCGGCGGTTGGGCCGCGCCGTTGAGCGCCACCCTCGACCAGGCCGACCTGGTACGCGCGCTGGGCTTGCCGGTGGTGTTGGTGGTCGGCGTGCGGCTGGGCTGCATCAACCATGCACGGCTGACCGCCGCGGCCATCGCAGCCGATGGGCTGGAGTGCATCGGCTGGGTCGCCAACGAGATCGATCCGCAGATGGAGCGGCTGGAGGACAACGTCCTGATGCTGCAACAACGGCTGGCGATGCCTTATTGGGGGCGTATCGCCTGGCGCCCCCAGGCCGACGCCGCGTTGCAGGCGCAGGGCATCCTGTTGCCCGACGACTGACGGTCACCGGCGACCGCTGCGATCAGCCGACGCAAAAGAAAGGGCCCGACAGAGGGAGGGATCTGTCGGGCCCGGTTGCATGGGGGGAGGGACCCATGCAAAGACGCTGAATTGTGTGACGACGCTTACTTGCGCTGCGTCTTGCCGCTGGCTTGCGCGCTGCCGGCATTGAACTGCTGGCGCGCCAACTGGCCGATCGCCTCGGAGGCCTTCCAGCTCAGCCCGACCATTTCCTGCCCGGTCGAGGCCAGGCGCTCCATGCTGTCGCGTGCCAACTGCAAGCCCTTCGGCCACAAGGTCTGGTAGCTGTCCAGATCGCGCACCTGGGCGATTTCTCCCAGGAAGCTGGCGGTCGCGCTGGCGTTCTGCTCGAAGGCCTTCAACTGCAGGCCGAACGCACTTTCTGCATGTTCCAATGCCAGCTGATTGGCACGGACTGCGGCCGAAGCGAACTGACTGGTGTAGCTGCTGAAGCTGTTTTCGAACTGTGCCGACATCGCGAACCCCTTGGGGAAGCCTGTGACCGTTGTTGCGATGCAGCATACACCTGCTGTGCTGCGGCGCAACATGTTTTCTGAAGTTTTGCGAAACAGGTCAGATTTCTTTGGGAAATCAGACCGTTGAAGCGGCCCGCAAATGCAAGAGGCCGCCCCGAGGCGGCCTCTGCAACACGCCAATGCGCAGGCCTCAGCCGCGATAGCGGCAGCCCGAGGTGCAGGTTTCGTGCACCACCACCTCGCTCAAGGCCGGCAGGGCCGGCTTGAGCTGCTGCCAGATCCACATGGCCAGGCGCTCGCTGGTGGGATTCTCCAGCCCCTCGATGTCGTTGAGGTAGTGATGGTCCAGACGGTCGTAGATCGGCTGAAACGCGGCCTTGATGTCGCCGAAGTCCATGACCCAGCCGGTCTCGGCACCAGGCTCGCCACTGACGTGCAGTTCGACCCGGAACGAGTGGCCGTGCAGACGGGCGCACTTGTGGCCGGGAGGAACATTCGGCAGGCGATGGGCGGCTTCGAGGGTGAATACTTTGAAGATGTCCATGGGCAGGCATTGACGAAAGGAAAGGAGCAGGGCGCGCGCCCGGGCGCTGATGCGCCAAGGCGGTCTGTAGCAGTGGATGCCGACGCCATCAGGCGTCGGTCATCGCGCCGTCGCGCCAGTATCGGCGGGATAGCAGTCGTCGCCGAGGGCGACGTCGCGGGCAGCGCGTTCTGGCGAACCCAGGTTCGTGTAATGCGTCACGCCGGTGCTGCGGCGATCGCTCGCTTAGCGGCCAGCGCTCGGACGCGGGCCCTGACCGCCGCTGCCCTGGCGCCGACCCTGGCCCTGGCCTTGGCGTCGACCGCCAGCTGGCTGGGCGCCCGGCGACTTCTTCGGGCCGGCGTGGGCATGCCGCGGGGCGTCGCCATGCGGGCGGCGCGCATGGTTCTTGCGCGGCGCCCGCTCGCCGCCGGGCTGCTCGGCCTTACCCGGCGCGCTATTGCCCCAACGGATCGGCGTCTGCGGCTCGAAGCCCGGTACGTCGCGGATGTCCATGTCGCGGCCCAGCATGCGCACGATCTGGCGCAGCAGCTTGGCCTCGTCCTGGGCCACCAGCGAGATCGCCTGGCCGGTGGCGCCATTGCGGCCGGTGCGGCCGATGCGGTGCACGTAGTCCTCGGCCACCATCGGCAGGTCGTAGTTGATGACCTTGGGCAGCTCGTTGATGTCGATGCCGCGCGCGGCGATATCGGTGGCCACCAACACGGTCACCCGGCCGGCCTTGAAGTCGCCCAGCGCGCGCAGGCGCTGGCCCTGGCTCTTGT
This sequence comes from Xanthomonas maliensis, assembly GCF_009192945.1. Taxonomy (GTDB): domain Bacteria; phylum Pseudomonadota; class Gammaproteobacteria; order Xanthomonadales; family Xanthomonadaceae; genus Xanthomonas; species Xanthomonas maliensis. Next base: position 51,894 of record NZ_NSET01000047.1, on the reverse strand, counting down.
TGCCGTGGATGGCCGCGGTCTTGATGCCGGACTTCTCCAGGAACAGCGCCAGCTTGTCGCTGCCGTGCTTGGTGCGGGCGAACACCAGGGTCTGTTCGCGGCTGTCCTGCGCCAGCAGGTGCAGCAGCAGGTCGCGCTTGCGGCCGCCGTCGACCGGGTGCACGCGATGGGTAATGGTCGTCGCCACGGTGTTGCTCGGGGTGACCTGCACCTGCATCGGGTTGCGCATGAACTCCAGCGCGAGCTGCTTGATGTTCTCTTCGAACGTCGCCGAGAACAGCAGGGTCTGGCGATTCTGCCGCGGCAGCTTGGCCAGGATGCGCTTGATCGAGGGCAGGAAGCCCATGTCGAGCATGCGATCGGCTTCATCCAGGATCAGCACTTCGATGCCGGACAGGTCGACGCTGCGGCGCTCGATGTGATCGATCAGCCGGCCCGGGCAGGCGATCAGCAGGTCCACGCCGCGGCGCAGCGCATCGAGCTGGTTGCCCATGCCGACGCCGCCGTAAATCACCGCGCTGGGAATGCGCAGGTACTTGCTGTAGCCGCGCAGGCTGTCGTGGACCTGGGTGGCCAGCTCGCGGGTCGGGGTCAGGATCAGCGCACGCGGCTTGCGCGGGCCGTTGACGGTCTGCGGCGCAGTGCCCAGGTGCTGCAGCAGCGGCAGGCCGAAGGCAGCGGTCTTGCCGGTACCGGTTTGCGCGCCGGCCAGCAGATCGTGGCCTTCCAACACCAGCGGGATCGCCTGCTGCTGGATCGGGGTGGGGGTTTCATAGCCCTGCTCGGCGAGCGCGCGCAGCAGGAAGGGGGCCAGGCCCAGGGATTCGAATGACATCAGGAAGCTCCAGATAAAGCGCCGCCGCCAGGCCATGGCCTGGAGAAACGGACGCGACGCAGACGCAATAGGTGAGGCTCGGAGCGTTCCCGTGAACCGCGCTGCGAGAGGGTGGATCGACCCGATGCGAACTGGCATGGGTTGTCGGCACCACGAAAGGCGTCGGGCGGGGCGGGCGAGCGGATCACGCGATCCTGACCTCGCCGGCGGTCCCTAAGGGAAACGGACGGCCGCATGCAGACCCAGCCAGTGTACGCTTGAATGGCGCGGCGCACAAAAATTTGTGACGGGCGGTCAGTTGCCGCTCAGTCGTTTCAAAAGTAACCATCGATTGCGCCTGGCCGTACAATCGGCCGCTCAGCCACTGCACGGGATGGTCATGAAGCTAGGTTCTCTGAAGGAAGGTGGCCGCGACGGCTGCCTGATCGTGGTCTCGCGCGATCTGCGCAGCGCGGTGCGGGCCACCGGCATCGCGCCGACCCTGCAGCGCGCGCTGGAGGACTGGAGCAACGTGGCGCCGCGGCTGAATGCGCTGTCGGCCGCGCTCAACGATGGCAGCGCCGACGGCGTGTTTGCGCTGGACCTGCAGGCCCTGGCGGCGCCGCTGCCGCGCGCCTATGAGTTCGTCGACGGCAGCGCCTACCTGCCGCACGTGGAGCGCGTCCGGCGCGCCCGCGGCGCCGACGTGCCGGAAAGCTTCTACACCGATCCGTTGATGTATCAGGCCACCAGCGCCGGATTCTATGGTCCGCGCGACGCCATCAAGGTGGTCAGCGAGGACTACGGCATCGATCTGGAAGCCGAGTTGCTGGTGGTCACCGACGATGTGCCGATGGGCGCCTCGGCGGCGCAGGCGGCCGCGCATATCCAGTTGATCGGGCTGGTCAACGATGTCTCGCTGCGCAACCTGATCCCGGGAGAGCTGGCCAAGGGCTTCGGCTTTCTGCAGTCCAAGCCGCGCTCGGCGCTGTCGCCGGTGTTCGTCACCCCCGACGAACTGGGCGATGCCTGGCGCGACAGCAAGGTGCATCTGCCGCTGGTGACCCACATCAACGGGGCCTGGTTCGGTGCGCCCGAGGCGGGCGAGGACATGCAGTTCGATTTCGCCCAGCTGGTCGCCCATGCCGCCAAGACGCGGCCGTTGGCGGCCGGCACCCTGGTGGGCTCCGGCACCATCGCCAACCACGACACCTCGCGCGGTGCGTCCTGCTTCGCCGAGCAACGCGTGGTGGAAACCCTGCGCGACGGCAGTCCGAGCACGCCCTTCCTGTCCTTCGGCGACGTGGTGCGGATCGAGATGCTCGACGCTGCCGGTGCCAGCCTGTTCGGGGCGATCGAGCAGCGCGTCGAGCGGCAGCCGCTGCCATGAGGGTCCTCTACCAGGGGCTGGCCCGGGATGCGGTGCGGCGTGGGTTGCGCGCACAGCGAGCTCGCCGATGAGCGCGCCGTTGGAGTTGTTCAGCTACTGGCGCTCCAGCGCCGCCTACCGGGTGCGCATCGGCCTGCAGCTCAAGGCGCTGGCCTGCACGCTGCATCCGGTGCACCTGGTGCGCGATGGTGGCGAGCAGCATGCGCCGGCCTATGCGCAACTCAACCCGCAGGAGCTGGTGCCGTTGCTGCGGCATGGAGCGGTGCTGGTCCCGCAATCGTTGGCCATCCTCGAATACCTGGACGAGGCGTTCGCCGACACGCCGCAGCTGTTGCCGCCCACTGCGGTCGAACGGGCAAGAGTGCGTGGCCTGGCACAGGCCATCGCCTGCGACGTGCATCCGCTCAACAACCTGCGGGTGATGCAGTACCTGGAGCAACAGTGGCAGCTGCAGCCGTCGCAACGGCTGGAATGGACGCGGCACTGGATGCAGCGCGGGTTCGCTGCGCTGGAAACGCAGCTGGCCAGCGAGACCGCGACCGGGCGGTTCTGCCACGGCGACACCCCCGGCCTGGCCGACTGCGTGTTGGTGCCGCAGCTCTACAACGCCCGTCGATTCGAGCTGGATCTGGCGCCATATCCGACCCTGCAACGCATCGAACAGGCCTGCCTGGCGCTGCCGGCGTTTGCCGCGGCACGGCCTGAGCTGCAGCCTGACGCAGCGGCGTAAGCCGCAGCTGTCTTGGGTCAATCGCGAGCGCGCGCAGGTCGTCTGCGCGCAGATCGTCTATCGGCGTGCAGCGGCGCCCTCGCATGCGGCAGCCCCGCTTTCGACCCCGTCAAGCGCTGGCCTGCAACGTCGGCTCAGCGCGCTGGCGGCTGGCAAACAACACGGCGGGTCGGTCGACGCCAGCGGGCGCGACCGACCCGTGGCGGCAGTCAGATGAAGCCGTGGCTGATCTTCGGAGACGCTGCCGCCTCGTAGTCCGCGTAGGGGTCGTGCTCGCCGCTGCTGCCTTCGGACAGGCGGAACTTCAGTGCCAGCCCATCGCGCGAATCGGCCGCGCGCAGCGCCTCCTCCTGCTCGATCTCGCCCTGCTTGACCATGCGGAACAGGCACTGGTCGAAGGTCTGCATGCCTTCCTCCAGCGATTCTTCCATGGCCGCCTTGACCTCGTGCACCTGCCCACGGCGCAGCAGGTCGCGGATCATCGGCGTGTTGAGCAGGACTTCGGTGGCCGGTCGGCGACGGCCGTCCATGCCCTTGACCAGGCGCTGGGAGATGACCGCGCGCAGGTTCAGCGCCAGGTTCATCAGCACGTTCTTGTGCGCGCTTTCCGGGAAGAAGTTGAGGATGCGCTCGATGGTCTGGTCGGCGTTGTTGGAGTGCAACGTGGCCAGGCACAGGTGGCCGGTTTCGGCGAACGCGATCGCCGCCTCCATGGTTTCGGCATCCAGGATCTCGCCGATCAGGATCACGTCGGGCGCTTCGCGCATGGCGTTTTTCAGCGCGCTCTGGAAGGCGTGGGTGTCCAGCCCGACCTCGCGCTGATTCACGATCGACATCTTGTGCTTGTGCAGATACTCGATCGGGTCCTCGATGGTGAGGATGTGCCCGGTGGTGGTGCTGTTGCGATGATCGATCATCGACGCCAGCGAGGTCGACTTGCCGGAGCCGGTCGAGCCAACCACCAGCACCAGGCCGCGCGGGGTCATGATGACGTCCTTGAGCACCTGCGGCAGGTTGAGCTCCTCGATGCTCGGGATCCGGCTGCGAATGGCGCGTATCACCATGCCGACCTCGCCACGCTGCTTGAACACGTTCACGCGGAAGCGGCCGGCATCGGGCAGGGCGATGGCCATGTTCAGTTCCAGCTCGCGCTCGAACTGCGGCACCTGGCCCTCGTCCATCAGCGAGTAGGCGATTTTCTTGACCATGCCCGGCGGCAGGCCGGTGTTGCCGAGCGGATACAGCTTGCCCTCGATCTTGATGTACACCGGCGCACCGGTGGTCAAGAACATGTCCGAGGCATTCTTTTCGGTCATCAGCTTCAGGAAGTAGCCGATATCCATGCGCAATGGTTCCCCAACAAACAGCAGCGTCCCGTTGCAAGCGCGCCGCTGGCTTCCGACAATGACCGTGCTCGAAACTTCTCGCTACGGCTCCCCTAATGACGGCTAGCTTCGCACACTTGCGGCGATCCCTGTATGGCATCGCCTGTTTCATGGTTCTTTCCGCTCCGGCCGTCGCCCAGGTGGCGCCCGAGCTCACCGCCGCCGAACAGGCCGTGCAGCGCGCCACCCAGGCCGATGCCGACCAGTACGCCCCGGATTTGGTCAACCTGGCACGCCAGGAGTTGATGCAGGCCCAGCAGGCTCAACAGGACAGGCGCCAGCGCAAGCAGGTGCCGCAGATCGCGCTGCGTGCGGCCGCCGATGCCGATCTGGCCAAGGCGCGCAGCGACGCGGCCGTGGTCGGTGCCCAGTTGGAGCAGCGCCGCCGTGAGGTGGCCCAGCTGCAGAACACCCTCACGACCGGGGAGGGCAGCCGATGAGCGCACGCCCGATGGCAAGCTTGCTGGCGCTGGCACTGCTGGTGCCGCTGGCGGCCCTGGCCAAGGACGATCCGCAGGTGGACGCACTCAACCGGCGTCTGGCCACCTTGCAGAACGACCCGCAGACCGGTGATGTGGCCCGCTACGAAAGGCTACAGGCGCAGCAGGCGGTGGCAGCCGTGGCTGATGCCAAGCGCCGCGACCGCGATGAAATGCTGTTTCTGGCCGACCGCCGGGTCGAGATTGCCGAGCTCACCGCCCGCACCGCGCTGGCGCGGCGCGAGCTGGATCAGCTGGACAGTACCCGCAATGACCTGCTGATCGAGTCCAGCCGCCGCGATGCGGCGCGGGCGCGGCAGGAGGCCGAGCGGCTGCGGATGCAGGCGCAGATCCAGACCGAGGCCGCCGAGCAGGCGCGCCAGGCGGCCGAACAGGAAGCCCTGGCCCGCCAGGATGCCGAGCTGGCCTTGAACAGCGTGGCGGGCAAGCAGACCGCCAAGCTCAACGCGGCCCAGCAGAAGGCCGTGCAGCTGGCCCATGAAGAGGCCGAGCTGGTTGCCGGCGCCAAGCTGCCGCCGGCCAAGTTCGAGAGTCGCGGCGAGGTCTTCGCTCTCGGCAACGATGCCTTCGGCGGCGGTGGTGCGCTGGCGTCGGCGTCGGGCGGCACCGCCAAGGCGCTGGCCGAATACCTGCAGATCGGCAAGAAGGGGCGCGTCAACATCGTTGGCTACGACAGCGATTCGGCGGTGGCCAAGAAACGGGCTGAAGCGCTGCGCGACGCCTTGGTCGCTGGCGGTGTGTCCGCCGCTCGGTTGCAGGTCAGTGCCGGCAAGGGCGCGGCCAGCAAGGCCCGTGCGGCTGAGGTCGTGGTACTTCCCTGAGTGTGGCAAGTAGTTGTAGGTGAAAGGATTTCTGCGCGGATGACGGGTTCTTGAACCGCCGCCACAGAAGAGCGCGAAAGTGGGGTCGATGGTCTTGAACCCCCCTTCCGACCGGCGTAGGGTCGTACGTCCGGGGGGCAACCCGCCCGCCGGACAGACGGAGGGCCGGGCCGGTGACGCAGAGGCACGTATCGACGCAACGGGATGAAGGCACGCTGCATTCCTGCTGCACACGCGCTCCTGCAACCACCCGTTCTTCCTTTCCCAAGCGGCGCCCCGTGCCTGTGCAGGCCGGGGCGTTCTTGTTTCAGTGAAGGAGGTAACCCCATGTTCGAAGGGCAATCGCAGACCGAAATCGACGCGTTGATCAAGTCCGATCCTGAGTTCAAGCAGCTGTATCAGCGCCACAGGCTCTTGAACAAGAAATGCATGGATGCCGAGCTCGGGGTACTCCCCATCGACGATGTGACCTTGGGCCAGATGAAGCGCGAGAAATTGCAGGCCAAGGAAAAACTGACGCGGATGTACGACCAGCGAACACACTGACCTCTCCCACCTAGAACCACTTCACCGTCGCGGGCGGTGGCAGCCTCCTCGTCGGCTCGCCACCGTCCGCGTCGCCTTTTCTGGCCCCTGCAAGGCCGCACGGCCGCCAGCGGCTTTGCCTGAATGAGCATTCCCCGGCAGTTCGTCGGATAATGCGCGGTCAAGCCCGAGCGGCGTAGCGACGAAATTCCCGATGGCGATCCATTCCTCCGTACTCGCGTTGATCGGCAATACGCCGATCGTCAAGGCACAGCACCTGGACACCGGCGTCTGCGAGCTGTTCCTCAAGCTGGAGGCGGCCAATCCGGGCGGATCGATCAAGGATCGCATCGGCTTGTCGATGATCGAAGCCGCTGAACGGCGTGGGGAGCTCGCGCCCGGGGCCACCCTGGTCGAGGGAACCGCCGGCAACACCGGCCTCGGGCTGGCACTGGTCGCCCAGCAGAAGGGCTATCGCCTGATCCTGGTGGTGCCGGACAAGATGAGTCGGGAGAAGATCTTCAATCTCAAGGCGATGGGCGCCGAAGTGGTGCTGACACGCTCGGACGTGGCCAAGGGACACCCGGAGTACTACCAGGACCTGGCCGCCAAGATCGCTGCAGACACGCCGGGGGCCTACTTCATCAACCAGTTCGGCAACCCGGACAATCCGGCTGCGCACGAATTCGGCACTGGCCCGGAGATCCTGGCGCAGATGGATGGCCAGCTCGACGCCATCGTGTTCGGTTGCGGCAGCTCCGGCACCATGACCGGCCTGTCGCGTGCGTTCGCCACCGCCTCGCCGCACACCGAACTGGTACTGGCCGACCCGGTCGGCTCGATCCTGACGCAGTACATCGAAGAAGGCACCGTCAGCGAAAAGTCCGGCAGCTGGCTGGTCGAAGGCATCGGCGAGGATTTCCTGCCGTCGATCTCGGACTTCTCCCGGGTCAAGAAGGCGTATTCGATCAGCGATGCGGAAAGCTTCCACACCGCTCGCGAGCTGCTGGCCAAGGAGGGCATCCTTGGCGGCTCGTCCACCGGCACCCTGCTGGCAGCCGCGTTGAAGTACTGCCGCGAGCAGACCACACCCAAGCGCGTGCTGGTGTTTGTCTGCGATACCGGCAACAAGTACCTGTCGAAGATGTACAACGACTACTGGATGCTGGACAACGGTTTTTTGGAACGCGAGCAGCACGGCGATCTGCGCGACCTGATCCTGCGGCCATACAACAAGCGCGATACCGTGGTCGTGGGCCCGAAGGATCTGCTGACCACCGCGTACCAGCGCATGAAGCTGTACGACGTGTCCCAGCTGCCGGTGATCGACGAGGGTGAACTGGTTGGCATCGTCGACGAAAGCGACGTGCTGCTGCACGTCTATGGCGACGAAGCACGCTTCCGCGACCCGATCTCCACTGCCATGGTCAGCAAACTCGACCGCCTGGATGTCGCCTCGCCGATCGAGGCCCTGTTGCCGGTGTTCGATCGCGGACAGGTCGCCATCGTCATGGATGGCAAGCAATTCCTGGGGCTGATCACCCGTATCGATCTGCTCAACTACCTGCGCCGCCGCGTGCAATAGCGGCCGCTGTGCGGGGCGTCGCGCTGAGACGCCCCGCACAGGGCGTTCAGGCCCGCTTGCTACAATCGCAAACTTTTTCCGGGGATCCCCATGTCCAATCGCAGCACTTCCGGCCAACAGGACGAGCGCGCGCTGGCGCTCGCCACGCTGGCGATCCATGGCGGGCAGGCGCCGGACCCCAGCACCGGGGCGGTGATGCCGCCGATCTATGCGACATCCACCTATGCGCAGTCCAGCCCCGGCGAGCACCAGGGGTTCGAGTATTCGCGCACCCATAACCCCACCCGCTTCGCCTACGAGCGCTGCGTCGCAGCGCTGGAAGGCGGCAGCCGTGGCTTCGCCTTCGCGTCCGGCATGGCCGCCACCGCGACGGTGATCGAACTGCTGGACGCCGGCAGCCACGTGGTGGCGATGGATGACCTGTACGGCGGTTCGTTCCGCCTGTTCGAGCGGGTGCGCCGACGCACCGCCGGGCTGGATTTCAGTTTCGTCGATCTGACCGACCCGTCCGCGTTCGAGGCCGCGATCGGCCCGCAGACGCGGATGGTGTGGATCGAGACGCCGACCAACCCGATGCTCAAGCTGGTCGACATCGCCGCGATCGCCACGATCGCGCGCAAGCATGGCCTGCTGGTGGTGGTGGACAACACGTTCGCCTCGCCGATGCTGCAGCGGCCGCTCAGCCTGGGTGCGGACATCGTCGTGCACTCGGCCACCAAGTATCTCAATGGCCACTCGGACATGGTCGGCGGCATTGCTGTGGTCGGCGACAACGCCGAACTCGCCGAGCAGCTGGTCTTTTTGCAGAACTCCGTCGGTGGCGTGCAAGGACCGTTCGACAGCTTCCTGGCCTTGCGCGGGCTCAAGACCCTGCCGTTGCGCATGCGCGCCCATTGCGACAACGCGCTGGCGCTGGCGCAGTGGCTCGACACCCATCCTGCCATCGACAAGGTCATCTACCCCGGCCTACCCTCGCATCCGCAGCACACGCTGGCGTCGCGGCAGATGCACGGCTACGGCGGCATCGTCTCGATCGTCCTGAAGGGAGGCTTCGAAGCTGCCAAGCGTTTTTGCGAGCGTACTGAATTGTTCACCTTGGCCGAATCGCTCGGTGGCGTGGAAAGTCTGGTCAACCACCCGGCCGTGATGACCCATGCCTCGATCCCGCTCGAGCGCCGCACCCAACTCGGCATCAGCGATGCGCTGGTGCGCTTGAGCGTAGGAGTGGAGGATGTGGGGGATTTGCGGGGGGATTTGGAGCGGGCGCTGAAAGACTGAGCCGACGAACTAATAAACAAGCGGCCATTCTGAGGGCTAGGCATTGCAAGATACCGTCAATACTTTTCCGATCCTAAGCCGGCTGGCGCGTTGGGTCTTGCGCAACCACTGGTTGCGGGCACTTTATCGCTGGGTCCCTGCATCACTCCGTGCGTGGGTGGTCGAGCGCATGATTGCCGAACCTCCCGCTCCGGTAGTCGTATTTCCTCGCTGGGAAAGCTGGGCCGCGAAACGGCATCCGATCCTGGACGCGCCAGTTCGTATGTTTGCAATGCCGCGCGGCAATGAAACTGCGCAGGGTGTCAACATATTCGCCTATTTACGCGGGCAATTTGGCCTGGCCGAATGCGCGCGCCTCTACGCACGCGCTTTGCTCGGTGCGGGATATCCTACTGCGCTGGTCGACATCGATCTCAATCTGCCACATGGCCTGGACGACCGAAGTCTGGATAGCTACATCAGCGACGAAGCCCCTTATGACATCCACCTGGTCTTCATCAATCCTGATTACCTCGCTCCTGCATTCGAGAGTATCGGGGAGGCGCGCTTGCGTGGAAAGCACATCGTCGCTTGCTGGTTTTGGGAGCTGGAGATCATTCCAGACACTTGGTTGCCATCAATCGAATTGGTCGACGAAATCCTTGTCGCCTCGGAGTTCGTGCGCGACGCTTTCTCTCGCGTGACAGATAAGCCGGTGGTCTGTGTTCCCCTTCCACTGAGCGAAGTTGGTGACAGCGGTCTGCAGCGTGTCGATTTCGACATAGATGCAGAAGCTTTCGTGTTCCTAACCAGTTTTGATTTCAACTCGTATCTCTATCGCAAAAACCCCTTTGCGGTAATCGAAGCTTTCGCGCAAGCGTTCCCTAAAGAGCGAAAGGATGTCCGTCTTCTGGTCAAGACGAGTAATGGTCATCGAAATCCGCAGAGTTTGCGCGCTCTTCTGGAAAAAGCGCGAGCAGATGACCGCATCGTCGTGCGCGATCAGATACTGGATCGTGCTGATGTGCATGCGCTGCAGCGGTGTGCGGACGTCTACGTCTCGTTGCATCATGCGGAAGGATTTGGCCTCGGACTAGCTGAGTGCATGGCGCAAGGGAAGCCTGTGATCGGCACTGGTTGGTCCGGAAATCTTGCTTTCATGGACGCGGATAACAGCGCGCTAGTGGGCTACACGCTGGTGCCTGTGCGAGAGGGCGAATATGCCCACCATGAAGGCCAGCGCTGGGCTCGTGCAGATGTTGGTGACGCTGCTAGATGGATGCGACAGTTGGCTGATAACCCTGTTCTGGCCCAGCAGTTAGGCGAGCGCGCGCAGGCGTCCGTTCTTGAAACATTGTCCGCAGAGCGCGCGGCAAGTTCACTCATCGATTGGTTCGAGCGTATCCACCTCCATCGTCAGCGGAGCGCGATCGTTCCTACGTCCCCCAGTTCCGTTGTTTACTCTTCCTCGCAGGTCGACAATTCCAATGCATAGTTATTCATCCACCTTCAATGACTTGGTCGAAGGCATGAAGGCTGCTCGGGTTTCGTTCTATATCGCACAGGGCGATATCCGTGCCCGTTACCGTCGGAGCGTGCTGGGCCCCTTCTGGCAGTCCTTGGCTACAGCTGTTGGCGTACTAGGTCTTGGTCTGTTATGGAGTCAGCTGCTCAATATCGATCGCCAAAAGTTCATTCCGACGTTGACCGCCGGTCTGATCATCTGGCAGATGTTATCCGGCGTTCTTATCGAGAGCTGCGGCCTCTTTGTGCGGCAGGCGCCACTAATTCGTAATGTGGTGATGCCGCTTTCGGTCCATCCGACGAGTGTTGTCACGCGATACATAGTCAACTTCGTACACAGTTTGGTCGTATTTCTGATTGTTGCGGTCTTCTTTCATATTCCCGTGACCTGGTACACATTGCTATTTATTCCAGGGATTTTGTTGGTGACGCTCAATATGCTTTGGATTTGTTTTGTCTTCGGTGTGCTGGGGGCTCGCTATCGCGATCTTGAGTACGGTGTGTCATCGGTGATGCCGATGCTATTCTTGATAAGTCCAGTGATGTACCGGTTGGAGGCGCTGCCGTTTTCTTCAGTAATTTTGGAATTCAATCCCTTTACTTATCTTATTGAGGGCATTCGGGCGCCGATGCTCGGTCATGCGCCGAGTATGGTGACGTATGTGGTGTTGACAGTAATGGCGGTGATCGGCTGGATCGCGGCATTCTGGTTTCTTCACAAGGCCAAGCTGCGCCTTCCCTTCTGGATCTAGAACGATGACAGCCAAGCTTGAATTCCACGATGTCACGCTGCGGTATCCCATCTATAACAATCACAGCCTTTCGCTTCGTCGCAATCTGGTTGGTATTGCCACTGGCGGGAAGTTGCTGGCTAATACCGGGCAGGTCACTCAGGTGACCGCGCTGGATAAGGTTTCTTTCGCGCTCAAACAGGGGGATGCGGTTGGAATCGTTGGCCACAATGGTGCAGGAAAGAGCACGCTGCTGCGGACAATGGCTGGTATCTATATCCCGCTCGAAGGCCGTATCGAACGCGTTGGTCGTGTCGCGACGATGTTCGAGGTGGGCGCAGGCATGGATCCTGAGTTGTCCGGCTACGAGAACATTATGCGGATGGGGATGATGTTGGGCTTATCGCGACAGGAAATCCAGGCGCGGATCCCTGAAATAGAAGAGTTCACTGATCTGGGTGATTTTCTGCAGCTGGCCGTGCGTACCTACTCTGCGGGCATGACCATGCGCTTGATGTTCGCAGTCGCTACTTGCACAAAGCCGGAAGTTCTGCTGGTTGACGAAGTTTTTGACGTGGGCGATGAGGCCTTCAAGGAGCGTGCCGCGGTTCGCATGCGCAATTTCATCAAGTCATCGCAAATCTTCTGCCTTGCATCGCACTCTCTCGCTGCAATTTCTGAGTATTGCAATCGAATCTTCGTGCTGAATCATGGCACTTTGCGCGAAATATCCGTCGACCAATTGAAGGCAGAAGGCTATGGCGGATAGCCTCAAGCTTCCGAATGCCTTGAAATTTGCGGCCGACTCGGCAGCTTATCTGCTTGAAAGAGATGGAGCCTTGTTGCTCGGCGAGGAGGTCGTGCTCTCGGATGGCCAACAGCCGCAGATGTCAGCTCTCTCTCTGCGTGGCTTTGGCGCTCCCGAGCCGGATGGTGTCTGGTCCATTAACGCGTGCGCCGAACTCGAGGTGCGCTTGCGTGCCGTCACGCCTGAAACGCGTTATTGGCTAGTGATCACGGCGATGCCGTTCGAGGCCGGAAATCATCGCGCTTCAATCAGCATGAGCGTTAACGGCGGGCCATCGAAACCCGTATTGCAGCGTTCGCAGGGATGGGAGGTCGTCGAAGTCGAGTGCCAGGTTAGGATGCTTGGTAGGAAGGGGTTCGTCCAAGTCGAATTTCAGGTCAATAACCCGTCCTCTCCGCGCTCCCTGGGCATAGGGGGCGATGACCGAACACTGGGAGTGAAGATTGCCGCGCTACAGATTGTCGACACTGCTGCACGTGGGCGGATGCAGGCCGCGGCTCGGCTTGGACTAAATCATCAGGTGCCAGGGGTTTCGAATGGTCAGCGGCTTCCGCTGATACACCGTCTTGCAGCCAAAAATCCTATTTTGAGGAACATCTTGCTCGACAAGAACCCCGTGGTGAGGCTGATTCGTTGGATGCGCCGTGTATCGCGGAGCTTGATTGCACTTCAAGAGCAAATGGCTTTCATGCGGCGTTTTGCCGATATGCAATTGCAAAACGCTCCTTCTGTGGCATCTTCTGTTCAAAGCCAAGAGGCGCTCGCTCTGTTGCAGTCCAGCGCGCATGAAATACAGACGCTGAGAAATGAGTGCACTGCGCTTGCCCGGCAGGTCGCAGCGTTGACGGACTCCGGTGCTGCTGTCGCCGAACTCGTCACCGCCGCGCATGTGAAGCTGGATTTGGCAGGTGTTGCCATAGATCAAGGCAGGACCGAAATAGCGCGCTCAGTTCAGAGGGAGGCGCTGATCGAGGCGAATCTGCCGCACTCGCGCAATGGTTCGCGGATGGTTCTTCGAAAGAGTTCGGGCTGGATCATCGGTACTGAATTCGGGTATTTCTCGTGCGATGAGCGCGACGACCTGCTTGCACTTTGCTTGGTCGAGTATGGGGATGTAGAGCGCGGACTTCGGCTGTTTCTGCAGAACGTCTTGCGCAAGGGAGATGTCTTCGTCGATGTAGGAGCCAACATCGGCTTGCATACGGTAGTGGGCGCGAAGACGGTAGGTCCTTCCGGTCGTGTTTTCGCCATCGAGGCGATGCCGCGCACCTTAGATCACCTGCGAGCCAGCGTGCGGTTGAGCGGGGTCGGGGATACCATTAGTATCTTGCCGTTCGCAGCAGCGGCACGCGCAGAAGACGGGCAGGAGTTTCAAGTTGGGGCGATCTCCGGGCACAGTTCGCTTTACGCGCTACCAGACGCAGTCGATGTCGTCTGCGTCGACGTTCGTCCCTTGGACTTGATCGTTGAGACGGACCGAATGGACCTAGTCAAAATCGACGTGGAGGGTGCCGAACTCGAGGTCATTGCAGGTATGGAGATGCTGTTGAAGCGCTGCCCGGATGCTGCGCTGGTGCTGGAGTATGCGGAATCGCATCTCGAGCGCGTAGGTACGACGCGCGAAGCCTGGGAGCAGATGCGGGCAAAGCATGGATTCTTGATGTATTTAATCGATGACCTGACAGGTGAATACGCAAGGATCGATGATTTCGGGGTGCTCAGTGGCCGGGCAAGCTCCAATCTGCTGTTCTGCCGCCCGCAATCTCCGCTTGCGGCCGCTTCTGGAGGTGGGCAATGAGTCGCGTCGCCGTGGTAGGCGGCGGTGGGCACGCCAAGGTCGTCATCGATCTGTTGCGCTGCAACGGGCATGAGGTGGTTGCGTGCCTGGACGCTCCCCTGACTGGCCAATGGGTCAATGGTGTAGAAGTGATCGGTGGCGAGGACGAGCACTTACCAAGGCTGCATGCAGATGGAGTCGATGGCGTGTTCGTGGCACTCGGCGACAACAGGCTGCGGAAAAAAGTCGTGGAGCGCATCAGGAGCCTCGGCCTCGAATTCGTGACGGCCGTCGGCCGATCTGCTGTCGTCTCGCCGTCCGCGAAGATCGGTGCGGGTTGCGCCATCATGGAGGGCGCGGTGGTGAACGCGGACGCAGTGCTTGGGGATTTTGCTATTGTTAACACGAATGCCTCGATTGACCACGATTGCGTGGTCGGGCGCTACGCACACGTTGCACCAGGCACAGTCCTGGCCGGTTGTGTGACGCTGGGGGAGGGTGCGTTCCTGGGTGCGGGATCGCGCGTCATCCCCGGTATCACCATCGCTGCGGCAGCGGTTGTAGGCGCGGGAGCTACCGTGGTGCGAGACATTCATGCAGCCGGCGTTTGGGTCGGTATGCCGGCACAGCAAATCAAATAGGAAAGACTGATGAATACCTTGGCGAACAAGCGCATCCCAGTGGCTGTGCCGAATCTGGGCGGTAATGAAAAGGAATATGTCAACCAGTGTCTTGACTCCACCTGGATTTCATCGGCTGGCGAGTTTATCGGCAAATTTGAAAGCGCATTTGCGCGCTTTTGCGGTGTACGGCACGCTGTCGCGATCAATAATGGCACCACTGCCATCCATCTGGCTCTCGTCGCGCTAGGGATCGGAGAGGGGGATGAGGTGCTCATTCCGACCCTGACCTATATTGCTACGGCCAACGCAGTTGCCTATTGCAACGCGACGCCGGTGCTGCTTGATTCCGAGGCTGGCACGATGAACATCGACGCATCCAGCCTGGAAGCCAAGATTACACAGCGAACCAAGGCGATCATCGTGGTCCATCTCTATGGCCACCCCGTCGATATGGATCCCGTCCTTGAGGTGGCCAAGCGCCATGGTCTGCGTGTCATCGAGGATGCTGCCGAAGCGCATGGTGCCTTGTACAAGGGCAGGCCGGTCGGCGGGATCGGCGATTGCGCGACCTTCAGCTTCTTCGGAAACAAGATCGTGACCACCGGAGAAGGCGGCATGGTGACGACCGACGACGACGACTTGGCCGCGCGGTTGCGGCTATACCGCGGTCAGGGGATGGATCCCAAGCGCCGTTATTGGTTTCCGGTGGTGGGTTTCAACTATCGGATGACCAACATCGCTGCTGCAATCGGTTTGGCGCAAATGGAGCGGGTCGACGACGCACTGGCCGCACGTCAACGCGTCGCAGCCTGGTATGCAGAAGCATTCGCCTCGCAGCGGGATTTGGCCGAGACCCCCTTCGTAGCCGACTATGCGAAGCACGTTTATTGGATGTACACCGTGCTGCTCAAGGGTGTCACTGAAGAACAGCGCGATCGCGTCATGGCGCTGATGGACCAAGATGGGGTCGAGACCCGTCCAGTGTTTTATCCGATGCACGTGCTGCCACCTTACTTCCAGGATGGCAGCGAATTTCCCGTTGCCAACGATCAGGCGCGTCGAGGCATCAACCTGCCCACCCACGCCGCGCTGGAGAAGGCGGATATTGACCGTATCGTTGCATCGCTCGCTTCGGCGATGCGCGAACTGGGACGCTGACATTGCGCATCGCGATCTGCTCATCGTTCGTCCCTTTCATTAATGGGGGCGCGCGTTTCATCGTCGAGTGGCTCGGAACCCGGCTGCGCGAACATGGGCATGAGGTGGAGATCGTCTATCTTCCGATGTGGGAGGAGCCAGATTCCATGCTGCCGCAGATGGCGAGCTATCGGCTGATGGACTTGAGCCATTCGGTCGACCGGATCATCACGACCAGACCGCCTGCGCATTTGATCCAGCATCCGAACAAAGTGGTGTGGTTCATTCACCATTTTCGTTTGTTCTACGACCTTTGGGATTCGCCATACCGCGCGTTTCCCGACGATGAGCGACATCGGTCTCTGCGCAATGCAATCGTACGCGCCGATACGACCGCGCTTAACGAGGCGCGCAGAGTATTTGCGAATTCGCAGGTCGTCGCCGATCGCCTCAAGCGCTATAACAACGTGTCTGCGGAGGTGCTATATCCACCACTGCACGATGTTTCGAAGTTCCATGATGCCGGCCAGGGCGATGAGATCGTGTGCGTTTGCCGCATCGAGCCTCATAAGCGCCAGCATCTTCTACTGGAAGCATTTCGCTATGTGCGCACGCCAGTGAAGTTGCGACTGTGCGGTGCAGGTAGCGTGGATTACGTCAATCAACTGCATGCGACAATCCTAGAGCATGGGCTTGCCGAGCGTGTGGTGTTGGTGAATCGCTGGATCAGCGAGGAAGAGAAAATCTCCTGGCTTTCTACCGCGCTGGCGGCCGCTTATCTGCCCAAGGATGAGGATTCGTACGGTTATCCTTCGTTGGAGGCGGCGTCAGCCGGCAAGCCCATTCTGACCACGACCGACTCGGGAGGCGTGGTGGAGTTTGTCGAGGACGGACGCAGCGGCCTCATCGCCGAGCCAGATCCTCGCGCACTGGCGGAAGTGATCGATCGCCTCTGGGCGGATCGCGGGCACGCTTCACGGATGGGTCTTGGTGCACGCGAGCGCGTGCGGGAGTTACGTATTGATTGGAGTCATATCATCGAGCGAGTACTGTCGTGAAGATCCTCGTCTTGAACAATATGGTCCCCGGGATCCGCGGCGGTGCTGAAGAGCTGGCCGACCGGCTGGTTGCCAATCTCAGGATGCACGGACATGACTCCGAACTGTTGAGGATTCCCTTCACTTGGGATCCGCCTGAGCGTTTGATCGGCGAGATGCTCATGTGCCAGAACTTCCGCATCGGAAATGTTGATCGCGTGATCGCGATGAAGTTTCCAGCCTATCTGCTCCCGTTCGAGGACAAGGTGATGTGGTTGGCGCACCAGTATCGCCAGGCTTACGACCTCTGGGATGCCGGCCATTCGAACATTCCGGACACTGCCGAGGGGCGACAGATCCGTAGCGCCATCATCGAAACCGATAATCAGTGCTTCGACACCGTCAAACAGGTATATGCGGTCGGCCGCACCGTGCAGGAGCGGCTGCTGCGTTATAACCACGTGCATTCGTCGATTCTGCGCGCACCGCTCAACGATGAAGAAATGTTTGCTGGAGGCGAATACGGCGATTATATTTTCGCCGGCGGACGCATCAATTTGAGCAAGCGCCAGCACCGTCTTGTCGAAGCGTTGGCGCAGGCGCCCGGAAACGCACGTCTGATCATCGCAGGTCCGCCGGATGGGCTCGCCGACGCAGATCGCCTCCGCGAGCTGGTGGAAAAGCATGGGCTGCATGACCGAGTAAAACTGGATATCGGTTTTCTCCCGCGCGAAACCATCGCTAGTTATGTCAATGGCGCACTGGCCTGCGCCTACCTGCCTTTCAACGAAGATTCCTATGGCTACGTGACGATGGAAGCGTGCCAGGCGCGAAAAGCCGTTATTACGGTGGATGATTCGGGCGATCTGACCGAATTGATCCACGACGGAAGTCAAGGTTGGGTCTGCCAGGACGACACTGCGCAGCTCGCGGCCGCGATCGGCGCTGTCTTCGCTAATCGTACTGAAACGATGGAGCGTGGGCAGGCCGCTTATGAGCGCTGGACAGGGATGGCAATCAACTGGAAGACGACGGTGGAGACTCTGACTCGATGAAGATCGTCTGGGCCACTCCATATTGCAAACAGTCCGCGATCGGACGTTACAGCGAAGCGGTCATCAACGAGTTGCGCAGCAGGGGGCATCATGTCGCTATCTATCGCACCGAGGTCGGTGAAGATTTAGCCGTGCCGCCGCGAGCGGACGTGGGCGTACTCGAGCCTGGGTCCCGCGCAGAAATGGACTGGTTGTTGCAGGCCGATCTGATCATTGCCAACGTGGGGGATTATTTCGCCTATCACGGGCGCCTTTTCGAGCTGGCGACGATTCGGCCCTATGTGGCAGTTCTCCACGACTGGTGTGTGCTCGGCCTGTTCCTGGGTTGGCTGCAATCGATCGGCCGAGTTCAGGATGCGTCCCGCATCGTTACTCAGATGTATGGGGGCGAGGCCGGCCATCAATGCGCAAGCGCAAACGCCGAAAATTTCTACGAGAGGGCAACCCGTCTATTTCCTCTGACCGAATGGGTGGCTGGAAATACGCTGGGATGCATTATTCACTCGAACTTCTACGGCGCTCGCGTGCGTGCGTCGTCACCGGGACCGGTGCATAAACTCTCTCTCGCCTACCCAGTCGAGCAGGTGCAGCCGAGCGTCGGCGTGGGCGTCTCCGGGTCGGAGCGTCTTGCGATTCGCACCTTCGGAGTCGTCAATCCCAATAAGCGGGTGGAGTGGGTCATTCGCGCCGTTGCGGCCGACCCGGAGCTGGCACGCCATGTTGATTACCGAGTGCTGGGCCCTTGCAGCGACGATGAGCGGGCGCGCTTGCACGGCATCTGCGAAGAGGTAGGGTTCCAAGGTCTGACTCTTGAGGGCCGGGTCAGCCACGAGCGTTTGTTGGAAGGGTTGGCCGAGGCGGACGTCATCTGTTGTCTACGCGACCCCGCCGTCGAGGGTGCTTCGGCATCTGCGATCGAAGGCATGCAGTCCGGTGCGCCGGTGATCGTCAGCAATGCGGGGTTCTATGCTGAACTTCCCGACGATCTGGTACTCAAGGTGCCGGCGGGAGATAGCAGGAGAGAGCTCCTGGAGCATTTGCAATTCGTCTGGTCCAATCGGCCGCTGGCACGGGAGCTCGCCGAACGCGCCGGGGCGTGGGCGGCAGAAGAGTTCTCTGCTCGGCGCTATGTCGACGGCCTGGAGCGCATCATTCCGGAATACATCGCCGCCGAGCCGTACATCCGCACAGCCAGGATGTACGGCGGTCAACTCGGTAGAATGCGCCTATCTGGTAGCTCCAGCGCCGCCCAGCGGGTGTCTCGCACACTCGAATCAATGTTCTCGCTCTAATCGCCGGCTGCCAATGCCGCTTAGTACTTCTCAGGATGAATACAATGAAATCAGCAGTGATTACCGGCATCTCCGGTCAAGATGGTGCCTACCTTGCCCAGTTGCTTCTGGAGAAGGGGTATCGTGTCTTCGGCACCTACCGGCGTACGAGTTCGGTGAACTTCTGGCGCATTGAAGAGCTGGGAATCGACAAGCATCCGAATCTGCATCTTGTCGAGCATGATCTGCAGGACATCGGTTCGACGGTCAGGTTGTTGCAGGCCAGCCAGGCGACTGAGGTCTACAATCTGGCGGCGCAAAGCTTCGTCGGTGTTTCGTTCGACCAGCCCGTACTGACTGCACAGATCACTGCAGTAGGTGCGTTGAACATGCTTGAGGCCATTCGCGCCGTCAATCCTGCGATCCGCTTCTACCAGGCATCGACCTCTGAGATGTTCGGGTTGGTACAGGAAGTGCCGCAGACCGAGCGTACACCTTTCTATCCGCGCAGCCCCTATGGCGTTGCCAAGCTGTACGCCCACTGGATCACGGTCAACTATCGCGAATCCTATGGCCTGTTCGGTTCCAGCGGAATTCTCTTCAATCATGAGTCTCCGCTACGGGGGCGCGAATTTGTCACGCGCAAGATCACGGACTCCGTTGCCAAGATCAAGCTGGGTAAGCTCGACATTTTGGAGCTTGGAAATTTGGATGCAAAACGCGACTGGGGTTTTGCTAAGGAATACGTGGAAGGCATGTGGCGCATTCTGCAGGCGGATGAACCAGATACCTACGTCCTGGCGACCAATCGAACGGAAACGGTGCGTGATTTCGTCACTATGGCCTTCAAGGCGATCGATGTCGAACTGAATTGGAGTGGGGCCGGGCTCGAAGAGACCGGGCTGTGTGCCAAATCTGGCAAGTTGCTGGTGAAGATCAATCCGAAATTCCATCGTCCCGCAGAGGTGGATCTATTGATTGGCGACTCTGGAAAGGCGAGACGCGAGCTCGGCTGGGAAGCGAAGACCTCGTTGGAAGAGCTGTGCGAGATGATGGTGAAGGCCGATCTGCGCCGCAACGAGCTTGGAGCCTCATTCTGAGTTTGTCGCGTCATCCCCTCGCTGGCGTCGGCGTCATCGGGGGGCATCCAATGCCCTACAAGTTGCAAGGAAACTGTTTCAATGACGCCGACTGCAATTGTCACCGGTGTAGATGGTTTCACCGGGCCCTACATGGCCGAAGAACTACAGCGCAGGGGCTATCGGGTGCACGGCCTGCGTCGCTCGGGCGGCTCGACCGCCGACGTGACCGCGGTTGATCTGCTGGATCGTCCTCGCCTCGGGGAGGTAGTCGAGCGGATACGTCCGGAGATCGTAGTGCATCTGGCCGGCATCTCCCACGTCGCCCATCAGGATATTTCAGCGATCTACCAAACCAACGTCGTCGGTACGAGAAACCTTCTTGATGCTTTGAGTCAACTGAAGCAGGCTCCGTCGAGCGTGCTGATCGCCAGTAGCGCGCATGTCTACGGACCATCGTCGCATACCCTGCTGACCGAACAGTCGCCGATGGCACCGTTCAACGACTACGCCGTCAGCAAGGTAGCTGCGGAGTATGTGGCCCAGCTTTACATGGACCGCTTGCCCATCGTACTGACGCGGCCATTCAACTACATCGGTATCGGTCAGGCGCCGTCTTTTTTCGTCTCCAAGTTGGTGGATCACGCGCGCAGAGGCGAATTGGTCGTGCGCCTGGGTAACCTTGATGTCGAGCGTGACTTCACGGACGTACGCGATTTGGTGGCATGCTATGGGCTGCTGATAGCCAGAAAGCTCGGCGGAGAAACGGTCAATATCTGCAGTGGGCGATCAACGAGTTTGCGTGCCGTGATCGAACTCGTCGAGAACATTTCGGGCGTCTCTTTCCAAATCCAGAGTGACGCCGAATTCATGCGTATCAATGAGGTCAATCGGCTGGCAGGATCGAACGAGCACTTGCTTGCCTTGACCGGGGAAGTGTCATTCCGCCCGCTCCGCGATACTCTGGAATGGATGCTGTCGGCGCCGTAGCCTGCTGAGCTTTCTGTCGTAAGGGGGCCGGCGGCGATGCAGAGCGGTCATTGCAGCCTCGTGCAGTCTGAGGCGGTGGACAGGAGGGAGTGTACTGGCCTAGCATTCAATTCCAGCTCTTCCATGCATGAGCGCGTGGCTGAATGATTCGGCGTCGGCTTGCCTCTGGGCACACATTTAGCCGAGTGCCGGATTCGTAAGCACCGTTCCATAGACGTCATCGGCCAAATGATACGCAAATATCTCAGTGTCACGTTCCTTCTGGCCGTCGCAACGTTCGTGGCGATCGTCGCAGCGGTCTTGATCACCAAGGGATCGTTCTTCTTCCACGACGCGGTGCTGCCGTTCACCGACTATGCGTCCAACGATATGCTGGTGGTCGAAGCGAAGCATTTAGCGCTTTGGCATGGTAACTACAGCCGCGTTGGCTTCTATCATCCCGGGCCGTTTTTCTTTCAGCTTATGGCATGGTCGGAACTGCTTTTTTTCGACCTGATTCCTATCTTCCACTCGCCCTTCGCGGCGCAGGTTTTTGCAAGCTTGAGCTTTGCTGCATTGGCAATCGCCTTGGTCGTTGCGTTCATGCATCGGCTCACCGGCAGCGTTGCCGAAGCGTTGCTTGGCGCTTCGGTATTCACGGTGGTACTGCTACTAGCCAAATCCTATAGTTTCACTGCGCCCTGGCCGCCATTTCTTTACGTCGGCGCTTCGGTTGTCTTCGTCGTCGGGGCTGCTGGTTTGTTGTTGCTTGGCTGGCGCTGGCTTCCCTGGCTGATCCTGGGGGCGGGAGGACTAATACACGGGCACGCCAGCTTTGTCGGTCTGGTTCCTATCATCTGCTTTGTCCTGGTGGCGGGGTGCGTGATTGCCTGGCGCTCAGGTCAATGGGCGATGGCGCCACTCAACACGCTCAGCAAGTCGACGTTGCTCATCAGTGCGCTGCTGATCATTGCATTGCTTGCGCCTTTGCTGGCGCAAACATTGGTGCATTGGCCTGGCGAATTTCCCAAGTACTTTGCCTTCGCCGGTCATCGCGAGCCAAATCAGATACCCGCGGTAGTCGGCTATGTGTTCGATTTCGTCCCGTTCTGGTATTTGGTGTTGCCGCTCGCCATCGTGGTGGGATGGGCGTTGCGTGCGAGGGTCGAACGGCGTCACGTCTCTGTTGGTGCGCTGATTTTTCTGGCCGGATTAGTCGCCGCGATGCTGTACGCGCGCAAGGGGATCGATAGTCTTGAGTATCGCTACCTCGAATACTGGTTCACGCCGTTTTATGCGATTCTGGCCGCGTTGACGGTTGTTAGCCTTGTTGCCTTGTGGAAGCAAAGGCGGCCAGCTGTCGGATACGCGCTTGCGCTGAGTGCGGTTGGCGTGGCCGTTTTGCTAGGGGCCAAGTCCAGCGAACTATTGCAAACACCTGCATCGATGCCGGTCGCTGTCTATCAAAAGGCGCTTGATGTGCTCACCGTGAAAGCGGGAGGCAAACAAGTTGCGCTGACGATCGATAGGCAAGGCGGATGGGACGATAGCTGGGCGGACTCGGCGACGCTACTGGCATATGCTAAGCGGGTCGACCCCCAGCATCCCGGCGTCTGCATCGATACGGGGTCCTGGCACATCCTCTTTCACGAAGAGAATCGCTGCGACGAAGACGGTAAGCATCAGTTCGTTCTCGTCAGCAGCAAGTTCCTTCCTCAGCGCAAGCAGATCGCGGCAACGCCGCAGGTGCGCTATTACCTGGCAGAAGGTGCAGGCAACCTGGGGAATCGCACTTCGCCAAAAGTCGGTGACGCAAGCTTGTCTACCGACGTCAAGCTACTGCCGACGGAAACCGCTGTCGTCATGCGACTCGACGGTCAGCCACGCTTAGAACATGACTCTGGCTTGCTCGTCATGCGGATTGTCGTCAGTAACGTTGGACTCAAGCCGTTGGCTGGTCATGGTGCGTACCCGGTCAATCTGGCGATCGTGCGGCTGCCTGGTGGGAAAGGTGGCCAACGTGCCATGCCGCGTACGGAGCTCCTGCGTACCCCGCTTCCTGGTATCAAGCCGGGATCGAGCACCGAGATGGTGCTGAGCGTTCGGGCAAGCGAGTTCGACAATGGAGCAGTGGTGCGGTTGGAGTTACTGCAAGAGGGGGCTGGATGGTTCACTTATGACTACGGACTACCTCCACTGGATCTTGGCCCGATGCAGCGCTGCGAGAATGCTCCGCTCGATCTATGTGAAACGGTCGCCCGATAGCTAGGTAGTTGTTGGTCCCCTGCATGCGTGTCCGGTGCTACTGACGCCGGAGATGTCATTGCGTTTGCAGGGGCACCGGGCCGTGTCTGGTTGCGTTCAATGCGTCCGGAATGAAAGATACTTATGGCCGGCAAAGCTGGTGAAGACCGGAAAGATCACGCCGACCGCGTGTGCGATCGTCTCGGCAAGCTCCTCGCTGGCCAGTCCCTTCACCAGCCAATGCGACAGCCATACGCTGATCAAGACGGTCTGGGCAACTGCCAACAGATTGATCAATACAAACCAGGCTGCCTGGGAGCGCACCGAGTTGGTGGCGTCCTTGAAAACGAATGCCCGGTTCAGCGTAAATGCGGTGATCATCCCGATCATGTAAGCCGTGACGATGGCAGGCACATAGGGGACAATCTGACTGAGCGCGATGCGCGATCCGAAGTTGGCGGCGGCAGCGATGCCGCCGGCCATCAAGAATAGCAACGCCTGCCTTTTCATCCGGCTTTCGCCTCTGCCGCGAGGCGCTGCCCCACGGCGATACTTTCATTGATCGAGCGATCCTCTGGGTAGTAGTACGCCGTATCCGCCATATAGAAGCCCTTCAGCGGCGTCTTCATCGGCGGCAGCATGTCCTGGAATCCGGGCGGGCAGATCGTCTGCGCATACTCGTAGCGATGGCAATGGCTCGCGCGAATCCACTCCGGCTTGAAATTCGGATTGATCATCGGCAGGTAGCCGATGACTTCGTCGATGAGCTGCTGGTTGCTCCACTGCCACTTCGGGTGGGTCTTGGGCATGTAGTAGGGCGCATAGACGATGTGCTCGCCAGCGCCCTTACCTGGGTTGAGGTTGCTGTATTCGATCAAGCCGGGGATGGCGATCCGGTCGTCACTGATGTTCATCCAGAAGTTCTCACTGACCGGCTCGGACAGCTTCAGGATCACGCAGGCGACCGGGATGTTCTCGATTGCGGTGACCTGGTCGGCGAAGGTCTTGGGCAAGCCTGGCACCATGCCAGGCACGTATTGGATTGGTGCTGTCGACACCACGCCGTCGTAGGCGTGTTGCCCGTCGCGAGTGCGGATGCCGGTGACCTTGCCATCGACAGAGGCAACTTCTTCAATCGGTTGCGACAACAGGATGCGGCCTCCCAGGCGCGTCACTTCCGCCGCCATGCGTTCCAACAACACGGCCGAACCGCCGTCCAGGTAGCCCATGCTTTCGTTGAACAGATTGCGCCGCGACAGCGCCACGCGCTTGATGCGGGTGCCGATCCACGAGGCGGACAAGTCGTTCTGGTACTCGAAGAACTTCAGCGCGAATGCCTTCTCCCACATCACCTCGTAGGCCTTGGGGCCGATCCAGCGAGTGATCCAGTCGCGCGCGTTCTCCTTGTCCAGTGGTGCCCAGTCCTTGATACCCTTGGTGTGCATGACGTGTAACGCGTAACGCACTTTGTCGACCAATCCCAGGTGCGGGAAGCCGAGCAGCGCAAACGGTGTTCCCCACTTGTGCAGCTTGCCCTGGTAGTAATACCCCATCTTGGTGTCCGTCCAGTGCAGCCGATCGGACAGCTTCAGGTCCTTGAGCAGCTTGAACAGTGGAAAATCGGTCTTGCAGATGAAGTGGTAGTAGCGCTCGATGCGCAGGCCGTCGAAGTCGAAATCTGCAGACATGCCGCCGATGCGGTCGTCGCGTTCGTACACGTCGACCTGATGGCCTTTCTTCAACAGTTCCATGGCAGCCATCAGGCCCATGGGGCCGCTGCCGACGATTGCGAATGTGCTCATGTTCTATCTCGTAATGACGGTTCAGCGCTGGAGCACGATATGGCTGTAGCGCGGGTCGGTATAGCTTTCGCGGATCGCGTCCTCGAACGGCGTTTGCCGCACGCCGAATACCGCATCGGTATCGACGCCCTTGAAGTCATCGCCAGCACTGAGTGCCTTCAGCTGGTCGGCAGTGAACGGCGGTTTGGAACTGAAGAGCGAATACACGCGTAGCAGGAGGGCGAAGAAACCGATCGGGATATGCACGATCATGGTGCGTAGTTTCTTGACCCGTTTGATCGTCTTGATGATATCGACGTAGTCGACGCGGGTGTCGCCAACGATGTCGTAGATCTGTCCGTCGGGTTCGCGCTCGATGCACTTGGCGATGCAGCGGCAGAAGTCGCGCTCGTAGAGCGGCTGCCGCATGAACTTGCCGTCGCCTGGGATGGGAAATACCGGCGTCTTGGCCATGAAGCGCGACAGCCAGCCCAGGTGTTTGGGGTCAAACCAGCCGAACATCAGCGTCGGACGCAATACGCAGTGGCGAACTCCGCTGGCCACCACCATCTCTTCCTGGGCACGCTTGGTGTTGGTGTAATCGTCCTTGGCGACCGAGTTAACCACTGAAGAACTGATGTGCACCAAATAAGGCACGTTTGCGGCGCGACAGGCGTCGAGTACGTGTTGGGTAGCGGTCAGGTTATTACGGGTGAATAGATCGGTGGTCTTGCCGGTGATCTGCGCATGCAATTGCGCCACGCAGGCCGCACCCTCGAATTCGCGCGACCAATCGCCGGGCTCGGCCAGGTCGGCATGGATGACGCGAACGGCAGGATGCAGTTCACGCAGGATCTGCAGGTTGTGCGCATGCTTGTCGATCGCCACCAGATGGGTGTAACCCTGCTGTTCGAGTTCGACGACCAGGTTCTGCCCAACCAGGCCTGCGGCGCCGGTGATGACGATTTTGGCGTGTTTATCGGTCATGTCAGAGCGTGATCCGGCGGAAGACAAATTCGGGGATGGACTTGATGACGAACATGATCGCCCACCAGAATCCCGGCAAATAGGCGACTGCGCGACGTCCATCGACCGCGCGCAGAATGCCCTTGGCGATCTGATCGGGCTTGGCCCACAGCGCGCCTTTCTTGAAAGCGGCGGTCATCGGCGTATCGACGAAGCCCGGCTTGATCGTGAGAACGTTGATACCCAGCGGGCGCAGACGCTGGCCGAGGCCGCTCAGGTAGGCGCTGACCGCCGCTTTGGCGCTGCCGTACAGATAGTTGCTCGCGCGCCCGCGGTCGCCCGCCACCGAGGAAATCACCGCCAGCGTCGCGCCGGCGCCCAGGCGCGGCACCAGGGCGGCGCAGAGCGCGATCGTCGAAGTGCCGTTGGTGGCGAACTCGCGCAGGGACAGTTCGACCGAGGCATCGCATGCTGCTTGGTCGGGCAGCGTGCCGTGTGCAATCAGCACAACGTCAACGCCGCCCAGCGCGGCCCATGCGGCATCCAAGGCCGCCGCATGGTCGGCGCTATCGTTGACGTCGAGCAGGCCACAGCTGGCCTTGCCACCGCGAGTCGACAGGTCGGACGCGATCGCCTCCAGGCGTGCGGCTTGGCGGCCGAGCAGATGGATGGCTGCACCGCGCGCGGCGTAACGCCGGGCGGTGGCTTCGGCAATCGCCGAGGTGGCGCCGATGATGAGGACGCGTTGCATGTTCACTCCGTGACCCGGCGCCAAAAGCCGGAAGAAAAGCAGGGATCGAGATAGCGACTGAAGTCCTGCCAGCGGGCGTAGGCGCGCTTGAACGAGTCAGCGGACATCCGCGCGTCCTTGGCAGGGTACAGAGCGCCGCCGGCGGCGTCGACGATGCGATCAAGGCGCGCCAGCAGGCGCAGCACGTCGTCGCCGTCGTTGGGGAAATCCAGCGCCAGCGTAGTGCCGGGGCGCGGGAAGGAGAGCATGCCGCGTGCGGGGATATCGCCGAATTCCTTCAGTACCGCGAGAAACGAGCCGCTGCCGCTGCGGGCGATTTCCGCCAGCAGCGCATCCACGCCGTCGCGCGCGCTGGCCGGCGGCAGCACGCACTGGTATTGCAGGAAGCCGCGCGGGCCGTACATGCGGTTCCAGTGACGGATGCCGTCCAGCGGGTAGAAGAACGGCAGCAGGTGGCTCAGCCGGCGCTTGCTGCGCGCGGGCTGGCGCCAGTAGTACAGCGCGTTGAACGGCCGCAGCGACAGCTTGTTGACCAGCGAGACGGGCGGGGTCAGCGGCATCGTCAGGCCCTTGCCGGGCGAGGCCGGGCGTTCCTCGGGCAGGCCGGCGCAGTGATCGGCGCGGGTGAAATGGCCGCGGCCGCGGGCGCGACCGCTGGCCAGGCAGTCGATCCAGGCGACGCTGTACTCGTGGCTGTCTGCCGAGGCCGCGGACAACGCAAAGAACTCGTCGAGCGAGCCGAAGCGGATGTTCTCCGTCTCCAGCGCCGGTCCCGGCACTCGGCGCAACTGGATCTCCGCCCAGGTGATCAGCCCGGTCAAGCCGAGTCCGCCGACCGTGGCCGCGAACCAGCCCTCGTCATCGGCCTGCGGCGTGCACAGACGGCGGCTGCCGTCGCTGCGCAGCAGCTCGAACGCGCATACGTGGTGGCCGAAGTTGCCGGTGCGATGATGGTTCTTGCCATGCACATCGTTGGCGATGGCGCCGGCCACGGTGACGTAGCGGGTGCCCGGTGTCACCGGCAGGAACCAGCCCTGCGGCAGGACCAGATCGATGATCTCGGCGAGCGTGACCCCGGCCTCGCAGCGTACCCGGCCAGACGCGGGGTCGAAGCCGATGAAGCGGTCCAGGCCACGCGCGCACAGCAAGGTGCCGTCGGGATTGAGGCAACTGTCGCCGTAGCTGCGGCCGTTTCCGCGCGGCAGCGCGTTGCCTGCGAAGGCCGGCAGGGTCGCCGCCCGGTCGACGATCGGCAGCAGCGTCTGCGTCGCATGCGGATAGCGTCCCCAGGACTGCCCGGCGTCGGCCATTAGATGGCGCTCAAGGCGAACAGGCCGCACAGCACGACGACGACCTGGCTGACCCGATCGGTGGCGGCAAAGACGATGGGGTCATCGTGCATGTCGCCGCGATGGGCGACCACCCAGACCCGGCTGACCCAATACAACAGCACTGGACAGACCATCCACAGTAGCTTGGGATTGCGATACAGCTGTACGCTCTCGGGGCTGTTGATGTACAGCGCCATCACCAACACCGCGATGTAGCCTGCCGCAGCGCCCATCGACTGCAACAACGACAGGTCCTCTACCGAGTAAGCACGGCCGCTGGCTTTGGTCTTACCGCTGGTCAGCATGGCGTGCAGCTCGGTGTAGCGCTTGAGCAGTGCCAGCGACAAGAAGATGAACATCGAGAACGCGAGCAGCCAGAACGACAGTTCGATATCGATGGCCATCGCACCGCCGATGATGCGCACGGTATAGAGGGCTGCCAGCAACACCACGTCGATCATCACAATGCGCTTGAGGCGGAGCGAATACGCCAGCGTCATCACGTAATAGGCGAGCAAGACCAGCGTGAATTCGATGTTGCACGCCAACGACAGCGCCAGGCCCGCCAAGGTCAGCGCCGGGGCGGCAAAGAGTCCGTGCAGGAGCGGAATGCGGCCGGCAGCAAACGGACGCTCGCGCTTGCGAGGATGTTGGCGATCGGGGGTAAGATCGAGCAGATCGTTGAGGACATAAACGCCGGAGGCGCAAAGCCCAAAGGCAACCAGGGCCAGAACCGCCTGCAGTATCGATGTCGGTTGGAGAAAGCGGTGCGCTGCCAGCAGCGGCAAGAAAACCAGCAGATTCTTCAACCATTGATGCAGACGCAGCGCCTTGAGCCAGGCCCGTGCGCGCGGTGGTGCTGGCCAGTGCGCATACACGGTGGTGCGCTGGGCGGCCGCCTTGCGCAGGGCATTGTCGTTGTTCACGACCCAGGCGCCGCCGGCCTTGTCCCACACATGCAAGTCCACGCTGCCGTTGCCGGCGTAGTCGAAATTTCGTTCTCCAAAGGCTTCGACGAGCGCAGCTGCCTTGTTGTGGCCGGAGAGGTTGCGCTTGCCGTCGCTGGCGATCACCTGCTCGAACAGGCCCAGGTGCTCGGCGATCGGCGTGACCAGTAGGGCATCCGAGGCGGTGCACAGCACCCGCGGCCGCTGCTCGGTGGTGCGCAGCAAGTCGAGGACCTGGGCGTTGTAGGGCAGGGTCTCGGCGGGCAGGCTGACGCGCGATGCCAACTCGCGCTTCAGCGCAGCCTTGCCGCGCAGGAGCCAGAAGGGCAACACGAACAGATACAGCGGATTGCGCGCCAGCAGCGCCAGCACCGACTCATAAAGAATGTCCGAGTTCAATAGCGTGCCATCGAGGTCCACGCACAGGGCGCGTCCCGCACCAGGAGGACGGGAGGGCGTGAAAGAGGGAGAGGACATCGACGGTAGGGCGTTCCGCTACGGGGCAGCGATTATACCCAGTGGCTCAATCGGCTTCACGGCGCACCCCCAGTTCTGCGCTGAGCAGGGCGAGGGCGCCGACCACAACCGCATACCAGAGCGTTACCAGGCGGGCCGCGACGGCCACAGCGATGGCATCGGCCGTTCCCACGCCCAGTCGCTCGAGCATCAGCACGATCGCTAATTCCGTTGTCCCGACTCCGCCGGGCACGAAGGACACTGCACCCACCAGCATCGCCAATGGATAGATGCCAAGCGCGACGATGGGATCGAGCGTAAGGCCCAGCGCCAGACAAAGCCCGGCGAAGACGCAGGAAATCAGGCCCCATGCCAGGCTGCCGGCGAACAGGCTCTGGGCCATTGATCGCAGGCCCAGACAACTGCGCAGCTCCAGTGCCGCGGCCAAGCAAAAACGAGTGCTGGCACGGAGCCATCGGCCTGGCAGGCGTTCGCCTAGCCGTGCCAGCCAGTCGAGCAATGCGGGCCAAGCAGCTGCGCCAAACAGGACGAGCACGCCGCCCAGCACAATTGCGGCCAGCGTTCCCAGGGCCGGGAACACCGGCGCGGCCAGTAGCGACACGCTCAGGATAATCAGCAGGTCGCTGGCGCGCTCGAAAACGAAGATTGCCAGGGTCCTGGGCGCGGGAACGCCGAGGCGGGCGAAGTAACGGAGCCGCATCAGCTCGCCCGCCTTGGCAGGCGTCGCGGTCAAGGCAAACCCAGCCAGATAGCCGGCCAGGCCTGGCCACCAGGGGATTGCATTTCCCTGGCGCCGCAACAGCCACCGCCAGCGCCAATAGCGGAACAGATAGCTAGCCGAGACCGGGAGCGTCGCGAGGGCCAGCAGATGACCCACCTCGCCGAGCCGCGCGAAGGTTCCGTTGCCGCGATCGATCCAGACCAGCGCGGCCACATAGGCCGCGCAAACGATGAGCACACACAGCGCCAACTGATCCAGGCGATAGCGCGGAGGCTTGGGGTCGCCGTTGTGTGACCGAGCGCTCGATAACATCTCGACTCGGCTTCAGCCCAGGGCAGCTTCGAGTTCGGGCAGCAGGGTGAACAGATCACCGACCAGTCCGATATCGGCAATCTCGAAGATCGGAGACTCCGGATCCTTGTTGATCGCCACGATGGTGCCGGCGTCCTTGATGCCGGTCAGATGCTGGATCGCGCCACTGATGCCGATGGCCACGTACAGTTCCGGCGCAATGATCTTGCCGGTCTGGCCGACCTGCAGTTCGTTGGGCACATAGCCGGCATCGACGGCTGCGCGCGAGGCGCCGACCGCCGCGCCCAACTTGTCGGCCAGGCTGTAGATGTGCTTGAAGTTCTCCGCCGAACCGACGCCGCGGCCGCCGGAGACGACGCGCTTGGCGCTCTGCAGATCCGGACGATCGGAGCTGCCGGCCGCCAATGCGACGAAACGCGAGTGGCTTGGCAAGGCGGCGTCAACCGAAACGGCCTCGACCGCCGCGTTGCCGCCACTGGCGGCTTCCGGCCAGGAGGCGCTACGGACGGTCGCCACCACGGGCTGATCGGACGGTGCCTGCACGGTGATGATGGCGTTGCCGGCGTAGATCGGTCGCTTGAAGGTGTAGGCATCCTCGACCGCCATCAGGTCGGAGATCTGGTTGACGCCCAGCAGGGCGGCCACCACCGGCATCAGGTCCTTGCCGAAGGTGGTCGAGGGGCCGAACACGTGGGAATACCCCTGGCCGGCGATCTGGGCCACCTGTGGCCCCAGCACCTGGGCGATGGCGTTCGCGTTGGCGGGGTTGGTCACGGTCAGTACGCGGGCCACGCCGGCTAGCTGGGCGGCCTGGCTGGCGACAGCTGCCGGTTCGGCCGCCAGCACGAGGACGTCGATTGCGTCCGGCGATACCGCCTGGGCGGCACTGACGGTCTTGGCGGTGGCCGCATTGAGCTGGCCGTTGAGATGTTCGGCAACGACGAGGATCTTGGCCATTACAGCAACCCCTTCTGCTTGAGTGCGGCCACCAGTTCGGCGGCATCCTTGACCATGACGCCGCGGCTGCGCTTGGACGGAGCGGCGTAATGGGTGGTGGTGAGGCTGTCGTGCGCCTGCACCCCGAGATCGGCGAAGGCCAGCGTTTCCAGCGGCTTGCTCTTGGCCTTCATGATGTCCGGCAGCTTGATGAAGCGCGGCTCGTTCAGACGCAGGTCGGTGGTGACCACGGCCGGCAGATCGATCTCCAGCGTCTCCAGGCCGGCATCGACCTCGCGTGTCACGGTGGCCTTGCCGTCGGCGATCACCAGCTTGCTGGCGAACGTGGCTTGCGGACGTCCCCACAGGGTGGCCAGCATCTGGCCGGTCTGGTTGGCATCGTCGTCGATGGCCTGCTTGCCCAGGATCACCAGATCCGGCTGCTCCTTCTCGACCAGCTTGAGCAGGGCGCGGGCGGCGGTCAGCGGCTGCACGGCGTTGTCGGTGACCACGTGGATGGCGCGATTGGCGCCCATGGCCAGGCCGTTGCGCAGATGGGCGGCCGCGTCGGCGGGGGCCAGGGTGGCCACCACGACCTCGCTGGCAGTGCCGGCGTCGCGTAGTCGCAGGGCCTCTTCCAGGGCGATTTCGTCGAACGGGTTGGGCGAAAGCTTGACGCCTTCGGTCACCACGCCGGAGCCATCCGGCTTGACCTGAATGCGGACGTTGTAGTCCACCACGCGCTTGTAGGCGACGAGGATTTTCATCGTGTACGAGATCCTTCAGCGATTACGGGAAGGCCCGGCCGCGGCGGCTGGCTCGGGAGTGCGGGTAATTCTAACCGGGCAGCGGTAACCATGCGATGGCGTATGGGGGGTGTCGGCAGGAGTCATGTGGTGGCTTCAGGCTCCGGGTCACGCGACCGTATATTCTGTGACGTTGAAATCAGCGCGATCAGTGATCGGGGAGAGCGGCAAACCGTGACAACGTGGCTCGTGACCGGCGGAGCCGGCTTCATCGGCGGCAATTTCGTTTTGGAGGCGGTGCGCCGGGGAGTGCGGGTGATCACGCTCGACGCGCTGACCTATGCCGGCAATCTGGCTACGCTGGCTTCCCTGCGGGACCATCCGAGCCACCTGTTTGTCCAAGGGGATATTGGCGACCGCACTCTGGTGAGTCGCGTGCTTGGCGAGCATCGGCCTGCGGCGGTGGTGAATTTCGCTGCAGAGTCGCACGTGGATCGTTCCATTGATGGGCCTGCGGCCTTCGTCCAGACCAATGTGGTCGGAACGCTCGCTTTGCTGGAATCTGTTCGGGATTACTGGCGGAATTTGCCGGCGCTCGAGCGCGCCGCCTTTCGCTTCTTGCATGTATCGACCGACGAGGTCTACGGAACCTTGGGGGAGACCGGTCAGTTCACTGAAACGACTCCTTACGCGCCAAATTCCCCATACGCGGCGTCTAAGGCAGCGTCTGATCACCTGGTGCGCGCGTTTCATCATACGTATGGTTTGCCGGTCCTGACGACCAACTGCTCCAACAACTATGGGCCGTACCACTTTCCGGAGAAGTTGATTCCCTTGGTCATCGCGAAGGCCCTAGCGGGTGAGGCGCTTCCTATCTACGGCGATGGCAAACAGGTGCGCGACTGGTTGTTTGTCAGCGATCACTGTGATGCGATTCGCACCGTGCTGGAGAAGGGGCGTATCGGCCAGACCTACAACGTTGGAGGCAACGCGGAAAGGCAGAATATCGAGGTTGTTCACACCATTTGCGCGTTATTGGACCGGTTGCAGCCACGTGACGACGGCCAGCCGCGCGCTAGCCAGATTACCTATGTGGCCGACCGTCCCGGCCATGATCGCCGGTATGCCATCGATGCCAGCAAACTTCGCAATGAACTGGGCTGGCATCCTGCTTACACGTTCGAACAAGGGATCGCCCTGACGGTGCAGTGGTACTTGGACAACCAAGCCTGGGTGCGGAGCGTGCTGGACGGCAGTTATCGCCTCGAGCGGATTGGCGAATCTGCTTGACGCGGCATTTGTCTAGCTCGCACGCAGGCCGATGACCTCATTAAGGGAAATCTATGACACAACGAAAAGGCATCATCCTGGCGGGCGGCTCCGGGACGCGGTTGTATCCCATCACCAAAGGGATAAGTAAACAGCTATTGCCCGTCTACGACAAGCCGATGATCTACTATCCGCTCAGTGTGCTGATGCTGACCGGCATTCGTGAGGTTCTGATCATCAATACGCCCCACGAGCAGCCCCTGTTCCAGGCATTGCTAGGCGATGGTGCACAGTGGGGAATCGATGTTCGCTACGCGGTGCAGCCGAGTCCGGATGGTTTGGCTCAGGCCTATCTGATTGGGCGTGACTTCGTCGGCGACAAGCCCAGTTGCCTGGTGCTGGGAGACAACATCTTTCACGGGCACGGTCTGACCGACGTGTTGCGCCGCGCCAGCGCGCGTGAGCATGGGGCAACCGTGTTCGGCTATTGGGTCAACGATCCCGAGCGCTATGGAGTCGCCGAATTCAATTCTCAGGGGAAGGTCATCAATATCGAGGAAAAGCCCCTGCGCCCTCGGTCAAACTATGCTGTTACTGGCCTGTATTTCTACGATGGACGGGCATGTGACTATGCCGCAGAATTGATGCCGTCCAGTCGAGGGGAACTGGAAATCACGGATCTCAATCGGCGTTATCTTGAGACGGGCGATCTGCACTTGGAGTCGCTTGGGCGCGGCTATGCATGGCTGGATACCGGCACGCATCAGTCCCTACACGAGGCCTCCAATTTCATCGAGACGATTCAGATGCGGCAGGGTTTACAGGTCTGTTGTCCCGAAGAGATCGCCTTTGCTCAGGGATGGATCGATGCGTCCCAATTGGAGCGATTGGCTGCGCCGCTGAGCAAGAACGCCTACGGCCAATATCTACACTCGCTCGCACAACGTGGAGTAGTTCCTTGAAAGTCATTGAGACTTCTTTGCCTGGTTGCCTAGTCATAGAGCCAAGAGTATTCGGTGACGAGCGCGGTCAGTTTTTTGAAACCTGGAACGCCGAGCGTTTTGATCAACATGGCCTGCCGTTACGTTTCCTGCAAAGTAACGTATCCACATCGACCCGGGGCGTGCTGCGAGGCCTGCACTACCAATGGCCGCGCCCACAGGGGAAGTTGGTCAGCGTGCTAGAGGGGGAGGTCTACGATGTCGCAGTGGATATCCGGCGCGGCTCACCGTATTTCGGTCAATGGACTGCTGCTGTCCTGAGCGCGGAAAATAAGCGACAGTTCTGGATACCTGAGGGGTTCGCCCATGGGTTTGCGGTGTTGTCTGAACGTGTTGTGTTCAGCTACCTCTGCACTGATATTTATGTGCATGAAGCCGACGCCAGTGTTCGCTGGGACGACGGCAGTATCGGTGTGGATTGGCCGATAAGCTCGCCCATCCTGTCAGCGAAGGACAGAGCTGCACCGTTGCTTGAGGATATTGCCGAAGAGCGACTGCCGGTCTATCAGCCGTGACCACGCTGGTGATAGGCGCCAACGGGCAGCTAGGTACTGAGTTGTTGAGGGCGCTGGCACCGCTGGGGACGGTGGTAGCGGCATGCCGCTCAGGCCATCTGCCTGACGGACGTGTTTGCGAGCGGATCGATCTGGACGAGCTTGCATCGCTCGACTTGGTATTGGATAGGGTACGGCCGACGGTGCTGATCAACGCCGCCGCCTACACCGCGGTCGATCGTGCCGAACAGGAGCGCGATGCTGCATTTCGCGCCAATGCCGAAGCCCCCGGGGTGATCGCGCAATGGTGCGCGCGTGCCGGCGTGCCGATGGTGCATTACTCGACCGACTATGTGTTCGATGGCCAGGGCACGCAACCGTACCGGCCGGACGATGCCACTGCGCCGCTGGGCGTGTACGGGCAGAGCAAGCTGGCCGGCGAGCAGGCAGTGCAGGCCGCCGGCGGGCGTCATCTGATCTTCCGCACCGCCTGGGTCTATGCCGCTCACGGCAATAACTTTCTGCGCACGATGCTGCGCGTCGGCGCCGAACGCGACCTGTTGCGTGTGGTCGCCGACCAAATCGGCACGCCGACCCCGGCGGCGTTGATCGCCGATCTCACCGCGTTGGCCCTGCGCCACCCTGACCAGCCCTCCGGCCTCTGGCACCTCACCGCGGCGGGCGAAACCAGCTGGCATGGTTTTGCCGAGGCCATTTTCACTCACGCGTTGGCGCGTGGCCTGATCGCTCGTCGGCCGTTCATCGAGGCGATCACCACCGCCGACTACCCAACCCCGGCCAAGCGCCCGGCGTATTCGCGATTGGACACGCGCAGCCTGCAAGACACATTCGGCGTCCGGCTGCCGCAGTGGCAGGACGGCTTGGGCCAGGTACTGGACACCCTGGTACTGCGCTGAGTCGCATATTGGGATCGTGGGGCGGTGTCGCTTCAGCGCCGACTCATGCCTTGCACATCGGTTCGGCTACCATCGGGGGCTGATCTGTGCCGGGCGAACACCTGTGTCGTGGTCGACGGTCGGCGTGGATGTGCCGCAGATGGATGGTGGGTCCCCGATGCATGCGCAATGCGTGCCTGGTGGGTGAGCGCGCCATCGTATCCATCGGCACCGTGCAGGTCTTGCGTGTCCCCCATGCGTCTGGGCCGTCCATTGCGGGCTCGGCCGTGTCGCAACACACCAGGGCCTGCATGCAGCGCGCTGCATCCTCCCCCATCCAATGTCGCAAGGAATTCCAATGAAGATCGCTGTCGCGGGTACCGGCTATGTCGGTCTGTCCAATGGCGTGTTGCTCGCCAAGCACCATGAGGTGGTGGCGCTGGACATCGTCGAGGCCAAGGTCAAGCTACTCAACGAGGGCCGCTCGCCGATCGTCGACAAGGAACTCGAGGCCGCGTTGGCCCAGGGTGGCTTGAACTTCAAGGCAACGCTGGACGCCGAGGAGGCCTTCGCCGGGGCCGATTTCGTGATCATCGCCACGCCGACCGACTACGATCCGGTCACCAATTACTTCAATACCCGCTCGATCGAGGTGGTGATCGCCAAGGTGCTGGACATCAATCCGCAGGCGACCATGGTGATCAAGTCCACCATTCCGGTTGGCTACGTGGCCAAGGTGCGCGAACAGTTCGGGACCGACAACATCATCTTCTCGCCGGAATTCCTGCGCGAAGGCCGTGCGTTGTATGACAACCTGTACCCCTCGCGCATCATCGTCGGCGAGCGCTCGGCGCGTGCGGAAACCTTCGCGCGGCTGTTGCAGGAAGGCGCGCTCAAGCCCGACGTGCCGGTGCTGTTCACCGAGCCGACCGAGGCCGAGGCGATCAAGCTATTCGCCAACACCTATCTGGCGATGCGGGTGTCCTACTTCAACGAACTCGACACGTATGCGCTCACCCATGGTCTGGACAGCCGCCAGATCATCGAGGGCATCTGCCTGGATCCGCGTATCGGCAGCCACTACAACAACCCTTCCTTCGGCTACGGCGGCTATTGTCTGCCCAAGGACACCAAGCAGTTGCTGGCCAACTACCAGAGCGTGCCGCAGAACATCATCCGGGCGATCGTCGATTCCAATACCACCCGCAAGGACTTCATTGCGAGCGACGTGCTGCGCCGCAATCCGAAGGTGGTCGGCATCTATCGTTTGATCATGAAGGCTGGCTCGGACAACTTCCGTTCTTCAAGCATCCAGGGCGTGATGAAGCGGATCAAGGCCAAGGGCGTCGAAGTCATCGTCTACGAACCCACATTGAGCGAGCCGGAGTTCTTCCGTTCGCGCGTGGTCAACGACCTGGAGGCGTTCAAGCGCGAGGCCGACGTCATCATCAGCAACCGCATGGCCGATGCGCTGCAGGACGTGCAGGACAAGGTCTATACCCGCGATCTGTTCGGCGATAACTGAGTCTGGCGATCCTGCCGGCCACGACGCAGGTGGGTGGCTCGCTACCCGCCTGTCCATGCAATGTTGACTGGAGCGGAGGTCACTACTGCGAGTGTTCGCAACGCGCTTCCGTTTAGCGAGGGCTAGAGCATGTTATGCACTTTGAGGTGAGTGCGAAGCGTCCTGCGGCGCGTCGAGACAAGGCGTGCGCCGCGCGGCTTGCCTTGGCGCCAGCTAAGCCGGCGCCACCCAGCACCCGCTCCGCACCGCTGACGGTCAACGCATCTCATCGACGTGCATCACACGCTCTAGGAGTCGTTGCTTGTCGGTCACGAGATGGCGTCCTCGAATCGCGACCAGTCAGGCATGTAACGCAAGACGGCGGCCATGGGCCGCCGTCTTGCGTGCGACGTGCGCTGATCTAGGCGATCAAGCGCGGCCGTAGGTGTCCTCGAAACGCACGATATCGTCCTCGCCCAGATAGCTGCCGGACTGCACTTCGATCAACTCCAGCGGCAACTTGCCCGGATTGCGCAGGCGGTGGGTCACGCCGAGCGGGATATAGGTGCTCTGGTTCTCGGTCAGCAGCAACACTTCCTCGCCGCGGGTGACTTCGGCAGTGCCGCTGACCACGATCCAGTGCTCGGCCCGGTGATGGTGCATCTGCAGGCTCAACACCGCCCCCGGCTTGACGGTGATGCGCTTTACCTGATGGCGATGACCATTGTCGATCGAATCGTAGGCGCCCCAGGGCCGGTAGACCTTGCGGTGCCAGGTCGCTTCTGAGCGGCCGTTGGACTTGATCTGGCCGACTACGTCCTTGACTTCCTGAATGCGGTCGCGATGGCCGACCAAGACGGCGTCCGGTGTCTCGACCACCACCACGTCCTCCAGGCCGACCATGGCGATCAGGCGCGAACCATAGGCGTAGGTATTGCGGCAGTCGATCTGGATGACATCGCCGTGATGCGCATTGCCGGCACCATCTTGTTCGGAAACCTCCAGTAGGGCAGACCAGGAGCCCACGTCGTTCCAGCCGGCATCCAGCGGCACGACGACGGCGTCGGCAGTCTTTTCCATCACCGCATAGTCGATCGAATCCGAAGGGCTGGCAGCGAACGCATCCTTGTCCAGGCGGGTGAAATCGGCGTCGCGCTTGCTCAATTCCCAGGCTTTCCTGCTGGCCTCTGCGATCGCGGGTTGAAACTTGCGCAGTTCCTCCAGATAACGCGAGGCACGGAACAGGAACATGCCGCTGTTCCAGTAGTACTCGCCGGATGCCAGATAGCCCTGGGCGGTCGTCAGGTCGGGCTTTTCGACAAAACGCTCAACCGGGCTGACGCCTGTGCCACCAGCAGCCTTGATATAGCCATAGCCGGTCTCCGGCGACGTCGGCTTGATACCGAAGGTCACAAGCTTGCCTTGGCTAGCGGCTTGCGCTGCCTGCGTTACTGCTGCTTGGAAGGCTGCCTCGTCACGGATGACATGATCCGAAGGCAGCACCAACAAGAGCGGATCGCTGCCGTCACGGGTCGCCTCGAGCGCTGCCACGGCGATGGCTGGAGCGGTATTCCGCCCCTTCGGCTCCAGCAGGATCGCGGACGGTTTGACGCCAAGCTGTTGCAGTTGCTCAGCGGCGATGAATCGATGCTCCTCGTTGGCCACGATAATCGGCGCGTGGCCTGCGACCGGCGCGGCGCGATGCCAGGTCGACTGCAGCATCGTCTGCTCGCCAACCAGCGGCAGGAACTGCTTCGGATAGGTTTCGCGCGACAGCGGCCACAGGCGCGTGCCGGAGCCGCCGGAAAGAATGATGGGAAGGACGTCAGACATGGATGGGGGAGCTCCGTGGGTCAAGGGGGTACGGTCAGGATTGCTTGAGGATCGCCGAAATCTCGTCCGTGCGCTGCTGCAGCAGCGCGGCATCGCCGCGCGTCTCGACATTCAGACGCAGCAGGGGTTCGGTATTGGAGCTGCGCAGATTGAAGCGCCACTGCGGGAACTCGGCGCTCACTCCATCGGTGTAGTCCAGGGCCGGGTTGTCGCCGCTGTAGCGCTCCATCACCCGGGCGACGGCGGCCTTGGCATCGGCGACCTTGAAGTTGATTTCACCGCTGCAGGGGAACTTCTGCATGCGTTCTTCGACCAGGTCGGCCAGCGTGGTGCCAGAGGTGGACACCAGCTCGGCGATCAGCAGCCAGGGGATCATGCCGGAGTCGGCGTAGGCGAACTCGCGGAAATAGTGGTGGGCGCTCATCTCGCCGCCATAGACGGCGTTTTCGCTGCGCATCTTTTCCTTGATGAAGGCATGGCCGCTCTTGCACAGCACCGGGACGCCACCGGCCTGCTCGACTTGCTCGATGGTGTTCCAGGTCAGGCGCGGATCGTGGACCACCTTGCCACCCGGCTGCTTGGCCAGGATGGCCTGGGCCAGCAGGCCGACCAGGTAATAGCCCTCGATGAAGCGGCCGGTATGGTCGAAGAAGAAGCAACGATCGAAGTCGCCATCCCAGGCGATGCCGAAGTCGGCGCCGTGGTCCTTGACCGCCTTCGCGGTCGCGTCGCGATTTTCCGGCAGCAGTGGGTTGGGGATGCCGTTGGGGAAGTTGCCATCGGGCTCGTGGAAAACCCGCACGAATTCGAAAGGCAGATGCGGCGCAAGCTGATCGATGATCAAGCCAGCGCCGCCATTGCCGGCATTGACGACCAGCTTCAGCGGCTTGAGCGCGCTACGATCGACATAGCTCAACAGGTGTTCCAGGTACGCAGTCTTGTCGGTACGGCTATGCTGGGCGGCGGTGGGCGCACCGACCTCGACTGAACCGGAGGCGACCACATCGCGGATGGCGAACAAGCCGGTATCCGAGCTGATCGGGCGCGCCTGTTCGCGCACCAGCTTCATGCCGTTGTAATCCATCGGATTATGGCTGGCGGTGACCATCACGCCACCGGCGGCGCCGAGGTGATCGGTCTGGAAATACACTTCCTCGGTTCCGCACAGACCGATGTCGATGACTTCCCGGCCCTTGGCGCGCAGGCCTGCCGCCAGGGCATCCTGCAAGGCCGGACTGGCCAGCCGGACGTCGTGGCCGAGAACGACGGGCCCTTCGCCCAGCTGCGCCGCCAATGCCACGCCGATCTGGCGGGCCAAGTCCTCGTTGAGTTCATCGGGCACGCGGCCCCGGATGTCGTAGGCCTTGAAGGCGGGTAGCGTCATGGGCAGATCCTTGGGTGGGGGACAGCCGAGTGTAGCGGCTGGCCCGTGTATTTGGTGTGGCTGCGGGGCGACCGAGGACAGGGAACAGTCAGCGGCTAGAATGCGTGCTTCACATCAGCGAGGTGAGGGCGGTGATGAGCAACGATGGACATGGGACGGCTGGCGGCAAGCGCTACGCCGACGCCAGAACGGCCTTGGCCGGCGTGGTCGCCGATGGGCAGACCCTGGCGGTCGGCGGCTTCGGGTTGTGCGGCATTCCCGAGGCGCTGATCGACGCGCTGCGGCAGAGCGGGGTGAGCGGGCTGACGGTGATCTCCAACAACGCGGGCGTCGATGGCTTCGGACTGGGCCAACTGCTGGCGACCCGGCAGATCCGCAAGATGATTTCGTCCTACGTGGGCGAGAACAAGGAGTTCGAGCGCCAGTACCTGGGCGGCGAGCTGGAGCTGGAATTCAATCCGCAGGGCACGCTGGCCGAGCGCTTGCGTGCCGGCGGCGCTGGTATCCCGGCGTTCTATACCGCGACCGGCTACGGCACGATCGTCGCCGAGGGGAAGGAAACGCGCAGTTTTAATGGCAAGCACTATGTGCTGGAAACCGCGTTGCAGGCCGACGTGGCGCTGGTCAAGGCCTGGCGCGCGGATACTGCAGGCAATCTGGTGTTCCGCAAGACCGCGCGCAACTTCAATCCGGCCTGCGCAATGGCTGGCAAGATCTGCATCGCCGAGGTCGAGGAAATCGTGGAACTGGGCGCGATCGATCCCGACCACGTGCACCTGCCGGGCATCTACGTCGATCGCCTGGTCCTCAACGCCACGCCGGAAAAACGCATCGAACAGCGCACCGTGCGCCAGGGAGAACACTGATGGCCTGGACCCGCGAGCAGATGGCCGCACGCGCAGCGCGCGAGTTGACCGATGGCGCCTACGTCAACCTGGGCATCGGTCTGCCCACCCTGGTGGCCAACCACATCCCCGAAGGAGTGGACGTGTGGTTGCAGTCGGAGAACGGTCTCCTTGGCATCGGTCCGTTCCCAACCGAGCAAGACGTGGATGCGGATCTGATCAACGCCGGCAAACAGACGGTGACCGCGCGTGCCGGTGCGAGTTATTTCGGGAGCCACGACTCCTTCGCGATGATCCGCGGTGGCCATATCGACCTGGCCATTCTTGGCGCCATGCAGGTCACCGCGCAGGGCGACCTGGCCAACTGGATGGTGCCCGGCAAGATGGTCAAGGGCATGGGCGGCGCCATGGACCTGGTGGCCGGCGTCAAGCGCGTGGTCGTGCTGATGGAGCACGTCGCCAAGGACGGAGCCCACAAGATCCTGCCGCAATGCGATTTGCCGCTGACCGGTGTGGGCGTGGTGGATCGCATCATCACCGATCTGGCGGTGTTCGATGTCACCGCCGATGGCCTGGTGCTGGTGGAGCGTGCCGACGGCGTGGAACTCGAGGAATTGCGGGTCAAGACCGGGGTGGAGTTCACAATCGGCTGTGGGTGAATCACCCTACGCGAGGGCGCTGGCACTCACCAGTCCGCGCCCGGTGAATTGATCGGCAACAGCGAGGTCTGCCAGCCAGGGGGCAGACCATTCGCCAGTACCGACACAAATTAAGGGTTGCTGCACCAATGTGCGATCGAGACTCAGTAGATGGCTTTCATCACCCGTTATCGAACACACTGCGTTGACGAACGCGAGCGCGCCGGCGTGTACCTTTTCGATGCAGTTCCAATATGACGGAGTCGATTCCGTTTGAAGATACACGGCTGTCGGAGCGTGTTCTCCCGCAGTGAAGTGCGAAAACTGCGCGGTCGGGGCGGTGAGCAGCGTCTCCAGCAGTAGGTCGTGGCGAAGGATTGCCGAGCTGTCTGCATCCTCGCCGTGCCGGCCATCGAAATAGCGTGCGCTAGCCAGGCTGTTGTCCGCCAGCCTGTTGGCGCCGGCATTCAGGGCGAAATAGGCGCCGTTTACGGTCTCACCTGTCATGCGTGCAAGATTGGCTTGGATTGTGCCGGCATAACCAATGTCTGCGACAAGCGCACTGCCGCTGCCAACAACGCTGTGCCAGTAGTCGAGATAATGCCCTCGTTCCTCGGCAGCCAATTTCAACAAAGCCGCGGTGGCCGGGGCGAGCATCTCCATTGTTGCGTCCTGCATCTCTGGTAGATAGATGTCCTGCTTTAGGGCTTCCATGTCGAGATGGGCTTCCACCACGTCACCCGCGGCTTCGCCGAGACGTGCGCGGACTAGGCCATGCAGGTTGCCAACATAAGTGCTACCCAGCAGCGAGCGCAGATCGCTTGCGACATGCAGCGATGGAGTGCCGGTACCGCGGCGTGACGCGAGAAAATAATGTCCGCTGAGCTGAGCCAGTGCCGGTGAGACCCCCTTGAGTACGGCGAACGCCTTCTCGAGCAGATAGCCTTCCCTGCTCAGGAACAGCAAGTGCTGGTGGCCTTGCGCCAGCGCGGTTCTTGTCAGCCAGGCCAGATAGTCAAGGACCAGTGGGCCGATGACTGCATAGCCGAAGGAAAACTCCGACAACACCGGTTTGGGCAACAGCTGCTCGGGAGCGGTATCGGCGATGTCAGCGAAGTGATTGGCAAGAAGTCCCAGCCAGAGCTGGTCCTGCCAACGAGCCTGTGGACCATCCGCAGGTCGCAGCGGACGCAGACTGGGCACGATGTCCAGCAAGGCAGACGGGCGGATGACGTGAACCGGCGTCAATAACCGATGCAGTTGGGGGCGTTGGATGTCGCTGAGTTCATTGTCTCCGACATGCAGCCACCTAGCTTTTTCGACAGCTTCCTGTGTGGATACCCATTCCCATATGCCTCCATCGTCCTTGCGCAAATGCGTTTCGCATGAAACATACCAGTTGCCAGGAAGCGCGGTGACCTCATTCGGGAGAATTTTTTTGAGTGTCACATGGTCGAGATACATGTCCGAAATCGCGATCAGGCGCTTGCCCCGCGCTTGCCCCGCGGCAGCGGCTTCGATCATGCCACGTCGTGGGCGAAGCAACGACTGCTCGAATGCGATCTCGTATTCCAGCAGCGCCTGCCGAATCGGGGCGGCAGCTTCGGAAAGTGCGGCAAGGTCTTCATAAATGGCGGAGATGTCGACGTCGTGCCCGAGCCGAACACGTGCGCGGGCTTCAGCGAGCTCGCGCAACGCATGGAAGCCAGAGAGCCCGAAGGTCCTCTCGACCTTGTTCGCCAGATAGTTGCGGGCTGCTTCCGGGGTCAGAAAGGGTCGGGTGACGAGAGTGTCGAAGACGTCCAGCGATATCAGTTCTGCTTCGAGTGCGGATAGTGTCAGGCGCGTTGATAGCGGCGTACTCAGAGCACTATGCCAGTTGCGTGCTCCTTCCGTGCTCAACGCCAGGCCACCATCCGCAGGGAGTACACCCGCAACGAAGCCACTCTGCCTTGCAACGGCAACGAACATGCGTTCCATCGCATGGTGGAGGGTCCCATCAATCTGTCCTTCTTCGGGAGGAAAGTCCTCCAATCGAAGATTCAATTCGTAAAGCGGTCGCAACGCATCTACCCTGGCCCAAAACATCGATCCTGCTGGAAAGTCGATGTATTGATTCTGCGAAATGGAAAATCCCAGCTGCATGGCCAGTGCATTGCACGCGGAGAAGTTGCTCAACCAGGTATGCGCCCATAAAGGGACGCTCTCGTGGCTTTCCGGATAAATGATTCCAAGGCGCGGCTCGGCCTGGAACATTCCCAATAGCCAGCCGATTCGCTCACTACTGCCCAGTAAGGAATTGACCAAGTATTGGCGCCAACTGCTCTGTTCGCTTCCGGTATAGAGCGACTTTTTGGTATGGATGTGACAGACCAGATCGAGCGCGAGAATCTCCTCACGGAAAGCGACCAGCAGAGGCGCGATATCGCGCCCTCGGTTGGGAACGACCCGGATGTGCAGAGTGTGGAGCTTTGAAATACCCGTAAGGCCATGCCGAGCCTGCTCTGCAGCCGTCGCGTCCATAACCGAGACCAGTAGGTCGAAGGGCAGCGGCATGTTCTCCAAGGCCGTTGCAAACTCGTCCAGCAGGTCGGTATAGAAGACATGTGCCATGATGCCAACGCGCAACCGGACTTCGGACAGTGGCGACGGAGCCGCAAAACGATGCGTTGCCAGACGGGTG
The DNA here is from genome assembly GCF_009192945.1 of Xanthomonas maliensis. Lineage (GTDB taxonomy): Bacteria > Pseudomonadota > Gammaproteobacteria > Xanthomonadales > Xanthomonadaceae > Xanthomonas > Xanthomonas maliensis. The sequence continues at coordinate 7,117 of NZ_NSET01000047.1, read as the reverse complement.
GTGATCGGACTGGGCTTGCGGGTGGCTAGTGCGACGCGTTGCCAGAAGCCGCGAACCCCAAGCGCACGGATCACCTTAACGGCTCTGGTCGCCACCGTTAACAGCCCGGTGGCTCCGCCGCCGTGACGGGCGATAGAGAGGCGGATCGCCGCGCTCCAACGCGCCAGACGTTGCAGTAGTGATTTCATCAAGTGCTTACAAGTTCTGGTAGTTCGGCCCGGAACCACCCTCCGGGGTCACCCAGTTGATGATCTCGTACGGGTCCTTGATGTCGCAGGTCTTGCAGTGCACGCAGTTGGCGGCGTTGATCTGCAGCCGCTTGCCGGACGGGCTGGCGGAGTCGGCCACCATCTCGTAGACATTGGCCGGGCAGAAGCGCGTGCACGGGTTGTCGTATTCCTGCACGCAGCGGGTCGCGCAGATGTCGGTGTCGAGCACGTGCAAGTGCACTGGTTGGTCTTCGTCGTGCTCGGTGGCGGCGAAATACACGCCCTGCAGGCGGTCGCGCGGTGCCAGCTCGCGCTGCACATAGTCGCGCTTGGGTTGCTCGTACTGGCCGATCTTCTGCAGGGCCGACCAGTCGGGGGTGTTCTTCAGCGTCCACGGTGAGGCGCCCTTGAGCGCGGTCTCCCAGGCGGCGTTGAGCATGCCGAACCACAAGCCCTTCTTGAAGCCAGGCTTGATATTGCGCACCTGCTTCAGTTCGGCCATCGCGTCGGACGCGCGCAGTTTCGCGTCGAAACCCTGCGGTGCCAGCTGCGACTGGACCAAATGTTCGGCCGCCAGCATGCCGCTGCGGATGGCCTGATGAGTGCCCTTGATCTTGGGCACGTTGAGCAGACCGGCGGTGTCGCCAATCAACAGTGCGCCGGGCATCTCCACCTTGGGAAGCGATTGCCAGCCACCGGTCACAATGGCGCGGGCGCCGGCCGACAGAATGCTGCCGCCTTCCAGCAACGGCTTGATCAGTGGATGGTTCTTCCATTGCTGGAAGGCTTCCCAGGGCTGGTACTGCGGGTCGCTGTAATCCAGCCCACTGACATAGCCCAGCGCGATCTGGTTGTTTTCCAGGTGATACAGGAAGCTGCCGCCATAGGTGCGGTTGTCCGCTGGCCAGCCCAGCGTATGCACGATCTTGCCCGGCACCACGCGGCCCTCCGGTACCTGCCACAGTTCCTTGATGCCGATCGAATACGCCTGCGGATCGACGCCGGCAGTCAGCTCGAAGCGCTTGAGCAGCCGCTTGGTCAGATGGCCGCGCGCGCCTTCGGCCAGCACGGTGACCTTGGCGCGAATGTCGATGCCGGCGGTATAGCCAGGCTTGTGGCTGCCGTCCTTGGCGACGCCCATGTCGCCGATGCGCACGCCAACCACCTGGCCGCTCTCGTCGTGCAAGGTCTCGGCGGCGGCAAAGCCGGGATAGATCTCCACGCCTAGCGCCTCGGCCTGCGGCGCCAGCCAGGCGCACATCGCGCCCAGGCTGACGATGAAGTTGCCGTGGTTGCGCATGCCCGGAGGCACGATCGGGAACTTGCGCGCGGTGTCCTTGCCGAGCAGCCAGAACTCGTCTTCGCTGGCCGGCACGCAAATCGGCGGCGGAGTGTCGCGCCAACCGGGCAGCAGCGCGTCGAGCGGACCCGGCTCGATCACCGCGCCGGACAGGATATGTGCACCGATGGTGCTGGACTTCTCGATCACGCATACGCTGATGCCAGGATCGAGCTGCTTGAGCCGGATCGCGAACGCCAGGCCGGCCGGACCGGCACCGACGGTGACGACGTCGTACTCCATGACGTCGCGTTCGACCGTCTCTGGCGCGCTTGCGCCGACTCCCGTTTCCGACATTGTTCCGCTCCCGTTGGCTCGATGGCTGCCGGTATTTTCCGGGATTCGATGTGATGGCGGCAAATCCGCCCGATTCAGTGACGCTGGTGGCGCAAGACCCGTGCTAGCGTGCGTCCATGCAGGAGACGGTGGCATTGCCAGGAGCGCAGATTGGCTGGTGTCGGGGCTGGTTGGCCGCCGATCAGGCCGATGCCTTGTTGTGCACGCTGCAGGCGCAGGCGCCGTGGGAGGTCCATCGCATCCGCATGTTCGGCCGGATGGTCGATTCGCCGCGATTGAGTTGCTGGATTGGCGATCCGGAGGCCAGTTATCGCTATTCGGGCACGCGCTTCGTGCCACGTCCATGGCTGGAGGCGTTGCTGCCGCTGCGCGCGCGGCTGCACGCCGAAACCGACTGCGCCTACAACAGCGTCTTGCTCAACCGTTATCGCGACGGCCGCGATGCGATGGGCTGGCATAGCGACGATGAGCCGGAGCTGGGGCCGCAGCCGATCATCGCCTCGTTGAGCCTGGGCGCAGCGCGTCGTTTCGCCTTCAAGCACCGGCACGATCCTGCACTCGGCCACGTGCTGACGCTGGGACACGGGGATCTGCTGCTGATGGCCGGGCACACCCAGCGCCTGTACAAGCATGCGCTGCCGCGCACCGCGCGCCCGGTCGGCGAGCGGATCAACCTGACGTTTCGCCAGATCCTGCCGCTGCCCGGGCGCTGATCCGACGCATGGCCCAGGCAGTGCCGACCGTCGTTTCCGCCCGGTTGCGAACGATTCCGCGCTGTCGCTGCTGCATGGCATACCTGCGGGGGCGGCATTGCGCTGCCCGCGTGATCCCGCGTGCCGCCGATGGCTCTTCGGTAAGGAAGGCCTCCGCTGAAATGCACGGGTGAACCCCAGGCCGTGTGCCGGCTGCACACGTCACGGCCCGGTGCACGATTTACGGTGTGCGTTGCTGGGTCTGGCTGTCTTGTTGGCCGGTGACCAGGGTCCAGCCCACCAGCTCGGTGGTGATCTGCGTCAGCGCCTGTTCGAATGCCGTCGCGACCTCGGCTGTGCCGGTGGCAGTGGCCGGCCGGGCGACCAGGAACGTGCGCGAGGCGACCACGCGCTGATCGGAGGCATGCAGCAGTTTGGCATTGACCTCGATGGTCGCCGAGGGCAGCGTCTGGCCGGCATAGTCCGATTCGAAGCGGCGCAGGTCGATCGCCAGCCTGTAATCGGAGCGGATGCCGGTGCCGACGCGAGCGACCGCGGCGATCTTGCCGGAGTCCTCGAACGCCCGCACCACGCTGTCTTCCAGCATATCGGTGGCCGGCTGGGCCCAGCTCACGCCGTGGTAGACCTGCAACTCGCCTGGCGTCGGGCGCACATTGATGCGCGGGCTGTCGACCACGCGTGCGGCGGTGGGCTTGATCACCGACAGCTGCCAGCTGACCTGCGGCCAGGCCGGGTTGGGGTTGACCCGCACCGTCGGCGCATAGATCGTGGCCGGCGCACGGTCGCCGCCGGCAAGCACCGAACAGCCGCCCAGCGCCAACAACGACACGCACAGCAGGGGACGCAACAGACGCGAGGTGGTCATTTGGGTTCGAACTCCTTGGGGGCATCGCGACCGAGCAGGTAGCGCGCGGGATTGTTGTCCAGACGGTCGCTGACCCGGCGCAGGTCGCGGATCAGGCTACGCAACTCGGTCAGCGTCGGACCGAGCTGGCCGAGTCCGTCGGTGGCGAAGCTGTTGATGGCGGCACGATTCTCGCCAAGGATGTTGTCGGCATTGCCAGCGGCCGAATCCAGCTTGGCCAGGGTGGCGTCGAGCTTGTTGACGATCCCCGGCAACTGTTGGACCAGATTCTGGTCCAGCCGCTGGATGGTGCCGTTGGTGGTGGTCAGGGTGGCATCGAGATTGCGCGCCGCATCGCGCGCGCTGACGATCAACGACTGCATGCCCTGGTCGCGGTCGGCAATGCCGCCGCTGATCTTCTCCAGGTTCTGCAACGTGGCCGAGATGCTGGCCACGTTCTTGTCCGACAGCACTTCGTCCAGGCGTTCGACGATGCGATTGGCGGTGTCGGTGATGTTCTGCAGCGCCGACGGGGTGGTCTGGATGATTGGCGCATCGCTCTTGTCGATGCTGGTCAGCGCCGGCGCCTCCGGGGTGCCGCCGGAAAGCTGGATGATCGACGGGCCGGTCAGGCTGGTGATCGCCAGCTTGGCGCGGGTGTCGCTCTTGATCGGCGTGGTCGAATTGACGCGCACATGCGCGACCACCTGGCGCGGATCGTTCGGCGCCAGCGTCAGCTCGGTGATCGAGCCGACCGCGATGCCGTTGTACTGCACCGGGCTGCCGACCGACAGGCCGGTCACTGCCTCGCGGAACACCACCCGGTATTGCTGCCAGGTGCGGTCGGAGGAGTACTTGGCGGCCCAGAGCCCGAACAGCAGCAGGGCCAGGCCCGCCACGATGGTGAAGGCGCCGATCAGGACGTAATTGGCTTTGGTTTCCATGCTCAGGCGGTCTCGGTGGTGGCGGTCCGGGCCTGGCGCGCAGCGCGCGCGCGCGGACCGTGGAAGTATTCCTGGATCCAGGGGTGATCGATGTGCTCGACCTCGGCCAGCGGCGCATTGGCGATCACCTTGCGATCGGCCAGCACCGCGATGCGATCGCAGATGGCGTAGAGCGTGTCCAGGTCGTGGGTGATCAGAAACACGGTCAGGCCCAGCGCCTGCTGCAGGGTGCGGATCAAGCGGTCGAACGCGGCCGCACCGATCGGATCCAGGCCGGCGGTCGGTTCGTCCAGGAACAGCAGCGGCGGATCCAGCGCCAACGCACGCGCCAGTCCGGCGCGCTTGCGCATGCCACCGGACAGCTGCGAGGGCAGTTTGTCCAGTGCATCGGCGGGCAGGCCGGCCAATTTGATCTTCAGCAGCGCCAGCTCGAAATACCAGCGCTCGGGAAACTCGCCGTGGTGTTCCTTCAACGGAACCTGCACGTTCTCGCCGACCGTCATCGACGAGAACAGCGCGCCATCCTGGAACAGCACGCCGGTGTTGCGGGTAATGTGCTGGCGGTCGGCCAGACGCCCCGAGCGCGCGTCGGCGCCCAGCACGTGGATGCGGCCGGCATCGGGTTCGCGCAGCCCCAGGATGCTGCGCATCAGCACCGACTTGCCGGTGCCCGAGCCGCCGACCACGCCGAGGATCTCGCCGCGGCGCACGTCCAGGTCCAGGTCTTCGTGCACGGTCTGGCTGCCGAAGCGGTTGGTGAGCCCGCGCACGGAGATCGCCAACTGGTCGTCGTCGGTCTCGTCTGTCTCGGGAGGCGGGATCTGGGATTCGGGATTGCTCAACGCAGGTTCCTCTCGAATCTCATGGCACTGTCGGCACGTTTGGCGTGCACGAACGGCGAGTCGTAGCTGTCGACGGTCGTTCCCATCACCACCCCATCTTCATGAACCACAACGCCGCAATGGCATCGAGGATGATGACCAGGGAAATCGTCTGTACCACCGAGGAGGTCGTGCGCTCGCCGACCGATTGCGCGGTACCGCTGACCTTGAGTCCCTCCAGGCAGCCGATCAGGCCGATCACCAGCGCGAACAGCGGCGCCTTGGACAAGCCGACCAGGAAGTGACGCAGCTGGATCGTCTCGTGCATGCGTGCCAGATACATCTGCGGCGGGATGTCCAGATCGAATGCACCCACGGTCACGCCACCGGCCAGGCCGGCGATCATCGCAATGAAGGTCAGCAGCGGCAGGGTGACGATCAGGGCCAGCAGCCGCGGAATGACCAGCAGGTCGATCGGATCCAGGCCGAGCGTGCGGATCGCATCCACTTCCTCGCGCGACTTCATCGCGCCGATCTGGGCAGTGAAGGCGCTGGCGGTGCGGCCAGCCAGCACGATGGCGGTCAACAGCACCGCAAATTCGCGCAGGAAGGCAATGGAGACCAGCTCGACCACGTAGATCTCTGCGCCGAAGTCGCGCAGGATCGTCGAGCCGAGAAAGGCGATCACCGCACCGACCAGATACGACAGCAGCACCACCAGCGGCACCGCGTCCAGGCCGACCTGTTCCATGTGATGCACGGTCGAGGTCAGGCGGAAGCGACGCGGCTCGTGGATCAGTCGCATGATCTTGACCAGGTTCTCGCCCAGAAAGCTGTTCAGTTCCAGGATGTCCTGACCGACCCGGTGCGTCGCCCGGCCAAGGCGATCCAACGCCGCCACGAAGCCGTAATCGCGCTTGGGCTTGGGGCGCTCGTCGTTGAGTTCCTCGATGGTGCACACCAGGGCCTGGTGTTCATCGCGGAAGTCGATCGCGTCTTCCTTCAGCCCCATGCGCCCGGCAAAGCGCAGCAACTGCAGCACGCCGGCCGAATCCAGTTGCTGGATGCCGCGCGCGTCGATGCGTCGCACCCCATCGGGGACGGCCTGCAGCAGCTCCGCCTGCGGCAGGGCGGTGGCGAGCACCCAACTGCCGGCGAGACGCACCTGGGCGTGATCCTGCGGATCTTGTTCTAGGCGAGGCGGTTGCGATTTGATCATGAGGCGGCCTATAGGTCGCGCCAGCATACAGTGGCGCGCGTGAGCGCATGATGCTGGACACCGGATGGCGCGCCGGAATGGCCGCAGCGGCATACACTGGCGGCCTCGCCCCCGTGGCGTTCCACTGGCCGATCCCGCCCCGCATGTCCGCCGCCACTGTCGTTCAGCCTTCGGCCACTGCCACCTATGCCCAGCGTGTCGCGTTCGTCTCGGAGATCGCCGGGCGCCTGCATTCGTACGGGACCACCGCGCAGCGGCTGGAAGCGGCAGTTGTCGCCCTGGCGCAAAAATTGGGCCTGGACTGCGAGCCCTGGTCCAACCCCACCGGCATCATCCTCAGTTTCAGCGACCCCACCAAGTCGATCGGCTCCAGCGATATCACCCGGGTCATTCGCCTGGCGCCGGGCGAGAACGACCTCTACAAATTGAGCGTGGCCGATTACGTCGCCGATAGCGTGGCCAACGGCCGCATGAGCATCGCCCAGGGACATACCGCGCTGCGGCGGCTGGATCGGGAAACCGAGCGCCGCGGCAAGACCATGCAGACGCTGGCGTTCGGCCTGGCCGCTGCGGGCGTGGCCGGGTTGTGGAAGCTGCCGTGGCTGGACATCGGCACGGCTGGCGCCATCGGCATGTCGATCGGGCTGCTGACCCAGCTGACCGACCGGCGGCCGGCGACCAAGGAGGCGGGCGAGGCGCTGGCGGGGCTGCTCGCCGGGGTGGTGGCCACC
>NZ_NSET01000046.1 GCF_009192945.1 Xanthomonas maliensis | reverse complement strand
ACCCCCACCCCCGCCACCGCCACCACAGGCGGTCAATGCCACGGCTAGCGCCGACGCCAATACGGTGATGGCGACTTCCTTCGTCTTCATTGTGCGGCTCTCCCCGAACCCATTCCTGGCGGCGCCGCCACGACAGGGCGCCAATGCGCCGTTTATACGCCATTGAACAACCACTGTCGCGCTCACTTGGCGCTGGCGCGAATCGACCGCCAGGTCGATAATCGTTTCACTTTAAACGGTAATGGTCCCCATGTCCGACATCGTCATCGTCGCTGCAAAACGTACTGCCATCGGTTCGTTCCTTGGCCAGTTCAATGGCGTCCCCGCACCGACGCTGGCCGCGACCGCCATCAGCGGGGCATTGGCGCAGTCGGGCCTGGCGCCGGCCGATGTCTCGGAAGTGATCATCGGCTGCGTGCTGCCGGCCAACCTGGGCCAGGCACCGGCGCGGCAGGCGGCCATCGCTGCCGGCATTCCCACCTCCACCGGCGCGACCACGATCAACAAGGTCTGCGGTTCGGGCATGAAGGCGATCATGTTCGCGCACGATCTGATCAAGGCTGGCTCGGCCAGTGTCGTGGTCGCCGGCGGCATGGAATCGATGAGCAACGCGCCGCACTTGTTGCCCAACTCGCGCACCGGCAATCGCTACGGCAATTTTCAGGCAGTCGACCACATGGCCTGGGACGGTTTGACCAATCCCTATGACGGCCAGGCGATGGGCGTGTTTGGCGAAGCCACTGCAGAAAAGCTCGGCTTCAGCCGCGCCGACCAGGACGCCTTCGCGATCGCCTCGGTCGAGCGCGCCCAGGCCGCACAGCGCGACGGTGCGTTCGCTGCGGAAATCGTTCCGGTCACCGTGACCACCCGCAAGGGCGAAGTCGTGGTCGATGCCGACGAGCAACCGGGCAAGTCCGACATCGGCAAGATCCCCACGTTGAAGCCTGCGTTCAAGAAGGACGGCACAGTGACCGCCGCCAGTTCCTCCAGCATTTCCGATGGCGCGGCGATGACGGTGCTGATGGCGGCTGACGAAGCGCAACGACGTGGAGTGACGCCGTTGGCGCGCATTGTCGGCCACGTCACCCATGCACAGGCGCCGGAGTGGTTCACCACTGCCCCGGTCGCAGCGATTCAGTCGCTGATCGAAAAGATCGGCTGGAATCTGGAGCAGGTCGACCTGTTCGAGATCAACGAAGCCTTTGCCGTGGTGGCGATGGCGCCGATCAAGCAATTGGGCATTCCGCATACCAAGGTCAACGTGCACGGCGGCGCCTGTGCGCTCGGTCATCCCATCGGTGCATCCGGCGCACGGTTAGTGGTGACATTGGTGAACGCGTTGCGCAGCCACGGCAAAACCCGCGGAATCGCAACCCTATGCATTGGTGGTGGCGAGGCAACCGCCATCGCTATCGAATTGATTTAATTGAAATTAACAGCGAATTTTCAAAACTGAATGCGCGCGCGCTTGACACTAGTCTTCGGGCCGTCATCATGTCGGGGGCGCGCACTAGCGCGTTGCCTAATCTAACGACGAGGATTGAAACAATGACCATCAACAAGCTGCTGATCGCAATGGCTCTGGGTCTGGCCCTGACCGCTTGCTCGAAGCCGGAACAGGCTCAGGACGCTGCTGCTTCGGCCAACGAAGCCGCCACCGACGCTCAGGCCGCTGCCGACCAGGCTGCTGCTCAGGGTTCGCAGTCGGCTGACGCCGCTCAGGCTGCTGCCAACACCGCCGCTGCTTCGGCCGACACCGCTGCCGACGCTGCCCAGGCCGCTTCGGGCGCCGCGACCGACGCTGCTGCCGAGCAGGCTGCTGACGCCGCCAAGACGGCTCAGGACACCGCCGAAGCCGCTAAGGACACCGCTCAGGAAGCCAAGAAGTAATCACTTCTTCGCCTCAAGCGAGTCTGGAAAAAGCCGCTACTCCCTAGCGGCTTTTTCTTTGCCCAGAGAACATCATCCTGCACGTGGATCGTCTTCGCGCCCGCGCGCGATTGCCGGCAATACGGCATGCACTCTCTGCCCCGTCCTGCCGAGCCCGAACGTCCGCCTGGCCGCATTGACGCCGACTGCATTCCCCCATGCCTAAGCTCGGCTCTCCCAACCGGAACAGGACCCGCATCGCCATGAGCACTCTCCGCCTCTTCTCGCTGAGCGCAGTCGCCACCCTCGCCCTCGCCGCTTGCCAGGGCCCGGACGCCGAGCAGGCGCAACGCGACGCCGCCTCCGCCGCCAAACACGCCGCCGCCGCGACCGAACAGGCCGCCGATCGCGCAGCGGTGCAGGCCAAGGAGGCGACCGCCGACGCGCGCGTCGCCGCACGCGAATTGGCCGCCGATGCAAGCCGGGCGACCGCCAATGCGGCCGACGCCACCGCCGACAAGACCAGGGAAATGGCCAACAAGGCCGAACAGAATGCGGCCGAGCACAACGCCGAGCATTCCCAGCACTGAGCCCAACGGCAGGTTTGACGTGATCGCACGCCCGTTGCCATTGGCGACGGGCGTTTTCTATAGCAATGGCATGCGCTGCGGCTGAGTCCGAAGGCTAAAATCCGCACCATGTCTACATCCTTCATTTCCCGGCGCCGCAATCAGCTCGCGCTGCTGTTCGCAGGTCTGATCTTCGTGGTGATCGGCGTCGGTATCTTCGTCGGTGCGCGTCGCTCGGTGGCCGACGCCGCGCTGGTCGCACATACCCACGAAGTCATCGGCCGCGTCGACGAAATCCAGGCCAGCCTGCTCGATGCCGAGTCGGCCCAACGCGGCTACCTGCTGACCGGCAACGAAGCCTATCTGCAGGATTACCAGAGCAGCGTGGAGCGACTGCCGCTCCTGCTCGACAAGCTGCGCGGCAAGATCGCCGACAATCCTGCGCAAGAGCGCCATCTCGATCAACTGCAGCGACTGGTGAACGCGCGCTTGCAGCAAATCCAGCAGGTATTGGACATCTATGCGGGGGGCGGCCTGGAGCCAGCGCGCAGCAGCATCCGCCAGGGCGCCTTCCGGACCACCAGTGCGATACGGGAGTTGGCCTCGACGATGGTGCAACGCGAACAGGAATTGCTGGCCCAGCGCGCCGAGAGCAGTCGACAGAGCGCAGCGCTGCTGCTGGTGCTGGCCTTGGCGGGCATCCCATTCGGGGTCGCCGTGGTCGCAGTGGTCTACAGCTTGCTGATGCGCGAACTGCGCCATCGCGCAGAGGCCGAACGAGCCGCCGCGCGCGCCAACACCGAGCTGGGCGCGAGTATCGAAGCCCTGCAGCGCAGCACCGCCGATCTGAATCTGCTCAGCCGCTATACCGGACTGCTGCAGAGTTGCGTCAGCGCCGAAGAAGCGCTGGAAGTCAGCAGTCGCATCCTGTCACGGTTGCTGCCCGGCGTTGCAGGAAGCGTCTACCTGCTGCGGGCCTCGCAGGATCGCGCCGAGGTCATCAGCCACTGGGGCGAACAGTTGGTGCAAAGTGCCCCGCACCTGCTACCGGAAGAATGCTGGGCGTTGCGCCGTGGGCAGCCGCACGTCATCGAGCAGATGGATCGCGACGCCGTGTGCGCGCATATCGACGCGAGTCCCGACGTGGCGGCAACGACCGCCTGCCTGCCGATGTCGGCGCAAGGCACCCAGCTAGGATTTCTGTTCCTGTCCGCGCCCGGGCCAGGCCCGCTGCCGCGGTTGGAAATCGCTGAAGCAGCCGCCGAACAGCTCTCGCTGGCGCTAAGCAATTTGCGTCTGCGTGAGTCGCTACGTCGACAATCGATCCGCGACCCGCTGACCGGGCTGTACAACCGCCGCTACCTGGAAGAAGCGCTGAGTCACGAACTGGCGCGGTGCGCACGCCGCGACTTGCCGCTGTCGGTGCTGATGCTGGACGTGGACCACTTCAAGCAGTTCAACGACAGCCAGGGACATGCCGGTGGCGATCTGCTGCTGGCCGCCGTGGGTGAATTGCTGCAGACCCGCCTGCGTGCCGAGGACGTGGCCTGCCGCTACGGCGGCGAGGAGTTCACCGTCATCCTGCCGGAGACCGATGGCGAGGAAGCATTGCAACTGGCCGAACAACTGCGCGCCGACATGGCGGCGCTGAGGGTCAACGACGGTGCCCGCCAGCTGCCGCAGGTGACGACCTCGATTGGACTGGCCAGCTTTCCGCTCGATGGCGAGCTGGGCTCGGCACTGATCCAGAAGGCCGATACGGCGCTCTACGTGGCCAAGCGTAACGGCCGCAACCGGGTCCAACGCCATCAGAGCGCAGATCCATCGGTGTCCTGACCCTCCAGCCAGGGCGCTGTAATGCGCGCTGCGTCACATAAAAGATCGCCGTGCGCAGCGATAGTCGAGGCGACCCACCCGAACGAGGTTCCCGATGTCGATGTGGCGCGATCCTGGCAACACCAAGAAAGACGGTCTCCCCGCTGTTCCCGAACCACCCGCCGCGGCCGATGGCCGGCTGTTCGGCGCCGAGACGGGGGCCACCCCGCCTGGCGACGCAGCGAGCGCAACCGCTCCGGTGCAACCTATTGCCAGCGGGGCACCGACCAGCACCGCCAAGGAGTCGTTGATCGCCGCCGACATCAGTATCGAAGGCAAGATCGAAGGCGCCGGCCATGTCCGCCTGGCCGGCCGCTTCAAGGGCGACGTCAACGTCAAGGGCGATCTGACGATCGAACGCGGCGCCAAGCTCAACGGTGGCGTGCGTGCCAACAAGGTGATCATTGCCGGCGAACTGGAAGGCAATATCGAGTCGGCCTCGCAGGTGGAGCTGCAGACCTCCGGCCTGTTGGTCGGCGACGTCAAGGCCGGCAGCCTGACCGTGGCCGCCGGCGCACGCATGCGCGGCCAAGCCGATTTCGGCTGGGGTGAGGACGGCGCCAAGCCGGCCAAATCGCCCGGCAAGGCCGCAACGGATGGCGACGCCGGCAGCACATGAGCTCACCCCGCCCCGGGACGCCAGGCGCCACCCGCAGTTGCCCCCACTGCAAGGCCACGATCCTGGAGAGTGCGAGCGTCTGCCCTGCCTGCCGGCATCATCTGCGCTTCGATTCGGCTGCGCTGCAACACGCGCAGCCGGCGCCGATCGTGCCGCTCAAGGTCGAGGGCACGATCCGCCACCCTGCCGAGGGCGAGGCGTTGGAATACACCGTGGTGGTGTCGGTGCGTAACGGCAAGGGCGAGGAGATTCGCCGCCAGATCGTGGACGTGGGTGCGATGTTCAGCGGCGAGGAGCGCAGCTTCAGCCTGGCAGTCGAAGCCAAGGCGGTGCGCGGTGGCGGACGCCGGACGCGGCACTGACTCACGACCCACGCCAACACCGGCGGCGCCGGTGTTGGTGCATAGAAGCAGTCTCCGCAGACGCGCCGAAGGCAACGTCATGGTGCCCGGCCCGGTCACTCCACACCGCTCCTGCCGCGCTGCCCACCGATAGGGCATGGCCGGTGCGTTGCACTGAGGCGCACCGGCCTCTGACTGCCCGGCCGGATCGCCGCTCCCATTCTCAGGATCTGCACACCGGCTTGGCCAGAGTTGCCGCATGCACGACGGCCCTCACACGCCTGGCGACCTGGTGGTATTGCGGCCCGAAGGCCTGTACTGCCCCCAGGGCGACTTCCATATCGACCCCTGGCGCCCGGTGCCGCGGGCGGTCATCACCCATGGGCATGGCGACCACGCGCGCAGCGGCATGGGCGCGTATCACTGCACGCAGGACAGCCTGCCGATCCTGCGCTGGCGGCTGGGCGAACAGGCGTATCACGCGCACGCCGATGGCGAGCGCTTTCAACTCGGGCGCGCAAGCGTTTCACTGCATCCGGCCGGTCACGTGCTCGGCTCGGCGCAGGTGCGCATCGAGGTCGATGGCGAGGTGTGGGTGGCCTCGGGCGACTACAAACGCCAGCACGATCCCACCTGCAAGCCATTCGAGGTGGTGCCGTGCGACACCTTCATCACCGAGGCCACGTTCGGCTTGCCGGTCTACCGCTGGCCGGCGACCACAGCGGTGGCGGCCGACATCGTGGCTTGGCGCCAGGAATGTGCGGCCCGTGGCGAAGCGGCGCTGTTGTACTGCTATGCGCTGGGCAAGGCGCAACGCGTGCTGGCCGAGCTGCGCACGCTCGACAGCCAACCGGCCCTGCTGCATGGCGCGATCGCCGCCGGCGTGGAGGTCTACCGCCAGGCTGGCATCCCGATGCTGGAGACCCAGCCTGTCAGCGAGCAGGCACGCGGTGCGGATTACGCCGGGCAGTTGGTGCTGGCGCCGCCCTCGGCCGCCGGCAGCGCATGGATCCGCCGCTTTCGCCGCGCACAGCAGGGCTTCGCGTCCGGCTGGATGCGACTGCGCGGCAATCGCCGCCGCCGCAACTACGACCGCGGCTTTGTCGTATCCGACCACGCCGACTGGCCGGATCTGCTGCGCACGATCGAACAGACCGGTGCGCGCCGGGTCATCGCCACCCACGGCAACACCGATGCGTTGATCCGCCATCTGCGCGAGCACGGCGTCGCTGCCGAAGCCTTCCGTACCGATTTCGGGGCCGAGGAATGAATCCCTTGCCCGCCCGCGGCTGTCTGCGCGCACGGCCGCGCATCCGTCTCAGCGGCGCGCTCGTCTTTCGTCGCCATGCGCTGGCGTTTCGCCTGCATCGCGCCGTGCCGGCGGCGACGCTGGGGCCGCCACGGCTGCGACGGCCGCGGCCCTTGAGTGCGTTCACCCGCCGTGCGCTGCAACTGCGTGCCACGGCGCGGTACGAGACAGGCAGCCAGACGTGAGACGTTTTGCCGCGTTGTATCGCCGCCTGGACCGCAGCACCGGCACCTTGGACAAGCGCGCCGCCGTGGTGGCGTATTTCCGCGATGCGCCAGCGCCCGATGCCGCCTGGGCGCTGTTCCTGCTGTGCGGCGGCAAGGTCGCCGGCGCACGCATGCGCATCGCCAGCAGCGGCGAGTTGCGCGAATGGATCGCCGAGGCCGCCGGCATCGCCGACTGGTTGGTCGCCGACAGCTACGACCACGTCGGCGATCTGGCCGAAACCCTGGCCTTGCTGCTGGACGACCCGTCCAGCGCCGCCGACGATGTACCGCTGGCCGAATGGATCGAGCACCGTCTGCTGCCGATCGCCAACCAGAACGTATCGATCCGCAAGCAATGCATTCTGCAGGCGTGGCGCACGCTCGCCTTCGACGAACGCCTGGTGTTCAACAAGCTGCTCACCGGCGCGCTGCGCGTCGGCGTCTCGCAGCGGTTGGTGCAACAAGCGCTGGCCGAACTGTCGGGTGTGGACATCGCACGCATCGCCCAACGCATGCTCGGCAGCTGGCGCCCGCACCCGACCTATCTGGCCGAGCTGCTGACCCATGAAGAACTGCCTGGCGATCGCCAGCAGCCCTACCCGTTCTTCCTGGCATCGCCGCTGGAAGCGGAGGTCGAGAACCTGGGGCCAGTCGAGGATTGGCTGCTGGAGTGGAAGTGGGACGGCATCCGCCTGCAGCTGATTCGTCGCGCCGGTGAAGCGGCGCTGTGGTCGCGCGGCGAGGAGCGGCTGGATGGGCGCTTTCCGGAGATCGAGCAGGCCGCATTGGGCTTGCCCGACGGCACCGTGATCGATGGCGAACTCTTGGCATGGCAGCCAGAGCAGCCCTTGCCGCTGCCCTTCACCGCGCTGCAGACGCGCATTCAACGGCTCAAGCCCGGCCCCAAGACGCTCGCCGCCGCACCCGCGCGCGTGCTCGCCTACGATCTGCTGGAACTGGACGGCGAAGATCTGCGCGAACGGCCGCTGCGCGAACGCCGCGCCTTGCTCGACGACGTGCTCGCCAAGCTTGCCGATCCGCGGATCGGCGTCTCGCCGCTGCTGCAGGCCGCCGACTGGCAGGCTGCCGCACAGGCACGTCTGCAAGCGCGTGCGCGCGGCGTCGAAGGGCTGATGCTCAAGCGCAGCCTCTCGCCGTACCAATCCGGCCGTCGTCGCGGCGACTGGTGGAAGTGGAAGATCGACCCGCTCACCATCGATGCGGTCTTGTTGTACGCGCAGGCCGGACACGGACGGCGCAGCACGCTGTACACCGACTACACCTTCGGGCTGTGGCACGAGGGTCAGCTGGTGCCGGTGGCCAAGGCGTACTCCGGTCTGGACGACAAGGAGATCCTGCAACTGGATCGCTGGATCCGCGCCAACACCACCGAACGCTTCGGGCCGGTGCGAGCGGTGACCCCGCATCATGTGTTCGAGTTGGGCTTCGAAGCCGTCAATCGCAGCAGCCGACACAAGTCCGGCATCGCCGTGCGCTTTCCACGCATCCTGCGCTGGCGGCAAGACAAGCCCTTCGCCGAGGCCGACCACCTGCACACCCTGCAGGCGCTGGCGCGATGACGCTAGCGGCGACCGCGGTGGGGACGCCGCTGCAACGGTGGCGGGCGTGGTTCGCGCAGCGCGGTTGGACGCCGCTGCCGTTCCAGCGCGCGATGTGGAAGCGCTACCTGGCGGGCGAATCGGGGCTGCTGCACACGCCGACCGGCAGCGGCAAGACCCTCGCTGCATTCGGCGGCCCGTTGCTGGAAGCGCTGGCCGCCACCACAGCGGCGAGCACACCCACGCCGCGCAGCGGACGACGCCAGCCGCAGCGCGACCTGCAGGTGCTGTGGATCACCCCGCTGCGCGCATTGGCGGCCGACACCGCGCGCGCGCTGCGCGAGCCGGTGGAGGCACTGGGCCTGGGCTGGCAGGTGGGCTTGCGTACCGGCGATGCGAGCGCGCGCGACAAGCGCCTGGCGCGCAGCGGCAAGCTGGATGTCCTGGTCACCACGCCGGAGTCGTTGGCGCTGCTGCTGTCCTATCCCGATACCGCGCCGCAGCTGGCCGCCTTGCGCTGCGTGATCGTCGACGAATGGCACGAGCTGGTCGGCAACAAGCGCGGCGTGTTGCTGCAACTATGCCTGGCGCGCCTGCGCGCCTGGACGCCGGGTCTGCGGATCTGGGGACTGTCGGCGACCCTGGGCAATCTGCAGCAGGCACGCGATGTGCTGCTGCCGCACCAACCCGACGCGGCGCTGGTCTCCGGTGTGCCGCCGCGGGCGATGACCCTGGAAACCTTGCTGCCCGACAGCGGCGAACGCTTTCCGTGGGCCGGCCATCTCGGCCTGGCGCAGCTGGCACGCGTGCTGCAGAAGATCCTGCAGCAACGCACCAGCCTGGTGTTCACCAATACCCGCGCGCAGGCCGAGCTCTGGCACCAGGCCTTGAATGCAGTCTGGCCCGAGGATCCAGCGACCCTGGCCCTGCATCATGGCTCGCTGGATCCAGCGCTGCGCATGGCGGCCGAGCAAGGCCTACGCGATGGCAGCCTGCGCTGCGTGGTCGCCACCTCCAGCCTGGATCTGGGAGTGGACTTCCCGGCCGTGGATCAGGTGTTGCAGGTCGGCAGCCCCAAGGGGGTGGCGCGGTTGCTGCAGCGTGCCGGACGTGCGCGCCATCGTCCGGGGACCGCCGGTCACGTGGTCTGCGTGCCATCGCACGCGCTGGAACTGGTCGAATATGCCGCCGCCCGCCGCGCGATCGCCCATGGTCAGATCGAGTCGCGGCCACCGCCACGGCTGTCGCTGGATGTGTTGGCGCAGCACTGCGTGACGCTTGCGCTGGGTGGCGGCTTCGATGCCGACGCGCTCCTTGCAGAGGTGCGCGGCACCGATGCCTTCGCCGCGCTGGATGCGGCAACCTGGCAGGCCGTACTCGATTTCATCGTGCAGGGCGGCAGCGCGCTGGCGCACTATCCGGATTTCCATAAGGTCGTGCGCGATGTCGATGGCCGCTATCGCGTCAACGACCGCCGGGTTGCGCTGCGCCATCGGCTCTCGATCGGCACCATCACCAGCGACGGCAGTGTGCGCGTGCAGTTCTTGCGTGGCGGGCGACTGGGCGCGGTGGAGGAACAGTTCATCGGCCGCCTGCGGCGCGGCGATCAGTTCCAGTTCGCCGGGCGGCTACTGGAGCTGGTGCGGCTGGAAGACATGACCGCTTACGTGCGGGTGGCCCGCAGTGGCAGCGGCGCGGTACCCAAATGGATGGGCGGCCGCATGCCGCTGTCGTCGGCGCTGGGGCGCGAAGTGGAAGCGGTGTTCGCCGATCCCGGCGATGCGCCGGAAATGCGCGCGCTGGCGCCGCTGCTCGCGCTGCAGGCACGGCTATCCGCCCTGCCCGGGCCCGGCCATCTGCTGGTGGAGAACATCAAGGCCCGCGATGGCCGCCATGTGTTCGTGTATCCCTTTGCTGGCAGGCAGGTCAACGAAGGGCTCGCCGCCCTGCTCGCCGCACGCTGGGGCCGGCGCCAGCGCAATACCTTCAGTTTTGCCGCCAACGATTACGGCTTCGTGCTGTCACCGGCACAGGACGCGGCGATCGATGCGGACGTGCTGCAGGCCTTGTTGTCGCCGGCCCAATTGTTCGACGACCTGCGCGACAGCCTCAATCTGGGCGAGCTGGCGCGCCGTCAGTTTCGCGAGATCGCGCGGGTGGCAGGCCTGTTGTCGCCGGCACTCCCCGGACGCGCACCGCGCAGCCTGCGCCAACTGCAAGCCTCCAGCGGCCTGCTGTATGACGTGCTGCAGCGTTTCGACCCCAACCACCTGCTGCTGGCACAGGCTGAGCGCGAAGTCTTCGAAGGGCAGCTGGAACTGGCACGCCTGGCCGCGGCACTGGAAGACTGCGCGCAACGCCGGCTCTGCCTGTGTACGCCGCGCAGCCTGACGCCATTGTCGTTCCCGCTCTGGGCCGAGCGTGTACGCGGCCAACTCAGCACCGAAGACTGGAAAGAACGCGTGCTACGCGCCGCCACCCAATTGGAACGCCGGCATGAACGATAGCGTGCACCTGCAACTGGCGGGCGAAGCGGTCGAACTGCTCGGCGATCGCGCGCTCTATCGGCCCACGCATCGCGCCTTGTTGATCGCCGACCTGCATCTGGGCAAGGCGGATGTGTTTCGCCGTGCCGGCATCGGCCTGCCCGCCGGCGGCACCGCGCTCGACCTGGAACGATTGGACCGACTGTTGGCGGCACGGCCGGTCCAGGCGCTGTGGATCCTCGGCGATCTGCTGCATGGTCCAGCGCCACGCGCGGCCTGGCACCGACGCTGGAGCGCGTGGCGCGAGCAGCACTGCGCACTGCGTGTGATCGCCATCCGCGGCAACCACGATCGCGCCGTCGGCGGCGCCGACCTGCATATCGAAGCGGCCGGAGAACAGGTCGAAGATGGCCCGTTCGTGCTGCGCCACGACCCGTTGCCGCATCCGCATGGCCACGTGCTCTGCGGCCACTTGCATCCACTGGCCGCACTGCCCGGTCTGTCGCGACGCTGGCCAGCATTCTGGCTACGCGAACGCGTCACCGTGCTACCGGCGTTCTCGCACTTCACCGCCGGCATCGTGCCCATGCTCGCTCCCGGCGAGCGCTTGGTCGCCTGTGTCGAAGGTGCGGCTCTGGCCTTGCCGCCGCGCTAGCGTGCCGGCGCCAGCGCGGCAGCGCTGGACGGCTGCGCTGCCACCGCCTGCGACAACGCGTCGACAAACGCGGGCTGCAAGGCCAACGCACCGAACCAGCCATGCTGGGTACCGCTGAGCACGCGCAACATATGCCCACGTCCACCCGGCACGCGGCCCATCGGCCGCAGCAACAGATCGCGGCCGCGCGCCCACAGATCGCGCTCGGACTGGAACAACGGCGTCAACCAGCGACTCCAGCGATGGTAGATCGCCACGTGCGCCTGCCGCTCGCGTTGATAGTGGTGCAAGGCGGTGTCCAGATCGGCCGCCGCACGCAAGGCATCGCGCAACGCCAGCGCATCCAGCAGCGCCATATTGACGCCCTGCCCCAACTGCGGACTCATGGCATGCGCGGCATCGCCGGCCAGCACCACCCGACCACGGTGCCAGCGCGCCAACACCGCATCGCGGTAGCTGGCACGCGCAAGCATGGTGTGCAGTTGCACGCCATCCATCCGCGCCAACGCATCGGGCCACATCTGTGCGATCTCGGCGCGCCACGCCGCCATGCCGCGTTGCTC
Source organism: Xanthomonas maliensis (assembly GCF_009192945.1). GTDB lineage: Bacteria > Pseudomonadota > Gammaproteobacteria > Xanthomonadales > Xanthomonadaceae > Xanthomonas > Xanthomonas maliensis. Next base: position 8,695 of record NZ_NSET01000046.1, on the reverse strand, counting down.
CCAGCCGGCAAAATCGCTGCACGGCAGGCTCCAGAAGAAACTCAGCCGCGGCACCGGGTCGTCGGGCCGGGTTCCCACCGGCAGCAGCCCGATCATCTTGCGCGCGCCGATGTAGCGCTGGCGCAACTCATCGACGAACGGCCAGTCCTCGCGTGGCAACAGGCACCACAATGCGCCCCAGGGATAGACCCGATCCAGCCGCGTTCCTTGCACCTGCGCGCGCAGCGCCGATGCCGCACCGTCGGCGGCGATGATCAGATCGTAAGGGCCATGCCAGTGCCCGCGTTGATCCTGCACGCGTGTGCCCTGCTCGTCGATCGCGACGATCTGCGTATCGGCATGCAGGTGCGCGTGCTCCGGCCAGGCATCGCGCAGCAGCGCGAACAACGCACCGCGCTGCATGCCAACGCCCACTAGGCGCCGATCCAGGTCGCGATACTGCATGTCCATCACCGCCCTTCCGCACGGCGTCTCGCCATACAAGCGGCGCACCGGTGCGCCGTGCGCCAGCACCTGCGGCAACAAGCCCATCGCCCACAAGACTTGCAAGCCGCTCGGCTGCAGCAAAAAACCCGCACCAACCGGTCCCGGCGTGGTTGCGCGCTCGAAGACGTCCAGCCGATGCCCATCGGCGCCCAGCAAGACGGCCAATGCCTGCCCGGCGGTTCCATACCCCACCACTGCAATGCGCAATGCCTGTTGCATCTTCCCTGTCCTAGAGCGTGTTATGTATGTTGAGATGAGTGCGAAGCGTGCTGTGGCGCGTCGAGACAAGGCGTGCGCTGCAGCCCAGGCTAGCCGCCTGGGCAGAGCGCGCAACGCGGTATCGGCGCGCCACAGGACGCTTCCCGGAGGGCTGGCCGTCAGCGGCACGGAGCGTGCGTCGCGCAGCTTGCCTTGGCGGCCAGCCAAGCCGGCGCCACGCAGCACCCGCTCCGCACCGCTGACGACCAACGCCTCTCATCTCAAAGTGCATAACACGCCCTAGCTCACTGGCAATGGATCAGATCGCTGCCGGTGGCAAAAAAAACCCCGCCGAAGCGGGGTTTTTCAATCGCGCAGTCGCGTGTTCACTCAACCGGCGTAATGTTCGAAGCCTGAGCACCCTTGGGGCCCTGGGTCACGTCATAACTGACGCGCTGGCCTTCCTGCAGGCTGCGGAAGCCCTTGGCATTGATCGCGGAGAAGTGCGCGAAGACATCGGCGCTGCCGTCCTCCGGTGAGATGAAGCCAAATCCTTTGGCGTCGTTGAACCACTTGACGGTACCGTTCGGCATGGTGATGCGAGACCTTTGCAAAATTAATGGGTGGTGTACGGCTGGCGTACGCGCCGAGTATGCAAAGCTTATGCCCCGATGACAATCACCCGCGTGCAAGTTCCCCGACCAGTTCCGGCAGCCCCGCCGAGGCGGCATCGACGTTGGCCAGGACCTCGGCCATGGTGATTTCCTGGGCGTCGCCGCAGCCTGCCGCCCAGTTGGCCACAATCGCCAAACAGGCGTACTCCAGGCCTTTTTCGCGCGCCAGCGCGGCCTCGGGCATGCCGGTCATGCCGACCAGGTCGCAGCCATCGCGGCGCATGCGGGCGATCTCTGCAATCGTTTCCAACCGCGGCCCTTGTGTTGCACCGTAGCATCCGGCGTCGACCAGCGTGACGCCCGTCACCTTGGCCGCGGCAATGATCTTGCTGCGGAACATTGGCATGTAGGGGTGGCCGAAATCCACATGCTGCACCTCGCTGTCCGGTTCTTCGCAGAAGGTGGAAACGCGGCCCCAGGTGTAATCGATCAACTGATCCGGACAGGCGAGCACGCGCGGCCCGAACCGTTCGGTGATGCCACCAACCGTATTGAGTGCCAGCACGCGGGTGGCGCCGATTTGCTGCAATGCAGCGACATTTGCGCGGTAATTGACCTTGTGCGGCGGCAGCGAGTGGCCCTCGCCATGCCGCGCCAGGAAGGCCACGCGCTGGCCCAACAGCGTGCCGACGCGGATCGGACCGGAGGGCGCGCCGTAGGGCGTGTGCACCTCATGACTCTGCACATCCTGCAACTGCGCAAGCTTGTAGACGCCGGTGCCGCCGATGACGGCCAATGCGATGGAAGTGGGGGACACGCTCAACCTCTGCAACGAAAATCGGATCGACGCGCATGCGCAACGAACGCACGCGCAACGGAACGCCGCGTTGGCGTCATTGCTTCATCGCGTAGATCGCCGGGATACCGCGCAATTGCTCGCCGACATCCATGCCGAAGCCGAACACATAGCGATCGGGCACTTCCACGCCGACATAGTCCGCGCTCACGCCCGGCACGCAACGATCGTGACGCTTGACCGTCAACACCGCCACGCGCACATCGGTGGCGCCCTGCTCCAGGCACCACTGGCGCACGGCCTGCAGCGTATAGCCTTCATCGAGGATGTCGTCGACCAGGATCACCCGGCGCCCGAACAACGCCGTCGCCGGACGGTGCTTCCACACCAACTCGCCGCCACTGGTCTGTCCGCGGTAGCGCGTGGCATGCAGGTAATCGAACTGCAGATCCTGACCACGTTCGCCCAGCGCCAGCGCCAGCTGGCCAGAGAACGGCAGCGCACCGTGCATGATGGTGAGATACACCGGCACCTCGCCGGCATAGTCGCGGGCGATGGATTCGGCGATGGTGGCGATGGCGGCATCGATGGCCGGGCGATCGACCAGCAGGTCGGCTTGGGCCAGGGCCTGCGGAATGGTAAGCGTGGACATCAGGCAGTTCTTCCGAGAGAGGCGGAGACGTGGGAGTGGGGAGCGGCATCCGGACCACCGGCGAGCAGGCCATCCCAGCCCAACGCGCCGCGGCCGATCAGGCCGATGAGTGCTGCGGTATTGAGACTGCGACCAGCCACGGCCTGCAGCGATTCGGCGACCAATTCGGGGTGGCAGACCAGGACGACGTCGCAGCCGGCATCCAGGTGCGCATGCACCCGTGCGGTCACGCCGCCGGCAGTGAACGAGGCGGCCATGCCGATGTCGTCGGAAAACACCACGCCGCGAAAGCCCATCTGGCCGCGCAGGATGTCGGTGATCCAGCGCGGCGAATAGCCTGCCGGTTCCGGCGCCACCTGCGGGTAGACCACGTGCGCCATCATCACCGCATCGGCCCCGGCCTCGATCCCGGCCACGAACGGCACCAGGTCCTCGGCCTGCAAGACGTCCAGCGGTCGCGGATCGGTGGCTTTGTCGACATGGGTGTCCTCCAGCACGGTACCGTGGCCGGGGAAATGCTTGAGCGTGGCGGCCATGCCGGCGGAGTGCAGCGCCTGCACATAGGCGCGGGTGAAGGTCGCCACCACCTGCGGATCGTCGCTGAAGGCGCGATCGCCGATGGCGCGATTGCCGCGGGCCAGGTCGACCACCGGCGCAAAGCTCAGGTCCACGCCGCTGGCGCGCACCTCACTGGCCATCAGGCGCGCATGGTCGCGTGCCAGTTCCAGCGCGCCGTCCGGATCCTGCGCGTAGCGCTCACCGAAGCTCTGCAACGGCGCCAACGCGCTGTAGCCCTCGCGGAAACGCTGCACGCGACCGCCTTCCTGGTCGACGCAGATCAGTTGCGGCCGCGGCGCAGCGGCGCGGATCGCCGCCGACAGCTCGGCAACCTGCGCGCGCGAAGCGAAATTGCGCTTGAACAGCACCACCCCGGCCACTGCATCGTGCTGCAGCCAATCGCGCTCCTGCGCGCTGAGTTCGGTACCGGCGACGCCGATCAATAGCATTGTGGGCACACTCCCGGGCCAGGCGCCGGACTGGCGCAGCGCGGCATTGTCGCAGATGCGCGCAGCAGCGTCAGATTGCCCATTCAGCGAAGGGCTGCGCAGCGACCGCAGACACCACGCCGGCGCCCACCAGCGCGACGGCCTTCAGTGCCCAGAGAGCCCTTGCATTTGCATCGTCAGGGCTTGCCATCGCACTGGCCGGCATCGCTCGCGGCCTGCCAAGCGGCCGCGGCCGCCGCTAGTGGGCGCAGGCATCCGGTCCACAGGCGGCCGCGTCAGTACCAGCACTGGCCTGCGAGAGTTGCAACAGTGCCCGCGCCAGCGCTTCGGGCGGCTGCGCGCCCTGCACCAGGTGACGGCCATCGATGACGAAACTGGGAACGGCCTGGATGCCCAGCGCCGCGGCCTGGGCCAGCTCGGCCTCGACCTCGGAGATACCGTCCTGGCCATCGAACAGTGCGCGCACGCGGGCCTGGTCCACACCACCGGCGGCACCGGCCGCGATCAAGGTGTCGAGCGCAGCCAGATTGCGACCCTCTGCGAAATGGGCATGGAACAGCGCCTCGGCCACCGCCTCGACGTCGCCCTCCCGCGCGGCCAACCACAGCAGCCGATGCGCGCGCCGGGTATTGACGTGGACCTGTCCGCGATCGAAATCGAACGGCAGGCCCTCGGCACGCGCGGTGGCCTGGGTCTGGGCCAGCATCGTTCCGACCCGCTCGGCGCCACCGAACTTGCGCGCCAGCGCTTCGCGCAGCGGCACCGGCTCCAGGCCGGCGTCTGGCTCCAACTGAAACGGGTGATAGTGGATCTCCAGCGCAGGCGCCTGTGCACCCAACAGGGCGATTGCCTGCGCCAGCCGGTGTTTACCGATCCAGCACCAGGGACAGGCAAGATCGGACCATAGATCGATACGCATCGGCGACGCTGCCAGCGGGAGGGAAGACGAGCTTACGCGCTGCGTGGCCTGGCTGACGTGTGGCGCGTGGCACGCTGTGTCGCGAGCGGGGCACCATTCGCACGCCCCACCGATGGATCGTTCGCTCGACGCGATGCAGGCCAGCATGCGGCGTCGCTGACGCATGAACGACGGCGGGTGCAGCTGCAGGCGCCTGCGCGACCGGCTCGCCCGCACCGCGTCGTCGGTTCGCTACCGCGATCGCTTCGGCGCGAAGCCGCAGCGCAGCCCGCGCTGGCTGCCGCTACCAGCGATTGAACGGATGCGAGGCCAATGCCAGGTTGTAGTAGCGCAGATCGTCGGTGACTTCCTTGCCAATCCATTCCGGCCTGGCGAAGTCCTCGTTGGCGCTGCCCAATTCGATCTCGGCCACCACCAGGCCGGCGTTATCGCCGAGGAATTCATCCACTTCCCAGAGATGGCCCTGGTGCGTCACCAGATGCCGGCGCTTGTCGATCATCCCGCCCACGCACAGCGCCAGCAGCGCGCGGGCATCGTCGACGGGGATGGGATAGTCGAACTCCTGGCGGGTATGGCCGAGCTCGCGCGACTTGAGGTTGAGGAAGGCGCTGTCGCCCTGCAGACGGACGCGCACCGACGCCTTCTGCGCACCGCTGTCCATCGCCGCCTGATCGTTGATATAGCCCTGTGCCATCGGGATGACCGCGTGCGCGGCCTGGCGCCAGCCGTCGCCGACGACGAGGAATTTACGTTCGATTTCTAGCGGCATGCGATCGGATCCGGAGTAGGTATGTGTCTGGCGATGAGGATGACCAATCGCGCTGCCTGCGTGAGCGACGACGCGGCCACCCGCGATCAACGTCGTTCGAACACCGCAATGCTTTCCACATGCGCGGTATGCGGGAACATGTCCATGGCACCGGCAGCGGTCAAGGCAAAACCCTGCTCGTTGACCAGATAGCCGGCATCACGCGCCAGCGAGCCCGGATGGCAGCTGACATAGACGATGCGCGCGAACGACTTCAACGGCAGCTGCCGCAACACGTCGATGGCGCCGGAGCGCGGTGGGTCCAGCAACAGCTTGTCGAAACCCTGGCGCATCCACGGTGCATTGCGCTGGTCCTGGGTCAGGTCGGCCGCATGGAACTGCGCATTGGCCAAGCCATTGCGCTGCGCGTTCTCGCGCGCACGCGCCACCAGCCCGGCATCGCCCTCGACGCCGACCACTTCGCGCACGCTGCGCGCCAGTGGCAGGGTGAAATTGCCCAGCCCGCAGAACAGATCCAGCACGCGGTCATCCGGCTGCGCATCCAGCAAGGCCAGCGCGTGGGCGATCATCTTCTGGTTGAGGGTGGCGTTGACCTGGATGAAATCCAGCGGCCGGAAGGCCAGCTCGAGATCCCATTGCGGCAACCGGAACGACAACGGCACCTGCTGCGGCCAGAGCGGGTGCACGCTGTCTACGCCACCGGGCTGCAGGAAGATCGCAAACCCGTTGGTTTGAGCGAACGCGGTGAGCGCAGCGCGGTCAGCCTCGCTCAACGGCTGCAGGTGCCGCACGGTCAGCGCCACGGTGTCGTCGCCGGCGATGAACTCGATCTGCGGAATATCACGTTTGCCGTCCAGGCCCTCCACCAGCGCGGCCAGCGCCGTGATCTTCTCGCCGATCTGCGGAATGACCGTATGGCAGACCGACAGGTCGGCGACGAAACGCGGATCGAGCTCGCGAAAGCCCACCAGCGTCTTGTCCTTCTTCTCCACCCGTCGGACCGAGAACCGCCCCTTGCGCCGGTATCCCCAGTTATCGCCGACCAGCGCCGGCAGTACCGACTGCGGGGTCACATGGCCGATACGCTCCAGGTTCTCCATCAGCACGCGCTGCTTGGCGACGATCTGCTGGTCCTCGTCCAGGTGCTGCAGCACGCAGCCGGCGCAGACGCCGAAGTGGGGGCAACGCGGAACGACCCGTTGCGGCGAGGCCTGCAACACCTCTACCGTCCTGGCTTCGTCGAAATGACGGCTGCGCGCGGTTGGCTCGGCCAACACGTGCTCGCCAGGCAACGCGCCGCTGATGAAGGTCACCTTGCCGCCCTCGCCCTCGCGGCGCGCCACGCCGCGGCCGTCGTGGCTCAGATCGGTGATGGCGGTTTGGAAAGGCGTGCGGTCGAAGCGATTTCTGGATCTGGCCACGTGGCGGCAGCTGCGTGCAAAAAAGGGTGCGTATTGTCGCAGATGCGATGCCTGGCGGCCGCCTCCTGTCCCAGGACAATTGTCGGCTTGCACAAACGCAGGCACACTCCTCCGCAGCCAGCCTGGGTCCCGGGTCGGCACGCTGACAAGGAGGCAGCATGAACATGGCGACACGTCAGGACCCCCACCCTCGGCTGCTGCTGGTGGAGGACGATCCCACCAGCCGAGGCTTTCTGCAGGCGGCCCTTGAGGCTCTGCCAGCGCAGGTGGATTGCGCCGATTCGCTGTCTTCAGCGCTGGATCGCGCCCGCAGCCGCCGCCACGATTTGTGGTTGATCGACGTCAACCTGCCCGACGGAACCGGAAGTGGCCTGCTGCGGGCTCTGCGCCTGCTGCATCCAGATGTGCCGGCACTGGCACATACCGCCGACGGCACCGCCGGCATGCAGATCAGCCTGCAAGCGGATGGCTTCCTGGAAATGCTGGTCAAACCGCTCAGTTCGGAACGTCTGCTGCAGGCGGTACGGCGGGGCCTGGCGCGCGGCCGCTATAGCATCACGCCGGTAGGCGTGGTCGACATCGCCGCCAGCGATTGGGATGAAGCGGCGGCGCTGAGTGCGCTCAATGGCCAGCAGGACCATTTGCGCGCCCTGCGCGAACTGTTCCTGGCCGAACTGCCTGGCACCCGCGATGCAGTCGACTCGGCATTGCTGGTCAGCGACGAGCACGCCTTGCGCGCGCATCTGCATCGGTTGCAAGCCAGTTGCGGCTTCGTGGGTGCCGCCCGCCTGGCCGGCGCCGTCAGGCTGTTGCGCGGCGACCCGCAATCCACCACCGCACAAACCCAGTTCCACGCCGCCGTCGCTGCCCTGCTGCACTGAGCAGCGTGCAGCAGCGGGCGCCAGCGGCCGGACAGCCCTGTCTGAGCAAGCGCCGAGGCGCATACACCACGCTGGCGCCATTCTCCGCCCTGACGCCGTCTCGGCAGTGCACGGCGCCGCTCGCGACCGGCACCTCCGCCCACGCTCCCGCCAGCCGCCTGAACGCCGCTGCTCAGTCCTGTCGATCTCCCCCCGCCAGGGGCGCGCCGGCGACGCGGCGGGACAGGTCTTCCAGCATTTCCCAGGACTTGAGTCCGCGTCCGCCCAGATGGTGCAGCAGCACCGCACGCATGCTGCGGCGTAGGCCGGGCAGGTCCTCGGCAAGTGGGAGTCGGTCCTGCCCTAGCGCCAACAGTGCCGCGCCAGTGACCGTTTCACGGCGGTCCTGCGCCATCCGCTCGCTGTGCACGCGTTGCGGCCCCTCCTGCGGATCGAGCCGGTAGCGCGCCGCCGGATCGATCGGCTGGCCATCGGCGGCCGCCTGAAAATCGAACCCGACGCCCAGGCCTTCGAGTACATCGCGCTCGAACCGGCGCAGGTTCCAGGCCAGCGACTGCGACGACCCCAACCGCTCCCGTGCCTGGGCATAGCAGGCGAACAGCTCGGGCACCGGAACGTGCCGCGGTGCCAGCCGTAGCAGCAATTCGTTGATATAGAACCCGGCCAGCATCGCCTCGCCGCTGAGCCGCGGCGCGGTATCCATGGCGTCGGCCTGGCGCAACTGCGCCAGCTCACCGCGCTGTGCGGCGCTGAACTGGATCAACTGCAACGGTTGCAACGCCGCCCGCAAGGTCTGCCGGCGCGGCCCCTGCACGCCGCGCGCCAACAGCCCTAGACGCCCGTACTGCTCGCTGAGCACTTCCACCAACAGGCTGGTCTCGCGCCAGGCACGCACGTGCAGGACGAAGCCGCGCTCGTGCTCGATCATCGATGGGGCCGGGACTCGGGACCC
>NZ_NSET01000045.1 GCF_009192945.1 Xanthomonas maliensis | reverse complement strand
TGCGCACGTTGCGCGTGGCGGGCGCCGCCATCGAACAGCGTGCCGGCCAGTGCCGCGCCCACCGCCCAGACCCGGTTCGGCACGCTCAGCAACGAGGCCAGTCCCGCGCTGTCGTAGCCACCGCTGGCGCTCAGCGACAGGGTCGGGAACCACGCTGCCACCGCCACGCCGATGCCGGCGTTGGCCGCGGCCATGCGCCGCTCGGCGCCGGCGATATCCGGGCGCCGTTGCAGCAGCACCGAGGGCAGTGCTTCCGGGGCCGGGGGCAGCGCCGGTAATGGTGCGTCGCTGGCCGCCAGCGAGAATTCGGCCGGGGTACGGCCAAGCAGCACGGCCAGCGCATGGTCCAACTGCCGACGCGACAGCGCCAGATCGGTCGATGCGGCTTCGGTGCTGTGCAGGGTGGCTTCGGCGGCGGCCACATCGGCGGTGCTGGCAACCCCGGCGCGCACGCGCGCCTGGGTCAGCCGCAGCGCGTCGCGATAGCCGGTCAGGGTGCGCTGGTAGAGCGCCAGGATCTGGTCATCGAAACGCAGTTGCAGGTAATCGGCCACGACTGCGGCCTGCAGCGACAGCCGTGCCTGCGCCAGATCGGCGGCGCTGGCCTGTGCGCTGTCGCCGGCCTGTTCGACGCTGCGTCGTATCCGGCCCCAGAAGTCCGGCTCCCAGCTGGCGCTCAGCTCCAGCGTATCGGCGTCGCGCGCGCCCGGTTTGAGCGCGACGTTGCGCGCGCGCGTGGTCGCGGCCTGCACGCCCAGCGCCGGCATCTCGGCCGCACGCGCGCTGCCGACCAGCGCTTGCGCCTGCCGATAGCGTGCCTCGGCCTGGAGCAGTGTCTGGTTGGCACGGTCGGCCTGCGCGACCAGGGCATCCAGCTGCGGGTCGCCGTAGCGGGTCCACCACGCCGCCGCCGGATCGGCCGCCGCCGGTGCGGCGGGCGTCCAGCCGTTGTCGGCTTCGGCGAACGGCTGCTGTGCGCCGGCCGGCGGCGCCGGACGCACGTAGTCCGGGCCGACCATGCAGCCGCCGAGCAGCAGCACACTCAACAGCGCCGCGAACGGCCTCAGGCGGCGGGAAACCGGCGGTAGGGGCAGGGCGGTCACGGGCGGCACCGGCAGCGGGAACAGGCGGTCACCGTAGTCGCCGCAGGGCGACCCCACGCTGACGTCTCGCTGACAGTGTTGTCAGAATGCTGCGTAAGGCCATCGATGCGGCCTCGTAGGCCGCGCCCGTTCGCTCCGCAACATGGCGCTTGCAGTCCTCATCATCGCCGCAAGGTTGCGACCGCCTGCCGTCGTCGGACAGCGTCGCCAGCGGCGAAGACGCCGACAAAGCCCGGCCGCGCGCAGCACTCAAGGCCGACGAGGTACGGCGCAACGTCGCCTTCCCGAATGGCGAATCCGTCCGCGAAGCGCGGGTCCACCGAAGCAACGCGACAACGGCGCGCTGTTCGGCGACGCGCCCAAGGCGCTGTGGCAGCAGTGGGCCGGCTGACGCCTACGGCGACGGCCACAAACAACGACGGCCCCTCGCAGGGCCGTCGTTGTTTATGCGGTGTGCGAACTCAACGACCGCGGTTGCCGCCAGGCGGGCGACGGTTGCCGCCACCGGGCGGACGGCCGCCCGCACCGGGGCCACGGTTGCCGCCGCCAGGGCCGCGATTGGCACCGGGACGACCGCCGGCGGGCCGGGCACCAGCCGGGCGTGCCGCACCGTACGGGCTGAAGCCCGGGGTGGCATGGTCGGACGGGAATACCGGCGCATTGCCCGGATGGCCGTAGGGATGCTTGCGCTGGCCTGGCTGGCCACCACCGGCTCCGCGTGGCTGACCCTGACCCTGACCACCGGTGCGTGCGCCGCCGCCAGCACCCGGTCCCTTCTTGCCATAGGGACGTGCCTGCCCGCTGGGACCAGCATTGCGGTGGTTGCTCGGGCCGGTGGTCACGCCATCGGGCACATACCAGCTCCGGAAGGCGGCCGGATTGCCTTCCGGCAGCGAGCGATCGCCCTTGGCCGGGCCACGCTGCTTGAAGGGACGCTGCTGCGACTGCTTGGCGGCCGCTTCGCCGCTGACCGTCAAGCCGCCCTTGAAGCCGCCGCCCTTGCCGCCGCGACCGCGGCCACGCTCTTCGCGTGGGTTGTCGAAACGGCGCAGTTCGCGGCCTTCGTCGGCACCAGAGGTCTGGCCATTGACGTAGGCATTGCTACGGCCGCCATCGCGAGCCACATGGACGGTGGACTTGGCGGCGCGGCGCTGGCCGATCACCGGCTGCAGCGTCAGCGCCGAGGGGGCGCCTTCTTCCAGCTTCAGTTCGCTGCGCAAGGCCTCGACCTTGTCCTGCGCCAGTTCGACCGAGTGGCCGCGCAGCAGCTCGCGCGGCAGCGCGACCTTGCCGTAGCGGGTGCGCTTGAGGCGACTGACCTGGCAGCCCTGCGATTCCCACAGCCGGCGCACTTCGCGATTGCGGCCTTCCTTGACCACCACCCGGAACCAGTCGTGCGAGTCGGTGCCGCCGATGCGCTCGATCTCATCGAACTTGGCGCCACCGTCTTCCAGCAACACACCGCGCGAGAGCCGCTCGATCATGCTGTCGGGCACTTTTTCCTCGCCCTCGGGTGCGCGCACGCGCACCACGTACTCGCGTTCCACCTCGTAGGAGGGGTGCATCATCGCGTTGGCCAGTTCGCCGTCGGTGGTGAGCAGCAGCAGGCCGGTGGTGTTGATGTCCAGGCGGCCGATGGCGATCCAGCGCGAGCCCTTCAGGACCGGCAGCGACTCGAAGACGGTCGGCCGGCCTTCCGGATCCTCGCGCGTGGTCACTTCGCCCTCGGGCTTGTTGTAGAGCAGCACGCGCGCCGGTTCGGTCAGTGCGCTGGCCACGAAGCTGCGCCCGTCCAGTTCGATCTTGTCGCCGCTGCGCACCGACATGCCGGTCTGCGCGACGGCGCCATTGACCTTGATCAGGCCATCGGCGATGCGTTGCTCCAGCGCGCGGCGCGAACCCAGGCCGGCCTGGGCCAGAACCTTGTGCAGGCGCTCTTCCAGCTTCGGCGCTTCGGGCGCGCTGTCGCGCTTGAGGGAGAGCTTGTTCAACGACAGCTTGCGGGGGGTGTCACTCATGTGTCTGGCTCCGGCCGCCGCGTTGCGGATCGGCCTCTGGGTCGGAATCGGCTTCGTCAACAGCCACGGTCGTCGTCGCGACGGCGTTGTCTTCGTCTTCGTTCACTGCATCCGCGCGCGTACCCGGCGCGGTGTCGGGGTCGCCCTCGCGGGCGTGGTCTGGGTGCTGCGCCGTCGCCGCCTGTTCAAGCGCGGCGACCGGGTCCTGCGTTGTTGCGTGCGCGTCCAAGCCTGGCGACTCGGGGCGTGTTTCGGTGGTGCGTGTGTCGGCTGCTTCGTCCGTCGCAGCAATCTCTGGCGCTGGCGCTGCATCGGCGTCGGCAACTGCCGGTGCCTGCGGCGCCGCGGCGGCCTCCGCGCCAGCCTCGGCCGCTGCGGCGTCGCCGGCGTCCGGCAGAGCAGCGCCGGCTGCCAGCGCGCCCGCCGGCTGGCCGTCGCGATCCAGCGGCAACTGCGGTTCCAGTTCGGCGATGTCCTTCAACTCTGACAATGGCGGCAGCTCGTCGAGCCGCTTGAGCCCAAAGTAGTCCAGGAACCCCTTGGTGGTGCCGAACAGCGCCGGTTTGCCGGGCACGTCGCGGTGTCCGACCACCCGGATCCATTCGCGCTCTTCCAGCGCCTGGATGATGTTGCTGCTGACCGCCACCCCGCGGACCTGTTCGATCTCGCCGCGGGTGATCGGCTGGCGATAAGCGATCAACGCCAGCGTCTCCAGGGTTGCGCGGGTGTACTTGGTCTTGCGTTCGGTCCACAGCCGCGCCACCCAGCCATGCACGTCGGCCTTGACCTGGAAGCGGAAGCCGGAGGCCACTTCGACCAGCTCCACGCCGCGCTCGGCGCAGCCTTCGCGCAGCAGGTCCAGGGCGCGTTCGATGCTGCCGGGCGGGGCCGGTTCCTCTTCCGGGAACAAGCCCTGCAGCTGAGTCAGCGGCAAGGGCTGGTTGCTGGCCAGCAGGGCAGCTTCGATGATGCGGGTGATCAGCGCTTGATCCATTCGGTGATCGGCTTCAGGTGGTGGCGTTGGCGGTATCGCTGTCGTCGAATTCGCTGGAGAACTGCAAGGGCGCGTTGGTGTTGCCCAAGGCCAGCGATTTGACATAGATCGGCGCGAGCGGTGCCTCCTGCACGATGTCGAGCAGTTGTTCCTTGGCCAGCTCCAGCAGCGCCAGGAAGGTCACCAGCACGCCCAGCTTGCCTTCCTCGGCGGTGAACAGCGACTCGAAGCGGTAAAACTTGCCGTCGTCCAGCCGGCTCAGCACGTCGCCCATGCGCTGGCGCACACTCAGCGCCTCGCGCTTGATCGCGTGGCCGCTGAACAGCTCGGCGCGCTTGAGCACGTCGTACAGCGCCAGCAGCATTTCCTTCATCTCCACCGGCGGCGGCAGCTTGATCGCGGCGCGCTCGGGCAGATGCGCCTGCACGGGGGTGGTGTCGCGGCCCTGACGGGGCAGGGCGTCCAGATCCTCGGCAGCCTGCTTGAAGCGCTCGTACTCCTGCAGACGGCGCACCAGTTCGGCGCGCGGATCGTCTTCCTCGCCGTCCTGGCTGGGTGGCCGCGGCAACAGCATGCGCGACTTGATCTCGGCCAGGATCGCGGCCATCACCAGATATTCGGCGGCCAGCTCGAAGCGCAATTCCTGCATCACGTTGATGTAGTCCACGTACTGCCGGGTGATCTCGGCGACGGGGATGTCCAGAATATCCAGATTCTGCCTGCGGATCAGATAGAGCAGCAGGTCCAACGGACCTTCGAACGCATCAAGAATGACTTCCAGCGCATCCGGCGGGATATACAGATCCTGCGGGATCTGCAGGACCGGTTGCCCGTGCACCACCGCCAGCGGCATTTCCTGCTGCTGTGGCGGCGCGCTCGTGGCTGGCGGAGTCGCGACGTGCGCGCGTTCGGAATTCATCAGGTCGACATCGGTCTTGCGGTCGCCGGCCGCGGTCGAAGCCGCGCCTGCAGGGCTTTGCCTTGAAGTTATTGCGATCACTGGCGCACCCGTGCCGGCGCGCTTCCACATATCCACATACAACGTGCGCCGCGTGGCATGCGGCGACGGAACAGCGAGGAGGTCGTCTACGCGGGCCGGTGGTGGGCAGCGATGCGGTCGTCGAGAGAGGCATGGAGCCTGGGCCGACGGGCCGCTGCATCCGGTTGCGTGTGCAGTAGCGCCAAGGGTAATGCGTGGGCGGGGGCGGTGTCCAGCGCTGACCCGGCTACACTCCTGGTCTGTGCAGTCAGTGTGGGTGAGGTGAGGCGTGTGGTACGTGATTGAAGGCCATGACCGGGCCGATGCGCTGGCCGCGCGGCAACAGGCGCGGCCTGCGCATTTGCAACGCCTGCAGGAACTGGCGGCCGCCGGCCGGCTGCTGGTGGCAGGCCCCTGTCCGGCCATCGATGCCGAAGACCCAGGACCGGCCGGGTACAGCGGTAGCGTGGTGATTGCCGAGTTCGCCAGCCTGGAGCAGGCGCGCGCGTGGGCCGATGCCGATCCCTATGTCGACGCCGGAGTTTATCTACGTACCGATGTGCGGCCGTTCCGCAGGGTGCTGCCGTGAGCCGGGTCGAGCGGATCCGCGACGCCTTGCAGGCGGCGCTGGCACCCAGCGCGCTGGAGGTCGTCGACGATAGCCATCGCCATGCCGGCCATGCCGGTGCCCGTGATGGCCGCGGCCACTACAACGTCCGCATCGTCAGTACGGCCTTTGCCGGCAAGGCGCTGCTGGCGCGTCACCGTGCGGTCTATGCCGCGGTCGGCGACATGATGCAAACCGATATCCACGCGCTATCGATCCAGGCCTTTGCGCCTGGGGAGGACGGGCAGGGCGTAGGCTGAGCGCCGGCTCCAGGGCGGCTGGCGCGGGCGCGCGTCACTCGGACACGCCCCATGGCGTCTTGCGGTCGCCGCGAACGTGCCATTGCCGCAACGCCTCGGCACCGGAAGCCGGGGCCACAGGCCCACCCAGCGGCGCTGGCGGGTGGCGGCGACGCGTTGCTGATCCGGTTTTGTCCCGATCCTGTCCTCGGCTGTCCCGTACTCGCGGTACAGCAACGCAGGCTAGTGAGTGTGACCTCGTCGTGCTTCGTTTATCGACGCATGTCAGCGCTTATTGTTGCGACGCAGCACGTTTCTTCACGCCTCACTCACTCTTAGGTGATTGATATGTAAGCGTTTTCACGCGATGTGCCAAAGGGGTTTACGCCCCTCTATGAAAACGCTTACAGTCCGCGCCAGTTTTTGGGACGTGGTCGCGGAGGGCGACACGCATGACCAAGGGTACGGTCACCATCAAAGATGTCGCTCGCGAAGCGCGGGTCTCCGTCGCGACCGTCTCGCGCGCGTTGAATGGGCACGACAATGTGGCCGAGCCGGTGCGACAACAGGTCCTGGATGTCGCCAAGCGGCTGCGCTACAGCCCGCATGCCGCCGCTCGCAGTCTCAGCAGTCGGCGTACCCAGACCCTGGGCGTGGTCCTGCCGGATCTCTATGGCGAGTTTTTTTCCGAACTGATTCGCGGCATCGATGGCGCCGCCCGCACCGCCGGCCAGCATCTGCTGGTCTCCAGCTACCACGGCGACCCGGAAGTGCAGGGGCGTGCGTTGCGCGCGATGCGGGGGCGGGTGGATGGCTTGCTGGCGCTGTCGCCTTATGCCGAGCAGCCCGGCTTCCTGACCGACAACCTGCCGCAGGCCTTGCCGACGGTATTGGTCAATACGCATGTCCCCGGCAGCGCCTACCCGGTGCTGAGC
Source organism: Xanthomonas maliensis (assembly GCF_009192945.1). Lineage (GTDB taxonomy): Bacteria > Pseudomonadota > Gammaproteobacteria > Xanthomonadales > Xanthomonadaceae > Xanthomonas > Xanthomonas maliensis. The sequence continues at coordinate 28,944 of NZ_NSET01000045.1, read as the reverse complement.
ATCGACGATCACGCCGGGGCGATGGCGATGACCGAACACCTGTTGTCGCTGGGCCATCGACGCATCGCTTTCATCGGCGGGCCGCGGTTGAACTTCGATGCCCGCGAGCGTCTGCGCGGCTTCCGCGACGCCATGGCAGCGTTCGGCCATGCGGCGCAGGCCAGCGAGTTCGCTGGCGATTTCGACGAGGCCTCCGGGCACCGTGCCGGCGTGGCGATGCTGACGGCCGATGCGTTGCCGGATGCGGTCTTCGCCGCCAACGATATGACGGCATTGGGCTGCCTGTATGCGTTCGCGCAGGCCGGCATTGCCGTTCCTGGACAGATCGCGCTGGCCGGTTTCGACGATATCCCGCTGGCCCGTTTCGTCCATCCGGCCCTGACCACCATGCGGGTCAGCATCGCCCGCCTGGGCGAACAGGCCATGGCTCGCCTGCTGCGGCTGATCGATCAGCCAGGGCAGGACGGCGAGCTGCGCCAGCTGCTCACCCCGGAACTGGTGGTGCGCGAGTCCTGCGCCGCCCGCGGCCCCGATTCCTGATTGCTCCGACTTTGCGGACGTCCTGTCCGCACCCGCTGCGTTTGCAGCGTTCGTTCCAGCACGACTGCCGTGTCCACAACAACAAGTCTGTACCGATCCCTGGAGGGACCAATGCGCCATCACCATCCCCATTCCCGTCCATCGCGCACGCTGCTGAGCTGCGCGCTGGCCAGTTGCCTGCTGCTGGGCGCGGTACCCAGCTTCGCGCAGAGCACTGCCGCCACCATTCGCGGCCAGGTCACGGTCGATTCGGCACCGGCCACGCAGGCCCAGGTCACTGCCACCAACCTGGCCACCGGACTGACCCGTAGCGTGCAGGTCAGCAATGGCAGCTACTCGGTCGGCGGCCTGCCGCCGGGCCAGTACCGTCTGGATGTCACCGCCAATGGCCAGACCAACTCGCAGAACGTCACCGTGCAGGTCGGGCAGACCGCAACCTTGAACATCGGCGTCGGCGGCGTGGCCGCCTCGGGCGATGCAGGTAACGCTACCACCCTCGATGCCGTGCAGGTCAAGGCGCCGCCGGTGCTGGTGGAGACGCGCACCTCCGAGAACGCCACCTACATCTCCAATGTGCAGATCGAGAACCTGCCGCGGGTCACGCGCAACTTCCTCGAGCTGGCCGACACCGTGCCGAACGTGCAGTTCACCCGCGATGCCAACGGCACCACCAAGGTGCGCTCGGGCGCGACCTCGGCCGACGGTACCAACGTCTACATCGATGGCGTGAGCCAGAAGAACTATGTGCTCACCGGCGGTGTCAGCGGCCAGGACTCCAGCCGCGGCAACCCCTTCCCGCAATCGGCCATCGGCGAATACAAGGTCATCACCTCCAACTACAAGGCCGAGTTCGACCAGGTGACCGGCGCGGCGATCGTCGCCTCGTCCAAGTCCGGTACCAACGACTTCCATGGCAGCTTCTTCTGGGATACCAGCAATGACGGCTGGCGCGAAGAGAGCCCGCTGGAAAAAAAGGCCGGTGTCCGCGACGACTTCGAGGAGACCCAGTACGGCGCGACCTTCAGCGGCCCCATCCTCAAGGACAAGGCGCATTTCTTCATCGCCTACGAGGCCAAGGAATACAGCACGCCCAACGTGGTGATCCCCGGTTCGATCTATTCGGACCGCGTCGACCAATTGCCGGCGCAGCTGCAGCCGCTGGTGGCGACCTATAGCACCCCGTTCAAGGAAGACCTGTACTTCGGCAAGATCGATTGGACCCTCGGCGACAACAACCTGTTCGAGCTGACCGGCAAGTACCGCAAGGAAGACGAGCTCAACGATGTCGGCCAGACCTCGACCTACGAGCACGGCAGCGTCAACAGCCAGGAAGAGAAGCGCGCCAACCTGCGCTGGCAGTACAGCGGCGCCAACTTCCTCAACGAGGCCAATCTCAGCTACGAGAGCGCGTTCTGGAACCAGGCGCCAATCAATAACGGCAGCGGCTACGTGCTGAGCTACGCGCCCGGTCGCGGCAACGAGACCACGGTGCTGGCCGCCGGCGCTGGCGGCAGTTTCCAGCGCAAGGGGCAGAAGGGCTGGGCATTCCAGGACGACCTGACCTTGAACAGCCTGGAATGGCATGGCGCGCACACCGTCAAGATGGGCGTGAAGTTCAAGAGCATCGATCTGGACTCCACCCAGTTCAATCCAGCCAACCCCCAGTACTACTACAACGTGCTCACCGACACCGATACGCCTTACCGGGTGCGCTTCGGTGCGCCGTTGGTGGAGGGAGGCGGTTCGGTGGTGTCCAAGAACAAGCAGTACGGCATCTATCTACAGGACGACTGGGAGGTCAACGAGCACTGGACGCTCAACCTGGGCGTGCGCTACGACTACGAGGAGACTCCGGCGTTCCTGGACTTCGTCACCCCGACCGAGGTTGCCGGCGCGCTGCAGAACTGGAGCAACCTGCGCAACGCCAACTACAACATCAACGACTACATCAGCACCGGCAACAACCGAAAGGCGTTCAAGAATGCCTGGCAGCCGCGGCTGGGCGCGTCCTACGACCTGTTCGGCGACCAGGCCCATGTCATCTACGGCGGTGCTGGCCGCGCCTACGATCGCAACATCTTCGATTACCTGGCGCTGGAACAGCTCAACAATTCGTTCAAGTCCTATAGCTATTACTTCACCAGCGCCAACAACCCGGCCTGTCTGGGCGACCCATGCACGGCCTGGAATCCGGCCTATGCCAGCCAGGCTGGCCTGGATGCGCTGGCGGCCAGCAGCGCCGGCGGCGGCGGTCGCGAGGTTTACCTGATCAACAACAACATCAAGACGCCGTACTCCGACCAGTACAGCATCGGCATGCGCAACCTGGTCCCGCTATGGGGGCAGGACTGGTACACCGACGTCACCCTGAGCAGGATCGAGAGCCACGACGGTTTCGCCTTCGTGCGCGGCAACCGGCGGCCGGACGGCAGCTTCTTCGCCCCAGGCACGACCTCGGGTTCTCCGGCCGATGGACCCGATGGCTACAGCGTCATCGTGCTCGGTACCAACGGAGTAGAGACGCGCAACAACCAGCTCGCGCTGCAGGTCGAGAAGCCCTTCGACGAGGAATCGGGGTGGGGGCTGACGCTGGCGTATACCTACTCCGATGCGAAGGAGAACCGGCAATTCGGCGAGCACTATGCGTTGGATCGCGAGCGCATCCAGGACTACGGCTGGCGCGAAGCCGGTGGCATTCCAAAGAATCGTCTGGTGGTCACCGGCATCTACGAGCTGCCGTACGAGGTCAAGCTGTCGGGCAAGCTCTCGCTGGCCAGCCAGACGCCGCGTTATGGACAGAACTGCGTGGCGGGGAACGACCAGTGCTACATCATTCAATACAAGCCGGATTCGACGCTGGGTTACAAGGAGTTCAGCATTGCGGCAAACAAGGAATGGGATACCGGTGCAGGCGTCAAGTTCAACGTGCGGGCGGATATCATCAACGTGTTCAATTGGGTGAACTACGCCGGCTATAACACTGAGACCGGTACCTTCGACGACTTGAACACCGCGTTCGGAACGCCAACCGGCGTGCTGGCCTCGCCGATGCGGACGTTCCGGTTGGCCTTCGGCCTGAACTGGTGAGGCTGGCGACCGCTCCCGCAGTGCTGGGGCGGTCGCTCTCCGTGGTGGGATGAGGTAGGTTTGCGTGCGGGATGTAATCGATTACACAAGTGGGGGGCGGATGAATAGGGGCAACACGTCGCGGTGGGTACGGATTCCACTCTTGCTCGGCGCACTGCTGCTGGCGTCGTGCAAACAGGCCGAGGAACCCAAGGTGGCCGAGAAGAAGGCGCCGGTCAAAGTCATCCTGATCGAAGCGCAGCTGCCGCCCAAGCCGGTCAAGCCGCCGCTGCCGCCGCTGTTTTCGGATATCGAACGGCGGACGTTCCAGTTCTTCTGGGACACCACCAACGAGGTCAATGGACTGACCCCCGATCGCTTCCCGTCCCGCCCGTTTGCCAGCATTGCCTCGGTGGGCTTTGCACTGACCGCTTATCCGATCGGCATCGAAAATGGCTGGATCAGCCGCAACCAGGCGGTCGATCGCACCCTGACCACGCTGAAGTTCTTCCGCGACGCACCGACCGGCCCGCAACGCACCGGTCGCGCCGGCTACAAGGGCTTCTACTACCATTTCCTGGACATGCAGCAGGGCAACCGCTACGACAGCTGGGTGGAGCTGTCGAGCGTGGATACCGCCTTGCTGATGATGGGGGTGCTGTTCGCGCAGTCCTATTACGACGGCAACGACAGCCGCGAGAAGGAGATTCGCCAGATCGCCGACACGCTTTATCGGCGGGTGGACTGGCGCTGGCTGCAACAGCGATCGCCATTGATTTCAATGGGTTGGTTCCCGGAAAGCGGGTTCATCAATCACGACTGGATGGGCTATAACGAAGCGATGATGCTGTACATCCTCGCGCTCGGTTCGCCCACGCATGCCGTCGAGCCCGATGCGTGGACGGTGTGGACCCGCACCTACAACAACGACTGGGGCGTCTACCAGGGGCAGGAATACCTGTCGTTCGGTCCGCTGTTCGGCCATCAATACAGCCACGTCTGGATCGACTTCCGCGACATCCAGGACCAGTACATGCGCGAGCGCGGTATCGATTACTTCCTCAACAGCCGCCGCGCCGTCCTGGCCCAGCGCGACTACGCCATCGACAACCCGATGAAGTGGAAGGACTACGGCGAGAATGTCTGGGGCCTGACCGCCAGCGACGGTCCGCAGAACACCAGCCAGGAATACCGCGGCGAGCAGCGTCAGTTCCGCCACTATTCCTCGCGCGGCGCCGGCCTGCGCGAGAACTTCGACGACGGCACCATTGCGCCGACTGCGGCGATCTCCTCGATCGTGTTCGCGCCCGAGGTCGTCATCGCCGCCACCGAGGAGATGCACAAGCGCTACGGCGACTTCCTGTATTCCTCGTATGGCTTTCTGGATTCGTTCAATCCCAGCTTCAACTACGACATCCCGCTGAAGACCGGACGCATGGTCCCCGACCGCGGCTGGGTCTCCAGCGACTACATCTCCATCGATCAGGGGCCGATCCTGACCATGATCGCCAACTACCGCAACGAGTTCGTCTGGAAGGTGATGAAGAAGAACGGCTACATCCGCACCGGACTGGAGCGGGCGGGTTTCACCGGCGGCTGGCTGACGCCCGAGGGCGAGCCGCAGCCGCTACCGAAGAAGGACGAGCAGGCGGCCGCCGCGCGCTCGCTGGGCATGGCCGAGTCGCGCGCCGCCGCCGCCCAGGCGCAGCAAGACCCCTCGCAACGCCAGAAGCCCGAGTAAGCCGTGCGCCTTCCGACCCTGTTGATGATGGCCGCTGTGCTGTGCCTTGGGCTGGTCGCGTGTGACCGCACCCCGCCGGGGCAGACCACCGTGCGTTTCTGGGCGATGGGCAAGGAAGCGGAGGTGGTGGCCGAACTGGTGCGCGATTTCGAACGCCAGCACCCGGACATCAAGGTGGATGTGCAGAACATCCCGATGACCGCCGCCCACGAGAAGCTGCTGACCGCTTTTGCCGCCGATGGTTTGCCGGATGTGTGCCAGCTCGGCAACACCTGGCTGCCGGAGTTCGCCCTGCTGGATACGCTGGAGCCGGTCCAGCCCTATCTGGCGCACTCGACCATCGTCGACCCCAAGGACTACTTTCCCGGCGTCTGGGATACCAACGTGGTCGACGGCACCTTGTATGGCGTGCCGTGGTACGTGGACACGCGCCTGCTGTTCTATCGCAAGGATCTGCTGCAGGCGGCCGGCTACAGCCAGGTGCCCAAGACCTGGGCCGAGATGGAGCAGATGATGGCGGCGATCAAGCGCCAGGTCGGCCCGGACCGCTATGCCATCCTGATGCCGCTCAACGAATTCGAGCAGCAGCTATCCTTCGCGCTGCAGCAGGACGAGCCGCTGCTGCGCGACCATAACAACTACGGCAATTTCCGCAGCGCCGGCTTCCGCAAGGCGCTGGCCTTCTACGACAACATGTACCAGCAGGGTTGGGCCCCCAAGGTATCCGAGACCCAGGTGTCCAACGTCTGGTACGAATTCTTCAACGGCTACTACGCCATGTATCTGTCCGGTCCCTGGAACGTGCGCGAGTTCAAGCTGCGCCAGCCACCGGACATGGCAGGAAAGTGGGGCACGGCGCCACTGCCGGGTCCGAACGGCCCGGGCGCAGGCATCGCTGGCGGCTCCAGCCTGGTGATCTTCAAGTCGTCGCAGCACAAGCAGGCTGCCTGGACACTGATCGAATACCTGTCCCAGCCGCAGGTGCAGGCACGCTTCCACGCCATCATCGGCGATCTGCCGCCGCGTCGCAGCACCTGGAAGCTGCCCTCGCTGGCCAATGACGAACTGGCGCGTGCCTTCGGTGACCAGCTCGAGCGCGTCAAGGCCACGCCCAAGGTGCTCGAATGGGAGCGCATCGTGCAGGAAATGCGCCTGGTCACCGAGCGCGTGGTGCGCGGTGGCGAGTCGCAGGACGCCGCCGTGCAGGAGCTGGACAAGCGGGTGGACGACATCCTGGCCAAGCGCCGCTGGATCTATGCGCAGGAGGGCGGGCAGGTGGTGCCGGAATCCAAGCCGCGCGCTGCTGCGCCGGTGACGGACAAGGCGGGTGCACGATGATGAAGCGCAATTCCATCGCCGGCTGGGTATTCGCCGCGCCGGCGATCTTGGTGCTGGGAATGTTCTTCGGCGTGCCGGTGCTGGCTGCGCTGGTGTTGAGCGTCACCGACTTCGATCTGTATGCGTTGGCCGACAGCAGCCACCTGCGCTTCGTCGGGCTGGGCAACTATCTGGACCTGCTGCAGACCCCGCTGTTCTGGAAGTCGCTGTGGAACACCAGCTATTTCGTGCTGCTGGGCGTACCGATGTCCATCGCGGTCTCGCTCGGCGCCGCCCTGCTGCTCAACGCCAAGGCCTCGCGGTTCAAGGCGCTGTTCCGCACCGCACTGTTCGCGCCGGTGGTCACCACCCTGGTCGCGGTCGCGGTGATCTGGCGTTACCTGTTCCATATCAAGTACGGCCTGGTGAACTGGGGGTTGGGACACCTGGGCATCCATCCGATCGACTGGCTGGGCGATCCGCGCTGGGCGATGCCGACCATCATGCTGTTCGCGGTGTGGAAGAACTTCGGCTACAACATGGTCATCTTCCTGGCCGGTTTGCAGGGCATCCCGCAGGACCTCTATGAAGCTGCCCGCATCGACGGCGCGTCGCGCTGGAAGCAGTTCCTGCACATCACCTTGCCGATGCTCGGTCCAGTGCTGATGGTGGTGGGTGTCATCACCATCTCCGGCTACTTCCAACTGTTCGCCGAGCCCTACGTGATGACGCGCGGCGACCCGCTGCAGAGCACCGTGAGCGTGCTGTATTTCATGTTCGAGGAAGGCTTCAAGTGGTGGAACCTCGGCCGCGCTTCGGCAGTGGCCTTCCTGTTGTTCCTGATCATCCTGGCGGTGACCACCGTGATGCTGCGCTTCGGGCGCAAGAAGGATCTGGTATGAGTCGTGATGTCGGCGAGTCGCGCTGGAATGCCGTGCTGGTCAACGGCGGTTTGCTGCTGCTGGCAGTGGTCAGCCTGGCGCCGCTGTTGTGGATGTTGTCGGTGTCGTTCATGCCCACGGGCGAAGCCAGTCGCTTCCCGCCGCCGATGTTGCCCTCGGCCTTCACCACGGCCAACTATCATGAGTTGTTCGCGCGCACCGGCATGGCGCGCAACTTCGCCAACAGCCTGTTGGTGTCGGGGCTGATCACGCTGGGGTCGTTGCTGGTCAACACCATGGCCGGCTATGCCTTCGCCAAGCTGCAGTTCGTCGGCCGCGAGCGCATCTTCCAGGTGCTGATGGCGGCGTTGGTGATCCCTGCCCAGGTGACCATGCTGCCGTTGTTCCTGCTGATGAAGCAGTTGCACCTGGTCAACAGCATTGGCGGGGTGGTGGTGCCGGCGCTGGCGACGGTGTTCGGCATCTTCCTGGTGCGTCAGTACGCGCGCAGCATCCCCGACGAATTGATCGAGGCCGCACGCATCGATGGCGCCAGCGAGCTGCGGATCTTCTTCCAGATCGTGCTGCCGATGCTCAAGCCGGTGCTGGTGACCCTCACCATCTTCACCTTCATGGGCTCGTGGAACGACTTCATGTGGCCGTTGATCGTGTTGACCGACCAGGAGCACTACACCCTGCCGGTCGCGCTGGCCGCGTTGTCGCGCGAGCACATCATGGACGTGGAGCTGATGATGGCCGGCGCGGTGGTGACCGTGATTCCGGTGCTGTTGTTGTTCCTGTTGTTGCAGCGCTACTACATCCAAGGTCTTCTGCTGGGGAGTGTGAAAGGGTGAGGCCGATCGTGCTGCGACTGCTTGCCATGGCCGCCATCGTCAGCGCGGGAACGGCGCAGGCGCAGGATCGCGTCCTCGATGGCTTCAACGACATCGGCGCCTGGCGCCTGGTGGTCTCCAATCAGGTCAGCGGTTCGCTGCGGCCGGTGACCAGCGCGTCCGGCGGCCGCGCGCTGTGCCTGGATTACAACTTCAATGGCGTGTCTGGTTATGTCGGCCTGCGAAGGACCTTGCCGATCGACTATCCCGACAATTACCGCCTCGGCCTGGCTGTACGCGGCGATTCGCCGTCCAACGATCTGCAGATCAAGTTCATCGACGACAGCGGCGACAACGTCTGGTGGATCAATCGCCCGGGCTTCGCTTTCCCGAAGAACTGGACCACGCTGAGCTATCGCAAGCGGCATGTCGAAAAAGCCTGGGGCCCGGGCGCAGACAAGCAGCTGCGCCACAGTGCGGATGTCGAGCTCACCATCTACAACAAGGTGGGCGGCAAGGGCACGGTGTGCTTCGATCGCCTGACGCTGACGCCGCTGCCGCCGGAAGATACCTCGCCGCTGACCGCCAAGGCGATCACCGACACCGCGCCGGCGCTGGAACAACGGCTAGCCGATGGCAAGCTGGAGACGTTCTGGCTCAGTGCTGGGGTCAAGCAGCAGACCGTGACCCTGGACCTGGGCAAGGTGCGCGAGTTCGGTGGCGCGATCGTGCAATGGGTCCCCGGGCTGCAGGCGTCCAAGTATGTGGTGCGCGCGTCCGCCGACGGCCGTGGTTGGCGCGACCTGCGCACGGTCACCGCCGGCGCGGGCGGGACCGACTATCTGGCCCTGCCGGAAACCGAAGCGCGCTATCTGCGGCTGGACCTGCAGGATGGCCCGAATTGGCGCTATGGCATCAAGGAAGTGCAGTTGCAGCCGCTGGCCTTCGCCGCGACGCCCAACGACTTCATCAAATCCTTGGCAGCGCTGGCGCCGCGCGGCAGCTACCCGCGTGGCTTCTCGGGCGAGCAGCCGTACTGGACCATCGTGGGCCTGGATGGCGGTACCGAGCAGGGACTGATTGGCGAGGATGGTGCGGTCGAAGTCGGCAAGGGCGGTTTCAGCATCGAACCCTTCGTCGTCACCGGCGGCAAGGTCCTGCGCTGGGCCAACGTCAGTAGCGAGCAAAGCCTGCAGGACGACTATCTGCCCATTCCCAGTGTCGATTGGCATCACGATTTGATGAACCTGCGGGTGACTGCTTTCGTGCAGGGCACGCCCGAGCAGTCGCAACTGGTAGCGCGCTACCAGCTGCACAACACCGGCACGCAGGCGCGCGAGTTCACTCTGGCGCTGGCGGTGCGGCCATTCCAGGTCAATCCCCCATCGCAGTTCCTCAATACCCTGGGCGGGATCAGTCGCATCGAGCAGCTCGCCGTCGACGGCGGGCTGGTCAGCGTCAATGGCAAGCCGCGGGTATTCGCCGCGCAGCGGCCCGATGCCGGTTTTGCCGCCGCCTTCGACAGTGGCATGGACGTCAGCCATCTCACCGCCGCCACACCGCCCACGACGACCCAGGTCAAGGACGAAACGGGGCTGGCATCGGGCGTGCTGTTGTATCGGTGGACGTTGGAGCCCGGCCAGCAGCGCGAAGTGGCGCTGGTCATCCCGCAGACCGGTGCGGCGCAGCTGCCGGCCGCATTCGATGCCGACAAGGCGCAGCAGCAGGTGGCCCAGCAGTGGCGCAGCAAGCTTGATCGTGTCCGCATCAGCGTGCCGGCCGAGGGCAAGCCCGTGGTCGATACCTTGCGCACGGCGCTGGCGCACATGCTGATCTCGCGCATCGGCCCGCGTCTGCAGCCGGGCACCCGTTCCTACTCGCGCAGCTGGATCCGCGACGGCGCGATGATTTCTGAAGGCCTGCTGCGATTGGGGCGCGAAGACGTCGTGCGGGACTACGTCGACTGGTTCGCGCCTTATCAGTTCGCCGACGGCATGGTGCCGTGCTGCGTGGACGATCGCGGCAGCGACCCGGTGCCGGAGAACGATAGTCATGGCGAGCTGATCTACAACATCGCCGAGTACTACCGCTATACCGGCGACAGACCGTTCCTGGAAAAGATGTGGCCGCATGTCACTGGCGCGTTCGACTACATGGAGAAGCTGCGCGCCAGCGAGCGCACGGAAGAGAACTTCATGCGCAATCCGGCCTTTTACGGAATGATGCCGGTGTCGATCAGTCACGAAGGCTATTCGGCCAAGCCGGTGCATTCGTATTGGGACAACTTCTGGGCATTGCGAGGCTACAAGGACGCGGCGATGCTGGCCGGCGCGCTGGACAAGCCGGAAGAGCTCGCGCGCTTCAGTGCCGCGCGCGATGAATTCGGCGGCGATCTGGTCGCCTCGCTGGGCGCAGCGGTCCGCCAGCATCAGCTGGATTTCCTGCCGGGATCGGCCGAATTGGGCGACTTCGACGCGACGTCGACCACGATCGCGCTGGCACCGGGCGGTGAGCAGCAACATCTGCCGACGGAGCTGCTCACCAATACCTTCGAGCGCTACTGGCAGCAGTTCACCGATCGCCGCGACGGCAAACGCGACTGGAAGGACTACACGCCGTACGAATGGCGCAACGTCGCCGCCTTCGTACGCTTGGGCTGGCGCGATCGCGCCTGGGACGCCACCACGTTCTTCTTCAAGGATCGCGCGCCGCAGCCCTGGAACCAGTGGGCAGAAGTGGTGTCGCGGACGCCGCGCACGCCTTTCTTCGTCGGCGACCTGCCGCATGCCTGGGTCGCCTCGGATTTCGTACGCTCGGTACTGGACATGTTCGCCTACGGGCGCGAGTCCGATGCCAGTCTGGTGATCGCCGCGGGCACGCCGACGCGCTGGTTCGAAGGCAAGGGCATCGGCATCGCCGAACTGCGGACGCCCTATGGTCGCCTCAACTACACCTTGCAGCGGACCGACAAGCAGTTGCAGCTGCAATTGCAGCCCGGCCTGGTGCTGCCGCCGGGGGGGGTAGTGTTCGCCTGGCCGTACCAGGGCGAGCCGGGCAAGGCCACCATCAATGGCGAGCAGGCGCAATGGGTCAATGGCGAGCTGCGGATCCAGCAGATGCCGGCCAGTGTCCAGATCGAGGTGCCCAGCGCGGTGCGACGGGCCGAGCGCGCGGCGCGATGAGGTGGCGGCGCGGACGCCACCTCATCGCGCCGTTCCGGGCCGCCTTGGCGTTGGCGCTGCTGTTTGCTCAGCAAGCGCTATGTGCCGAGCCGCAGGTCGCACCGCCCAATTTGAGCCTGGTGACCTTGAACCTGCACCACGATGTCGATGACTGGCCGGCGCGGCGTGCGCATATCCTCGCCGAGCTGCGTCGCTTGCGGCCGGACGTGGTTGCATTGCAGGAAGTGATCGAGCGACGCGGCCAGGTGGAGAATCAGGCGGCCTGGCTGGCGCGGACCCTCGGCTACGACTACACCTTCGCCTCGGCCGACCCGATCGGTGCGCCCAAGCGGTACGGCAACGCGTTGCTCAGTCGACGCCAGGTGCTGCAGCGGCACCAACGCCTGCTGCAGCCGTTGGACGACTACCGCGTGGCCGCGCATCTACGAATCGATCTGGGAGGGCAGCCGGTCAGCGTCTATGTGACCCATCTCAACGAGCGTGCCGACGCCCACGGCAGGGCGATTCGCGCGCGCCAGGTGGCCGACCTGCTGGACTTCATCGCCGGCAGCAGCCAGCATGCGCCGGTGATCATCGCTGGCGACTTCAACACCGCCGCCGACGCGCTGGACCTGAATGCCTTGCGCAAGGGCTACGGCGATAGCTACGGCAGCGTGCATCGCAATCCTGCGGCGGCGGTGAGCACCTTGAACACCCATGTGTTCGCCACGCCGGCACGGATCGATCACGTGTTCTTCCAGCAGAATCGCTTGCTGGCCCGCGAAGCCCGCATCCTGTTCGAAGCCCCCGATGCCGAGGGCCGCTGGGCCTCGGACCATTACGGTGTCTGGGTACGCCTACAGCTCGCGCCGGAGCGTCCACCAGCCCACCAGATGCCGTAGGAGCGCACCCGGGCGCGATGAGGTTCTGCCGGCAACCCCCGTCGCGCGCGGGTGCGCTCCTACCCATGCAGGCGGTTGAAGATCTGCACGCCGGCTAGCCAGACACCGGCCATGCTGCCGAAATTGGTCAGAATGAAGGTCAGCACCACCCGCGAGACGCGATTGCGATACCAGCCGCGCAGGGTCTGCGCATCGTCGCGCAAGGTCAGGAAGTCGGCATAGGCCGGCTTGCGCATATGCACTTCCACCAGCGCGGCGAATGCACCAGTGGGTACGCTCAGGCGGAACGGCTTGAAGGGCGCGACCACGGCCGCGGTCAGGATGCTCAGGACATGCCCGCCGGCCAGCAGGCAGCCGAGTGCGGCTAGGCCACCGGTATACATCGCCCACTGCAGCAAGAGATCCGCACCCATCGCCATGCCGCCGCGCCAGAAGCCGATCGCGATGCCGGCGATGATCACCGCCAGGATGCCCAGGGTGATCCACGGAATGCGTCGGCGTTGCTGCACGTGCTCCAGGTCGGCGCGCAGCGGTCCAGGTGCGACGGTGTCTTGTTCCAGATGCCGCGCCAGGCCAGCCAGATGGCCGGCACCGACCACTGCCAGCACTTCGCGCTGCCCGGCATGGGCCTCTTCGCGCAGCCGCGTGGCCATGTAACGGTCGCGTTCGGCGATCACCGTCTCATACAGTTCCGGGCTTTCGCTGGCGAAGTCGCCAAAGCTCGCTTCCAGCATGTCGCCTTGCTTGAGCTTCTCGATCTCCTCTTCGCCGACCTCGTCGGCGGCGAATAACCCACCGAGCAGGCCACCAGCCAACTTGAGCTTGCCGAAGAAGCCCAGGCGCCCAGAGGCGCGCTTGAATGTCAGTCCCACCTCGCGGTCGATCAAATGCACCGGCAAACCTTGTGCGCGTGCCAGGTTGACCGCTTCCTTCAACTCCGCGCCCGGCTCGATACCGAGCTGCTTGGCCAGCCGGCGCTGATAAGCAGCCAGTGCCAGGTTGGCGGCGAACAAGGCCACACGCCCCTTGCGGATGACCTGCACCAGATCCAGACGCGCCAGCGCGTCGGGATCGCTGAGTGCCTGCAGGCGTTGCGCGTCCAGCTCCACCGCCACCGCGTCGTAGCGGCCGCTGCCGATGGCACGCTGTACCGCGGCGACGCTGGCGACCGACACGTGCGCGGTCCCCAGCAGGGTGTAGCGCACGCCATCGCGTTCGACGATGCGGTGCGGTTGGCCGGACAGGGCATCGTCCAGGACGGGAAGGGGCTGCTCGCTCATGGGCTCATTCATCGGAAGGGGGAGTGGTGTTGCCGGAGCCGAGCGCGCGTTGCATCTGCACCGCGTCCAGCCAGCGTCCATGCTTGCGGCCTAGTCCGGTGAAGACTCCGACCGTGCGGAAGCCGAAACGTTCATGCAATCGCAGCGACGCCCGGTTGCTGGCATCACCGATCACCGCGATCAGTTGCCGGTAGCCGCGCTGCCCGCACTGCGCGATCAGTTCGCCCAGCAGCGCCGAACCGATGCCCATCCCTTGTGCGTGGGCTGCCACATAGATCGAGTTCTCGACCGTCCAGCGATAGCCATCGCGGCTGCGGTAGGGGCCGACATAGGCGTAGCCGACCACTGCATGATCGCGCTCGGCGACCAGATACGGATGGCCGGCCGTCACGATCGCCTGTACCCGTTCGCGCATCGCTTGCAGCGATGGCACGCGGTATTCGTACGTGTTGCAGCCCGCAATCTGCTCGGCGTAGATCGCATGGATGGCGGCAATGTCGGCATCACCGACCGGGCGCAGCACCAAATGCATGCGCTCAGTCGATGTAGCGCTTGAGCAGATCGCCGTAGGCATCGATGCGGCGATCGCGCAGGAACGGCCAGATCCGCCGCACATGCTCGCTGCGTTTCAGATCCACGTCGCAGACCAGGATGGTCGGCTCCTGGCCGGCTTCGGCGATGAACTCGCCTTGTGGTCCCAGCACATGGCTGTTGCCCCAGAACTGAATGCCGGACGCGCCTAGCGGCGAGGGCTCGTGGCCGACGCGATTGCACGACAGCACCGGCACCCCGTTGGCCACGGCATGGCCGCGATGGCTCAGCACCCAGGCATCGCGCTGGCGCTCCTGCTCGGCCTGCTGATCGTCCGGATCCCAGCCGATCGCGGTGGGGTAGAGCAGCAACTCGGCGCCTGCCAGCGCCATCAGGCGTGCGGCCTCCGGATACCACTGGTCCCAGCACACCAGCACGCCCAGGCGGCCGACCGAGGTGTCGATCGGGGTGAAGCCCAGATCGCCCGGGGTGAAGTAGAACTTTTCGTAGAAGCCCGGATCGTCGGGGATGTGCATCTTGCGATACTTGCCGAGCAGACGGCCATCGCTTTCCAGCACCACCGCGGTGTTGTGGTACAGCCCAGCGGCGCGGCGCTCGAACAGCGAACCCACGATCACCACGCCATGCTGCTTGGCCAGTGCGCCCAGGCGTTCGGTGCTGGGGCCGGGGATCGGTTCGGCAAAATCGAATTCGCCCACCGATTCGTGCTGGCAGAAATACGCGCCGTTATGCAGTTCCTGCAGCAGCACCAGTTTGGCGCCCTGCGCGGCAGCTTCGGCCACGCGCGCCTCGATCACGGCCAGATTGGCCTCGGCATCGCCATGGTTGCGCTCCTGGATCAGCGCGACGGGAAGGGAATGACGGGTCATGGAAACGTCCAACTGGGTGGCGCACTAAGGTAGCGCGCCCTGGCGTAACGCCGGCCTGCCGGCCGGGACTGGAACTCAGGCGGCGAGCAGGCCCGCCGGCATTTGCATGGTCAGGCAGTGCAGGCTGCCGTTCTGCCAGATCAGCGCACGGCAGGGGACGGGCACGATCTCGTGCTGTGGAAATGCTTCGGCCAACACGGCCTGTGCCGCGATATCGGCCGGATCGCCATAGGCCGGCATCAGCACCGCGCCATTGACGATCAGGAAGTTCGCATAGGACGCCGCCAGGCGACGGCCCTCGTCGAGGATGGGCTGCGCCCACGGCAGCACGAACAGGCGGTATGGCTGACCATTGGATTGGCGCAGGGCGGCCAGCTCGTTGCCCATCGCCTGCAGTTCGGCGTAGTGCGAGTCGCCAGCCACATCGCAGCCCTGGTAAACAATTGCGTCCACGGCGGCAAAGCGCGCCAGCGTATCGATATGTGCGTCGGTGTCGTCGCCTTCCAGATAGCCGTGGTCCAGCCACAGCACCCGCTCCTGCGACAACCACGCCGCCAGATCGCTGCTCAACGAAGCGCGGCTGCGTTGCGGATGGCGCTCATGCAGGCACTTCCAGGTGGTCAGCAACGTGCCGGCACCGTCGGTCTCGATTGCTCCGCCTTCCAGTGCGAAGTCCACCGTCTGCACCGGTGAGGAGACGAAGACGCCGGCCGCATCCAGCGAGCCGACCAATTGGTCGTCCAGGCTAGCCTCGAACTTGCCGCCCCAGCCGGTAAAACGGAAATCCATCAAGCGGAAGCCGTCCGCGTCGCGCAAGGTGATCGGCCCGGAATCGCGCAGCCAGGTGTCGTTATAGGCGGCAGTGACGAACCGCACGCGCTGCATGTCGATCCGTGCCGAGCGCAGGCGCGCCTCGGCGTAGATCTGCAGATCCTCGTCGGCCACGCAGATCACCGCCGGCTCGAACCGCGTGATCGCAGCGACCAGCGCGATATAGGTTTCCTCCACCTCGGCCAGGCGCTCGGCCCAGTCGGTACCGGCATGCGGCCAGGCGATCAGGACGGCGGACTGGGGTTCCCACTCGGCGGGAAAACGGATGCGATCGGTCATGCCTTGCAACTACCTGTCTGAGCCCGCCAGCTGCGGGCGATGGATGAATCCCGCGCGAGGCGGTGCCTGTGGGCGCCATCGATCGATGTGGACGCTGGCGCCAGGCAAGCGGCGCGGGCGCGAGCTGGCAGCAGAGACGCCGCCGCCGCGCCCTGGCCGGGTCAGCGGATCGGCGGCTTGGGGCCGATCTCGTTGGCATCGGCCTGGTTGGCGACCACGTCGATGACTTTGCTCTTCTCGAAGTACACGGTGAAGCTCGGGTACACCCAGCGATTGATGGTCGGCCACTGGCGCTTCTGCCCGCCACGCGGGTCGAGCTTTTCCTGTGGGGCGCCGTAGCGGGCCTCGACCTGGCTCATGCTGTCGCCGCGCAAGGGGAGGGCGGCGGCAGGCTTCTCCTGGACTCGCTCGATCAGCAACGTTTCGGCGGTGGCGCTGGCACTGATCCCCATCAGTGCGATCAGCGATCCTGCGATCAGATAGTGGCGCATGTCATCTACTCCCCAGTGGACAAGATTCGAACGGTGATTACAGCAAAAAACCACGACAAACGCCCGTGGCGGCGGACGGCAGTTGCCGCCGCCGACAAGAAAAAACCGCCCGAGGGCGGCTTTTCCAGGTCGTACAGCGCGCCTGTTGGGCTCAGCGCTGACGTGCCTTGAAACGCGGGTTCGACTTGCAGATCACGAAGACCTTGCCGCGGCGGCGGACCACCTTGCAGTCGCGGTGACGGGCCTTCGCCGACTTCAGGGAGGACAGGACTTTCATGGCACACCTCTAGGCGTAAACGTTGGATTCGAAGAGAGAGTGCGCCATGCTCGAAGGTGCACCCGGAATTAAGCCGGCAATTCTAACCGCCTTTTCGTCGTGCTTTCAAGTGCTTGCAGCCGAAGCGCGGCAGGCGGCGCTACACTAGTGCCTAGTGCCCTCCTGGATACCTGAATGACCGATCTTTCCCCCGTGCTCACCATCGATGGCCCTTCCGGCGCAGGCAAGGGGACGGTCAGTCGAATCGTCGCCTCCCGCCTGGGCTGGCATTATCTCGATTCGGGGGCGCTCTACCGCGCCGTCGGGGTGGCGGCCAGCTGGGCGGACCTGGATGTCTCTGATCCCGCTGCCCTGGTGCGCTGCACCTTCGACACCCGGGTGGAATTTGCCGAGGCCGGCGAGGCAGGGTTGCGGGTGTTGGTCAACGGTGTCGATGCCACCGCCGAGCTGCGGCTGGAGACGACCGGGGCGCTGGCCTCGGCCATTGCCGCCATTCCGGAGGTGCGGGGTGCCCTGAAAGAGCGCCAGCGCGCCTTCCGCCAGCCGCCAGGGCTGGTGGCGGATGGCCGCGACATGGGGACGGTCATCTTCCCGGACGCCGCCTGCAAGGTCTTTTTGACCGCCAGTGCCGAGGAACGTGCGGCCCGTCGCCATAAACAGTTGATGGAAAAGGGTGTTTCGGTTATCTTTGACGACCTGCTGCGGGAGATCATGGCCCGGGATGCCCGGGATGCGCAGCGGGTGGTGGCGCCCTTGCGGCCGGCCCAGGATGCCGTGCTGATCGATACCAGCGGGATCGGGGTCGAAGAGGTCGTCCAGCGCGTGGTCGATTTGCTGGATCGCGCGTCGTCGTAAGTCGTTCGCGTTTGGGTGTTCCGCGCGCGGGTCCTCCCGCCGATCGTAAGGCGTTGCAAGCTCCGTCGCACATCGGGTGCGGCGGTTCTATTCGTTCACAACCGACCCGCAAACCGGGGTCGACCAACAGGCTGGGTGGTTGCATCGTCCGCAGTGCGCCGATCGCCGCCCGTGTGTTCAACTGAGTAAAATCAAATGACAGAATCTTTTGCCGAACTGTTCGAAGCCAGCCAAGCCAATCTGGCGAAGCTGAAGCCGGGCTCCATCGTCACCGGTACCGTCGTGGAAGTGCGCGGCGACGTGGTGGTGATCAACGCTGGCCTGAAGTCCGAAGGCATCGTGCCGATCGAGCAGTTCCGTAACGACGCTGGCGAAATCGATGTCGGCGTGGGCGACCAGGTCAAGGTCGCCCTCGACTCCATCGAGAACGGCTTCGGCGAAACCGTGCTGTCGCGCGAGAAGGCCAAGCGCGCGATGGTGTGGGACGAGCTGGAAGAAGCGTTGGAGAAGAACGAGACCATCACCGGCCGCATCAGTGGCAAGGTCAAGGGTGGTTTCACCGTGGACATCAAGGATGTCCGCGCGTTCCTGCCTGGTTCGCTGGTGGATGTGCGCCCGGTGCGCGACCCGGCCTATCTGGAAGGCAAGGAGCTGGAGTTCAAGCTGATCAAGCTGGACCGCAAGCGCAACAACGTCGTTGTCTCGCGTCGTGCAGTGGTCGAGAGCGAGCACTCGGAAGAGCGCGAGCAGCTGATGGACAAGCTGCAGGAAGGCGCGATCCTGAAGGGCGTGGTCAAGAACCTGACCGATTACGGCGCGTTCGTGGACCTGGGCGGTATCGACGGCCTGCTGCACATCACCGACATGGCCTGGAAGCGCGTGCGTCATCCGTCCGAAGTCGTCAACGTCGGCGACGAGCTGGACGTGCGCGTGCTGAAGTTCGATCGCGAGCGTAACCGCGTCAGCCTCGGCCTGAAGCAGCTGGGCGAAGATCCGTGGGACAACATCGCCCGTCGTTACCCGGCCAACAGCCGCGTGTTCGGCAAGGTCTCCAACGTCACCGATTACGGCGCGTTCGTCGAGATCGAGCCGGGCGTGGAAGGCCTGGTGCACGTGTCGGAAATGGATTGGACCAACAAGAACGTCAACCCGTCCAAGGTTGTGCAGGTCGGTGACGAAGTCGAAGTGATGGTGCTGGACGTCGATGAAGAGCGTCGCCGCATCTCGCTGGGCATGAAGCAGGTTGCCGCCAATCCGTGGGAAACCTTCGCTGCTACCCACAAGAAGAACGACAAGGTGTCCGGTCAGATCAAGTCGATCACCGACTTCGGCATCTTCATCGGTCTGGACGGTGGCATCGACGGTCTGGTTCACCTGTCCGACATCAGCTGGAACACCACCGGCGAAGACGTCGTGCGCAACTACAAGAAAGGCGACACGCTGGAAGCCGTGGTGCTGGCAGTGGACCCGGAGCGCGAGCGCATCAGCCTGGGCGTCAAGCAGCTGGAGCAGGACCCGTTTGGTCAGTACATGGCGTCCAACCCGAAGGGTTCGAAGGTCGAAGGCGTGGTGCGTGAAGTGGATGCCAAGGGCGCCACGATCGACCTGGCCGACGGCATCGAAGGCTACGTCGCTGCACGCGACATCGCCAACGAGCGCGTCGACGATGCGACCCAGCACCTGAAGGTCGGCGACAAGATCGAAGCCAAGTTCGTGGGTATGGACCGCAAGGGCCGCACCCTGCAGCTGTCGATCAAGGCCAAGGACGATGCCGAAATGCGCGAAGTGCTGGAGGAATACCAGTCCGCGTCGGGCGGCACCACTCAGCTGGGCGCACTGTTGCGCGCGCAGTTGAACAGCAACAAGTCCGAGTAAGCGCCAAGCGCTCTCGCGAGCGTGACGAATCGGCCCGGGCTTGCCCGGGCCGATTCCGATGCGTCATCCGAAATCTCCACGTGTTCCCATGACCAAGTCCGAATTGATCGAAATCCTGGCGCGGCGGCAAGCGCATTTGAAGTCGGACGACGTCGATCTGGCGGTCAAGTCCCTGCTCGAAATGATGGGGCAGGCGTTGTCCAGCGGCGATCGGATCGAGATCCGGGGCTTCGGCAGCTTTTCCTTGCACTATCGGCCGGCGCGTCTGGGGCGCAATCCCAAGACCGGCGAGTCGGTGGCACTGCCGGGCAAGCATGTCCCGCATTTCAAGCCAGGCAAGGAATTGCGTGAGCGCGTCAGCGCGGTGGTGCCGGTCGATCTGGCCGAAGCGACCGACTGAGTGGCTGCTGCTGCTGCGTTCGGGTCGGCTCGGTTAAGCTAGGGCCCTCCCCGACGGAGTCTCGCGATGAAGGTGTTTCGCTTGCTGGTGATGCTGGCCTTCCTGTTGGTCGGTCTGATCATCGGTGCGGTCAATTCCCAGGATGTCACCCTCGACTTCCTGTTCTCAAGTGTGCATACGACTTCCGGGATCGCGATCATCGTCGCGCTGTTGGTCGGTGTACTGATCGGCGCCGGCATGGTGCTGGTCAGCGTGGTCATTCCCCTCTATTCCAAGCTGCGTCAGGCCAACAAGGCCGCTGCAGCCAGTCGCGTCGACGTCCGTCCGGTTTCCTCGCCGGTCGCCGAATCGCGCCCCCTCGATGGACTGTAAGACCGTATGGACTTCCTGACCGAGTGGTTCTGGTTCTTTCTTTTTGTGCCACTGGCAGCGCTGGGTGGCTGGATCGTCGGTCGCCGCGGCGGCCAGCGGCATGGCGACACCCAGGTCAGTCGGTTATCCAGCACCTATTTCCGTGGTCTGAATTACCTGCTCAACGAACAGCCCGACAAGGCGATCGAGCTGTTCCTGCATATCGCCGAGCTGGACAAGGAAACCTTTGAGACGCAGGTTGCACTGGGACATCTGTTCCGCCGCCGCGGCGAAGTCGACCGCGCCATCCGCCTGCACCAAGGCCTGGTGCAGCGTGGCGACCTGACCGACCAGCAGCGCGTCCAGGCCTTGCTGGCGCTAGGCGAGGACTACATGAAGTCCGGGCTGTTGGATCGGGCGGAAACGGTGTTTTCCGAGCTCGCCCAGTTGGACCAGCGCGCACCGCAGGCCTTGCGACATCTGATCGGTATCTACCAGGCCGAGCGCGACTGGGAAAAGGCCATCGATAACGCCACCCGTTACGAGGACGTCACCGGCGAGCCCATGGGTAAGCTGATTTCCCAGTTCGAATGCGAGCTGGCCGATCGTTATCGTGGCTTGGGCAAGATCGACGAGGCGCTGGCAGCGATCGCTCGTGCCTACC
Organism: Xanthomonas maliensis; assembly: GCF_009192945.1. Taxonomy (GTDB): domain Bacteria; phylum Pseudomonadota; class Gammaproteobacteria; order Xanthomonadales; family Xanthomonadaceae; genus Xanthomonas; species Xanthomonas maliensis. The sequence continues at coordinate 7,779 of NZ_NSET01000045.1, read as the reverse complement.
AGGCCGACGGTACCTCGGTCCGGGCCGGCATCCTGGAAGGGCGGATCGAAGCCGAGCGCGGGCACGACGAGGCCGCGGTGCGGGCATTCGAGCGCGCCGCGCGGCACGACCCGGAGTATCTGCCGGAAATCATTCCGGCGTTGATGGCGGCGTATCGACGCGTCGGCGATATCGCCGGTGCGCGCAACTTCCTCTCCGAGATGACCGAGCACTATCGCGGCATCGCGCCGGTGCTGGCATTGACGCAATTGATGGAGGCCCAGGATGGGGTCGCGCCAGCGTTGGCCTACCTGGGACGCCAGCTCAAGGACCGCCCATCGGTGCGTGGCGAGTCGGCCTTGATCGATCTGACCCTGGCCGAGGGCAACGATCCGATCGGCACCTTGCACGATCTCAAGCACATCACCGATCAGCTGCTGGTTCGCAACCCGAGCTATCGCTGCACGCGCTGCGGGTTCGGTGCCAAGACCCATCACTGGCAATGTCCGAGTTGCAAGGAATGGGGCACGGTCAAGCCGCTGCTGAACTACGCGGTGGTCTGAATGATTCCTGTTTGGCTCTGGTGCCTGGCACACGCGGCGGTCGCCGCACTCGGCACCTGGGTGTTGCGTCGCTACGCTCTGCGCAGGCGTCTGCTTGATCAACCGGGCGAGCGTCGCAGCCATACGGTGGCGACGCCACGCGGCGGCGGCATGGCCATCGTCGCCGCAATTCTGCTGGGCTGCGTGGGCGCCGGTTGGATGTGGCCGCAGATCCGGTCCTGGCTGCCTTGGTACGCGGCTGGACTGGCCTTGGTCGCTGGCATCGGTTGGTGGGACGATCATCGGCCGCTGTCGGCCCGCCTGCGGTTTGCCGTTCACCTGATCGCCTCGATCCTGTTGGGCGTGCTGGTCGTGCGGGCAGGGGGCACGTTGCTGGACGGCGTCCTGACCGCCTTGGCATCGCTGGTGTTGATCAATGTCTGGAACTTCATGGATGGCATCAACGGGCTGGCGGCCAGTCAGGCGGCATTGGCAGCGCTGGCATTCGCCCTCGTACTGCCGATGGGGCCTGCCTTCGCCAGCCTGGCGGTGGCCTCCGCGTGCCTGGGCTTCCTGCCGTTCAATTTCCCTCGGGCATGGATCTTCCTCGGCGACGGCGGCAGTGGTGCGCTCGGCTATCTGCTGGCTGGCCTGATGGCCCTGACCATCGCCAGCGGTACGGCGAGCTGGTGGATTGCCTGGCTGCCGCTGACCGCCTTTCTTGTAGACGCCGGCTTCACGCTACTGTCTCGCATGCTTTCCCGACAACGCTGGTGGGAGCCTCATGCTCAGCATGTCTACCAGGCGATGGCGCGACGCCTGGCGTCGCATGTTCCGGTCACTGCGGTTTATTTCGCTTTCAGCCTACTTGCGCTGTGCTTGTATGTGGTAATTCATTCCCATGCGCCGCCGCTGCAGATGGTCGCGGCGGGTGTGTGGGGTCTCGGTGCAACGGCGGTGTGGCATTTTCTGCGCCATGGATTGCGCAACTCGAATAACGGACTTTTATGACTTCCTGGCGTGACCATTTAACCAAAGCGCTGCCGAAGGCGGCAGTCGTGTTGCATGACCTTTTGATGGTGTGGGTGTGCTGGCAGCTCCTGCATGCCGGCCGCTACTCGATGCTGCGCGATGCCCCCGACTTGCCGTTGTGGGACTGGCGCACCGGCGTGGTGCTGGTCGCCCAGGGACTGGTGTTCTGGCGCATGGGCCTGTACCGCGGCCTATGGCGTTTCGCCTCGGTGCCGGATTTGTGGAACATCTTCAAGTCCAGTTTCCTCGGCTTGGTGGCGATCGTACTGGCCTTGTCCTACGACCGACTGGACGGTGTGCCGCTGTCGGTGTTGGTGGTCTATCCGTTTGCGCTGTCGGCCCTGCTCGGGACGCCGCGGCTGCTCTACCGCGCCTGGAAGGATTACCAGATCGCCCACTCCGGAGACACGGCACAACGGGTACTGATCCTGGGCGCAGGCCGGGCGGCCGAGGGCCTGGTGCGCGATCTGCGCCGGACCGGCTCCTTCGTACCCGTTGGCCTGCTGGACGATGCAACTCATCTGCATGGTGCCAAGATCCAGGGTTTGAATGTGCTGGGCGGCCTGGACCAGGCCGGTGCCATTGCCAAGGAGACTGCTGCCAAGCTGCTGGTGATCGCCATCCCATCGTTGGATGCGGCCGGCATGCAGCGGGTGGTGGCGATCTGCGAGAGCACCGGGCTGCCGTTTCGGACCGTTCCCAAGCTGATCAACGTGCTGGAAGGCCGTTCGCTGCCCGGCGAGTTGCGCGAGGTGGCGATCGAAGACCTGCTCAATCGCAAGCCGGTCACCCCGGACTGGCGACTCATCCGCGATTGGCTGACCAACAAGACGGTGATGGTTACCGGTGCCGGCGGCTCGATTGGCTCGGAAGTGTGTCGCCAGTGCGCCCGCCATGGCGCGCGTCGGATCGTGTTGTTGGAGATCGATGAACTGGCGCTGCTGACCATCGATTCGGACCTGCGGCGCTTGTTCCCCGATATCGAGGTCGTGCGTGTGTTGGGCGACTGCGGCGACCCCGGAGTGGTGGCGCATGCGCTGCGGACCGCCACGCCGGACGCAGTCTTCCACGCTGCTGCGTACAAGCAGGTCCCGTTGCTGGAAGAGCAGTTGCGCGAGGCGGTGCGCAACAATGTGCTGGCCACCGAAAACGTGGCGCGCGCCTGTCAGCGTGCCCGTATCGAGACCTTCGTCTTCATTTCCACCGACAAGGCGGTCGAGCCGGTCAACGTGTTGGGGGCGACCAAGCGCTATGCGGAGATGATCTGCCAGAGCCTGGATGCGCGCGATGCGCCGACCCGCTTCATTACCGTGCGCTTCGGTAACGTGCTGGATTCTGCCGGTAGCGTGGTGCCGCTGTTCCGCGAACAGATTCGTCAAGGCGGGCCGGTCACCGTGACCCATCCGGACGTGACCCGCTATTTCATGACCATTCCAGAAGCCTGCCAGTTGGTGGTGCAGGCGGCCGCGTCCGCATCGCACGGAGCCATCTATACGCTGGACATGGGCGAGCCGGTGCCGATTCGCCTACTGGCAGAGCAGATGATTCGCCTGGCTGGCAAGCAGCCCGGCAAGGACGTGGCCATCCTCTACACCGGACTGCGTCCAGGCGAGAAGCTGCACGAGACGTTGTTCTATTCGGACGAGGACTACCGCCCGACCGCGCATCCCAAGATCCTGGAGGCAGGCGTGCGCGAGTTTTCGCACGAGCAGGTCTTGCAGTTGGTCGCACGACTGCGCGAGGCCGTTAATCGTTATGACATCCATGCATTGGAGACTGTCATGGGCGGCTTGATGCCAGATTTTGCGGCTGCTCGACGGAAAGTCGACACGCGATCTGATACGGTCGTTCCATTCCCCGCACGTGAGGTCAGAAGACTTTAATGAGCAAGCGTATTCGTAAGGCCGTTTTTCCCGTTGCTGGTCTTGGGACCCGCTTTCTGCCGGCAACCAAGACGGTGCCGAAGGAAATGCTGCCGATCATCGATAAACCGCTCATCCAGTACGCCGTCGACGAAGCGATCCAGGCAGGCTGCGATACGCTGATCTTTGTGACCAACCGCTACAAGCACTCCATCGCCGATTACTTCGACAAGGCTTACGAGCTGGAACAGAAGCTCGAGCGTGCCGGCAAGATGGAGCAGCTGGAGCTGGTGCGGCATGCATTGCCTGACGGCGTGCGCGCCATTTTCGTGACGCAGGCCGAGGCGCTGGGTCTGGGCCATGCGGTGCTGTGTGCCAAGGCCGTGGTCGGCGATGAGCCGTTCGCCGTATTGCTGCCGGACGACCTGATGTGGAACCGCGGCGATGCCGCGCTGACCCAGATGGCGAATGTGGCGGAAGCCTCCGGCGGCAGCGTCATCGCGGTCGAAGACGTGCCGCGCGACAAGACTGCCAGCTACGGCATTGTGTCGACCGATGCGTTCGACGGTCGCAAGGGCCGGATCAACGCCATCGTCGAAAAGCCCAAGCCGGAAGTGGCGCCCAGCAATCTCGCGGTGGTTGGGCGTTACGTCCTCAATCCGAAAATCTTCGAACTGCTCGAATCCACCGGTGCCGGCGCCGGCGGCGAGATCCAGCTGACCGATGCGATCGCTGAACTGCTGAAGCAGGAACAGGTCGATGCCTTCCGTTTCGAAGGTCGTCGTTTTGATTGCGGCGCGCACATCGGCTTGATCGAAGCGACCGTGCACTTCGCACTGGAACACGAGAAGCATGGCGGGCCTGCCAGGGAAATCCTGCGCACCGCGCTGGCCGAGGCCGACACACGCGGCTGATTGCTGCCGATATCGCCCCTCCGCGAACGACGCCATCCGGCGTCGTTCGTCGTTTAGCGTTGTCGAATCGCCGCTGCGCCGGCTGTGCCTGTTGTAAGCGAGCGCAGCAACGGATGCGCAATCCGATACAGGCAGTTACCGCGACCTTGCCGCTAGAATCCGGGCATGAGCCAGTCTGCGCATCCCAGTGAACTGATCAATGCGGTCGCCCTGCTGGGTGCCGCGGTGGTCGCCATTCCGCTGTTCCGCCGATTGGGCCTGGGCTCGGTGCTGGGATATCTGGCCGCCGGTCTGGCGATCGGTCCGTTCGGGCTGGGCCTGTTCGGCGATCCGCAGGCGATTTTGCATGTGGCCGAGCTGGGCGTGGTGATGTTCCTGTTCGTGATCGGGCTGGAAATGCGACCCTCGCATCTGTGGAGCTTGCGTAAGGAAATCTTCGGCCTGGGCACCGCCCAAATCAGTGCTTGCGCACTGGTGCTGACCGGCATTGGTGTCCTGCTGGGCCTGGCCCCGGCGGTGGCCTTCGTGGCGGCGTCCGGCTTCGTGCTGACCTCCACCGCCGTGGTGATGCAGTTGCTCGCCGAGCGCGGCGATGTCGCCTTGCCGCCGGGACAGAAGATCGTGGCGATCCTGCTGTTCGAAGACTTGTTGATCGTGCCGCTGCTCGCGATCGTCGCCTGGATGGGATCCAGCGGCGATCCGCAGGTGGCCTCGCACCGTTGGCAGGATATCGGTGTGGGACTGGCTTGCATTATCGGTCTGTTGGCGGCGGGGCGCTGGTTGCTCAACCCCTTGTTCCGGATCCTGGCCGCGTCCAAGGCGCGCGAGGTGATGACTGCCGCCGCATTGCTGGTGGTGTTGGGGGCCGCCTTGCTGATGCAGCTGGGGGGATTGTCGATGGCCATGGGCGCGTTCCTGGCTGGTGTGCTGTTGTCCGAATCCACCTTTCGACACCAGATCGAGGCGGATATCGAACCGTTCCGCGGCATCCTGTTGGGGCTGTTCTTCCTCGGCGTCGGGATGAGTCTGGATCTGCGCGTGGTCGCGGCCGACTGGCAACTGATCGTCACCGGTGTGCTGGCGCTGATGGTCGGCAAGGCGGTCTGCATCTATGTGGTGGCGCGGCTGATGCGCAGCGACCACCGCCAGGCACTTGATCGCGGCGTGTTGATGGCGCAAGGAGGCGAGTTTGCGTTCGTGCTGTTCGCTGCCGCCTCGGCATCGGGCGTGATCGACGCGCAGGTCAATGCCAGCCTGACCGCGATCGTGGTGCTGTCGATGGCACTGACGCCGCTGTTCGTGCTGCTGCAACGCCGGTTCACGCCGGCGTCCGAGGTCTCGCTGGACGGCGTGGAAGCGGCCAGCGGGCAGACCGGCAGCGTGTTGATCATCGGCTTCGGCCGCTTTGGCCAAGTGACCAGCCAGTCGCTGCTGGCGCGCGATGTCGACGTGACCATCATCGACAACGACATCGAGATGATCCAAAGCGCAGAGGAATTCGGCTTCAAGATCTATTACGGCGACGGCACCCGCCTCGATGTGCTGCATGCCTCCGGCGCGCACAGCGCGCGGGCGATCGCGGTCTGCGTCGATGATCGCGAGGCGGCCAATCGCATCGTCGAGCTGGCAACCCGGGAATTTCCGCATGCCCGCCTCTTGGTGCGCTCGTTCGATCGTGAGCATTCGCTGCAGTTGATCGCGGCGGGCGTGGATTATCAGATCCGGGAGACGTTCGAGTCCGCCGTGATCTTCGGCCGAATGGCACTGGTCGAGCTCGGGGTGGACGAAGACGAAGCCAGCATGATCGCGCGCGAGGTCCGCCGTCGCGACGCCGAACGGCTGGAGCTGGAAATCGCCGCTGGTAATGTGCGCGCCGGGGCAGGGCTGATGTACGGCAATATCACCCCGACGGTACCCAAACCCACACCGTTCACGCCGCCACGGCGAGAGAGCCGCTCGCTCAATCGCGATGCAGCCACCAGCAAGGAGCCGGCGTTGCCGGAGTGAGCCCGGCAAGCGGTAGCCGCGTTTGAGCGATGTCCTGCAGTGCGTGCGCTGGCGTTGCAGGAACCAAGAGAGTGGCGGAGGCCGCCAGCCTGCCGCCGGATCTCCAGGACCTGCACGCGCTCCAGCATCGAGACCGATCGCGGATTCGACACCGCACCGGTGCCAGTGCAGCAGCGATCAGCCGTGCTTGCGTTGGGCCTCGGCAAAGGCTTGCAGCTGTTCGGGCGTGGCCTCTTTTTGATTCTGCTGCTTCCACTGTGCGAACGGCATGCCGTAGACCGCTTCGCGCGCTTGTTCCTTGCTCATCGACTGGCCATGGGCCTCTGCCGCTTCCCGGTACCAATCGCCCAGGCAGTTGCGGCAGAAACCGGCAAGTATCATCAGATCGATGTTCTGCACGTCGGTGCGGTCCTGGTTGAGATGCTGCAGCAGACGGCGGAATGCGGCGGCCTCGATGGCAGTTCGGGTCGAATCGGAGCTCTGAGTGGTGTCGGTCATGATGGAATCGGGGACAATAGACGGCCTTCGACTCTACACCCGACGTCCCATGACCGCTTCCGTGCCAGTCGCCACCGCTTCGGCCCGCCTTCTCGATGGACGTCGCATCGCTGAGGAGTTGCTCGACGGACTGAAGCTGCGGGTGGATGCGCGCTTGGCGGCCGGCAAGTCGCGTCCCGGTCTGGCCGTGGTGCTGGTCGGTGGCGATCCTGCGTCTGCGGTGTATGTCCGCAACAAGCGGCGCGCCGCCGAGAAGGTGGGAATCGAGGCCTTCGACTACGACCTGCCGCACGGGACCAGTGAGGCCGAATTGGCAGGATTGATCGACCGTCTCAACGCCGATCCCAAGATCCACGGCATCCTGATCCAGCTGCCGCTGCCGGGCATTCCCGATGCCAATCGGTTGATCCAGCGGATCGATCCGCGCAAGGACGTGGACGGTTTCCATCCGCAGAATGTTGGCCACCTGGCGCTGCGCGAGTTCGGTCTGCGTCCTTGCACGCCACGCGGCATCGTCACCCTGCTTGCGCACACCGACCAACCGGTGCGGGGCCGCAACGCGACCATCGTCGGGGTGAGCAACCACGTCGGCCGGCCGATGGGGCTGGAGCTGCTGATTGCCGGCTGTACCGTCACCAGTTGCCACAAGTTCACCCCGCCGCCGGTGCTCGAGGCCAGCGTGCGCGGCGCCGATATCCTGGTGGTGGCGGTGGGAAGGCCTGGGTTGATTCCGGGCGAATGGGTCAAGCCGGGTGCGGTGGTGATCGACGTCGGCATCAATCGGCTGGACGATGGGCGCCTCGTCGGCGATGTGGGCTTCGAAGCAGCAGCACAGCGGGCAGCCTGGATCACGCCGGTGCCGGGTGGGGTCGGGCCGATGACGGTGGCCACGCTGATGCAGAACACCATTGAGGCGGCCGAGGCGGCTGGGGGGCGGGAGTAGGG
>NZ_NSET01000044.1 GCF_009192945.1 Xanthomonas maliensis | reverse complement strand
CGATCTCCGGTCGCGGCACCGTGGTGACCGGTCGTATCGAGCGCGGCATCATCAAGGTGGGCGACGAAATCGAAATCGTCGGCATCCGTGACACCCAGAAGACCACCGTCACCGGCGTGGAAATGTTCCGCAAGCTGCTGGACCAGGGTCAGGCAGGCGATAACGCAGGTCTGCTGCTGCGCGGCACCAAGCGTGACGACGTCGAGCGCGGCCAGGTGCTGTGCAAGCCGGGTTCGATCAAGCCGCACACCGAGTTCGAGGCCGAGGTGTACGTGCTGTCGAAGGATGAGGGCGGCCGTCACACCCCGTTCTTCAAGGGCTACCGTCCGCAGTTCTACTTCCGTACCACCGACATCACCGGTGCGGTGCAGCTGCCGGAAGGCGTGGAAATGGTGATGCCGGGCGACAACGTCAAGATGGTGGTGACGCTGATCAACCCGGTCGCGATGGACGAAGGTCTGCGCTTCGCGATCCGCGAAGGCGGCCGTACCGTCGGCGCCGGCGTGGTTGCCAAGATCATCAAGTAAGTCTGTGCCTGCAGCACGGCAGCTTCGGCTGCCGTGTCAGGAAAGAAAAGGTCGGCGCAAGCCGACCTTTTTTTGTTTGCCGGCCGTTCTGCAACGGAGCGATTATTGCAGCCTCCATCGCGGAGGGCCGCGAAAAAACCAGAACGTGGCGGTGCTGGGGTTTGGTCTTGGAGTGGTGGACCTTCTTGTGTGCATTGGCATGGTGAATCGAGCTGGAAAGCGGATGGCTGCCAATCGATGTCCGCCTGCCGCCTGCTACCGAATCGATCTCGATGATATCGAGCGTTCTGATGTTCAATCCTTTACGCGTGCGCGGGCAATGAGCCGTCCTCGCTTCGGCTGATCCGGATGCATGGCAAGGGCTCTGCGTCCGGATCGATCTTGTCGCGTTCTTCATGCGCTGCGACGCGGCGCACGGGGAACGCGCTTGGCGATACTGCCCTGGTATTGCGTCAACGCGCAGAGGGGACCTGAGACCGATGGAGTATCGACACCCCCGAGTGCCGAGAGCACCGCAGGGTCGACAACGGTGTGGCGACTTCAGGTCAATTTCGGAGTGGTCGCGTTGTCTGCTGCAATCGCCGTGGCGCGTGGGCAGGTTGCTCCGGTGACGCCGATTCCGTGCCGAGCTTCCTGCGCTGCGATGCATGCCCGTCACCGCAGCATAGGGCGATGGTCGAAATTCAACGCACCCCGTTGATCAGGCCGCTTTGGGGATCCTTGAGGAGTTGCAAACCGAGCGGGCTGAAGCTTTCAAGGTCGTCCTTTGTGTCTGCGATGCCCAATCCGATGATGGCCGAGGTGTCTGGATCTACGTCCATAGCCAAGGGCAGGTCCTTGAACTGCACATAGTCGCGGCTGGCGTTCCAGAGCGGTTCGCCGCCGATCGCCTGGAGGATGCGGTCGATGTGGGTGCCGACCGGCTGGCCGAGCAAGTTGAAAGGCAGGGGGATTTTCATATTGGCGAAGGCGACCAGATTGATAACCCGATCGTTGCGGAAGCGTACTGTCAACTGGCTGTAGACGAGTGTGTCGACTGGACGCGGATGCTGTACCAGCTGTGCCTTGAACTCGCGCGGGTATAGGTACGCAATGCTCAGTGTGTCCGGATCCTTTGCATCGGTGTGTGTGATGTCCGGCTGGCCAAGTGCTGCCATCACCTCTTGCTTGGACATGCCAAGGGTGACCGGTCCGATACGTTTGCACGCATTCGGTAGCGTCTTGGCATCGACTGCAGCCGCAAATGCGCGCTTCAAGGCGGCAGTGCACGCGTCGGGTAGATTGCCGGCGGCCTGCGCCGAGAATGCGACCATGCCAGAAAGCAGCAAGCCAAGGAGCGTAAGTCGTCGGGTTGCCATACGGATCTCCGGGTCGTGTCTGGAGGATGGGGCCGGGATACGTATCCCGGCCCCGCTATCGAGAGGGATCAGTTGCCGTGCCAGCCTTCGCGATGCGCGTAGGCGTTGATGAAGGCGCTCTGCTGGGCGCTGCTCAATGAACTCCACTGATCCGACGGGTTCAGGCCAGAATTGGTCGTAATCGTGGTGATCATCTCCGACGTCGGGTTCTCGCTGGGCGGGGACCAGGTGCTGATGATCTGACTGAGCGTGGCGTTACCGCCCGCATTGTCGTTGATGCGATTCATGTTCGCCGCGGCGGCATCCAACCCCGCCTGTGGGCTGGAGAAGATCGCAAAGCCACGATCGTCGCCGAGTGATCCGTTGTTGTTGGCGAAGGTGCCCGAACGGATGTCCAGCGGATTGTTGTCACGATTTGGATGCGTACCCGAGATCTGCTGCGTCGAACCGTCCGCATCCGTGTAGGTCACCGTGGTGCCCTTGGCAGAGGCAGACGTGGCTGGATCGTTGTTGCTGCCGGCGCCGTCACCATCACCCCCGTCGCCCTCGCCGCCATCACCGTCACCACCATCGCCCTCGCCACCTTCTCCGCCTTCGCCCCCCTCACCACCTTCTCCACCTTCACCACCTTCGCCCCCCTCACCACCTTCACCACCTTCACCACCTTCACCACCTTCACCGCCGCCCTCCGCCTCGATCGGTTCCTCGTACATCGCCGAGGCCATATGCGTCGCTGCAGTCATGTGGACCGCAGCGTGGTGGTGCTGAGCCTTGGCCTTGGCGTGGTGGACTTTCTTGTGTGCCTTGGCGTGGTGAATCGAGCTGGAAAGCGGATGGCTGCCGATCGATGCGCGCCTGCCGCCTGCTACCAAATCGATCTCGATGATATCGAGCGTTCTCATGTTCAGTCCTTTACATGTGTGCGGGGAATGAGCCGTCCTCGCTTCGGCTGATCCGGATGCAGGGCCTGTGACCATGCATCCGTTTCGATCCCGTCGCGTTCTGCATGCGCTGCGACCCTGCGCATGCGGAACGCACGTGGCGATGCTGTTTTGGCAGTGTGTAAACGCGCGGAGGGAACCCTGACATCATTGGAGTATCGATGCGCGCCCAGTACCGGACGCGCCGCGACGTCAACCGTGGTGCGCGTCTGCAGGCGAATGACGGAGCCTGTCGATACGCGTCATGGCCGATGCAGGAAGCGGTTCCTCATGCAGCGACTACATCTTGGTATGAGTTCCCATCCCTTCCTCTGAACACATCAAGGTCAGTTGCAGCTGGCGGATCGTCCAATGCGATGGCGTATCGACCGTGCCGGTTGCGTGGATTCGGTAGGCGGGGCAGTCGGCGTTTTCCTCGGGACTGTTTTTGATGTCGCAGGAGCCGTCGATCAGGAACGTTGTGCTCGCGCTGGTCTGGGTGCGCTTGAAGCTCAGTCCAGGGCATTGACCGAATGTTCGAGACAGCACGGCATCATTCTTGAACAGATAGGCAAGCGCCTGCGCAGACTCGTCTTGTGGAGCGGCTTGCGTCGCCTGCAGCGATCCTTGCATGGCGATGGCGATGGCGATGAATGCCGCCACGAACACGCGCGGTTGGAAAATGGCCTTCATCGAGCTCTCCGGATGGGACTGTGATCCGGGCCGGGGTTGCCTGGCGCGGAAGACGGGGTCGAGTTTTGGGTTATTTGAAGACGCTGATAAGTACGTGTACGTCGCTACTCTCTCGACTGGTGGCGGGCCGGTCGGTTGTGAGACTCGAACTGATGAATTGGCTGGCTGGTCCTTCCACGTGGCTGACGTCGGGAATGTTCATTCCGATCGTCTCCGGGGTGTGCGCGCTCTGTAGGACTCACTGCTGGTGTCGACATGGACGCCGCCGTGCATACCGGTCACCGCAGCGCGAGGACCAATGTCGGGATTCAACGCACCCCGTTGATCAGACCGCTTTTGGGATCCTTGAGAAGAATTAAATTGAACCTGCCGAAGTTGTACAGGTCGTCCTTGTTGTCTGCGATGTCTAACCCGACGACGGCCGAGGTGTCCGGATCTACCAACAAGCTCAGTGGCATGGCCGAGAACTGGATATAGTCGCGGCTGGAGTTCCCTTGCGGGCTTCCACCGATTGCCTGGAGGATGCGATCGACATGAGTGCCGACCGGCTGATCGAGCAGGTTGAAGGGCACGGGAACGCTCACAGAGGCGAAGATATCGACATTGATGACCTGATCGTTGCGGAAGCTTACGGTCAGGCTGGTGACGCCGACCATCTCGAGCGGGAGCGGATGTTGCGCCAATCGTGCTTTCAAATCGCGCGGGTACAGGTACATCACGCGGAGCGTGTCCGGGTGCTTGGCATCACCGCGGGTGGCGTCCGGCTGGCCGAGCGCGGCGAGCACCTCGTCCTTCTGCAGCCCCAGTGTGACCGGCCCGATGTGCCTGCAGGGAGCGGGCAGGGTGGCCGCGTTTGGGGAGGCGGCGAAGGCCTGGCGCAGCGCGCGCGTGCAGGCGGCGTTGTTGCCGGTGGCATGGGCCTGTGCGATGACCATGCCGAGGATGAGTAGGCCGAACAACAAAAACAAGCAGGGTTGCATGGCACAGCTCCAGGAATAGAGTTTGTGTTGGTCGCTGGATCGGTCTGGCTGCGCGCACGGTGCATTACGACGAGGCGGCCAGTGCGTGTTCGGTTGCGCTTTCTTCCCTGCCGCTCACGCGTTCGAATGCATACAGGTGATTCATATAGGTCGATACGAAGATGCGGCGCCCATCGGCAGAGACGGCGACGCCGTTGGTGACTGCGTCGGGCAACTGCAACATGCCTTTTGTTTCCAGCGTCTCGATGTCGATTTCGACGACCCGGCCACCATTGCTGCCGACGATGACGCGGTTGCCGATGCGCCTGGGTGAGGCATAGACCCGCGAGCGAAGATTGATCTTCTTGATGAGCTGCATCGTGTCGACATCGATCACGTACAGGTGCCGGTCGCCCGAGCCGCAGAAGAGTTTGTTGCCGGCGAACAGTGGGGTGGTATAGCAGATCTCTTCGGTCTGCCATTCGCCGCGTTTTTCGCCCGTGGCCACGTCCAAGATGTAGATCGACTTGTCGAACGAGGCGAATGCGGTCAGCCGGCGTTGCTCATCGACCGCAGGCGCGTACTTGACCGAGCGCCGCGTCGGGAAACGCCAGACGATGCGGCCGGTCTTTGCCTCCAGTGCGAGCGTCTCGTGATCGGCGCTGCCCCAGATGACCAGATCCCCACCTTCCCAATAGCCCGGCGAGCCATGCTGCAGCTTCTCGACCTGGTGTTCCCACACTTTCTCGCCGGTGGTCATGTCGTATGCCGCCAGGCTGCCTTGCGCCCAGGGGCGTACGTACTCGATGCCGAAGTACACCAGGTTGTGGCGGGGCACCAGCAGCGGCGAAGCGCCCACCCAGTCCCCGTCGGGATGCGTCCATATCTCTTCGCCGGTCTGCGCATCCAGACAGTACACGGTGCCGTTGTAGGCGCCGAAGTAGAGTCGCCCATCGTGATAGGCCGGACATGACCAGATGCCCTTCTTGGTGTATGCGGCCCCGGCGACCGGGTACTCCCATACCAGCCCGCCGGTGTGTGCGGAGAACGCCTGCATCTTCGCGGCATCGCAGCCGCGGAAGATCAGATCGCCGACCAGCAGCGGTGCGGACTTGGGCACGACGTGATAAGCGAAGCCCCCAGGCGTCACGGTTCGCCAGAGCTCCCGGTAGGCCTGCGTGGGATACGGCGTCTTGCGATCGACCGGCAGGTCGAAGTCCTTGAGGTTGAACAGCGATTGCACGGTGATGTCGTGCGTCTTGCGCCACTGCAGGCCGGCCTTGGACAGAAAGTCGACCACAACGAACACATCGTGCAGTTGATGCCCAGCCGCCGCGATGACAGCGCGAGCTTTCTCTGCGCTGTTGCCGGAATTGAGCGAGTCGTCGACCAGTACGATCGGGATGTCGAGCACCTCGCCTTCGATCGCCTTGCCGAGACCGGTCGTCTTGCGGTCCTTTCGGATGATGAAGCCGTTGACTGCGCCGCGATGTGCCGGCGCGGTCAGCATGAGCGCGGTGAGTAGAGGAATCGCCGCGGTCTCCAGGCCGCCGAGCTGAAACGGCTCACGTGCGCCGTTACGCTCCCAGAAGGCCTGCGCGATCTGTTCCAGCGCCTCGCGGTGCATGAACACCCGGCGCAGGTCGAACAGCCAGGTGTAAGCTCCGCCTGTCTTGGTGATGAGCGGGATGTTGTCAGCCGCGGTATGCAGGCCGATGGTCTGGATGATGTCCCGGATCGATTGCATGGTCATCGTAAGCTCCACCCGGAGGCGATGCGTGGTTAGGGAGATGCCGAAGCATCCAGTGAGCTGAGAAATGCGGCGACAGGTGGTCCCCAGATCGCTGAGCCACCGCGACCGAAGAACAGGTGATGCCCGTCGTCGCCGTAGGCCTCGGGCGTCACCAATTGCGCGGTTCCTCCCGCCTCGGTGAATGCGCGATGCAGGGCGGCTGCTAGCGGCGGAGCGAAATAGCTGTCGTTGGCGGTGTAGATCCACAGCATCGGCGTGGATGCTGTCTTGCCGAAATGCGCTGCCGCGTCGAGGAGTTTTTCAGGTCGGCAATTGCTGTTGGGGTGGTCGTGGAAATGTCCGCCGCGTCCACCGGCCATGTTGATGAAGCCAGCGACGTTGGCATGCGGCAGGCTGTCATAGGCCAGCGTGCCCCAGCCGCCGGCAGACTGGCCTACCACGATCGCACCGTTCGGGCTGAGCGTTGGCGAGGCGGTCAGGTAATCCACTATCGTTTTGAGTTGTCGCGCTGTCTCCATGCCGGCCTTGTCGTAGTCGGCGTGATCGCAGCCGCCATAGCCTTCCGTCCACGGGCCACCGGTGGCGCCATAGCCCAGGCGCAGGACCAAGGCCACGGCGTAGTGTCGGCGGAGAAACCATTGCGCCGATTCGCCGCTGCAGGTTTCCAGGCCCATGCCAGGCCGATCCGCAGCGTTTGGCGGCGAGCCGTGGGCGATGACAACCACGCGCGGCCGGCCGGCGCGTGCGGGGAGGCAGAGGCGCCCCTGCATCGTCCAGGGATGGCCGGTGTCATCGGTGATCGGTATTTGCAGCGGTATTCCGTCATCGGCGTGTGGGCGACCGAAGCCCGCTGCTACGGCTTGGCCCGCAGGCAGGCAGAGCAGGGAGAGCGCCAGCACGAGCATGCGGCGTGGAGGATGAGTGGTCATGTGACGTCTCGGGGCTGACGTTCAGCGGCGCAGTCGCCGCATATGGAAGGCCAGGGTCGAACACAGCGTTGGGCAGTCGCGTGCGGGTGCGCGCGATACCCGGGTGACCGATCCGTCGAACAGCACCAGCCGGCCGGGGCGAGGGCGGATGGAGATGCATTCGCGTGCAGGGTCGTAGAACACGGTCTCGCCTGCCCAGTCGTCCTTCCACTCGGCGCTGGTGTAGAGCAGCGCCACACGCTCCTGGTCGGACGGTTTGGCGTAGTGATGCAGCGCACCGTCTTGCCCATAGGTGTGGCCGGTAGCGTACGCGCGCACCAACCCATAGTCTGGCGCCAGCTCCTGCTGGATGTACTTCCACACCTCGTTGAGCGCTGCAAGCCCAGGTGTGGCGTTGAGCACATCGTCGTGAATGGCCCGATCATGTGCACTGCGGCTTCCGCACAGGTGCATATGCCAGGAGGGATGGGTATCGCCGAGTAGCCCCGGATAGACGCTATACGACCAGCCGCCGCCCATGAGCTGCGGCAACTGGGTTGTGTCGATGAAATTGTTGACGACCTTCAGGGATGATGCTTCCGATGACGACACGAGCCTGACTCCTGGGTTCGTAAGGCATGAAAGGGAGCGGGAAGGGGATGTGTTAGTGCTTCGGCTCCGGCCTTGGCGCGGCGTCGTCCCCGAAGCAATTGCGTTGCGGCGCTTGCTCGGGAAGCCGGGTCAGGCGCACCTGGTCGAAGGCACCGACATGAAGCCGGTAGGGCACCGCATGCCAGTTGTCGGATGGCGTGGGCTGGCTAGCACCCGATGCGACGCTGCTGGATGCTTCGCAGGCATAGAGCATGAGGTCGGACTGCGTGCCGTGGTCGTCGAATGTCCCGATCGCCTTGGAGCCGACAGGGCCCGCGACGCGCCACCACCGCCGATCCGAAATGCTCCATAGCGCGAACCTGGACTGTTCCTCCATTTCCCAGCGGGTAGAGACCAGCAGCCCGACCCGCGGACAGCTTTTCGTATCGCTTCCTGCACTGCGGTCGCAATCGCCTTCGCCATATTTGGTGCTGTATCGCCAGACCAGGATCGAGACGCCGTTCTTCAAATCCGACTTGGCAACCAGCTCAAGCGTGTTGAAGGTCATGGGTAGGTCAGTTAGCTGACCGGCCGGCGTAACTGCCAGCAGTTGTGCCGTCTGCTGCAGCGGCACCTGAGCGATGGCTGTCGGGCTCAAAAGACCGGTGAGAGCGGCCAGCAGCCAGTACGTGGCTATCGCAGTTCCGTCCACCTTCAAGCGCTGCTGTTTTCTGAGAGACGGGAGTTGGGTGCCGGTCTTGTCGCTACCTGGAAAGCAGGGATGCGGAGGCGCTGGGTCGCATCGCAAGAAGCGTGTAGCGGCGCAGCGAACGTCGCTGCGAGCGACGCACATGTCATGGCTCGTTCGTTCATGCACATGCCCGGGATCGATGTCGTTTGACGCTACCTGGTCCACGCTGGTCACGCTCGCGGATGCGAGGCCGGATGCCCAGGCAACCACATCGTCGGATACGGGCCTGGCTGTCGCCGTCTTGGCAGGTTGGATGCTCTGCAGCGCTCTCATCACCGGTCTTCCATTACGAGGTCGCATGAAGGGCGGCAGCGCGCCCTGTTGGGGTGCGGGACGTGGCTGCTCCGTCGAACAACTCGATCACGCGATCTGCATGCGCGATCGTTTCGGGACGATGCGCAATCACCACGCGGGTGATGTTGAGACTCTTGATGGCGGCATTGAGTCGTCGTTCCATTGCCACATCCAGGTGACTGGTGGCCTCGTCCAGCACCAGAATCTGCGGTCGGCGATACAGTGCGCGTGCGAGAAACAGTCGCTGTTGTTGTCCGCCGGAAAGCGAAGAGCCCATATCGCCGACCAGGCTGTGGTAGCCCATCGGCATCGCCACGATGTCATCGTGCACGCCGGCCAGGCGCGCGGCGTGTTCGATGTCGTCCTGGTTGGCGAGCGCGTCGAACAGGCTGATGTTCTCGGCGATCGAGCCGGTGAATAGGTGATCGTCCTGCATCACACTGCTGGTCATCGCCCGATAGGTCGACTTGCCGAGCCGGCGCAGATCCATTCCGCCGATTTCGACGGTGCCTTGCTGGGGATCGAGCAAGCCGAGCAGTACCCGGATCAAGGTGCTTTTTCCGCAACCGGAGGGGCCGACGATGGCCACGGATTCGCCTGGTGCCACCTCGAAGCTGCAGTCGCGCAGCACCCAGGGTTCGCCATCTGCATAGCGGAAGCTGACCTTGCGGAAGGCGATGCCGGGTGCGGGCAACGGCCCGACGTGCTCGCTGATCGCATAGGGCTCGGGCGGCGTCAGCACGATGTCGGCCAATCGCTCGGCCTGCAGCCGCAGCATGCGCAGCTCGATCGTGTAGTCGATCAGGCTGGCGACACGGCTGCTGAATTGATCGCCGTAAGCGACGAACGCGGTCAACATGCCGACGGTGAACTGACCCTTCAGGCCTAACCAGGCGCCCAGCCAGAGCACGCCCAGCCGTTGCCCGCCGGTGGCCAGGCTCTGCAGCGCCGTGAACAGCATATCCAGGCGTTGCACAGCGATCGAGGTGTTGAGCGTGTCGGCAGCGGCGTTGAGGTAGCGCGCTGTCTGGCTGGCCTCCTGATTGTGCAGCCTGATCGTCTGCACGCCGCGCACGGCTTCGAGAAAGCGACTGTGCTGTTTGGCGCTGACGGTGATCTGGCTCAGATTGGCTTCGCGGTAAATCCTGAAATAGAGCAGGCGTAGCCCGGCATATAGCGCGACGGCGCTCAGCACGATGGCCGACAGCAAGGGGCTATACAGAAACAGTACGACCAGGGTGATGCTGGCCATCAAGCCGTCGAGCAGGATTTCCACAAAACGCGTGGTCAGGGTCTGCTGGATGGTGTCGATCGCACCGAAGCGTGACACGATGTCACCGAGATGGCGTGCGCCAAAGTAGGCTTGCGGCAGGCGGATGAGGTGCTGGAACACATTGCCGGTCCAGCCCAGATTGAAGTGCGTGCTGAGCCACATCACCGTCCAGCTACGCAGCGTCGCTACCCCCGTCTCCAGCACGATCAGCAGAGCGAAGCTCGCGCCGAGGAACGTCAGCAGATCGTGATCGCCGTCGGCGATGACTTGGTCCACCACCAGTTGCATGAATAGCGGCGCCAGCAGCGCAAACAGCTCCAGCACCAGCGCCAGGCTGAAGATCTGCGCAAGCCCGCGTCCCAGGCCACGGATCGAGCCGGCCAACGAGCGCAGCGAGACCGGCGGCGTTTCACGCTGGCGCTGAAAGGTCGGTCCCTTCGAGAACTCGATGGCCACCCCGGTGAAGTGCTGCCCGACCTCTGCAATGCGCAAGGCGCGTATGCCCACGGCAGGATCGTGCAGGGTCAGCGTGTTCGTGCCGACCTCACGCAGGACGACGAAGTGATCGAGATCCCAATGCAGGATGCAGGGTGTCTGAAGTTGACCGAGCTCCTGGAGCTCCAGCCGCAACGGCCGGCATTGCAGTCCCAGCGTGTGCGCGACGTCGAGCAGCTGACGTGCGGTCATGCCTTTCAACGACAGGCTGAAGCGTCGGCGCAGCGCCGGCAGGTCGGTGTGGTGACCGTGGTAGCCGGCAATCATGGCAAGGCAGGCCAGTCCGCATTCGGCCGCCTCGGCCTGCAGCACGTTCGGCAAGGCGCGCAGGCGCCAGAACCGCAGTCGCTCGGTGCGATCGGACCGGGGGGTATCGGTGTCTGCATCGGCGACATGTGGTTGCACGCGGCGCGCGTCGATCGGGCCAGTCATGCGCCGCTGCTCCAGCGGTGGCCCATCCCATAGAGCGGCTCGAAGATCCACTCCACGATCCGGCGACGGTCCAGCAGCATGTCCGCATCCAGCGCCATGCCTGGGCGCAGCGGCTCCTGGCGCCCGTACGCATCGACGGTCTGGGTCGCCAGATCCACGCGCGCCAGATAAAGCGAGTCGGCCGCAGCCCCGGCTGCCGATGCTGGTTGCGTACCACCGCCCAGCAGTAACGACACCTCGCCAGGCGTCAGCGCGCTGCGCGAGACGCTGCTGACCACGCCGTGGTGCAGGCCGAATTTCTGGTACGGGAATGCCTGATAGTGCAGGGTGACATCGATCCCCGGGTGCACGAAGCCAACCGCCTGGCTGGGGACCAGCAGCTGTGCCTGCAGCCGTGAGCCATCGGGCACGATCGCGAGCAAGGACTGGCCAAGCGATACCGAAGCGCCCGGCCTGACCAGTAACGAGGAGATCGTGCCGCTTGTCGGTGCGCGAAGTTCGCTGGAACGGTTGGCTTCGTTTTGCGCCATCGCCTGTTCGACCTGCGCCAGTTGGCGATGCAGTTCGTTGAGCTTGGCCGACACTGTCAGTGGCAGCTGGGTCAACTGGTCTTGCAGGATGCTTAGCTGCTGTTGCGTGCTGTAGCGTTGTTGCTGCAACGATCGCAATTGCGATTCGTCGGCGAGCAGGGCCGACTGCTCCTGCTCGACCTGAAGCGCCGGAATATAGCCGCCGGCGACCAGGCCGGACCACTTGTTGACCAGGTCCTGCACCAGGGCCATCTGCCGCTTCTCGATGACCATCTGGGCATCGATTTGGGTCAGTTGCCCCTTCAACAGCTGTTGTTGCGCGCGGTTGTCGGCAACCTGCTTGTCTTTCAGCCTAAGCGCATCGTCGGCGTCTTGGCGCAGGCTGCGTGCCTGCTGTTGCAACTGCTCGCCGATGCTGGCGGCGGTATTGCCCAGCGCTTTGCTGGTGTGCTCGCCGGACAGCGAGACCAGGATCTGCCCGGCGACGACGCGATCGCCCTCGGCGACCGCGATATGGTCGACCACGCCCAGGGTATTGGCGGTGAGGCTGATCAGGCCCGCTCGCGGAACCAGCAGCCCGCTGACGTGTACGCGCTGGGTGTAGTGGCCGCAACACAGCCAGACCAGGATCGTGACAGCGATCGCGACCGCCGCCACGGTCCAGCCCTGGGTGGAAACCGGCGTCGCCAGCCTGACCGTGCCCAGCCACGCTTGGCTGGGAGCGTCGAGCACTTCGCGGCGAAAAAGCGAACTCTCCATTTCGCACTACCCTGGTCTCATCGTTCCGTTATGAGCGCCACGCCTGCAACACCGGGCTGGCGGTGAACCAGCGTCCCTTGGGGCGCTGGGGGTCGTCGGGGGTGACTGTTCCATGCGAAGCTTTCACGACGCTTTCACCTTCCGCCGTCTGCGTCAGCGCCGGGAGGTGGACCGGTAGGGCATGCGGGCGATCTGCCGGGGGATCGAGGCTGCGGGTCACCGGTGCGCGGCTCTGCCGCCTACCCGAGAATGTGGTGCGACATGGGCGCCTGCGATGGCGTTCAAGGGACGGGAGGCGCTGCGCACATCTCCGTCCAGACGCCCGCGATCCAGCGCACCAGGAATCGGGGGCTTGCGCCTGCGAGGACGCGCGCCTACAATGCCCGGCTCGGTATCCCTGGGTAGGGTGTCGAGTTACAGCGAAAAGAACGGCAGGATGCCGCTCGTGTTCGCCAGACCGGGAAGGTCGCGTCGCATGGAGCACTCAACAGCCCCTGGTTGTTGACCGTGCTCTTGTTGCGCACTATACTTTTCCGTCTGGGCAGGCCGGGTAACCGGGCTGCCTCAGTTTTTGGGCGGAGGAAGTGCCCTCGTCGGCAGGATGCGCGGCGATTCAACTACATCAGGAATATCGGGGCAGGTATCCCAGAGGCCTTGCCCGTCGCTCTTTTAACGAAGGAACCCACCGTCATGGCGGACCAAAAGATCCGGATTCGGCTGAAGGCGTTCGATCATCGTTTGATCGACCGTTCGGCCAGCGAGATCGTCGAGACGGCCAAGCGGACCGGCGCGCAAGTGCGTGGCCCGATTCCGTTGCCGACCAAGATCGAACGTTACACCGTGCTCGTCTCCCCGCACGCCGACAAGGATGCGCGCGACCAGTACGAAACCCGCACGCACAAGCGCGTGCTCGATATCGTCGACCCCAACGACAAGACCGTGGACGCGCTGATGAAGCTCGAGCTCGCGGCTGGCGTCGATGTACAGATCAAGTTGACCTGAGGACTACGACCATGACGAAGAAATATTCGTTGGGCTTCGTGGGCCGCAAGGCTGGTATGAGCCGCGTCTTCATGGAAGACGGTCGCTCGGTGCCGGTCACGCTGATCGAAGCAACTCCGAACCGCATCGCGCAGATCAAGACCGTCGAGTCCGACGGCTACAGCGCCGTGCAGGTCACCGTTGGCGCCCGTCGTGCCGCGCTGGTCAACAAGCCGGCTGCAGGCCACTTCGCCAAGGCGAAGGTGGAAGCGGGTCGCGGCCTGTGGGAATTCCGCGTTGAAGATGCGCAGCTCGGCGATTACGCCGTCGGCGGCGAAATCAAGGCGGACATCTTCGAGGTCGGCCAGAAGGTCGACGTCCAGGGCGTCACCAAGGGTAAGGGTTTCCAGGGCACCATCAAGCGCCACAACTTCCGTATGGGCGACGCCACCCACGGTAACTCGCTGTCGCATCGCGCGCCGGGTTCGCTGGGTCAGCGCCAGACGCCGGGTCGCGTTTTCCCGGGCAAGAAGATGTCGGGCCACATGGGCGCCGTGCAGCAAAGCACGCAGAACCTGGAAGTGGTCAAGGTCGACGTCGAGCGTGGTCTGATTGCCATCCGCGGCGCCGTGCCTGGCGCAGCTGGTGGCGACGTGATCGTGCGTCCGGCGAGCAAGGCATAAGGAGAGATGACGATGGAACTCGTTATCACGGGTAGCAACAACAAGGTCTCGGTCTCCGATGCCGTGTTCGGTCGCGAATTCAGCGAAGATCTGGTTCACCAGGTCGTTGTCGCTTATCGCAACGCGGGCCGTGCTGGTACCAAGGCGCAGAAGACGCGTTCGGAAGTCAACGGCACCACCAAGAAGTCGAAGAAGCAGAAGGGCGGTGGCGCACGTCACGGCGCGCTGACGGCTCCGATCTTCGTCGGCGGCGGCGTGACCTTCGCGGCCAAGCCGCGCAGCTTCGAGCAGAAGGTCAACCGCAAGATGTACCGTGCGGCCATCTGCGCGATCTTCTCCGAGCTGAACCGTCAGGGTCGCTTGATGATCGTCGACGCGTTCGACGTCGAGGCCACCAAGACCAAGGGCCTGATCGAGAAGCTGAAGGGACTGGATGTGGGTAAGCGCCCGCTGATCGTCACCGAAGAAGCCTCCGAGCACCTGTATCTGTCTGCTCGCAATCTGCCGTACGTGCAGGTGCGCGACGTGCAGGGTCTGGATCCGGTCGCTCTGGTCGGGGCCGATACGGTCGTGATCACCGCTGACGCGGTCAAGAAGGTCGAGGAGTGGCTGGCATGAGCAGCAACGAAAAAATCTTCAGCGTGCTGCGTGCTCCGCGAGTCTCCGAGAAGACCGCGCGCCTGCAGGAAATCTCCAACCAGTATGTCTTCGAAGTTTCGAACGACGCCACCAAGGCCGATGTAAAGGCCGCGGTCGAGCAGCTGTTCGACGTCAAGGTCGAAGCCGTCAACGTGGTCAACGTCAAGGGCAAGAACAAGTCCTTCCGTAACCGTGCTGGCCGCCGCGGCAATTGGCGCAAGGCGTACGTCCGCCTGGTCGATGGTCAGTCCATCGACGTAACGGCCAAGGCCTGAGGTCCATCCCATGCCATTGATGAAGTTCAAACCCACCTCCGCCGGCCGTCGTTCCGCCGTGCGCGTGGTCACGCCTGACCTGCACAAGGGTGCGCCGCACGCGGCACTGCTCGATTCGCAGAGCAAGTCCGGTGGCCGCAACCACCATGGCCGCATCACCGTGCGTCACGTCGGCGGTGGTCACAAGCAGCACTACCGCATCATCGACTTCAAGCGCAACAAGGAAGGCATTCCGGCGCGTGTGGAGCGGATCGAATACGATCCCAACCGTACCGCCCATATCGCCCTGCTGTGTTACATCGACGGTGAGCGCCGCTACATCATCGCCCCGAAGGGCCTGAAGGCGGGTGACCAGGTCATCGCCGGTGCCAACGCACCGATCAAGACCGGTAACACCCTGCCGCTGCGCAACATCCCGGTCGGTACGACGGTCCACGGTATCGAACTGAAGCCGGGCAAGGGTGCGCAGATCGCGCGCGCTGCCGGCGCTGCCGTCCAGCTGGTCGCGCGCGAAGGCATCTATGCCACGCTGCGTCTGCGCTCGGGCGAAATGCGCAAGGTGCCGGTCGAGTGCCGCGCCACCATCGGCGAAGTCGGCAACGACGAGCACAACCTCGAGAAGCTGGGCAAGGCCGGCGCCAAGCGTTGGCGCGGTGTTCGCCCGACCGTTCGCGGTGCGGCCATGAACCCGGTCGATCACCCGCACGGTGGTGGTGAAGCGAAGGCTGGCCAAGGTAATCCGCATCCGGTCACCCCGTGGGGTGTTCCGACCAAGGGTTACAAGACGCGCAAGAACAAGCGCA
Organism: Xanthomonas maliensis; assembly: GCF_009192945.1. Classification (GTDB taxonomy): domain Bacteria; phylum Pseudomonadota; class Gammaproteobacteria; order Xanthomonadales; family Xanthomonadaceae; genus Xanthomonas; species Xanthomonas maliensis. The sequence continues at coordinate 186,052 of NZ_NSET01000044.1, read as the reverse complement.
CCCAGCAATTCATCGTCCGCGATCGTAGGGGCTAATCGACCATGGCACGTTCACTCAAGAAGGGCCCGTTCGTCGATCACCACCTTGCAAAGAAGGTGGAGTCCGCTGCGGGTAGCAAGAAGCCGATCAAGACCTGGTCGCGCCGTTCGATGATCCTGCCGGAAATGGTAGGCATCACCATCGCCGTGCATAACGGCAAGAACCACATTCCGGTGCTCGTCAACGAGAATATGGTCGGCCACAAGCTCGGCGAATTTGCCGTCACCCGGACCTTCAAGGGTCACGGTGGCGACAAGAAGTCGGGCAGGTAAGGAGAGATGACGATGGAAGCGAAAGCAATCCTGCGCACCGCGCGCATCTCCCCGCAGAAGGCCCGCCTGGTCGCTGATCAGGTGCGTGGTTTGTCCGCCGAGCGAGCGGTCAATCTGCTGAAGTTCTCGGACAAGAAGGCTGCCCACCTGATCAAGAAGGTGGTGGAGTCGGCGATCGCCAATGCCGAGAACAACCAGGGCGCCGATGTCGACGAGCTGAAGGTCAAGACCATCATGGTTGATGAAGGTCCCTCCCTGAAGCGTTTCATGGCGCGGGCGAAAGGCCGCGGTACCCGCATCCTCAAGCGCACCAGCCACATCACTGTGGTTGTGGGCGCCGCCAAGTAAGCGGAAAGGAAAAGACCATGGGTCATAAAGTTCATCCGACTGGAATCCGCTTGGGTATCGCCAAGGACTGGAATTCCAAGTGGTACGCAAACAAGGCCGACTTCGCCAACTACCTGGCAGCCGACCTCAAGGTGCGTGAAATGCTGCGCAAGAAGCTTGCGCAGGCTGGTATCAGCAAGATCCTGATCGAGCGTCCGGCCAAGACCGCTCGCGTGACGATCCACACCGCCCGTCCGGGCGTGGTGATCGGCAAGCGCGGTGAGGACATCGAGAAGCTGCGCAAGGAAGTGAGCGAGATGATGGGCGTTCCCGCCCACATCAACGTCACCGAGGTGCGCAAGCCCGAGCTGGATGCGCAGCTGGTCGCCGAGTCGATCGCGCAGCAGCTGGAGCGTCGCATCATGTTCCGCCGCGCAATGAAGCGCTCGGTCGGCAACGCGATGCGCCTGGGCGCGCTGGGCATCAAGGTCAACGTCGCTGGCCGCCTCAACGGTGCGGAAATCGCCCGTTCGGAGTGGTACCGCGAAGGCCGCGTGCCGCTGCACACGCTACGTGCCGACATCGATTACGGTTTTGCCGAGGCGTCCACGACGTACGGCATCATCGGCATCAAGGTCTGGATCTATAAGGGCGAAGTGTTCGACTTCTCCCAGGTTGGCCAGGAAAAGCAGGACGACAGCCCGCGCAACGATCGTAACGATCGCGGCGACCGTGGCGACCGTCCGTCGCGTCCGGCTCGTGAAGCGAGGTAACGGCAATGTTGCAACCCAAGCGAACCAAATACCGCAAGATGCACAAAGGCCGCAATGAAGGCCTTGCCTGGAGCGGAAATGCCGTCAGCTTTGGCGAGTACGGCCTGAAGGCCACGGCACACGGTCAGCTGACCGCGCGCCAGATCGAAGCTGCTCGCCGTACGATCAGCCGCCATGTCAAGAAGGGCGGCAAGATGTGGATCCGTGTGTTCCCCGACAAGCCGATCACCAAGAAGCCGATCGAAGTCCGCATGGGCTCCGGTAAGGGCAACGTGGAGTACTGGGTCGCGCAGATTCAGCCGGGCCGCATGATCTATGAAATCGAAGGTATCCCCGAAGAGACCGCACGTGAGGCGTTCCGCCTTGCCGCCGCCAAGCTCTCGGTGACCACCACTTTCGTGACCCGGACGGTGCGCTGATGGACATCAAACAACTCCGCGAAAAGTCGGCTGACGAATTGAAGGCCCACCTGACCGATCTGCGTAAGGAGCAGTTCTCGCTCCGGATGCAGCAGGTCACCGGCCAGCTGCCGAAGACCCACGAAACCCGCCGGGTGCGCCGCGAGATCGCTCGCGTCAAGCACCTGCTCGGCAGCACCAAGTAAGGACGGCCGCGATGAGCGACAACAACGAAAACAAGACGCTGCGCACGGTCGAAGGCCGTGTCGTCAGCAACAAGATGGACAAGACGGTCACCGTGTTGGTGGAGCGCCAGGTCAAGCATGCTCTGTACGGCAAGTACATCAAGCGTTCGACCAAGCTGCACGCACACGATGCCGACAACGCCTGCAATGAAGGCGATGTCGTGCGCGTGACCGAAATTGCGCCGATGTCCAAGACCAAGAACTGGCGGGTGGTGGAAATCGTCACCCGCGCGGCCGAATAAGGGAGATCTGAATCATGATCCAGATGCAGAGCTACCTCGATGTCGCCGACAATTCCGGTGCCAAGGAAGTGATGTGCATCAAGGTGCTGGGCGGCTCCAAGCGTCGCTACGCCCACATCGGTGACATCATCAAGGTGACCGTCAAGGACGCCATTCCGCGCGGCAAGGTCAAGAAGGGCGAAGTCTACGACGCCGTCGTGGTGCGTACCCGCAAGGGTGTGCGCCGTCCTGACGGTTCGCTGATCCGCTTCGACGGCAACGCCGCTGTGCTGTTGAACAACAAGCAGGAGCCGATCGGTACCCGCATCTTCGGGCCTGTGACGCGCGAGCTGCGTTCCGAGAAGTTCATGAAGATCGTCTCGCTCGCTCCCGAAGTGCTGTGAGCGGAGGACATACACATGGCTAACCGTATCAAGAAGGGCGACCAGGTCGTCATCAACACCGGCAAGGACAAGGGCAAGCAAGGTGAGGTTGTGCGCGTGGACGGCGATCGTGTGATCGTTGCCAACGCCAACGTCATCAAGCGCCACACCAAGCCGAACCCGCAGGCGGGCATCGCCGGCGGCGTGGTCGAGCGTGAAGCCTCGATCCATATCTCCAACGTCAATGTCGTCAATCCGGCAACGGGTAAGGGCGAGCGCGTTGGCTTCAAGGTGCTGGAGGATGGACGCAAACTGCGTGTGTTCCGCTCCAGCGGAGAGGCGCTTGACGCCTGAGGAATGAGGTCATGAACACCCGTCTCGAAAAGTTTTACAAGGAAGAAGTGGTGCCGGCCCTGATGAAGGAATTCGGCTACACCAATCCGATGGAAGTGCCGAAGCTGGTCAAGATCACGCTGAACATGGGCGTGGGCGAGGCCGCAACCAACAAGAAGATCCTGGAAAACGCCGTTGCCGACATGTCCAAGATCTCCGGCCAGAAGCCGGTGGTCACCAAGTCGCGTATCTCGGTGGCATCCTTCAAGATCCGTGATGGTTGGCCGATCGGCTGCAAGACCACGTTGCGTCGCGCCAAGATGTATGAATTCCTGGATCGTCTGATCAACATCTCGCTGCCGCGCGTGCGCGACTTCCGTGGTGTTTCCGGCCGTTCGTTCGATGGCCGCGGCAACTTCAACATGGGTGTGAAGGAACAGATCATCTTCCCGGAAATCGACTTCGACGCCGTCGACGCGATCCGCGGTATGGATATCGCCGTCACCACCACCGCCAAGACGGATGCGGAAGCGAAGGCGCTGCTGGCAGCGTTCAAGTTCCCGTTCCGTAACTGATTCGTCGAGGAAACCGAAATGGCAAAGACCTCCATGGTCAACCGCGACATCAAGCGGGAAAAGCTGGCCAAGAAGTTCGCCGGCAAGCGTGAAGCGTTGAAGAAGATCGTCTCCAGCCAGGATGCGTCCTACGAGGAGAAGCTGGAAGCCGCCACCAAGTTGCAGAAGCTGCCGCGCGATTCGTCGCCGAGCCGCCACCGCAACCGTTGCGAGCTGTCGGGCCGTCCGCGTGGCGTGTATCGCAAGTTCGGCCTCGGCCGCAACATGCTGCGCCAGGCCACCATGCGCGGCGACGTGCCGGGTCTGCGTAAGGCCAGCTGGTAAGTGCCATTGCCGGTCGTTTGCGGCCGGTCACGGTGTGATGCCTGTTCAGCAAAGGAGTCCGACGCAAGTCGGGCTCTTTTGTCGTATACTCCCGCTTCTGTCTCGTCCGTACGGACGCTGCGGGCTTCAAGGGCCCTGGCCCGTTCCCAGGAAAACACAAGATTTTCGCGAAAGCGGATATCGGTGCACTCAAAGGTACTCATATGAGCATGACTGATCCCATCGCCGACCTGCTGGTCCGCATCAAGAATGCGGCAGCGGTTGGTAAGCAGACGGTGAAGTTGCCGTCGTCCAAGATCAAGGTCGCGATCGCCCAGGTCCTGAAGGACGAGGGTTACATCACCGACCTGCGCGTGACCCAGACCGAAAACAACAAGGCGGAACTGGAAATCGTGCTGAAGTATTTCGAGGGCCGCCCGGTCATCGAGACCTTGAAGCGCTTCTCGCGCTCGGGTCTGCGCCAGTACCGCGGCAAGGCCGAACTGCCCAAGGTCCTCGGCGGCCTGGGTATCGCCATCATCTCCACGTCGAAGGGCATCATGACCGATGCGCAGGCTCGCGAAGCCGGCGTTGGTGGTGAAGTTCTGTGCTTCGTGGCCTAAGGGAAGGAGTCGAACATGTCCCGTGTAGCCAAGAAGCCTGTGTCCCTGCCGAAGGGCGTGGAACTGAATGTTCAGCCGGAGCTGGTCAGCGTCAAGGGCCCCAAGGGCACCCTGACCCTGCCGAAGCCGGCCGGCGTCGAGATCGCCGTTGATGGTGGCGTCGCCACGTTGTCGGCCAACGATCCGTCGCAAATCGCCATTACCGGTACCGTTCGCGCCATTCTGGCCAATATGGTCAAGGGCGTGTCCGATGGCTTCGAGCGCAAGCTCGAGCTGGTCGGCGTCGGTTACCGTGCTTCGATGCAGGGCAAGGACCTGAGCCTGGCGCTCGGTTTCTCGCATCCGCTGGTGTTCGTGGCGCCGGAAGGCATCACGCTGTCGACCCCGAGCCAGACCGAAATCCTGGTGCAGGGCGCCGATAAGCAGCGGGTCGGCGAAGTGGCCGCCAAGATCCGCGGTTTCCGTCCGCCGGAGCCCTACAAGGGCAAGGGTGTGAAGTACGCCGGTGAAGTCATCATTCGCAAGGAAGCCAAGAAGGCTTAATGGCGAGTCCCTCGCAAGAGCCCGCACATCCCTGTGCGGACTTTTGATAGGAGCACGCTTTCCCTTCAGCTTCCGTAGGATAAATATCATGAGCATCAACAAGAACATCGCCCGTCTTCGTCGCGCCAAGTCGACCCGTGCGCACATCCGTGAGCTGGGTGTCGCTCGTCTGTCGGTGCTGCGCACCGGCCAGCACCTGTACGCCCAGGTCTTCACCGCCGACGGTTCCAAGGTGCTGGCTGCCGCCAACACCCTTCAGGCCGACGTCAAGGACGGCCTGAAGAACGGCAAGAACAGCGACGCTGCCACCAAGGTCGGCAAGCTGATCGCTGAGCGCGCCAAGGCCGCTGGCATCGAGAAGGTCGCTTTCGACCGTTCGGGCTACCGCTACCACGGTCGCATCAAGGCGCTCGCCGACGCAGCCCGCGAAGGCGGCCTGCAGTTCTAAGTACGACGCAGGCGTGGCTGAGGCCACGCCTGCATTCCCGCCGGCAGGGGATGCCGGGCCGCCCTCGTTCTTCTGTAGCAAGGGTTGGAAGCACTGCGTGACACTACAACCATAAGCGGCCGCGAGCTGTACATACCTAATCAATCAAGGAATCAAGATGGCAGAAGAACGTGCACCGCGGGGTCGTGATCGCGACCGCAACCGCGAAGAGAAAGTCGACGATGGCATGATCGAGAAGCTGGTCGCGGTCAACCGCGTCAGCAAGACCGTCAAGGGCGGTCGCCAGTTCACCTTCACCGCGCTGACGGTGGTGGGCGACGGTCTGGGCAAGGTCGGTTTCGGCTATGGCAAGGCGCGCGAAGTGCCGGTTGCCATCCAGAAGTCGATGGAACAGGCGCGCAAGAACCTGGCCACGGTCGATCTGAACAACGGTACCCTGTGGCACGCGGTCAAGTCCGGCCATGGCGCGGCTCGTGTGTTCATGCAGCCGGCCTCCGAAGGTACCGGCGTGATCGCCGGCGGCGCCATGCGTGCCGTGCTGGAAGCGGTGGGCGTGAAGAACGTGCTGGCAAAGGCCGTCGGTTCGCGTAACCCGATCAACCTGGTGCGCGCCACGCTGAAGGGTCTGTCCGACATGCAGTCGCCAGCCCGCATTGCGGCCAAGCGCGGCAAGAAGGTGGAGGAGCTCAACCATGGCTAAGGACACCAACAAGACCGTGAAGGTGCGCCTGGTGCGTGGCCTGCGTGGAACCCAGTCGCGTCATCGCTTGTCGGTGCGTGCCCTGGGCCTGAATAAGCTCAACGATGTGCGTGAACTGAAGGACAGCCCGCAGGTGCGTGGCCTGATCAACACGGTTCACTACCTCGTCCAGGTTGAGGAGTAATCCCATGACTCTGCGTCTCAATGACCTCAAGCCCGCCGACGGCGCCCGTACCGAGCGCACCCGCGTCGGTCGCGGCATCGGCTCCGGCCTGGGCAAGACCGCTGGTCGCGGTCACAAGGGTTCGTTCGCCCGCAAGGGCGGCGGCAAGATCAAGGCTGGCTTCGAAGGCGGCCAGACCCCGATGCAGCGTCGTCTGCCCAAGATCGGCTTCCGTTCCAAGATGGCCAAGGACACCGCCGAAGTGCTGTCCTACCAGCTGGACAAGCTGGAAGCTGGCGATGTCGACTTCGCAGCGCTGCGTGCGGCCAATCTGGTCCCGAGCCGCGCTAAGAAGGCGAAGATCGTGCTGAAGGGCGAGCTGAGCAAGAAGTTCGTGCTGAAGGGCGTGGCGGCGACCGCCGGCGCCAAGGCAGCAATCGAAGCTGCCGGTGGCAGCGTAGAGGAGTAATCGGCAGATGGCGCAGGCTGGCATTGGAAACCTCGGTGGCGGGCTCGGCAAGTTCACGGAACTTCGCCAGCGGCTGCTGTTCGTCCTCGGGGCATTGATCGTCTACCGCATCGGCTGCTACGTGCCGGTGCCTGGCGTCAATCCCGATGCCATGCTTTCGTTGATGCAGGCGCAGGGTGGCGGCATCGTGGACATGTTCAACATGTTCTCGGGCGGCGCCCTGCACCGTTTCAGTATCTTTGCGTTGAACGTGATGCCGTACATTTCGGCGTCGATCGTGATCCAGCTGGCGACCCACATCTTCCCCGCCTTGAAGGCGATGCAGAAGGAAGGTGAGTCCGGGCGTCGCAAGATCACCCAGTATTCGCGCATCGGTGCGGTGTTGCTGGCGGTGGTGCAGGGCGGCAGTATCGCGCTTGCGCTGCAGAACCAGACCGCACCTGGCGGTGCGCCGGTGGTGTATGCGCCCGGCATGGGCTTCGTGTTGACGGCCGTCATCGCGCTGACGGCAGGCACCATCTTCCTGATGTGGGTCGGCGAGCAGGTGACCGAGCGCGGTATCGGCAACGGTGTGTCGCTGATCATCTTTGCCGGCATCGTGGCGGGTCTGCCCGCGGCTGCCCTGCAGACCATCGAGGCGTTCCGCGAGGGCAACCTGAGCTTCATCTCGCTGCTGTTGATCGTCATCACCATTCTTGCGTTCACCTTGTTCGTGGTGTTCGTCGAGCGTGGGCAGCGCAGGATCACGGTCAATTACGCGCGCCGCCAGGGCGGTCGCAACGCGTACATGAACCAGACTTCGTTCCTGCCGCTCAAGCTCAACATGGCCGGCGTGATTCCGCCGATCTTCGCCTCCAGCATCCTGGCGTTCCCGGCGACGTTGTCGATGTGGTCGGGTCAGGCCGCTTCCAACAGTGGCCTGGGTACCTGGCTGCAGCGCATCGCCAATGCGCTGGGGCCCGGCGAGCCGGTGCACATGTTGGTGTTTGCGGCGCTGATCATCGGGTTCGCGTTCTTCTACACCGCGCTGGTGTTCAACTCGCAGGAAACTGCCGACAACCTGAAGAAGTCGGGTGCATTGATCCCGGGGATCCGTCCGGGCAAGGCCACCGCCGATTACGTCGACGGCGTGCTGACCCGCTTGACGGCGGCTGGTTCGCTGTACTTGGTGATCGTCTGCCTGTTGCCGGAAATCATGCGCTCGCAGCTCGGTACCTCGTTCCACTTCGGCGGCACGTCGCTGTTGATCGCGGTGGTGGTGGTGATGGACTTCATTGCGCAGATCCAGGCGCACCTGATGTCGCACCAGTATGAGAGCCTGCTGAAGAAGGCCAACCTGAAGGGCGGCTCGCGCGGCGGACTCGCGCGCGGTTAAGTGGTACACTACGTCATCAACACGTGAAGATGCGCCCGGATCCCGGGCCTCGATCTTCCGATCAGAAGGGCGGCCCGCACGACGTCTCGCGCGCGGGTGTGACGATGTGGTCCTGTGCGGGAGTAGCACAGGCGATCCAGAGAGGGTTTCTGGGTCAACAGCGTCCGGCGCCGGAGCATGGGCACACTCCCCATGCCGAGTTCATGGAACCTCTGGTTCCACGGGCTTCAATGTAATCCGAGACCTTGCTACAATTCCAAGTTCACTTTTGATCCATCCTGCCGGATGGCGCCTGTGCGCCGTCGGGCCATCACTCAGTTGGAGAATCGCGTCATGGCGCGTATTGCAGGCGTCAACCTGCCAGCCCAGAAGCATGTCTGGGTCGGGTTGCAAAGCATCTACGGCATCGGCCGTACCCGTTCGAAGAAGCTCTGCGAAGCTGCAGGCGTTACCTCGACCACGAAGATTCGTGATCTGTCCGAACCCGAAATCGAGCGCCTGCGCGCCGAGGTCGGCAAGTACGTCGTCGAAGGCGACCTGCGCCGTGAGATCGGTATCGCGATCAAGCGTTTGATGGATCTGGGCTGCTACCGCGGCCTGCGTCATCGCCGTGGTCTCCCGCTGCGTGGTCAGCGCACCCGTACCAACGCCCGCACCCGCAAGGGTCCGCGCAAGGCGATCAAGAAGTAAGGGATAAATCATGGCCAAGCCAGCAGCAGCAAAGACGAAGAAGAAGATCAAGCGCGTCATCACCGATGGCGTTGCGCACGTCCACGCTTCGTTCAACAACACCATCGTCACCATCACCGACCGCCAGGGCAATGCGCTGTCGTGGGCCACGTCCGGCGGCGCCGGCTTCCGTGGTTCGCGCAAGTCGACCCCGTTCGCTGCTCAGGTTGCCGCCGAAAAGGCTGGCCGCGCTGCGCTCGACTACGGCGTGAAGTCGCTGGAAGTGCGTATCAAGGGTCCGGGTCCGGGCCGTGAGTCGGCCGTGCGTTCGTTGAACAACGTCGGCTACAAGATCACCAACATCATCGACGTGACGCCTATCCCGCACAACGGGTGCCGTCCGCCGAAGAAGCGTCGCGTCTAAAGGGAGCGATAAGAAATGGCTCGTTATATCGGTCCTACCTGTAAGCTCGCCCGCCGCGAAGGCGCCGACCTGTCCCTCAAGAGCCCGGCGCGTGCGCTGGATTCGAAGTGCAAGCTGGAGCAAAAGCCCGGCCAGCATGGCGCTGCGCGCAAGGGCAAGCTTTCCGACTACGCCACCCAGCTGCGCGAGAAGCAGAAGGTCAAGCGTATCTACGGTCTGCTGGAGCGTCAGTTCCGCAACTACTACAAGAAGGCCTCGACCAAGAAGGGCAACACCGGCGAGAACCTGCTGCAGTTGCTGGAAACCCGTCTGGACAACGTCGTCTACCGCATGGGCTTCGCCGTGACACGTCCGGCTGCCCGTCAGCTGGTGTCGCACCGTGGTGTGCTGGTCAACGGCAAGTCGGTGAACCTGGCTTCGTACCAGGTCAAGGCTGGCGATGCGATCACGCTGTCGGAAAAGGCACAGAAACAGTTGCGCGTGCAGGAAGCCCTGACCGTGGCTGAGCAGCACGACATGAGCCCGTCGTGGGTCGAAGTCGATTCGAAGAAGTTCAGCGGCGTATTCAAGGCCGTTCCGGATCGCGCTGACCTGCCGTCGGACATCAACGAAGCGCTGATCGTCGAGTTGTATTCGAAGTAATTCACATTGGAGAACCTCCGGCGCCGCCGGAGGTTCGCAGGAGACCCCGCAACATGACGGTTACCGCCAACCAGGTTCTGCGCCCACGCGGTCCGCAGATCGAACGCCTTACCGACAACCGCGCCAAGGTCGTGATCGAGCCGTTGGAGCGCGGTTATGGGCATACGCTGGGCAACGCCCTGCGTCGCGTGCTGCTGTCGTCGATCCCGGGTTTTGCGATCACCGAGGTCGAGATCGACGGCGTGCTGCATGAGTACACCACGGTCGAAGGTTTGCAGGAAGACGTGCTGGACGTCCTGCTGAACCTCAAGGACGTGGCGATTCGGATGCACAGCGGCGACAGCGCGACGCTCTCGCTGTCCAAGCAGGGGCCGGGGACGGTCACTGCGGCCGACATCCGCACCGATCACAACGTCGAGATCGTCAACAGCGACCACGTGATCTGCCACCTGACCAAGGATACGGCGCTGAACATGCGCCTGAAGATCGAGCGCGGTTTCGGCTACCAGCCGGCTGCTGCCCGTCGTCGTCCGGACGAAGAGACCCGCACCATCGGTCGCCTGATGCTGGATGCATCGTTTTCGCCGGTGCGTCGCGTTGCCTATGCCGTGGAAGCGGCGCGTGTCGAACAGCGTACCGACCTCGACAAGCTGGTGATCGACATCGAGACCAACGGCACCATCGACGCCGAGGAAGCCGTGCGTACCGCGGCCGATATCCTCAGCGATCAGCTGTCGGTGTTCGGTGATTTCACCCACCGCGACCGTGGCGCCGCCAAGCCGGCCACCAGCGGCGTGGATCCGGTGCTGCTGCGCCCGATCGACGATCTGGAGCTGACGGTGCGTTCGGCCAACTGCCTTAAGGCCGAGAGCATCTACTACATCGGCGATCTGATCCAGAAGACCGAGGTCGAGCTGCTGAAGACCCCGAACCTGGGCAAGAAGTCGCTCACCGAAATCAAGGAAGTGCTGGCACAGCGCGGCCTTGCACTGGGCATGAAGCTGGAGAACTGGCCGCCGGCCGGCGTCGCCCAGCACGGCATGCTTGGTTAATGCGTCAAGGCATGGGCGTCTTCGGGCGCCCATGCCGTTTTTCCTCATCGACAGGCTGAAGTCTGCGATGACATCCGGTCGAAGGACGGCCGGTTCGGACCAACCGCAGTCCATTCAATAGCGCCAGGATGGCGACAACGTCTCTCAAGCAGTCTCAACATTCCTTAGGAAATCACACTCATGCGTCACCAGAAATCCGGCCGCAAGTTCAACCGTACCAGTGCCCACCGCGAAGCGATGTTCCGCAACATGGCCGCCTCGCTGATCAAGCACGAACTGATCAAGACCACGCTGCCCAAGGCCAAGGAACTGCGTCGCGTCGCCGAGCCGCTGATCACCATCGGCAAGGTCGATGGCGTGGCCAACCGCCGCCTGGCGTTCGCTCGCCTGCGCGACAAGGAAGCCGTCGGCAAGCTGTTCGTCGAGCTGGGTCCGCGTTACCAGAGCCGTCCGGGTGGCTACCTGCGTATTCTCAAGTGCGGCTTCCGTGCTGGCGACAACGCACCGATGGCGTATGTCGAGCTGGTCGATCGTCCGGTCGTTGCCGAGGAAGTGACTGAGTAAGTCGCTTGCAGGCAATGCAATCAGAAAAGAGCCCGGCATGCCCGGGCTTTTTTATGCCTGCATGCGCGATAGCGCTTGGATCTGCGCTGCGACCGATCCATGCATGCACGTGGTGGCGATGCGAGGGATGACGGATAATGCGCCGATCATCATGTGAGCCGATCCGATGAATCCGTTCCGCTGGAGCTTTCGCGCGCAGTTTCTGTTCGGTTTCCTGATCTGCGCGGCCCTGCTGGGCTATGCGATCTATGTGCAGCTGCAGTTGGGCATCGAGCCGTGTCCGCTGTGCATCTTCCAGCGGATCGCCTTCGCCGCGCTCGGCGTGCTATTCCTGATCGGTGGCCTGCACGGACCCAGGGGAAGCGCGGGACGCAAGATGTATGGGGTGCTGGCCTTCCTGGCGGCCGGCATCGGCGCAGGCATTTCGACCAAGCATGTCTCGGTGCAGCTGTTTCCCGATCCGATGGCGTCCTGCGGCCCGCCGCTGGCCTTTTTACGCGAGACGCTGGGGCCGTTCGAGGTGATGCGCCGAGTGCTGACCGGTACCGGCGACTGCGGCAACATCGACTGGCGCTTCCTCGGCTTGTCGATGCCGATGTGGTGCCTGATCTGCTTCGTGTCATTGGCGCTCTTCGCGCTGTATGCGAGCTTCAAAGAACGGCGGCGGACGCTATTGCGCTGAAGGCGGGCGCTCTAGGGCTGCGGTAGCGGAGACAATGCTGATAGCGCTGCTACCGCGTGCTGGCGCAAGCGACAGGTCCGGTGGAACACGCTGGTCGCGCGATGCCGCGGCTTACATGCCGAGCGCATGCAAGAGTGCGCGGATGGGCCCAAGCAGGTGCAATGCCTGCGGGGAGGCTCGCACAAGCCGCCCCGATCGAGACGACCGGCGTGTGCTGGTCTGCGCCATCCTTGCGTTGCCGGAAAGCGTTAGCTTCAGCGGCCAGCAGGCGGCAGAAATGCCCGTGAATGGTGGCCGCGATTGCCGCGGTGCGTGCGGGATGCGTCCCTAGCTTGCCGCGAGGGCGAAAGAAACCGTCAGCGTGGAGCGAGGACGATGTGCTGGCGAGTGTGAGAGCAACTCCGGCAGCGCGCGGCATTCTCGATGTCACCCAGCGCAGCACGACGACCGGGCGATGTCCGGGGCATCACGTTGCGTTGCCCCTGCAATGATTTGATAAACAGACTGCCGCGCACGCGTCTGCGGATGCGCGGCAGGTGCCGACCTGCTTAGAAGTCCTGCTGCAGGCTTACGTAGACGCCACGACGCGGTGCCCACTGCGGCGCAAAGACGCCGATGCCGCCACCATCGCGGAGCTGGTAATGGCGATCGAGGACGTTGAGCGCAGCCAGTTGGACATGCAACGGATGCGTCTGGATGTCGAAGTCGTGGCCGACACTGACATTGAGCTGGAAGTACGACGGCAGCGAGGCACCGTTGGGAACGGTGTCGGTATCGGTTCGCAAGCCGCTGCCGAACAGGTAGTTCGCACCGACCTTGCTGCCTTCGCTGAAGGCGTAGTTGATGCCGCCGGAAGAGGTCAGCTTCTGGTCGTGATCCAGGTGGATCCAGTTGTCGTAGGTATAGGCGAGCGCATCAGGATCGAAGTTGTACAGGCTGGTCATGACCCGCTTGCCGAGCGCCTTGCTGTAGGCGACGTTGATATAGGCGGTCAGCGGGCCGTTGTCGTAGTCGGCGCTGAATTCGGCACCGCGGATCCGGCCATAGCGGTAGTTGAAGGTGGAATAGACGTACGCGGCGCCGAACTGTCCTTCGTCCTGCAAGCGCGCAGCTTCGCGGTAGTAGGTATCCAGGCCCAAGGTCAGGTGATCGGTGACCGCCTGCGAGATGCCCAGGTCGTAGTAGTCGCTACGTTCGCTGAGCGGCGTGGTGGGACCATTGCCCGCATCCTGCTGATTGGTGGTGCCGTCGTACAAGGCGATATCGCTGGTGGAGATCAGTTCGCTGGCTGGCGGGGTGAAGTAGCGCGCATATCCCGCATGCAGCGTTGTGCTCTCGCTGGCGTTCCAGACCACGCCCAGGCGCGGGCTGAGTTGGCCTTCGGTCTTGCCGAAGGCCTTGTACTTGTCGCCGCGCACGCCATAGTTGATGGTCCAGTCGTCGCCGATCTTCCACTCGTCCTGCAGGTAGAGCGCATACGTGCTGGCGTGGAAGCGGCTGGCGTCCGGGATGAACACCGGCACATTGCTGCTCTGGCTGCCGTCGTCGTTTGCCGGGAAGACATAGGCGTTGTTGCTGGCCACGGCGTGCTCGAAATTCCCGTACAGGCCATAGCGCAAGGTGTGCGAGCCTCCCCACGGCGTGGAGAAGTCGGCTTGCACCGTGTTGGCGCGGTTGCTGCGCTGCACCTGCGAGGCGATGCCGTTGAAGATCAGGTCGCCGGCGACATCGGGCGAGAACGCGACGCTGCTATAGCGTTGCCCGACCGAGACCTGATAACTGGTGTCGCCAATCGCGCCTTGCAGGGCGAGGGTGCCGAAGCGGGTGTTTTCGCGTTGGTTCTCGTCCAGTTGCGAGGAGTCGAAGTCGGTCATCCCCTGGTAGTCGTAGGCCGGCGTTTGCCCGGGATTGTTGGGGATCTGGAAGCGGTTGTTGGCGTAGCCGACCAGCACGCTGAGCCGGGTGTCGTCGTTGACCAGATAGGTCAGGTCGGCAAAGCCCTTGCCCTGATGGGTCTTGTCATGGATCGGGTTGAGGCTGTCGACCGGATTTTCCAGACCGATCTTGTTCTGATCGTAGTCGCCGCTGACGAACCAGCTCCAGCGTCCCTCGCTTCCCCACAACGATGCGTTCGGATTGATCTTTCCGAATGCACCGGCGGTGATGCCGACGCTGCCGCCATTGCCGAGTTCTGCCCCGTTCTTGGTGGTGATGTCGACCACCGCGGCGGTGCGATCGCCGAACTGCGCCGGTAAGGCGCCATCGAGCAGCTTGACGCTCTTGATGATGCGCGGCTGCAGGCTCTGGCCGAAGCCGGAAATGGACTCGGGGATCATCACCCCGTTGATGCGGTACTGCAGATTGGCGTGGTCGCCACGCACATGGATGCCGCCATAGGAGTCCTGCACCACGCCGGGGGCCTGCAGCAGCACCTGGTTGAGCGGGGTCGCCGCGCCCAGGGGCAGGCGATCGATGTCTTCGGCGGTGATCGCCCACTGGCTGCTGCCGATATCCGGCGACAAGGCGTTGCGCGCCGCTTCGAGCTTGGCAAAGACATTGACCGTCTCCAGATCGGTGGTGGAGGCGGGCGCGTCGTCGGCGGCGAACGCCTGACTGGCGGGTACTGCCAGCAGGGCAACGGTGATGGCGGCGGAAAGGAGGCGAGGGGTCATGGCGAGCCGTACGGTCGGGTGAAAGGAGTGTTATGGAATAACACTGCGCCCGTTCGCCAGGACCGGCGTAGGTCGAAAGTCATGCTTGCCGGCCAGGCTTTGCTTCTGGTTCAGGTCGCTGGACGCGTTTGGCACTCGCCAGCGCCTTCTGAGGCCCTTGGCCCTTTGCGGGAGAGCCGGGCCTCTGCCACCATCGCAGGCCACTTCGGAGTCCTGTGATGAATGCTTCCGCCGTTCCCTCCGTCTCTGCGCCCGATTCCGCCTGGACGCCCGGCAGTTGGCGTGGCAAACCGGCCCTGCAGATGCCGACCTATCCGGACCAGGCGGCGCTGCAGGCGGCCATGGACGAGCTGGGGCAACTGCCGCCGTTGGTAACGTCGTGGGAAATCTTCGCGCTCAAGCGCCAGCTCGCCGAAGCACAGGAGGGCAAGCGCTTTCTGTTGCAGGGAGGCGATTGCGCGGAGAACTTCAGCGACTGCGAATCCGGGCTGATTTCCAATCGGCTCAAGGTCTTGCTGCAGATGAGCCTGGTGCTGGTGCACGGCTTGCGCTTGCCGGTCGTGCGGGTCGGGCGTTTCGCCGGGCAATATGCCAAGCCGCGCTCGGCCGATACCGAAACCCGCGGCGGGGTGACCTTGCCCAGCTACCGCGGCGATGTAATCAACGCGCCGGCATTCACCGAGGCCGCGCGCGTCCCGGACCCGCGCCGCATGATCACCGCTCACTCGCGCTCGGCGATGACGATGAACTTCGTCCGCGCACTGATCGATGGCGGCTTCGCCGACCTGCATCACCCCGAATACTGGAATCTGGATTGGGTGGGCTATTCGCCGCTGGCGACGGACTACCAGAAGATGGTGTCCTCGATCGGCGATGCGGTGCGCTTCATGGAAACGCTGTCCGGCGCAGAGGTCTACAACCTCAATCGCATCGATTTCTACACCTCGCACGAAGCGCTGTTGCTGCCGTACGAAGAATGCCTGACCCGGCAGGTCCCGCGGCAGTGGGGCTGGTTCAACCTCAGCACCCACTACCCGTGGATCGGCATGCGCACGGCCGCGCTGGATGGCGCGCACGTGGAATATCTACGCGGGGTACGCAACCCGATCGCGATCAAGGTGGGTCCGTCGGTGCAGCCGGACCAATTGCTGCGGCTGATCGATGTGCTCAACCCCGAAGACGAACCCGGGCGTTTGAGCTTCATCCATCGCATGGGCGCGGCGCAGATCGCCGAAAAGCTGCCGCCGCTGCTGGAGGCGGTCAAGCGCGATGGCCGGCGCGTGCTGTGGGTCTGCGATGCGATGCATGGCAATACCGAGAGCACCGGGAATGGCTACAAAACCCGGCGTTTCGACAACATCCGCAGCGAGGTGGAGACCTCGTTCGATCTGCATGCCGCCGCTGGCACGCGGCTGGGCGGCGTGCACCTGGAGTTGACCGGAGAAGATGTCACCGAATGCACCGGTGGCGCGCGCGAGCTGACCGAGCGCGATCTGGAGCGCGCCTATCGTTCGAGCGTGGATCCGCGGCTGAACTACGAACAGTCGCTGGAAATCGCGATGGCCATCGTCCGCAAGCAGCAACAGGTCAGTGCCGGGCCGGCAGCATGAGGCCGCCGTCGAGATGACGTGACGCTCATGCCCGATGCGGCATGCTCCTGCGGCCATCCCTCTTTCCCCACCGCAGGAGGAACGGTTTGATCGCCGATTGGACTGTCGTTCGTGCTTATCTGATTCCGTTGGGCACCGCGTTGCTCGCCGGATTCGTTACCTGGTCGTTGATGCTGTGGCTGTTCCGCCGCATGCAGGATCGCGACTACCGTCGCGCCCGCATCATTCGCGTGGTCACCTTGCCGGCCGCCTTCATCCTGCCGCTGCTGTTTCTCGGCGTGGCGACCGAAGCGACACCACTGGCCGGCAAGGCCTTGGCCGCCGTGCAGCACTTGCTGCATGTGGGCATCGTCGGCTGCGTGACGTGGTTGCTGGTGCGGGCGGTGGCTGCAGGCGAAGTGGCCATCCTGCGCAGCAATCCGATCGAGGTGGCCGACAACCTCACCGCGCGCCGCATTCAGACCCAAACACGGGTGCTCAGCCGCGTGCTGATGGGGGCGGTGATACTGTTGGGTGTATCGGTCGTGCTGCTGACCTTTCCGCAGGTCCGCCAGATCGGCAAGACCTTGTTGGCCTCGGCCGGCATCATCGGCCTGGTTGCCGGTATCGCCGCCAAGCCGGTGTTCGGCAACCTGATCGCCGGCCTGCAGATCGCACTGACCCAGCCGATCCGCCTGGACGATGTGGTCATCGTCGAAGGCGAGTGGGGACGCATCGAAGAGATCGGCAGCTCCTACGTCGTGGTGCGTATCTGGGACCAGCGGCGCATGGTGGTGCCGCTGACCTGGTTCATCGAAAACCCCTTCCAGAACTGGACGCGCAGCAGCGCCGACCTGTTGGGCACCGCCTTCCTGTGGCTGGATTACCGTACGCCGATCGCCGCGATGCGCGCCGAATTGGAACGCATCTGCCACAGCGAGCCGCTGTGGGACGGACGGGTGTGCGTGACCCAGGTGACCGAGACCAGCGAGCGCACGATCCAGGTGCGCTTGCTGGTGAGCGCGCGCAATTCCGGCGACGCCTTCGACCTGCGCTGCCTGGTACGCGAGCGCATGATCGACTTCCTGACCCGGGAACATCCATATGCGTTGCCGCGCATGCGTGCGGAAATCGCCTCCGAGGAGGGCGAGCCACGCCGCGCGCCGACGCCGGTGGCGCCCGAAGGCGTGCGGTCGCCGGGCGCGGAGGACGGCGAACCGGCTACGGCGTCGTGAGCGCCGCCCCAGCGGCGATGCTGGCGCGATAGGTCGGGGCACTGCGCGCATGGCTGCGCTGCTCGTAGGCGTACGCCAGCGCGATCAGGCGGGGTTCGCTCCAGGCGGTGCCCATGAACAGCAGTCCGACCGGTAAGCCATCGATCTGCCCCATCGGCACGTTGAGGCTGGGGTAGCCGGCGACCGCAGCGGCGCCATACCCGGCACCGGGAAAGCGGTCGCCCTTGGCCAGATCGGTGACCCATGCCGGGCCGGTGGTGGGCACGATCAAGGCATCTAGGCGATCGGCCTGCAGGGCGGCGTCGATCCCCTCCGGGCCGGCCAGACGGCGGGCGTCGGCGCGTGCGCGTAGATAGCGCGGATCGTCCAGCGCCGGGGCGGCCTGTGCCTGTTCGAATAATTCCTGGCCGAAATACGGCAATTCCCGTGCGGCCTGGGCACGGTTGAAGGCGATCAGCTGTTGCAGGTCTGCCACCGGCGCGCGGTGTTCGCGCAGATACCGGTTCAAACCGGCCTTGAATTCGCTCAGCAGCACGACCTGTTCGGCGTCGTCCCAGCGGCCGTCGGTCGCCAGCCGGGTCTCGACCACGGTGGCGCCGGCAGCGCGCAGGGTCTGCACGGCGCGGTCCAGCACCGCCGCCAGGGCAGCATCCTCGCGCAACGGATTGCGCAGTAGGCCCAGGCGTGCGCCATGCAAGGCATTGGCATCCAACTGCGCGGCGTAGTCGGGCGCTGTCGGTGCCGCCGCGGTAGCGGAGTCCTGCGCGTCGGCGCCGACAATGGCCTGCAGCAGCAGGGCGGCATCGGCCACGCTGCGGGTCATGGGCCCGGCGGTGTCCTGGCTGGCGGAGATCGGGATGATGCCGTCGCGGCTGACCAGCCCGACCGTCGGCTTGAGTCCGACCAGCCCATTGACCGCGGCCGGGCAGGTAATGCTGCCATCGGTCTCGGTGCCGATGCCGACCGTGGCCAGGCTGGCAGCGATGGCCGCGCCAGTGCCGGCGCTGGACCCACAGGGGTTGCGGTCCAGCGCATACGGATTGCGCGTGAGGCCGCCACGCGCGCTCCAGCCCGAACTGGAGTGGGTGGAGCGGAAATTGGCCCATTCGCTGAGATTGGTCTTACCCAGGATCACGGCACCGGCGGCACGCAGCCGCTGTACCAGGAAGGCATCGCGACTCGGGCGGAACTGCGCCAGCGCAAGCGAGCCGGCACTGTTGACCATGGGGAGCGCGTCGATGTTGTCCTTCAACAGCACAGGGATGCTGTGCAGCGGTCCGCGGAGCTTGCCGGCCTGCCGCTGCGCATCCAGCGCGCGGGCGTCCGCCTCGGCCTGCGGATTGAGTTCGATGACGGCATTGAGCCGTGGCCCATCACGATCGATGCGAGCGATGCGCTGCAGGTAGGCGCGGGTCACTGCCAGGCTGGTGGTGTCTCCGCGCGCCATTTGCGCCTGCAGCGTGGCGATATCGACCTCTGCAAGCGCGACGGGAAGGGCGTTGGCCGCCGGTTCGGCGTGTGCGGCCGGGCGCGGCGATGGAGCGGTATCGCAGGCTGCCAGCGCAAGCAGCAGGGGGAGCAAGACCAGGCGCATGGAGGATTCCCCGTTGGGCTGCCTCGCAGGCTAGCGGGGCAGCGACAGGGTGACAATGCGGGGTGCGCGATCGCGCAGCAGCGTCAGCGGCGCCGACGCTTTACCAGATCGCGTGCCAGCACGCCGACGATCAGCAGGTTGATTGCCAGCACGCCCCAGGCGGTCCAGCCAGGGTGACGGATGATGCCGTAGACGTCGAACGGCAGATAGATCGCCGCCGACAGGCAGCCCAGCAGCGAGGCCCAGGCCTTGGCGCGCCACAGGCCCCAGGCTTCGAACACATGCAGCAGGCCATAGGCCAGCGCCACCGCAGCCGCCAGATGCACGGCATCGGGGCTGATGGTCTTGAGCAGGGACGGCAGCGCACCATGATCCGGGTCGAGATTGAACCGCCGGATCAGCTTGCTGACCGCGTGCTGCAGCGGCAGAGGGCCCAGTAATTCCAGGCCCGTTGCCGCCGTCAGGGCGAGCACACCCTTGACCGCCTCCAGCAGGGCGATCATGTGCAGGCCCGGATGCGCACGCGGATCCGGGCTGTACGGCGTCTTGCTCACGCAGGAACGCTCAGGCTCAGCCGTTGCGACCGGCGCGCTTGCGCTCGTTCTCGGTCAGGTGCTTCTTGCGCAAGCGGATTTCCTTCGGGGTGACTTCGACCAGCTCGTCGTCCTCGATGAAGTCCAGTGCCTGCTCCAGCGAGTACTTGATCGCCGGGGTCAGCTTGATCGCATCGTCCTTGCCTGAAGCGCGCATGTTGGTCAGCGGCTTGGTCTTGATCGCGTTGACGGTCAGATCGTTGTCCTTGGAGTGGATGCCGATCAGCTGGCCTTCGTACACATTGTCGCCTTCGGCAGCGAACAGGCGGCCACGCTCTTCCAGCGGCCCCAGCGCATAGGCCGGCGTTGCGCCCGGCGCATTGGCGATCATCACGCCGTTCTGGCGCTTGGCGATCGCACCCTGCTCCTTCGGGCCGTAGTGATCGAACACGTGGAACAGCAGGCCCGAGCCCTGGGTCAGGGTCTTGAACTCGTTCTGGAAGCCGATCAGGCCACGCGCCGGGATCATGTAATCCAGACGCACGCGGCCCTTGCCGTCCGGCTCCATGTTCTTCAGCTGGCCCTTGCGGGTGCCCAGCTTTTCCATCACCCCACCCTGGTGCTGTTCTTCGATGTCTACCACCAACTGCTCGATCGGCTCCATCAGCTGGCCGTCGATTTCCTTGATGATCACTTCCGGACGCGACACGGCCAGTTCATAGCCTTCGCGGCGCATGTTCTCGATCAACACCGACAGGTGCAGCTCGCCACGGCCGGAGACCAGGAACTTGTCGGCGTCCGAGCCTTCCTCGACCTTCAGCGCCACGTTGTGCACCTTTTCGCGCTCCAGGCGCTCGCGCAGCTGGCGGCTGGTCAGGAACTTGCCGCCGGACAGGTCCTTGTTGCCGGCGAACGGCGAGTTGTTGACCTGGAAGGTCATCGAGATGGTGGGCTCGTCGACCGTCAGCGCCGGCAGCGCTTCGGGATGTTCGAGCGCACACACGGTGTCGGAAATGGTCAGTTCCTGGATGCCGGAAATGGCGACGATGTCGCCGGCTTCGGCGCTGTCCTGCTCGATGCGCTCCAGGCCGAGGAAGCCGAGCACCTGCAACACCTTGCCCTGACGCTTCTTGCCTTCGCGGTCGATCACGCTGACCGGCATGTTCTTCTTCAAGGTGCCGCGCTGGATCCGGCCAATGCCGATCACGCCGACGAAGTTGTTGTAGTCCAGCTGGCTGATGCGCATCTGGAACGGGCCGTCCGGATCCACGCTGGGGGCCGAGACGTGCTGCATGATCGCTTCGTAAAGCGGGGTCATGTCGCCATCGCGCACGCTCGAATCCAGGCTGGCGTAGCCGTTCAGCGCCGAGGCGTAGACGATCGGGAAATCCAGTTGCTCATCGGTGGCGCCGAGTTTGTCGAACAGGTCGAACACCTGGTCGATCACCCAGTCAGGGCGCGCGCCGGGGCGGTCGATCTTGTTGACGACCACGATCGGCTTGAAGCCCATCGCGAAGGCCTTCTGGGTCACGAAGCGCGTCTGCGGCATCGGGCCGTCCATCGCGTCGACCAGGATCAGCACCGAATCCACCATCGACAGCACGCGCTCGACTTCGCCACCGAAGTCGGCGTGTCCTGGGGTGTCGACGATGTTGATGCGGTTGCCCTGCCAGGTGATGGCGGTGTTCTTGGCCAGGATGGTGATGCCGCGTTCCTTTTCCTGGTCGTTGCTGTCCATCACCCGCTCGGCCAACACCGTGCGCTCGGACAGGGTGCCGGACTGCTTGAGCAGCTGATCGACGAGGGTGGTCTTGCCGTGGTCGACGTGGGCGACGATGGCGATGTTGCGGAGTTTTTCGATGGACATGCGGAAAGGGCCCCTGTCTGGCGCCAGTCTTGAGGTGAGGTAAGCCCAATATTATAGCCGTTTCGTTGCCGCCCCGTTGCGGGGCGCGTCGGCGGCGCCTCAGGCGCCTATTCAGCTTGCCCCGCAGGACTCGACCTTGGTCGCAGATCTCGCGGTCCGGCAGGCCCTGCGGTGTATCCTAATGGACTGACGTAACTCCCCTGAACCCGCAAGGATTTCCATGTCCCTGATTGCCCATTTCGATACCGCCCGTGGCCCGATCGCGGTCGAGCTGTTCGCCGACAAGGCGCCGCTGACCGTGGCCAACTTCGTCAACCTGGCCAAGCGCGGCTTCTACGATGGTCTGAACTTCCACCGTGTGATCGCCGACTTCATGATCCAGGGCGGTTGCCCGGAGGGTTCCGGCCGTGGCGGCCCGGGCTACCGGTTCGAGGACGAGACCAGCAACGGCGTGTCGCATGAGCGTGGCGTGCTGTCCATGGCCAACGCCGGCCCCAACACCAATGGCAGCCAGTTCTTCATTACCCACACCGCTACCCCGTGGCTGGACGGCAAGCACACCGTGTTCGGTAAGGTCGTGCAGGGCCTGGACGTGGTCGACAGCGTGGCCCAGGGCGACGTGATCAACAAGGTCACCATCGAAGGCGATGCCGACGCGGTGCTGGCCGCCAAGGCCGACCGCGTGGCCGAGTGGAACAAGATCCTCGCCGCCTGAGTCCGATCGTGCGGATGGTCGCCGTTGGCGGCCATCCGCCAGTCTCAGCGCGCCGCCAGGCCATCGGCCCCGCCCGTGCGCGCACCCCCATACCCGCTTTTTAGCAGAGGAAACACCCCATGAAAGCACCCGTTCGTGTTGCTGTGACCGGCGCTGCCGGCCAGATCGGCTATGCCCTGCTGTTCCGCATCGCCTCCGGCGAAATGCTGGGCAAGGACCAGCCGGTGATCCTGCAGTTGCTGGAACTGTCCAACGAGAAAGCCCAGGCCGCGCTCAAGGGCGTGATGATGGAACTGGAAGACTGCGCCTTCCCGTTGCTGGCCGGCATGGTCGGTACCGATGACGCCGAAGTGGCGTTCAAGGACATCGATGTCGCGCTGCTGGTCGGCGCGCGTCCGCGCGGCCCTGGCATGGAGCGCAAGGACCTGCTGCTGGAGAACGCCAAGATCTTCACCGCGCAGGGCGCTGCGTTGAACAAGGTCGCCAAGCGCGACGTCAAGGTGCTGGTGGTCGGCAACCCGGCCAACACCAATGCCTACATCGCGATGAAGTCGGCGCCGGACCTGGATCCGAAGAACTTCACCGCCATGCTGCGCCTGGACCACAACCGCGCGCTGAGCCAGTTGTCGCTCAAGCTCGGCAAGCCGGTCGGTGGCATCGAGAAACTGGTGGTGTGGGGCAACCACAGCCCGACCATGTACCCGGACTACCGCTTCGCCACCGCAGACGGCGCGTCGATCGGCGATGCCATCAACGACCAGGAATGGAACGCCGGCACTTTCATCCCGACCGTGGGCAAGCGCGGCGCGGCGATCATCGAGGCGCGTGGCCTGTCGTCGGCCGCCTCGGCCGCGAACGCCGCCATCGATCACGTGCGTGACTGGGTGCTGGGCAGCAACGGCAAGTGGGTGACGATGGGCGTGCCGTCCGATGGTTCCTACGGCATTCCGGAAGGGGTGATCTTCGGTTTCCCGGTGACCACCGAGAACGGCAAGTACACCATCGTCAAGGACCTGCCGATCGACGATTTCAGCCAGAAGTACATCGACAAGACCCTGGCCGAACTCGAAGAAGAGCGCGGTGGGGTGTCGCACCTGCTGGGCTGATCGCTGCTGCGATCGTGCTGTAACGAAATGCCGGGCATTGCCCGGCGTTTCGCGTTTCAGAGGCACGGATGCCGGTCACGTCTGGCGTCTGGCTCAGTGTTGCAAGCAGGAGCCGCTAACAGATTGCCAGTGCTATCCCGAACGGAGGCGACTCATGCTCGCTGTATTGGATCGGCGCACGTGCGTTGACGGGTGACGCATACATCACCGCTTGCAGTGGCGGGCCTGTCTCTGCAAAAGCGTTGATTGGCGTGTCGGTCAAAAACTAGTACCTGTGCGGCATCCTTCATCGAGCGCACCGACGCGGGCCACTGGCGTCTACTGGCGCCGCTCGCAGGCTCAGTTCAAACCTTCCGCTTTGAGTGCGGCCTGCACATCGGCGTCGGCCAGCATGCGCTGGAAGAATGCCTCCAAGGCGTCCAGGCCGCTCAAGTCCACACCGGTCTTGCGTGCCCAGCGCAAGGTGACGAACAGGTAGGCGTCGGCACCGGTATGCGCATCGCCCGCCAGCCAGCTGCGGCCTTGCAGATGCGCGTCCGCCCGCTGATAGAGCGTGCGCAACTTACTGCGTGCATCGTCCTGGCTGCGGGTGATCAGCTCCGGGTCCTGCAGATAGGCCGTGCTGCCGAACAGCGGCTTGAAGGTGGGATGGACATCGGCATTGCAATAAGCGATCCAGCGATTGATCTCCGCGCGGCTGCGGGCGGTGCCGTCGCCGCCCAGCGGGGTGAGCGGAGCGACATCGGCGATGTAGTTGAGAATGGCCGCATTCTGTGTCAGCGCCCAGGCGTCGATCACCAGCAGCGGGACTGCGCCGGCGGGATTCAACTGCAGGTACTCGGGCGACTTCATCGTTGCGGCGTCCACCACCACCAAGTCGAATGGCAGGCCCGACCAGCGTAGGGCGATGTGGTCTGCGAGCGAACAGGCACCTGGTTTGGTATAGAGCTTCATGGTCGATCCCGGTAGGCAGGTGGCTGCAAGCTTAGCTGGACGGAGGCAGGCCAGCACGTGGCGGTTGCAGTGGCACGCCGGCCGGCATCCCGGCGCCGCTGTTCGCCATCGGCGGAACGTTGGGCGGTCTGCGGGGGTGGCGTTGCCAGCGACCCGTCATGGCCCGGCATGGATGCGTGAATGGCGGCGCTGGCGCGCACGGCGGCGATGGGTTCCGGTGCATCGCGCGCGTTTCTGGCGTCGGTGATCTCCGCCGTCGAAGCGACGCAGGTGCACGGATTGCTGCCGCTGCTGGGTGCCTGTGCGATCGCCTGCCTGGTCTCCAGTTTGCTGATGCGGCAGACCATCATGATCGAGCATTCGTGCGGCGTGGCGCGCGCGTACCGGTGGACTACAGCGCCGACCAGTTGGATCAGATGGCCGTGGGCGACGCGTGCAGCCGCGCAGTGGTGAGCCTGCAATCGCCCCAGTCCCTGGGTGAGAGGTGCGCCACCGGTTGGTGCAGCGAGGCGCAGAGGTCAGCCACCACGGATTCCCGGTGCGTGCACCCGACGACACGCGATATGGCATGGTGATGCGCGCAGAGGGACTGCATCCTTGTCATGCAGATGCGCTACTGCTGGCGGCATTGCTGCAACGCGCACCGGTGGTCATCGAGCGGACGCTTTCGTTGCGCGAAGGGCCGCCCTTACGGCCGATGCCGGTGTCGGCCGTTGGTCGTCGTCGTCGATGCCCAGAGCTTGCGTGTCGTCGGTATTCTCACGCGGAGGGATCTGTTGGCCGTGCGTGCCAGTCGGCTGCGGGGTGCGCGCGTTAGCAGCAGTGGTCGCGTCGGTAGATCCGCACAACGCGCGCGGGAGAGCGCCTTGCCGCCGCGCGCCATGTGCGATCGCGGCCGGCGATGCGCGATGCGACCTGCTTATGACGCGGTGCGCGGACGCAGCGTCTGCACGCGGTAGAACGTGTGGTCGCCGATGGTCGCGACCTGATAGGCGTTGCGCCAGCTGGGGCTGGCCACCGCATTGGCGGCGAAATGACTTGCGCCCGGAACGATTTCCTTGCGTTGGCCAACCGGCAATGCCCAATTGCGCTCGGCCGCCAACGCGACGTCCAGCGCCTTGTTCCAAGCCGCGTCGTTCTTCAGTTGGGTGCCGGGCGAGACCAGCGTGGGTGCGAACTGCTTGCGTGCGGTGACCACTTGGCACATCGAATCGCCCCACAGGCCGCTGTCGAGCCGGCGCAGCGCCACTTCGGCAACCGCTTGTTGACCCCGCAGGGTCTGGTCACGCGCTTCCAGATAAACGGTCGTGCTCAGGCACAACGAATCGGCGGCCGGCTGCGGCAACAACTGCGACAGCCAAAGAATCCAGGCCAGTTTCATAGAACTCCTTGCTCCGTGTGGGCCTTACCGCAGCGCATCCAGTCGAATACGCGCGCAGAGGGCTTGGCGTCATGGGGAGGCGGCCTGTCACGGGCCGCCCGGTCGCCGGCACGAGAACAGTGGCCGGCCGATCCGCCGGAGGTGGCGGATCTGAAAGTTGCCGCACGATAGGGAGCGGTTCCCCAATCGCGACTGAATCTGGAAGATTGACAGCGATCACGCCCTCTGGCGCGCTTTTGCAATCTACACAAGCTCGTCACGCGAAAAAACGTCGCCGATAGCGCATTTCGTCTCGCGACGTTGTGTCACGTCGATGTGGCCGCGAGTGTTTCGTCTGTGCTCCAGGTGCACGTCGCCGCTGCGGTGGCATGCGGATCTCTGGCCTGCATGCGTGCATGCATAAAGCAAACATCGCAGTTTTTCGGTGTCGCGCACACAAGCATCTTCTGTGTGCAGTCGGCCGCCCAGTGCATGATCGACGCCACCTGGGGTGACGTCGACGATAACGTGCACGTCGTTGCCAAAGACCGCTGCGATCAGCGTGGTGTGCCTGCAGCCTGCAGATAGCGTTGCAGTGCCAGCGGTTCGTCGGTCTGGATCATGCTGACGCCATCCTTGCGTAGCACTCCCCAGACCTGGGCCGGGTCTTGCAGCGCGCGTTGGTCGGTGTAGTCACCGGACAGGCGCATCGGCCGGCCGCTGGCGATGTCGTTGGTCATCGTGTTGATGAATAAGCGCGCGCGGCCTGCCAGTTCGCGTTGTGCGATGCGTAGCACCGCGGGATCATCGAACATCACCTGCACGACAGTTGGCCGCAACGCTGCAGCACGACGCAGCGCTTGCCGCGGCGACATGGTGGCATCGCGCTGCGAGTACAGCACCTGCACCGCGATGTCGGCCTTGCGGGCGCGCTGCATAATTGCGTCTGGCACATCCAGCGGGACGTTCAACAGCACATCCCGCTGCGCGCCTGCCGCCTCGACGGCATCCAGCAGCTGGTCCAGTGCCGCCGCTTTGACGTCCAGGTTCACCAGCACGCGGCCGCGTGCCATTGCCAGTGCTTCGGCAAGCGTGGGCGGATGGCGCTCTGTCACGGTGCTGCCGTTGCCTCCGCCCTGGCTGCGGACGTGCAATGCGGCGATCTGTGCAGCGTCCAGCTCGGCCACTGCGCCGTGACCATCGGTGGTGCGGTCCACGGTCTCATCGTGCATCAGCAGCAAGCGGCCGTCGCGGCTGGTGCGCACGTCGATCTCCACCATGTCCACACCGCGCGCGATGCAGGCGGCGATGCCGTCGACGGTGTTTTCCGAGGCGAACTTCCAGCAGGCGCGGTGGGAAACGACCAGTGTGTCGCCACGCGGGTCGCGCAGTCGATCAGGCAGGCTCGGTGGCGCCGCTGCCGCCAGCAGCGGCAGCGCGAATGCAAGACTCATCATTAGGCTTCGGTAATGCATGCTCACCACCTCCAGGTCAGCGATGCGTTGTAGTTGCGACCGAAAATCGGGCGCGCGTAGATCGCATCGGCGGTGCCTTGCCCGGACAAGGTGTCCACGCGCGCGTTGCCTTCGGTCAGCCCGAGATCGTTGCCGGCGTTGGCGGCGTGCAATTGCAGCTCCAGGTGATCGCTCAACTGTGCGAACAAGCCCAGGTCGTACGTGGTGTAAGCCGGAAGCGCGGTGGCGTTGGTGTAGTCGACATAGCGCTGGCCCATGCGATAGGCCGTGGCCGATACCTGCAATGGACGGCCGGCGATGTCCAGATACAAGGTCGGACTCAAAGAGGCGATGAACTTGGGGATGCGCGAGATCTGCTTGCCGTCCAGATTGCCGTAGCTGGCGCCGGTAGTGGCGTTGCTGAGGCTGCGCGTCTGCGGGTCCTGCAGCGTTGCCGAACCGGTGATGCCGAACAGCGGTGATGGACGCCAGTTGAATTCCGATTCCAGCCCGAGCGTGCGGGTCTTGCCGACCAGCGACAGGGTCTGCACGGCGCCGGCGTCGTTGAGCACGATCGCGCTGATCGACAGATCGTTGAAGCGGCTCCAGAATCCGACGGTGGAGAACGAGAAGCTGTTGCCGAAGCTGCCGCGCAGGCCGGCCTCGGCTTGATCGATGTCGGTGACCGCAGCGTTCTGTGTCTGGTACACGTTCTGCAACCTCGGCAGGCGCTGCGATTCGGTGTAGCGGGCGAACGCCTGCAGTTGTGGGGTCAGCGCGAAGTCGCCGCCGAACGTCCACTGGGTTGCGTGGCGGCGATCGCTGCGCGTGGCGAAGGCGCCACTGAGGCCGCCGACGTTGTCGTCGGCCAGCGTCGTGGGATCGCCGAGGTTGCGTGTGCTGATGCCATAGAGGCCACCGTTGGCGCTATAGCGGGTGGTGCGCACGCCAGCGTCCAGGCCGAGGCGGCCGAAGCGCACGGAGTCCCACAGATAGGGCGAGAGATAGGTCGCGTTGACGAAGCCGCTGGTGACGCCGTTGCCGTAACGCACGAACCCATTTTGGGTGACCGAACCGACCACGTTGCCGGTTGCATCGTAGGCCAGTACGTCCAGGCGCTGGGCATGATTCTGCAAACTGGTCAGCACGGTGTTCTGCAAGCGGTCCTGCGCGAACTCGACGTGCTGCACGTTCACGCCAGCGGTGAGCGTGTGCTTGCCGAGGACAGACGCGTCGAACGCTTTGCTCAAGCGCAGGTCGTCGGACAAGGTGCGCAGGTGGGTGCGCGCGTTCCATAGCCCGCTTTCCAGCACCAGGCCATCGGCGGCGGCGGGATCGTAGCTGGCACCGGTACGGCTGGCGACGTAGCCGACGCGGGCGACGCCAGTGCCGAATCCGCTGCGCGCGCGGCCGAGCTGCGTGGTGAGGTAGGCGTTGGCGTCGTATGGCGCAGCGCCGGAAAACAGCGCGGTGTAGTCCACCTCCGCATCGACCACGCGCATGCGGTTGTTGAGGGTGAGGCCGTCGCCCAGCGTCCAGTCCAGGTGCGTGCCCAGTTGCTTGACCTTGGCATGGATGCCATCGGCGAGGTCCAGCGACCGGCGCAGGCTGCGGTTGCCGTCGAAGGTGGGAATGCTGCTGTGGCGCAAGTCCTCCGATAGCAGGGTGCCATCCAGCGGGTCGATCAGCGCATCCAGCGACTGCGCGGGATTGCGTGGATCGGCCAGTGGGATCGGGTTGTAGAAGGTCGTGCGGTCGTCCAGATACTTGCCGTCGACATCGAGGATCGCATCGCCGATCAGAAAGGTCAGGGTGCCGCGGAGTTGACCGCCACGATCGGCGGTGTAGCCGGTCGGGCGCAATCCGTCGTCGCTGCGGTGGAAGCCGCCGATGCTATAGAGCACATCTTCGCTCAGTGGGCCGGCGCTGTAGGCGTCCTCGCGGCGTAACCCATTGCTGCCGACCGTCATCCTCGCCGCACCTTCGGCAGTGGCGGTGCCGTGGCGGGTGATCGCGTTGACCGTGCCGCCGGGCGCATTGGTCGCGAACAGGGGCGAGGTGCCGCCGCGTACCACTTCCAGGCGCTCGGTCATCATGTCCAGCGAGAACAGCGTGTCGATGTTGAAGAAGCTTTCCTGCGGCTCGTCGAACAGGGTCAGTCCGTCTTCCTGATATTGCACGTAGTACCAGCCCCCGGCCGGCAGGCCGCGCACGTACAGGTTCTGGCCGCCGCCTTGGCCGCCGGAGGGCTCGGCGGAAAAGCCCGGGACCGCACGCAGCATGTCCACGCTGCTGCTCGGGCTGCTGCGGTCCAGGCGTTCCTTGGACACCACGCTGATCGCGAACGGCGCGTTCTTCTGCGACTGGCCCTGCGGCGTGCCGGTGACCACGATCTGGTCCAGGGTCGTGGTGCCATCGGCGGGTGCCTCCGGTGGTTGTTCTGCCTGTGCGGCAGCGGTGTAAAGAGCGGACGCGAGCGCCAGGGCAAGCAGGCGCGGAGATGGAGTGACAGTGTGCATGGAGCCCCCAATTAAAAGAATGTAGGTTTAATACTATTCTTCATGTATGATAATTTGATGTCCATGTGCTAGGTTCGTGATGTCTCGCGTACCGCCAGCCTGGCTTTGCCCAATGCCGCATCCCGATTTTCCGCAGCGCGTCAGTACCGGTGGCCGCCAGCTGCTCGACCGCGTCTTCAAGACCGGCGTTCAGACCCAGGCCGCGCTCAGTCGCCAGCTGGATCTATCTCAGCCCACGGTCGCCCGCCTGCTGCAGGGGTTCGTGCAGGAGCGCATGGTCCAACTGGCGCCGCGCGCCGCCGAAGGTCGCGGCAATCCAAGCGTGGATGTCCGCCTGGCGCCGGACTATGCGTACGCGCTGGGCATCGGTCTGATGGGCGATGTGATCGCAGTGGCGCTGATCGACTTCGCAGGTGGCATACGCGGGCTGCAGCGCATGGGCATGACCGACCTGCGGCGCGCGCCGGTGCTGCATCAGTTGCTGCGTATGCGCCAGCAGGTGCTGGAGCAGAGCGGGGTGGATGCCACGCGGGTCATCGGGGCGGGGATGGCCATTTCGGCCTTCTTCACCGGCGAGGGCCAACAGATGGTCGGCCCGCCGGTGCTGGAGGACTGGTCGCAGATCGAGTTGGCGCCCATCCTGGAGGATGCCCTTGGCTGCGCCGTCATCATCGAGAACGATGGCTCCGCTGCGGCGGTCGCCGAAAGCATGTACGGCGTCGGGCGCGAGTGTCGCGACTTCGCCTATCTGCACCTGACCAACGGATTCGGCGGCGGCATCATCGCCAATGGTCGGCTGTTCCGCGGTTATCGCGGCAACGCTGGCGAGTTCGGCGGGATCTGGACGGTGGGCGGCATGGCCTACCCAAATCTGGACGTCCTGTTGGCGATGGAGCAGGTGGCCGGGCAGAGCCACGCCAGCGTCGAGCAGATGTTGGGCGCCCTGCATGCCGACAGCCCCGGCGTGGAGGCGTGGTTGGGATTGGCGGAAACGCCGTTCTCGCAGCTATGCGCCTATCTCGCCTACACACTCGACCCGCAGGCGATCGTCATCGGCGGGCGCTTGCCGGGCTGGCTCGGCGAGCGCTTGATCGCGCGCATCCGCATTCCGCGCGCGCCCAATCGGCATGGCTTGGCGCCGCCGCTGCCGCACCTGTGCATCGCCCGGACCCGCGGCGATGCGGTCACGCTGGGTGCGGCGCTGCTGCCGCTGCAGCGGGCGTTCTTTGCCTGAGCCAGCGGCCGCCGTCGAGCAGCGTCAGCGCTAGGCAGAGCACTGCACAGGCGATCGGCCCGGCCACCATCGCCCAGGGCTGCCAGAGGCGATGACCCA
This sequence comes from Xanthomonas maliensis, assembly GCF_009192945.1. Lineage (GTDB taxonomy): Bacteria > Pseudomonadota > Gammaproteobacteria > Xanthomonadales > Xanthomonadaceae > Xanthomonas > Xanthomonas maliensis. The sequence goes on along the minus strand of NZ_NSET01000044.1, from coordinate 154,898 downwards.
CCGGGCCACCGAAGGCCTCCAGTAGCAGGCCAATGGCGACCACCCCGACCGCCAGGCCCAGTTGTGCGCCGGCGGTCAGGGTGGCGAAGCTGAGCGCGTGGTGTGTCACTGCCTGTCGGGCGGTCAACTGCGCGTGCCAGGACCAGACCAATTGCCCCAGCGTGCCGCCGACCGCGCCGATGCCAGCAGCGGCGGCCAGGCTCAGTGTCGGGCTGGATGGCACCGTCAGCAAAAACAGGGCGGCACTGAGCAGCAGGGCCACGGCCAGCCAAGGCAGCCGTTGCCGCGGCGGCCAGCGGATTCCCCAGCGCACGGCGGCCGGCTGTACCAGCAGGGTGCCGGCGGCATACGCGATCAGGACCTGACCCGCCCACTGTGGCGATAACGGACCGCTTGCCACGTAGGGAGCCAACTTGGTGAAGGTCGGCAGCGTCAGCGAGATCGTCGCGATCAGCGCGATCGGGCGCCATGGCAGATCCGGCCAGCGTGGCGGCTCTGCGGGCGGTGTCGCGCTCGGCCCGATGGCGACGTGGCGTAGCTGCCAATACAGGCATCCGCCGCACAGCACCGCGATCGTCGTCAGCAGCGCACCGGCCTCGAACGCGTCGCGCCCGCCATGCCGGCCGTGCGCCACCAACAGGCCGACCATTGCACTGAGTAATATCGCGGCGAGCCCGCTGCCGACCAAGCGCAAGGCACTGGCGCCGGCATGCCCCCGCCATGGCCATGCCACCAGGCTGAGCAAAGTGTTCTGTGCCACGTCGCAGGCCGCGTAGGCGAGTCGAAACAGCAGGCTGACCATCAGCACATAGCCCAGCCGCCAGGGCACCGGCAGCCATTGCGCGGCGAACACCATCAACAAGGCCAGCGCTGCCGCCGTCAACGCCTGCCACTGCAGGCGCCCGACACTGGCGGCGTCGCGCAGCCGCCGCCGCAGGTGTCTGGCGGCCATCAGGCCAAGTACGGCACTGGCGACGAATCCCGCGGCCAGCACCAGCCCGGCCTGGAACGCGGCGATGCCGGCATGTTCGGTCAACCAATAGATCAGCAGCAGTTCGCCGGCATACCACAGCAGGCTCTTGCCGAAGTGGGCCGCTGCGTAGGCGAGCAGTGCCTGCGGCGACAAGGCTGGCACGGCAGGGGCGCGAGGCGTGGACGACATGCTGGCCTTATAGCGCGCCAAGACGACAGCACCAAGACGGGCAATGGGCGCCGATTGCAGCTGGGAGCCCTGCATGGCAGGGCCGACCGCCTGGGCTGCAGCGCACGCCTTGTCTCAACGCGCTGCAGGACGCTTCGCACTCACCTCGACGTGCAGAACACGCGCTAGAGGCGTGCGGCGAGCCGGCTGGCCTGGTCGATCGCGCGCTTGGCATCCAGCTCGGCGGCGACGTCGGCGCCGCCGATCAGGTGCGGTTGCTTGCCGCTGGCCTGCAGTGCGGCCACCAGGTCGCGCCGCGGCTCCTGGCCGGCGCAGATCACCACTGTGCCGACATCGAGCAGTTGCTCGCTTCCATCCACGCGGATGCGCAGACCGCTGTCGTCCACGCCCAGATATTCCACCCCGCCCAGCATCTTCACGCCCTTGGCCTTGAGGGTGGCGCGGTGGATCCAACCCGTGGTCTTGCCCAGTCGGCCCCCGGGTTTGCCGGCGCTACGCTGCAGCAGCCAGACCTGGCGAGCCGCGCGCTCGGGCTGCGGCCGGGCCAGTGCGCCAGGAGTTTCGAAGGTGGGGTCCACGCCCCACTCGGCCATCCAGCGCCCCACGTCCAGCGATGGCGAGGGGCCGGCGTGCACGAGGAATTCGCCGACATCGAAGCCGATTCCGCCGGCACCGATGATCGCCACCTTGTCGGCGGCCTGCCGCCGTCCCAGCAGCAGATCCAGATAGCTGATCACCATCGGGTGGTCGGCGCCGGGAAAGTCGACCTTGCGCGGCTCGATCCCGGTGGCCAGGACGATCTCGTCGAACGCCAGCAGGTCGGCAGCCTGCACCGGCGTGCGCAGGCGCAGCTCCACGCGGGTCGCCTCGATCCGGTGACGGAAGTAACGCAAGGTCTCGTCGAACTCTTCCTTGCCGGGAATGCGTTTGGCGACGTTGAACTGGCCGCCGATCTCCTCGGCCGCATCGAACAGGGTCACCCGATGGCCGCGCTCGGCCGCCACCGTCGCGCAGGCCAGGCCGGCCGGACCGGCGCCGACCACGGCGATGCGCTTGGGCGTACCGGTCGGCGTATAGACCAATTCGGTCTCGTGCGCGGCGCGCGGGTTGACCAGGCAACTGGCACGCTTGTTTTCGAACACATGATCCAGGCAGGCCTGGTTGCAGGCGATACACGTATTAATGGCCTGTGGCCGACCGGCACTGGCCTTGTTGGCCCAGTGCGGATCGGCCAGCAGGGGGCGCGCCAAGGAGACCAGGTCGGCAGCGCCCTCGGCCAGCAGACGCTCGGCCACGTCCGGCATGTTGATGCGGTTGGTGGCCACGACCGGGATGCGCAAATGCGGCCGGAGCTTGGCGGTGACGCCGGCAAAGGCGGCACGTGGCACCGAGGTGGCGATGGTGGGAATGCGCGCTTCGTGCCAGCCGATGCCCGAATTGATGAGGGTGGCGCCGGCGGCCTCGATCGCCCGCGCCTGCGCCAGGATGTCCTGCCATTGGTTGCCGTCCTCGACCAGGTCCACCAGCGACAGTCGATAGATGATGATGAAGTCCGGTCCGCAGGCCTCACGAATGCGCCGCACGATCTCCACTGCAAAGCGCATCCGGCGTGCGGCATCGCCACCCCAGGCATCGTCACGTCGGTTGGTCCGCGGAGCGGTGAATTCATTGATCAGATAGCCTTCCGATCCCATCACCTCCACGCCGTCGTAGCCGGCCTCGCGCGCCAGCCATGCGGCACGCGCGTAGGCGGCGATCTGTCGATCGATCGCCCGTGCCGACAGCGCGCGCGGCGTGAACGGGTTGATCGGTGCCTTCAGCCGTGACGGGGCCACCGACAAGGGGTGGTAGGCATAGCGGCCGGCATGCAGCAGCTGCAGGCAGATCTTGGCGCCATGCGCGTGCACCGCGGCAGTGACCTGGCGATGCGGGCGGACTTCCCACGGCCAGGACAGCTTGCTGGCGAATGGCGTCAACCAGCCGACCACATTGGGCGAAAAGCCGCCGGTGACGATCAGGCCGACGCCGCCGGCGGCGCGTTCGGCGAAATACGCCGCCAGCTTGGGGAAGTCGCGCGCCCGATCCTCCAGGCCAGTATGCATCGACCCCATCAGCACGCGATTGCGCAATTGGGTGAAGCCGAGATCGAGCGGGGCGAACAGGTGCGGGTAGGGCGAGGCGGGCAGGCCGGTGGCGGGCGACATGACGTGGATACGCTGGCGTACGGAATGCGAACGATGCCGGCAAATGGGCGGTTCGGCAAGTCCTGGCTGGCAAGGAGAGCCGCGCTGCAATGCGGCGACACTCCTGTTTATCTGCGCGCCAGCGCGCTGATCTGCTCAGCTCGCAAGCGTCCACGTAGGGCAGTGATCCTGCGTGCTGCCGCCTCCAGCGCGCAGAGCCGCGAGCAACCGGCGTGGCGTTACGAGGTGACGTGCGGCGCGGGCACGCCTTGATGTGCTCGGCTGGCCAGGCGGGCAGCGCCATGGCCGTCAGGTGCGCCGGGGCCGGTTGCGCTGATCCGGCAACCTCATCAGCAAGACGGCCGCACGTCTGCAGCAGATCTGCGCGGCGTGCACGACCCCGATGCGTTACCAGCCAGCGACGACCAGCTTGCCGACGGTGCCGCCGCTTTCCAGCCGGCGGTGGGCCTCGCGCAACTGTTGTGCGTTGATTGGCGACAAGGTCTCGGTATGGGTGGTACGGAGCTCGCCGGCGTCGATCAAGCTGGCGACCCGGTTGAGGATGCGATGCTGCTCGACCATATCGTCGCTGGCGTAGCGCGCGCGCGTGAACATGAACTCCCAGTGGATGCTGATGGACTTGGACTTATAAGGGTCGCCAATCGACAGCGGCCCGCGCGGCTCGACGATCAGGCCGACATGTCCTTGCGGTGCCAGCAATTCGCCCAGCACCGTCCAGTAGCGGTCGGTATCGGCCAGGTTGAGTGCGGCGTCGACGTGATCCACGCCCAGCGCCTGCAATTGCGGCGGCAACGGTTGATGGTGGTCGATGACATGATGCGCGCCCATCTGTCGCACCCATTCGCTGGTCTCCGGCCGCGAGGCCGTGGCGATCACGGTGAAGCCGGCGTGGCGCGCCAACTGGATGGCGATCGATCCCACGCCGCCGGCACCGCCGATGATCAACAACTGCTTGCCGCGATTGCGCACGCCATCGAAGGTGAACGGCATGCGCTGGAACAACAGTTCCCAGGCCGTGAGCGTGGTCAGCGGTAGCGCTGCCGCCTGGGCGAAGCTGAGCGAGGTGGGTTTGCAGCCGGCGATGCGCGCATCCACCAATTGATATTGCGCGTTGCTGCCTGCACGGCCGATATCGCCGGCGTAGTACACCTCGTCGCCGACGGCGAAGGCGGTGACCTCCGGACCGACCGCCTCGACCACACCGGCGGCGTCGTAACCCAGCACCTTCGGCGCATCCGGGACCTGGGACTTGGGCGCGCGCACCTTGGTATCGACCGGATTGACCGAAACCGCCTCGACCCGAACCAACACGTCGTGGCCTTGCGGCGCTGGCGGCGCCGGCAGCTCCATGTCAAGCAGGGCGTCGTCGGCATCGATCGGCAGGTAGCGGGTCAGGGCAACGGCTTTCATTGGCGACTCTCGGAGTGGGGAGTTCAGGGTGCGTTGTGGCGCCGGCTGTCCGCAACCATGTCCCGGCGAATTCAGGTCGCAACAGGCAGTGCATTCACCAATGTCGTCTGTCGCTGCCGTGCTCAAGCGTGAACCGAGGCCCCAAGTGGCGCTCTTCAACTGGCTTAATTGGGGTGCCGTTCATGCGGTTTACGGCCCGAAACAGGGATGCAGACGGCGTCCTTCATGAAGCTGTATACGTAGTATTATCAAGGTCTTCAGGTGCTGATGATTGCTTTCACATGTTATATGACCGTTAACGCGATCTTCACTTAGGCGGGCTTACTCTGCGCCGCGATGGCTCTGGATGTGACGAGCATCTTTACCAAGAACAACGCCTCTATCGGTTTTATCTCCCTGAAAGAAGGAGCTGTATACATGAACAAGAAAATTCTCACTGCCGCGTTGTTGGGCGGTCTGGCAGTTGCCCAGGCAGCCTCCGCGCAGGAGTTCGATGATCGTTGGTATCTGACCGGTAGCGCTGGCTTCAACTTCCAGGACAAAGACCGTCTGACCAACGATGCCCCGTTCGTCACCCTGGGCCTGGGTAAGTTCGTCAGCCCGAACTGGTCGATCGATGGCGAGCTGAACTATCAGAACCCGAACTTCGACAAGAACCAGGATCTGAACTGGAGCCAGTACGGCATCTCGTTCGATCTGCGTCGCCACTTCATCCAGGAAGGCCGCGGCTGGAACCCGTACCTGCTGTTCGGCCTGGGCTACCAGCGTTCGGAAGAAGAGTTCGACGCGACCCCGAGCCCGGTGTCGCCGGGTCAGCGTAAGGACGGCAACTTTGCCGCCAAGGCTGGTGTCGGTCTGCAGACCACCTTCGACAAGCGCGTTGCCGTGCGTGCCGAAATTGCCTACCGCGCCGATTTCGACGACCAGAGCGTGCGTACCCCGGTCGCCGGCGTTTCGCCGGGTTCGGACAAGGATTGGTTCGGCGACGTGCTGGCTTCGGTTGGCGTCGTGATTCCGCTGGGGCCTGCTCCGGCCACCGCTCCGCCGCCGGCTCCGGCGCCGGTTGCTCCGAGCTGCGCCGATCTGGATGACGACGGCGACGGCGTCAACAACTGCGACGACAAGTGCCCGAACTCCCAGCCTGGCCAGACCATCGGTCCGGACGGCTGCCCGGTGCCGGTGTCGATCGACCTGAAGGGCGTGAACTTCGACTTCAACAAGTCGACCCTGCGTCCGGACGCGCTGGCCATCCTGGGCGAAGCAACCGAGATCCTGAAGCGTTACCCCGACCTGAAGGTCGAGGTCGCCGGTCACACCGACTCGAAGGGTACCGAGCAGTACAACCAGAAGCTGTCCGAGCGTCGCGCCAGCGCGGTGTACGACTACCTGACCAAGAACGGTGTCGATGCCTCGCGTCTGGTCGGTCCGATCGGCTACGGCGAGAGCCGTCCGATTGCGCCGAACACCAACCCGGATGGTTCGGACAATCCGGAAGGCCGCGCCAAGAACCGTCGTACCGAGCTGAACGTCCAGAACTAATCGGACGCGTCTGCTTCGAACAAAACCCGGCCTCGCGCCGGGTTTTGTTTTTTTCCGTGCCCGGATCGTTGCCAACCACGCTGCTGGTTCCCCGCGACGCCTGGCGCGCGGATCGGTTGCACGTTGGGGCAAAGTTCCTGTTGAAACGGCGTTCATCGCTGCCTACACTCGCCGCGTCGACAACCCAACGGAAGAAACCACGATGCTGCGTACCGTCTCGGCAGGATTGCTCTGTCTCGCTTTGATTCCCGCCGCCTACGCCGCTCCCAATTGTTCCGGCAGCATGGTCGCGCCGCCATTGCCGTTGCCGGCGACGGTGATCGCCCCGGCCGCCGGAGAGTTCTATACCCGCAGCGTGCAGCTCGGCGTGCCGACCGGTGTGCTGGCGCAGCCCTATACCAGCGATCAGTCGGTGGACCGCGTGCTGCTGCGCTTGCGCGTAGATGGTTGTCAGGACCTGGCCAAGGCCGGCGCCACGATCAACCCGAACGACCCGGCGGCCTATAAAGCGCAGACCGCGTTCGACAACACCCCGTGGCGCTTCGACATGAGCCAGGGTGGTAAGCGCATGACCGCCGAGGAGTTCGATGCCTGGATGAAGGCGCGCGGTGTGCGCGTGGTCAAGGCGCGTCCGGCGGCGGGTGCGGCAGCGGCGCCTGCGCCGGCAGCCGACGCCAAGCCGGTCCAGGACAAGTAAGTCAAAAGGACGGGGCCGCATGACCCGGCGACGCCCGCCGGCTGCGCCCCGGCATTCCCCGCGGCTGCCCGCTGTGCCGGCGCGCGCCGGTGGCGCCGCTACCGCGCCGCGGTATGGCCTGGCACGCGTGCTGTCCAAGTTGGGCGTGTGCTCGCGCACCGAGGCGGCACGCTGGATCGCCGATGGCCGGGTTGCGCTTGGCGGTCGCGTGGTCCGCGACCCCGAGCTGCCGCTGCGCGGCGATCAATCGGCGCAAATCACGGTCGACGGGCAGCCGCTGGCCGGGCCAGCGCGCTGCTATGTGGCGCTCAACAAGCCGCGTGGCATGGTGACCACGGTGCGCGACGAGCAGGGACGCGACACCGTCTATCGCTGCTTCGATGGCGCCGGTCTGCCCTGGCTGGCACCGGTTGGCCGGCTGGACAAGGCCAGCGAGGGACTGCTGCTCTTCAGCAACGATCCGCAGTGGGCGGCGGCCGTCACCGACCCCGCACGCGGTCCGGACAAGACCTATCACGTACAGGTCGATCGCCATCTGGACGCCGCGCAGTTGGCGCAACTGCAGACCGGCGTGGTCGATCCGGAGGATGGCAGCACCCTGCTGCGCGCCAAGCAGGCGCTCGTGTTGCGCGAAGGCGAGCGCAACGCCTGGCTGGAGATCGTGCTCGACGAAGGCCGCAATCGGCAGATCCGCCGCCTGCTGGGCGCACTGGATATCGGTGTGCTGCGCCTGGTGCGGGTGGCGATCGGACCGCTGCAATTGGGAGACTTGGGCAAGGGCGCCTGGCGGCGACTTGAGGCCGACGAATTCAGTGCGCTGGCGGCGGTGTCCGCCAGCGCGCCAGGCGTGCGCTGAGCAGCGCGGCAACGACCTCGTGCGCACGCGGGTCGCCGGCGCCATTGGCGTCGTGACGGCGGCCCTTGGCGTGATTGCAGCCGGCACAGGCCAAGGCCAGGTTGCGCGGGTCGTTGGCATCGCCGCCGACCTGCGCGCACAGGGCGGCAGCGGCGCGACGGCCGAACCAGGCCTGCGGCACCACGTGCTCGAGGGTGGTGTGGCCGAGCGGCTCGCCATCGGCCCGCAGCAGCAGCCGGCGTCGGCAGTGCAGGCAGCGCGTCTCCCAGCCGGCATCCACCGGCTGGGCCTGGGTATCGGTCAAGGCCGCCAGCAGCAATCTTCGGCGTAAGGCCGTGCGCATCAGCGGACCGCCCCGCGCCACCACCGCTGCTGCCGGCGGCATGTTGGGTGGGCGCCCGAGCGGCTCACGCAGCGCGTGGGGCGTTCGGGCGCCAGCCGGTATGGCGCGGTGGAACGCGGCAGATTCTCGCCAGGCATCCTGCGTGCCGCGGCTGTATCGCGCCAAAGACGTTGCAGGTGCGCTGCGGCTTGTCGGCTAGGCCGAGACGACGCCGAGTTCGCGACCGATGCGTACGAAGGCATCGATCGCCTGTTCCAGCTGCGCTCGCGTATGTGCGGCGCTGATCTGGGTGCGGATACGGGCCTGGCCCTTGGGCACGACCGGGTAGAAGAAGCCGATGGCATAGATGCCTTCCTCCAGCAGGCGCTCGGCAAAGCGCTGCGCCAGCGGCGCGTCGTACAGCATCACCGGGCTGATCGGATGCACACCGGGCTTGAGGTCGAAGCCGGCCGCAGTCATCTGCTGGCGGAAATACGCGGTGTTGTCGACCAGACGGGTGCGCAAGTCGCCAGCGGCTTCGAGCATCTCGAAGGCCTTGATGCCAGCGGCCACCACGTGCGGCGGCAGCGAATTGGAGAATAGATAGGGGCGCGAACGCTGGCGCAGCAGCTCGATCACTTCGCGCTTGGCGGTGGTGAAGCCGCCAAGCGCTCCGCCCATCGCCTTGCCCAGCGTGCCGGTGAAGATGTCGATGCGGTCGAGCACGCCCTTGACCTCGGCCGAGCCGCGGCCGGTCGCGCCGAGGAAGCCGGTGGCATGGCATTCGTCGATATGCACCAACGCGCCGTACTTGCGCGCCAGCGCGGTGATCTCGTCGAGCGGGGCGATGAAGCCATCCATCGAGAACACGCCATCGGTGGTGATCAGCTTGGTACGGCAACCGGCGGCATCGGCCGCCTGCAGCTGCGCCTCCAGGTCGGCCATGTCGCAGTTGGCGTAGCGGAAGCGCTTGGCCTTGCACAGGCGCACGCCATCGATGATCGAGGCATGGTTGAGCGCATCGGAAATGATGGCGTCCTGCTCGCCGAGCAGCGGTTCGAACAAGCCGCCATTGGCGTCGAAGCAGGCCGCGTACAGGATGGTGTCCTCGGTGCCGAAGAAGTCGGCGATGGTGCGCTCGAGCTGCTTATGCAGATCCTGGGTGCCGCAGATAAAACGCACCGAGGCCATGCCGAAGCCGTGGCTGTCCAGCGCATCCTTGGCGGCCTGGATGATGTCCGGGTGGTCGGCCAGGCCCAAATAGTTGTTGGCGCAGAAGTTCAGCACGCGGCGGCCATCGGCCAGCGTGATCTCCGCCGACTGCGGGCCGGTGATGATGCGCTCGGACTTGAACAGGCCCTGGGCCTGGATGGCGTCCAGTTCGGCGGCGTAATGCGCGGTGAGCGCGGCGGGAGCAGTGGTCATGGCGATCGCGGTGACGGGAAGTGCTGCAATTTTAACGATCACACCCGGCTACCACTATGTCATGCAAAAATGGCATAAGGCATGGTCCGGATGTCATTTCACCGTCCGCATGCCGCTGCGCAGCATGGCATGCTTGCCTGCCCAGGCTGTGCCCCCGCGCCAGGAGACTGCTGTGACCCATCGCTACCGCCTCGTTTTCCTCCTGCTCTGTGCCTGGCTGATCGCCGGGCCGGCGGCCGCACGCGACATCGGCCTGCTCAACGTCAGTTACGACCCCACGCGCGAGTTCTACCGCGACTACAACGCCGCCTTCGCCGCACACTGGAAACAGCAACATCCGCAGGACACGGTGACGGTGGAAACCTCGCATGGCGGCTCGGGCAAGCAGGCGCGCGCGGTGATCGACGGCATCGAGGCCGACGTGGTGACGCTGGCGCTGGCCTACGATGTCGATGCGATCGCACAGAAGGCCAAGCTGATCGACAGCGACTGGGAGCGTCGCCTGCCCGACAACAGCGCCCCATACACCTCGACCATCGTGTTCCTGGTGCGCAAGGGCAACCCCAAGAACATCAAGGATTGGCCGGACCTGCTGCGCTCGGGCGTGTCGGTGGTGACGCCCAACCCGAAGACCTCCGGTGGCGCGCGCTGGAACTACCTGGCCGCCTGGGCCTACGCCGACCATATCTTCAAGGGCGACCGCGAGCGGATCCTGCGCTATATGCGTGCGCTGTTCCGCAACGTGCCGGTGCTCGATACCGGTGCGCGTGGCGCCACCACCACCTTCGCCCAGCGCGGTATTGGCGATGTGCTGCTGGCCTGGGAGAACGAAGCCCTGCTGGCGCGCGAGGAGCTGGGCAAGGACAAGTTCGAGATCGTGGTGCCGAAGTTGTCGATCCTGGCCGAGCCCTCGGTCGCGCTAGTGGACAAGAACGTCGATAAGCACGGCACGCGCGAAGTGGCCGAGGCCTATCTGCGCTATCTCTACGCGCCGGAAGGCCAGAAGCTGGCAGCCAAGCATTTCTACCGGCCGCGCCATCCGGAATATGCCGACCAGGCCGACCTGGCACGGTTTGCCGACATCAAGCTGGTCACCATCCAGGAAGCCTTCGGCTCGTGGGACAAGGCGCAGCAGGAGCATTTCGCCGACGGAGGCGTGTTCGATCAGATCCAGGCCAGCAAGTAAGCCATGCCGACGTCGGTTGCTTCTCCCCCGATGCCGCGCCGCCGCCGCCGCGTGCTGCCGGGGCTGGGTCTGAGTCTGGGGATCACCCTGGCCTGGCTGGGGTTGATCGTGCTGATCCCCTTGCTGGGCCTGTTCGTCAAGGCCAGTGGCCTGGGTTGGGACGGCCTGTGGCGGGTCTGGAGCGAGCCGCGGGTGTTGGCGGCCTTGCGGCTCAGCTTCGGTACCGCGCTGGCCGCTGGCGCGTTCAACGCGGTGATGGGGACCTGGGTCGCCTGGGTGTTCGTGCGCTACCGCTTTCCCGGCAAGCGCCTGTTCGATGCAGTGATCGATTTGCCGTTCGCCTTGCCCACCGCAGTAGCCGGCATCGCCTTGACCGCGCTCTATGGCGGCAATGGCTGGGTCGGTCGCTGGCTGGAGGCCTTCGGTCTCAAGGTGGCCTACACGCCGTTGGGCATCGTGATCGCCCTGGTGTTCGTCGGCCTGCCGTTCGTCGTGCGGGTGGTACAGCCGGTGCTGGCCGAGAGCGAGCGTGAGCTGGAGGAGGCGGCCGCCACGCTGGGCGCCTCGCGCTGGCAGTCGGTCCGGCGGGTGGTGTTGCCGACCCTGTGGCCGGCCGTCCTGACCGGCTTCGCGCTGGCGTTCGCGCGCGGGGTCGGTGAATACGGCTCGGTGATCTTCATCGCCGGCAACCTGCCCAATGCCACCGAGATCGCCCCGTTGCTGATCACCATCCGGCTGGAGGAGTTCGACTACGCCGGCGCGACCGCGATCGCCGCGGCGATGCTGCTGTTGTCGCTGGTGATCCTGTTGCTGGTCAACACGCTGCAGGCACGCCTGCTCGGGTATCAACGGAGGCCCGCATGAGCGATGCCGTCTCGCCGTTGCCCTCCATGCTGCCAACCGCACAGGTCCAGCGCCGCACCCGCCAGGTCACCGCCGCGGCGACCACCGAGCCACGCTGGGTGCAGTGGCTGTTGATCGCCGGTGCGCTCGGCTTCCTGCTGGCGTTTCTGCTGTTGCCGCTGGTGCTGGTGTTCGCCGAAGCCCTGCGCGGCGGCTGGCAGACCTTTGCCCGTGCGGTCGTCGACCCGGATGCGCTGGCCGCGATCCGTCTGACCCTGGTGGTTACCGCGATCGTGCTGCCGTTGAATCTGGTGTTTGGGGTGGCGGCCGCCTGGGCGATCAGCAAACATCGCTTTGCCGGCAAGCGGGTGTTGGTGAGCCTGATCGATCTCCCGTTTTCGGTGTCGCCGGTGGTGGCCGGCCTGATCTTCGTCTTGATCTTCGGTCGCAGCGGTTGGGCCTGGCCGCTGATCGACGAGGGCTGGCGGGTCCAACTCCCATTGCTGGGCGACACCCTGCTGCAGTTGCCGCGCATCGTGTTCGCGCTGCCGGGCATCGTGCTGGCCACCACCTTCGTCACCTTTCCGTTCATCGCCCGCGAACTGATGCCGTTGATGGAGCAGCAGGGCAGCGACGAAGAGTTGGCGGCGCTGAGCCTGGGCGCCAGTGGCTGGCAGATGTTCTGGCGGGTGACCCTGCCCAATATCCGCTGGGGATTGCTGTACGGCGTGCTGCTGTGCGCGGCGCGCGCGATGGGCGAATTCGGCGCCGTGTCGGTGGTCTCCGGGCATATTCGCGGGCGGACCAATACGCTGCCGCTGCACGTGGAGATTCTCTACAACGAGTACGCCTACAGCGCCGCATTCGCCTGTGCCTCGTTGCTGGCATTGACCGCGCTACTGACGCTGGCGTTGAAGACCTATCTGGAATGGCGGCACGGCGATGCGCTGGCCGCCAACCACCGTCGTTGAGGTGACTATGGGTATCCGCATCCGCCACCTGCGCAAGCAGTTCGAAAGCTTCACCGCGCTGGACGACATCAGTCTGGAAGTGCGGCAGGGCGAGTTGCTGGCGCTGCTCGGGCCGTCCGGCTCGGGTAAGACAACGCTATTGCGGATCATGGCCGGGCTGGAGCACGCCGATGGCGGGCAGGTGTTGTTTGGCGAGGAAGACGCCACCGGCATGAGCGTGCAGTCGCGGCGCGTCGGCTTCGTGTTTCAGCATTACGCGTTGTTCAAGCATCTGGACGTGTTCGAGAACATCGCTTTCGGACTGCGCGTCCGCCGTGGTGCCGAACGCTGGGCCGAGGCACGCATTCGCGCGCGGGTGGAAGAACTGCTGGCGCTGGTGCAGCTGCAGGGGCTGGAACAGCGTTATCCCGCGCAATTGTCCGGTGGCCAACGGCAACGGGTGGCGCTGGCGCGGGCGCTGGCGATCGAGCCACGTGTGCTGCTGCTGGACGAGCCGTTCGGTGCGCTCGACGCCCAGGTCCGGCGCGATCTGCGGCGCTGGTTGCGCGAGCTGCACGAGCGCACCGGGCTGACGACGGTGTTCGTCACCCACGATCAGGAGGAAGCCTTGGAGCTGGCCGACCGGGTCGCCATCCTCAATCGTGGCCGCATCGAACAGTTGGATACGCCGGCAGCGATCTACGATCGCCCTGCGTCGCCCTTCGTTTACTCCTTTGTGGGTGCGGTGAACCGCATTCCCGGCGTGCTGGCGCAGGGCCAGATCGACGTGGCCGGGCACGCGCTGCCTGCCAATGACAGTGGCCTGGTGGCGGGCCCGGTCGATGTTTACGTCCGGCCAGAGGACCTGGTGCCAGATCCGGCAGGGTGGCCGGCGACCGTGGAGTGGGCCCAGCGCAGCGGCGGGCGATTGCGCTTGCGCGCTACCTTGCAGCCGGCCGGCAACCAGGTCGAGGTCGAGCTGCCGGCTTCGGCAGGCGCCTACCAGCCGGGCCAGCCGCTGCGCCTGGCTGCGCGCCACTACGGCGTGTTCCCCGCCAACTGACGACCACCGGCACGGCCCAGCAGCGCGGCCAGGCTTTTTGCGGTTCGCGGACCGCATGACGTGGAGCGCACGCTTGGGTTTGCTTCGTGTTCTCCCGACACCGTGTGGGGGGACGGGGATCTATTTGTGCGCCGCGCCTCAAGAAGAGCCCGCCTGAGTCGATCACGTGGCCGGTGACACGCCGGGCGGATCTGTAGAGAGCTGCGCGGATGTGCGCTGTGTCAAGCGAGCGAAATAGCAATATTGCACTGCAACGACGACTGAATTAAGAAGTCATGGCAGGCCTCGCTTCGCGCAATCCGACCGCCCTTCGTTTTTGGAGATGCCCCATGAAGCTGTTTTCGCCTATGTGCTGTGCCCTTTTGTTGAGCAGCGTCGCCCCGCTCGCGCACGCAGAGGAAGCAAGCACCGCCTCGCCGCTGTCCGGCACCTTCGCTGTCACCAGCGACTATGTGTTCCGCGGCATTTCCCAGACCAATGGCGATCCCGCATTCCAGGCCGGGCTGACCTATAAGCACCCTTCCGGCTTCTATGCGGCCGCTTGGACGTCCAACGTCGATCCTGGCGAGGGAGATCCGGACTGGGAGGTGGATGGTACGGTTGGGTATGGCGTCGAACTGGGTAAGCAGTGGGACCTCGATGTTGCCCTCACTCGCTACAATTACCCGCATGCGGGCGAGACGAACTACAACGAATTGGTCACCAAGACGACGTTCCTGAAAACCTACAGCCTGACCGTCGGATACACCAACGATCTGTACGGCAGCAAGACCGACGGCTATTACTACGCGCTGGACGCAGTTTGGCCGCTGCCGTACAAGTTCAGCGTCGGAGCACACGTCGGGCACACCATCTACACCTCGGCACTGAGGCAGGTAGATCACGATTACGACGATTATGCGATCACCGTCGGCAAGAGCTTCGGTCCGCTTGCGTTGAGTGTCGGCTACTACGACACCAGTGAGCCTGCCGAATTCGGTTTCGGTCGTCCCAATACCGAAGGCCGGACCGTCGCCACCGCCACGGTGACCTGGCCGTGAAACGACCGCGTTGAGCGGACCCGCAAAAGGCGCCTTACGGCGCCTTTTGCGTTTGCGTTTCGATCTGCGCGTGGATCAGTTCCAGCTCAGCACGACCTTGCCGGCCTTGCCCTGTTCCATCAGGTCGAAACCCTTCTGGAAATCGTCGATCGGCAGCTGGTGCGTCAGTACCTTGTGCAATGGGAAGCCGGACATCACCAGCTGGGTCATCTTGTACCAGGTCTCGTACATCTTGCGGCCGTAGATGCCCTGTACGGTCAGGCCCTTGAAGATGATCTTGTCCCAGTCGCAGCCGGCACCGCGCGGCATAATGCCGAGCATGGCGATCTTGCCGCCGTGGTACATGCAATCGAGCATGTCGTTGAACGCGCGCGGATTGCCGCTCATTTCCAGGCCGACGTCGAAGCCCTCCATGTGCAGGTCCTTCATCACCTCCTTCAGCGAGGTATTGGCGACGTTGACCACGCGGGTGGCCCCCATGTCGGCGGCCAGCTTCAGGCGGAAATCGTTGACGTCGGTGACCACCACGTTGCGCGCACCGATGTGCTTGCAGATGCCGGCGGCGATGATGCCGATGGGGCCGGCGCCGGTGATCAGCACGTCCTCGCCGATGACGTCGAACTCCAGCGCGCAATGTGCGGCGTTGCCGTAGGGATCGAAGAACGCGGCCAGCTCGGACGGGATCTGGTCGGGGATCGGCCACAGGTTGGAGGCCGGCATCACCATGTATTCGGCGAAGGCGCCGTTGACGTTGACGCCGATGCCGACGGTATTGGGGCACAGATGCGGACGGCCGCCTCGGCAATTGCGGCAGTGGCCGCAGACGATATGGCCTTCGGCCGACACGCGCTGGCCGACGGTGTAGCCAGTCACCGCCGAGCCGAGCGCGGCCACCCGGCCGACGAACTCATGGCCGATGGTCAGGCCGGGGGTGATGGTGCGCTGGCTCCATTCGTCCCACAGGTAGATATGCAGGTCGGTGCCGCAGATCGCGGTCTTTTCCAGCTTGATCAGGACCTCGTTGGGGCCGGGCGTCGGCACCGGGACCTGTTCCAGCCAGATGCCCTTGTTCGCTTCGCGCTTGACCAGCGCCTTCATCGTCTGCGCCATCGGGCGGGACCTGCTGAGTGAAATAAGTCGTCAATTATATGCCCGATGCAGCATCCGCCATGCGGCAGTGCAGGATGGTCGCCCACGTTGATCGGCGCCTGCCAGGAGGTGGAAGCAGGCGGTGTACGAGCGGGCGACCACGAGCCTGGCAGGGGGAGCGACTTCCCGCTCTGCCCCCATCCGCCCTTCGGGCCCCTTCCCCCGCGTGCGGGGGAAGGGGGCGTGCAGTGCCGGACGGAGGTCCAACCGCCTTCACCCTTCTCCTGCATGCGGGGCAAGGGGGCGTGCAGCGCCGGAGGGAGGTCCAACCGCCTTCACCCTTCTCCCGCATGCGGGGCAAGGGGGCGTGCAGCGCCGGAGGGAGGTCCAACCGCCTTTACCCTTCTCCCGCATGCGGGAGAAGGTGGCGCGCAGCGCCGGATGAGGGGGCAACCGGCAGATGCTCAGAAGTTCACATCCAGGCTCAGGAAGTACTGGCGCGGCGCGCCGACCACCATGGTCTGGTTGTAGCCGTCCGGATCGGACGCCACGTAGCCGTTGGTGCCGGTGCTGGCGAAGTAGCGCTTGTCGGTGAGGTTAGTGACATTGAACGCCAGCGCCACGTCGGCCACGTCGCCGAGACGACCGAAGTCGTAGCGGGCGCCGGCATTGAACAGCCAGTACGACGGCACCTGCGAGTCGTTGAGGAAGGTGATGTAGCGCTTGTCCACGTACTTGCCGTCCAGGTCCAGGCGCAGGTTGCCGATCTGGTAGGTGGCGGTGGAAGAGAACATCAATGCCGGGATGCCGACCACGTCCTTGCCGGCGGTGGCGACCACACCATTGTTGAGATAGTCGTCCTGGTAGCGCGAGCGATTCCACGACAGTGCGTTCAACCAGCTCAAGCCTTCGACCGGGCGCCACATCAGCGCCAGGTCGGCGCCGGCGCTATGGACGGCGCCGACGTTGCTCAGGATCGCCGCACAGGTCTGCACCGCGGTGCACGGCGAGGTGGTCAGCAGTCGGTTGGAGAACTTGGTGAAGTAGGCATCGGCCGAGAGCTGGAACTGTGCATCCTGCACGCGGTAGCCGACCTGCACCGTCTGTGACTCTTCCGGCTCGAGCGTGGCGCGGCTGCGATCGAACGCCGCCTGCGAGGTTCCGAACGGTGTGAAGCCGAACGCGGCGATGTTCTTGCTGTAGGACGCATAGATGTCCTGGTTGTCGTCGAGCTTGTAGTTCACGCCGACCTGCGGCAGGAAGCTGTCGCTGGCGCGAATGCGTCCCTGCGCCAAGGCGGTGGTCGGCACCAGCGACTGTGCGCGTGTGGTGGTGCTCAGCGCCTTGGCACCATAGTTCAAGGTCAGGCGGTCGTCGAGCAGACGTACGGTGTCCTGCAGGTACAGCATGCGTGTCTGCGTGGTGTAGCGCTGCAGGAAGTCGCGCCGGAACGGGGTTTGCGAGGCATAGACGTCGTACAGCGAGGTGTAGCCGTCGCTACCGAGGGTGAAGTAGTTGCGTTCCTGGGTGGTGCGCGCGTTCTCCGCCCACAGTCCGACTTCCAGATTGTGATTGCCCAGCGCCCATTTCAATGCGCTGGTGCCGCCGAAGCGATCCAGCCCGTAGTCGGTGGTGCGCATCGAAATCGGCACCAGCGCCGAGGAGGCCACGTACGGCGTGGCCCATTGGCCTTCGCCGCGATTGCCGTGGTAGTAGCCAGTCGCATCGAGGGTGGCGTTGCCGAACACGAAGGTGCCCGACAGCCCGGCCAGATTGTCCCGGCGCAGGCCGCCGCCGGCGTAGTAGCTGGCATCGAGCCAGCTGTAGTCCTCGGGCAGGCCGGCCAGCGATTGCGGGTAGCCGTTGGCGACGCCACTGGTGGCGCCGGTACGGCGATAGGCATTGGCCATCTGGGTCGCGGTCGCCCAGTCTGGCTGCAGATAGTCGAAGTCCCAGCCGAGCGCGCGCTGGCTGGTCAACGACAGGTCCATGTAGTCGTATTCCTTGCGCCGTGAGGTGTCCAGGAACAGGCTCAGCCGATTGCCGTCGCCCCATTGATACAGCGTCTTCAGATTGGCCTGCTCGGAGGTCTGGTCGCCATAGCCTTTCCACTTGTCGGTGGACGCGTTGGCGTAGGACAGATAGGCCGACAACCCGTTGTGCTCACCGGTGTCGCCGCGCACGAAGGTGCGGCGGGTGGCATCGCTGCCGACCGTCTGCACCAGGCGTGCCCCCGTCGTGCTCTGCGGATCGGCCGAGTAGAACTGCAGGGTGCCGCCGAGGTTGGTGTTGGAGGCGGTGCCGAGCGCGCCGGCGCCTTGCGCCAGTTCCACCGAGCCGATGTTCTCGGAGGTGATGGCGCGGGTGATGTGCAGTCCGTTGGTGACGCCATAGCTCATGTTGCCCAGCGGAATGCCGTCGAGCGTGTAGCCCAGACGGCTTTGGTCGAAGCCGTGCAAGGTCACCTGGGTCGACCATTCGTAGGTGCCCCATGGATCGGCCGATTGAAACTGCACGCCCGGCAGCTTTTCGACCGCCTTGAACGCGCTGCTTCCCGGCGTGAGCGCCTCGATGTCCTGTCGGCTGACCCGTTGCACCTGGCGGGTGGCGCCTTGCGAAACCACGGTGATCGCATCCAGCTGAGTCGCTTCGGTTGCGGCGGGAGCGCTGTCAGCGGGCAGCGTATCGGCAGCGGAAGTGTCCGCTTGGGCGATCGCCGGCAGCAAGGTGGCCAGCGCGAACGCCAGGGGAGTGACAGGAAAGCGACGAAGGGATGTCATGGGGGAGTCCTGTTGAAGCACGACTGGGGCGGACGCGCGACGCGAGGCCGGCGTTTCGCGACGCAGGGTGTCAATGGCTCATGAAACATTGATGACCGCCGCTGTCGCACAACTGTCTTCTGCGATGGCTATACCTGCGCAGGCTGGCGATGGATTGCCGTTGCACCGCACCTTCCAGGTATGCCGATGACTGCATCGTTTTCCCGCCGCGACTTTCTCAAGCGCATCGCTGCGCTCACCGCCGCCGGCAGCTTGCCGCCTTCGATCGGACGCGCGCTCGCATTGCCAGTACAGGCGCGCACCGGAACCTTGCGCGATATCGAACACGTGGTGATCCTGATGCAGGAGAACCGTTCGTTCGATCACTACTTCGGTACGCTGCGTGGCGTGCGTGGCTTCGGCGATCCACGCGCGCTGCAGTTGCGCGATGGTCATCCGGTGTGGAGCCAGCCCGACACCGCCGGGCAGCGGCTGCTGCCATTCGCCTTCGATGCGCGTACGACCTCGGCACCGTTGATCAAAAGCCTGGATCATTCCTGGAAAGCCGCCCATGGCCAGGATCCGGCGCGTTGGATGGAGTACGACGCCTGGGTGCCGTACAAAGGCGCGCTGACGATGGGCCACTTCCAGCGGCAAGACATTCCGTACTACCACGCACTTGCCGATGCCTTCACCATCTGCGACGGCTATTTCTGTTCGCTGCATGGGCCGACCAATCCCAATCGCATGTATCTGTTCACCGGGACCAGCGGGACCAGCGTCGGCAATGCCGGTGCGCAGGCGGTGAGCAATGTCGACGATGGCAACTGGACCGCCGACATGGCGCGCGATGCGCCCGGCTTTGCGGCGCTGCAATGGACCACCTATGCGCAACGGCTGCAGGCGGCCGGAGTGGATTGGCGGGTGTACCAGGAGTACGACAATTTCGGCTGCAACTCGCTCGCCTATTTTTCCCATTACCGCGGCCTGTCGCCGGACGACGACCGCTATCGGCGCGCTCGCGCCTGGGCGCCGGGATCGAACGCCGGCAATGCCGCCAATACCCAGGCCGAGCACCTGCTGGCGGCGATCGCCGCCGATGTACAGGCCGATCGCCTGCCACAGGTGTCGTGGGTGATTCCGCCCACGGCCTATTGCGAGCATCCGGAGGCGCCACCGGCGTATGGCGAATCGCTGGTGGCGCGGCTGGTCGACGCGCTGACCGCCAATCCCGAGGTGTGGGCCAAGACCGCGCTGATCATCAACTACGACGAGAACGACGGCTTCTTCGACCACGTGCCGGCACCGTTGCCGGCCATCGACCCGCGCATGGGGCGCAGCAATGTCGACACGCGTGGCGAGGTCTACGACGGCGTGCCGATGGGGCTGGGCATCCGCGTGCCGATGCTGGTGGTATCGCCATGGACACGTGGCGGTTGGGTCAATTCGCAAGTGTTCGACCACACCTCGGTGTTGCGTCTGCTGGAGCGCCGCTTCGGCGTCGCCGAACCCAATATCAGTCCATGGCGGCGGGCGGTCAGCGGCGATCTGACCAGCGTGTTCGATTTCCGCCAACCGGACGTCTCGGCGCTCAGCGCGTTGCCGGTGATCGACGATTACCGCGCCCGGACAGCGGCGGTACGCGACAAACCGGTCCCGGTTCCGCCGACGCACCCGGCGGTGCCGCGGCAGGAACCAGGGCAGCGGCCTGCACGTGCACTGCCATATGCCTTGCAGGTGCATGCGCGCACGCAGGCGCAACGTGGCCTGCAGTTGCGCTTCGTCAACAGCGGCAGCGCCGCAGCGGTCTTCAACGTCTACAGCGGCGCGCGCAGCGGTGGGCCGTGGTACTACACGGTGCTGCCGGGGACCGAGCTGGAAGACGCGCCGCACGGTGCGGTGGCGGACGGCAGTTACCGATTACAGGTGCATGGGCCCAACGGCTTTTTGCGCGAGTTCGCCGGCGAGCTGGTTGGCGAACATGCTGAGTCGGCAGCGCCGTGGCTGGAAGCACTGCAGGAGGGCGAGACGTTGGTGCTGGAGCTCGGAAATGCCGGCCGGCAGGCCTGCATGCTGCAACTGCGCGCGCTCGCCTACGGCGATCCGGCCCCGAAGACGCTGCAACTGGCGGCAGGCGAGCGGCAGACCCTGCGGCTGCCGTTGGCGGCCAGCGACCATTGGTACGACCTGCTGCTGGAGCAGCCAGGTGGCAGCTTCCGCCGGCGGCTGGCCGGGCACCTGGAGACCGGGCAGCCCAGCCGCAGCGATCCTGCATTCGGTCGTGCCTGAGCCGAGGCGTGCGCCTCCCTGCCATCAGTCATGGTTTCGGCCGTAACCTCGGGCGTTACACTGTAACGCTCCTGGTTCCGGAGCGTTCCGATGCGTCTGTCGCTGCTTGTCGTTTGCCTGAGCACCCTGTTCCTGTCCGAGGCCGCACAAGCGGGCGAGGGCATGTGGGTTCCCCAGCAGTTGCCGGAGATCGCCGGTCCGCTGCGCCAGGCCGGTTTGCGGTTGCCGGCCGAGCAACTGGCCGACCTGACCGGTGACCCGATGGGCGCAGTGGTGGCACTCGGCGGTTGCACCGCCAGCTTCGTATCGCCGCAAGGCCTGGTGGTGACCAATCATCACTGCGCCTACGGCGCCATCCAGCTCAACTCCACGCCGCAGAAGAACCTGATCGCCGACGGCTTCAACGCCGCCACCCCGGCCGCCGAACTCAGTGCCGGCCCCAATGCGCGCATCTATGTGCTGGAAGCGATCACCGACGTGACCACGGCGGCCAAGGCCGCGTTGGCCGCTGCGGGCGCCGATCCGCTCAAGCGCACCTTGGCGCTGGAGGCTTTCAGCAAGCAGCAGATCGCGCAATGCGAAGCGGAGCCGGGTTATCGCTGCCAGTTCTTCAGTTTCTTCGGCGGCAACGGCTACCGGCTGTTCAAGAACCTGGAGATCAAGGACGTGCGCCTGGCCTACGCGCCGCCGGCCAGCGTCGGCAAGTACGGCGGCGACGTCGACAACTGGATGTGGCCTCGCCACACCGGCGACTTCGCCTTCTACCGCGCCTACGTCGGCAAGGACGGCAAGCCGGCCGCTTACGCCAAGGACAACGTGCCGTATCAGCCCAAGCATTTCCTCAAGCTGGCCGAGCAGCCGCTGGGCGCCGGCGACTTCGTGATGGTGGCCGGTTACCCGGGGCGCACCAATCGCTATGCGCTGGTGGCCGAGTTCGACAACACCGCGCAGTGGACCTATCCGGTGGTCGGCCAGCACCTGAAGGACGTCATCGGACTGATCGAGCAGGCCGGCAAGCAGAACCCCGACATCGCGGTGAAGTACGCCAGCACCCTGGCCGGGTTGAACAATGCGACCAAGAATTTCGACGGCCAGCTGGAAGGCTTCAAGCGGATCGATGCGCATGCCCAGAAGCAGGCCGACGAAACGGCCGTGCTGGCCTGGCTCAAGCGGCAGGGCAGCGGCGGACGGGCAGCGCTGCAGGCCCACGATGCGCTGCTGGCGCTGGTCAAGCGCAGCCAGGCGACCCAGCAGCGCGACTTCGTGCTGCGGCAATTCGACAACACCGGCACCGTCGGCGCGGCGGTCACGCTGTACCGGCTCGCGCTGGAGCGCGCCAAGCCCGATGCCGAGCGTGAGTCCGGCTACCAGCAGCGCGACCTGCCCTCGATCGAAGGGGCGATGCAGCAGATGGAACGTCGCTATGTGCCGGCGATGGATCGCCAGTTGCAGCAGTACTGGCTCAGCCAGTATCAGAAGCTGCCGGCAACGCAGCGCGTCGCAGCGCTCGATCGCTGGTTGGGCGGCAACGACGCGGCGGCGGTGCAGACTGCGCTGAGCCGGCTCGATGGCACTGCGCTGGGTAGCACCGAGGCGCGGTTGAAGTGGTTGGCCGCCGACCGTGCTGCGTTCGAGGCGAGCAGCGACCCGGCGATCCAGTATGCGGTGGCGGTGATGCCGGCGCTGCTCGAGATCGAACGTGAGGACAAGCGGCAGGCCGGCGAGCAGCTCAAGGCCCGCCCGGTGTATCTGCAGGCCTTGGCCGACTACCGCAAGAGCCGCGGCGAGGCGGTCTATCCGGATGCGAATCTGTCGCTGCGGATCACCTTCGGCAACGTCAAGGGCTATACGCCCAAGGATGGTGTCGCCTATACCCCGTTCACCACGCTGGAAGGCGTGGCCGCCAAGAACACCGGCGTGGATCCATTCGATGCGCCCAAGCGCTTGCTGGATGCAGTCAAGGCCAAACGCTACGCGGGACTGGAAGACAAGCGCCTGGGATCGGTGCCGGTGGACTTTCTATCCGATCTGGACATCACCGGCGGCAACTCCGGCTCGCCGGTGCTCGATGCCGATGGTCGACTGGTGGGACTGGCCTTCGACGGCAACTGGGAATCGGTGAGCAGCAACTGGGTCTTCGATCCGGCGATGACGCGCATGATCGCGGTGGATAGCCGCTATTTGCGTTGGATCATGACCGAGGTCGCGCCGGCCCCGCAGCTGCTCAAGGAGCTGGGCGCACGCTGAGGCGGCGGCGGGCGGCCTGGGGGGGTATCATGCGGTCCCGTTTCGCCATCGCGAGACGGGCTCCTCCCCCCAGGATCTCCTGCTCATGCGCATCCTGCTTGCCCGTCACGGCGAGACGCCGTGGAACGCCGAAGGCCGCTACCAGGGCCAGATCGATATTCCGCTTTCGCCAGTCGGCGAACGCCAGGCCGCCGCGCTTGGCGAACGCCTGCAATCGCTGCCGATCGCCCGCGCCGTCGCCTCGCCGCTGGTACGTGCGCAGGCAACGGCGAAGGCGGCGCTGGGCAGCGCCCGGGTAGCGCTGCTGCAGACCGATGCGGACTTGCAGGAAATCGCGCATGGCGAATGGGAAGGCCTGCTGGCCAGCGAGATCCACGACAAGGATCCGGCTCGCCTGCGCGCCTGGCGCGACGAACCCGATACGGTGCTGATGCCCGGCGGCGAATCGCTGCGGCAGGTGCTGGATCGCAGTTGGCGCGGGCTGGCGCGTGCCTGCGAGGGCCTGGGTGCCGACGACACCTTGCTGGTGGTGGCGCACGATGCGGTCAACCGGGTCATCCTGTGCAGAATCCTCGGCCTGCCGCTGTCGCGGCTGTGGAGCTTCCGCCAGGCGCCGACGACGTTGAACCTGCTCGAAGGCGCCGACGTCGACCATCTGGAGGTGGTCCGCCTCAATGATTGCGCGCACCACACGCCATTCTTCGGCGAAGCCAAGCATCGCGCACTGTGATTGCGTGAGGTCGCTGGGCGCGCCACGCGGTTGCGTTGGCGACGCGCTTGCCGGAGCGGGGAGGGTGCCGGCGTCGGCGATGCGTGCCAATGGCCAGGACGCGACATCACTGCGGTTGGCACCACTGCCGTGCCGGCTGGAAGCGCCAGCACGGATTGCGGTCCCTGCATGATGCAGCTCGCCGCGGCAGCGATGCGCGGGATGGCCGCCGCGGTCACGGTCGCGCGCAGGTGCCCTAGCTTGGCGCGGCGTGGCGACGACAATTGGGCTGCGCTGATCACAGCGCAGGCGCAATCGCGATAATGGCGGCCGGACGCACGACACCAGGTATTCCCCGTGAGCAACCCCACCACGCTTTCCGACTGGCTCGCCTACATCGAACGCCAGCACCCGCAGAACATCGCCATGGGCCTGGAGCGCGTGCGCGCGGTCGCCGAGCGTCTGCATCTGGGCGCACCGGCCACCCAGGTGATCGTGGTCGGCGGTACCAACGGCAAAGGCTCCACCGTCGCCTTCATCGAGGCGATCGCGCGCGCGGCCGGCTGGACGGTGGGCAGCTACACCTCGCCGCATCTGCTGCGCTACAACGAGCGCGTGCGCATCGATGGCCGCGAGGTGGACGATGACGCGCTGATCGCGGCCTTCGCCGCGGTGGAAGCGGCGCGGCAACAGACCGCATTGACCTATTTCGAATTCGGTACGCTGGCGGCGCTGTGGCTGTTCCAGCAGGCGACGCTGGACCTGGCGGTATTGGAGGTGGGCTTGGGCGGTCGCCTGGATGCGGTCAATCTGGTCGACGCCGATGTGGCGGTGATCACCACCGTGGACATCGATCATGCCGAGTGGCTGGGCGACGACCGCGAGACCATCGGTGCGGAGAAGGCCGGCATCATTCGCGGCTGGAAGCCGGTGGTGTTGGGCGAGATCGATCCACCGTCCAGTGTGCTGCGGCGTGCCTATCTGCTGGGTGCCAATGCCATCCGTGCCGGCAGCGACTATTTCCACGAGGCGATCGATGCGCAGCGCTGGCGCTGGCGCGATGTCGCGGTGCGGCTGGAGTTGCCGATGCCGGCGCTGCAGGCGCCAGTGCAGTTGGACAACGCGGCGGCAGCGATCGCCGCGCTGCAAGCGTTGCCGGTCGAGATTCCTGATGCGGCCTGGGCGCAGGGCATTGCCACTGCCCAGATCGCTGGCCGTCTGCAACGGCTGGAAATCGACGGGGTGGAGGTGCTGCTCGATGTCGGCCACAACCCGCAGGCCGCGCGCGCGCTGGCGCAGGCATTGGCCGCCGGCGCGACGCCTGTGCGCACCCATGCCGTGTATGCGGCGTTGGTCGACAAGGATGCGGCTGCGGTGGTGCAGGCGCTGGCCGCGCAGGTCGATCAGTGGACGCTGGCCGGATTGGACGGGCCGCGTGGACAGTCGAGCCAGGCGTTGCGCCAGCGTCTGCAGGATACGCCGGCCGCGCAGGCCGCGTGTCAGCCCGATGTGGCTGGCGCCGTGCGCGCGGTGCTGGCGGCAGCCGCGCCCGGCGAGCGTGTGCTGGTGTTCGGTTCCTTTCACACGGTGGCCGAAGCATTGCACTTGCTGCGTTCAGGCCACTGAGGTCGACGGGCCAGCACCCGCCGTATAATCGCCGCGGCACCCCGCCACGTCGCCTGTCGTCTTTCCTGTGGATACAACCCTGAAACAGCGTTTGATCGGTGCCATCGTTCTGGTGGCACTCGCCGTGATCTTCCTGCCGATGCTGGTGAAGGGCCCGGCGCCCTCCAGTGGTGTCAGCGACGTGCCGCTCGATGCGCCCGCAGCGCCGGGCAATAGCGCATTCGAAACCCGCGAATTGCCGTTGGTCACGCCCGGCAATGCGCCGGCCGGCGGTGCGTTGGGTATGCCGGGTGCGGCCACTGCGCCGGCACCGGTGCAGGACAATCCGGATGCGGCCGATCTGGCCAATCCAGCTGCCAGCGGTCCGGAAGTGGCCGCCGGCAACTACGCGGTCAACTTCGGTGCCTATGCCACCAGCGCCGATGCCGACGCGGTGATCGCGCGTCTCAAGCAGGCGCAGCTGCCGGCGTTCAGCGAACAGACGCAGATCAGTGGCCGTCCTGCCTGGCGCGTGCGCGTCGGTCCCTATGCCGATCAGGCGCAGGCCGAGTCGGCGCGGTTGCAGGCGGTCAAGGTGCGCAGCGATGTCAACGCGCAGGTCGTGACGCTCGATGCCAATGCCGCTGCGCCGGCTGCGGTTGCGACACCCACACCTGCCGCTTCCAGTCCTGCGCCCGCCGCTGCCGCTGCGACGTCGCCTGCCAAGACCGAAGCCTTGCCGGCAACGCCTGCCAAGCCGGTCGTCGCCGAGGCCGCGCCGTCCAAGCCGGCCGCGCCCAAGCCGGAGCCGGCCAAGCCTGAAGCCGCCAAGCCTGAAGCGACCAAGCCTGAAGCGACCAAGCCAGCCGTCAGCAAGCCGGAGCCGGCCAAGCCGGTCGCTGCTGCAGCGACGGTGGCGACGCCGAGCGCGCCGGCCGCGCCTGCCGCCAGCGGCGTCGGGTTTGCGGTGCAGTTGGGGGCCTTCGCCCGCGCCGAGGATGCCAATGCGCTGCGCGACAAGGTCCGGGCGGCTGGCTTCAGTGCATTCGTCGAGCAGGTGCGCACCGACAAGGGCGCCTTGAGCCGGGTCCGCGTCGGGCCGGTGGCCAACCGCAGCGAGGCCGAGCAATTGCGGGCCCAGGTGGCTGCCAAGGTCGGCATTTCCGGCATGGTGCGCCCACACCCTTGAGGTGCACCTGTCGCCAGGTGAACGCGATGACGGCTAACCCAATGGGCGTGGGACGCAGCGAAGTCGCCGCGCGGAGCAGGGCGGCATGATCGACCTGATTCTTGGCGTCATCATCGTGGTGTCGGCCCTGCTCGGCCTGCTGCGTGGCTTTGTCGCCATCGTCGTCGGTACCTTGTCCTGGCTGCTTGCCGGCTGGGCGAGCTTCCAGTTCGGCGCACTGGCGGCGCGCTGGCTGGCCGACGGACGGGCGCCGTCGACGACCGAAACCCTGGGCGGCCATGCGATCGTCTTCGTCGCTGTGCTGGTCGCCGTGGCCCTGGTCGGCATGGCGATCCGGGCCGGCGTGGATGCGGTGCGCCTGAACGGCACCGACCGCATGCTCGGTTTCGGCCTGGGGCTGATCCGCGGCGCCTTTCTGTGCTGCGTGCTGGTGCTATTGATGGGCTTCACCCCGCTGGTGCGGGAGCCGGCCTGGCAGCAGTCGGTGTTGCTGCCGCTACTGTCACCCGGCAGCGCCTGGATGCGAGCTCAACTGCCGGCCTGGCAGGGCCCGGTGACGGAACTGAGCAACGTGCCGATGGAGTTGGGGAAGTTGCCCTCGACAGGCGATAATGCCGCCCCGGGCAACGCACTGTCCGGGTCCGGATTGAGCGACACCGTGTCGCACGCGCTGGATCGGTTCGGCAATGCCGCAAGCGACGGGCAGCATCCGGCGCAGGCATTGCCGGCCAATATCGATCCGGCGCAGGTCCGCGACGGAGAACACGACCCGGCCCGGGTCGTCCCTCAAGGCCAGGCACGGCCACCTTCACAGTAGCGGCGCACGCCGCAGCGGAGAACGCGCACCATGTGTGGCATCGTCGGAATCGTCGGCAACCAGAACGTCGCCGGGCAGCTCTATGACGGTTTGACCGTCCTGCAGCATCGTGGCCAGGACGCCGCAGGCATCGCCACCGCCGACGGCACGCGGCTACGCGTGCAAAAGGCCAACGGCTTGGTGCGCGACGTCTTCGACGAAAAGAAGATGGCGGTGCTGGAAGGCCGTGTCGGCATCGCCCACTGCCGCTATCCGACCGCCGGTTCGGAAGGCATGGACGAGGCGCAGCCGTTCTACGTCAACTCGCCCTATGGCATCGCGCTGGCGCACAACGGCAACCTGATCAACACCGAAGCGCTGCGTCAGCAGGTGTTCGAAGCCGACCGCCGCAACATCAATACCGATTCGGACAGCGAAGTGCTGTTGAACGTGTTCGCCTACGAGCTGGATGCGCAGCGCATGCTGACGCCGGAAGCGGCCATTCGCGCGGTTGCCGGCGTGCACCGGCGCTGCAAGGGCGGCTACGCGGTGGTCAGCGTGGTGCTGGGCCTGGGCCTGGTCGCCTTCCGCGATCCGCACGGCGTTCGCCCGCTGGTGCTGGGCAAGCGCGAGCATGCCGAAGGCGCCGAATACATCGTCTCCTCGGAGTCGGCTGCGCTGGACATCCTCGGCTATCAACGCATGCGCGACCTGCGTCCCGGCGAGGCGGTGGTGATCACTGCCCGTGGCGAGTTGTTCTCGGAGGTTTGCGCGGCGCCGACCGACCATGCGCCCTGCATTTTCGAATACGTGTACTTCGCGCGCCCGGACTCGATGATCGACAACATCTCGGTGCACAAGGCGCGCATGCGCATGGGTATGAAGCTGGGCGAGAAGATCCTGCGGCTGCGTCCGGATCACGACATCGACACCATCATTCCGATCCCGGACACCTCGCGCGACGCCGCGCTGGAGATCTCCAATGTGCTCGGGGTGAAGTATCGCGAGGGCTTCGTCAAGAATCGCTACGTCGGCCGGACGTTCATCATGCCGGGGCAGGGCGAGCGGCAGAAATCGGTGCGCCGCAAGCTCAACCCGATCCACCTGGAATTCCGCAACCGTGTGGTGCTGCTGGTCGACGATTCGATCGTGCGTGGCACCACCAGCCGGCAGATCGTGCAGATGGCGCGCGAGGCCGGTGCGCGCAAGGTCTATCTGGCCTCGGCCGCGCCGCCGGTGCGCTATCCCAATATCTACGGCATCGACATGCCGGCGGCCGAAGAGTTGATTGCGCATGGCCGCAACGAACAGGAAATCCAGGAATTCCTCGGCTGCGACTGGTTGATCTACCAGGATCTGGAGGATCTGGAGAGCGCGGTGCGCGAAGGCAATCCCGATATCAAGCAGTTCGACTCGTCCTGCTTCAACGGCGACTACATCACCGGCATCGAGCCGGGCTACTTCGAACGCATCCGTCAGCTGCGCTCGGACGATGCCAAGAAGCGTCGCCGCGCCTGAGCCGGCGCTGCTGCGCAGAGGCGTCGGCGTGATCGTCGGCGCGTCTTTGTTCGCGCTGTTGGCCAGCTGCGATCGCGGCGAAACGCCGGTGCACAGCGTCGACGATCCACGCCTACGCACCGGCGAACTGTCGTCGACGCCGACCACCGTCTTGGAGATGCAGTTGGATTGGCAGCAACAGGCGGCACTGGATCCAGCATTCGCGGTGCCGGCCGATGGGCAGCGGCTGGACTTGGCCGGCGCCACCCGGGTGGGCAAGGACATCGTGTTGCTGCGCCTGCGCCAAGCCGTAGGACCACAGGTGGAGCTCGGCGACCGCGCCGAGTGGAGCTATGCGGTGGACTGCCGCACCACACAGGCGCGCCTGCTGGGAGCCGGAGTCGGCATCGGCCGCGGACTCCCCTCGACCGCGGCGGTCCCCGGTACGCCGGCGCCGCCAGCCGCCGGCGATCGCGCACGGATGTTCGCCCTGGTCTGCGGCAAGCGCCAGCAGTGCGAACTGCGTCAGCGCAACAATCCCTGCGAGCGGGCACGCGCCGCGGTGGTCGCCGACATGCCATCGCCTGCTGGCAGGCCATGAGCCCGGATCTGTTCATGGCGGCGCGCAGCTGCCTGGAAGCGGCCGATCCGGTGCAGAAGGTCGCGCTGACCCAGCGCTACGCCACGGCCTGGCGTGCCGGCGAACTGGCGTTGGACAGGCACGCTGCGCCGCCGCAGCCAATCGGCATGCCGGGACGGCCCTCGCGGCCGTTGCTGGTGCATCCACGCGACCTGCCACGCCGCGGCCTGGGCAGCGCCGACGGGCGTGCGGCCTTCATCCATGCCATTGCGCATATCGAACTCAACGCGATCGACTTGGCCTGGGATGCGGTCTACCGCTTCCGCGGGCTGCCGGACGACTTTTACGCCGATTGGGTGCAAGTGGCCGACGACGAGTCGCGCCATTTCATGTTGCTGCGCGAACGCCTGCAGGCCTACGGCCACGCCTATGGTGACTTCGCCGCCCACAATGGACTGTGGGAAATGTGCGAGAAGACCGCGCACGACGGCCTGGCGCGGATGGCGCTGGTGCCGCGCGTGTTGGAGGCGCGTGGCCTGGACGTGACCCCAGCGATGATCGTCAAACTGCGCGCGCAGGGAGATGCCGACACCGCCGAGGTGCTGGAACTGATTCTGCGCGAGGAGGTCGCGCACGTGGCGGCGGGTTCGCGCTGGTACCGCTGGTACTGCGCCCAGGCCGGCATCGAGCCGCGTGCGCGCTTCAAGGCGCTGCTGGCCGAGTACGCGGGCGGCTATCTGCACGGGCCGTTCAACCTGGAAGCGCGGTTGCTGGCCGGCTTCGACGAGCAGGAACTGGCCAGCTTGGTCGCACAGGCCGGCTGACGCCAGCGCCGAGAGCCGCGTTTGTCGTCGCAACTGCGGCCCTGGTCGGGTCGCGTCGCCAGCTTCACTGCATGGACGCGCGGCGCTGGCGCGTGTCGCGCATCCAGTTGGACTCGCTTGCTTCCCCGACACCTGGCACGTCCGCGTTGGCTTGCCAGTGCGCAGCGTGGATGCGCGTGCGCAGCGTGATTGCATGGAATGTGCGCTGGGTCCAGCGATTGCCGCGCTGGAATCGCATCCATCCGATGGTGAACATCACAGAACTGTAATTTTCCATTGCGACGACTTGTCAGCGGCCGTCGCCACGCGCCCTATGGATGGCCCGGGGACAGGGGCCCGGTGTTCCACATCCCATGCGTTCATGTCTGGAGAGAGACGATGAAGTCCAAGTCGATGTGCACCACGCTCGGTCTGGTTGCGATGTGCCTGGCCGGTTCGGCCGCCGCTGCCGGCAAACCGCTGTATCAGACCGGCCCGGCGTTGAGCCGGACAGCCAGCAGCACGACTGCTGCCGAGCCGTCGTTGCAACGCCTGTTGACCGCGCCATCCACTGCCACCGTGCAGATCGTCCAGCTCGATGCCGGCGCGGTCGCTGCCGCCGAGCCGCTGCTCGAACTGGAACTGGATGGCCAGCGCATCACCGCCACCCAGGCCAAGACCGAGGCCTTGGAGGGCGGCAACAGCATCTGGTACGGCAATCTTGGCCCACGCGCGGGCACCCGTGCGCGCACCCTGTCGGGCGTGGATCCGTTGAATTCGGCGATCCTGGTGCGCAGTGGCGACAGCGTGACCGGCACGATCCGCTATACCGGCAAACTGTATCGCTTGCGTCCGTTGGCGGACGGCCGCCATGTGCTGGTGCAGGTGGACGAGCGGCGTCTGCCGGCCGAGCACCCGGCCGAGTACAGCCTGCTGCCGAAGATCGCCATGCCCGAGGATGGTCGGGTGAGCGCCGCTGCGGCCTCGTCGGGTAACCCGGCGACCATCCGCGTGCTGGTGGTCGCCACCAACAAGGCGGTGAACGCCTATGGCGGCGACATGCAATCGCTGGTGCAACTGGCGGTGGCCGAAGCCAACCAGGGCTATGCCAACAGCAATGTCGGCATCACCTTGCAATTGGCGCGCTACGAGACCACCAACTACACCGAAACCGGCAATTTCAGCACCGACCTGCAGCGCTTCCGGGTGACCAACGACGGCTACATGGACAGCATCCATACCAGCCGCAATAGCTATACCGCCGATGTCGGCGTGATCGTGCTGGACAACAGCAGTTACTGTGGGCTGGCGTCGGGGATCGGCTCCACTGCTGCAACCGCCTTCGCCTCGGTCTACTGGGATTGCGCGACCGGCTATTACAGCTTTGCGCACGAGATCGGCCACCTGCAGAGCGCTCGCCACGACAGTGCGACCGACCCCAGCACCACGCCTTATGCCTACGGTCACGGCTACCGCTACGGCAATAGCTGGCGCACCATCATGGCCTATAACTGCAGCAGCAATTGCCCGCGCCTGAACTACTGGTCCAATCCCAACGTCAGCTACAACGGCGTGCCGATGGGCAATGCCAGTACCGCCGACAACCAGCGCGTGCTGGTGAACACCAAGGCGACCATCGCCGGCTTCCGCTGAGCGCGCACCGCGTTGGTCCGGCATGCAACTGCCGGGCCAGCGCATTACCACCCCGGGCGCGGGATCGCGCAGACTGCACACATCGCCGGCGCGTGCCGGCCTGTCTGTCGTCGGAGCGCATCATGTCCAAGTTTCTGTCTCTGGTACTGGCATGGCTGGTGGTCGCGGCCAGTGTCGGCTGCACGCAGCCGCCGCCTGCCGACCCGGCGGCGCAGCAGCCGGCCGCGCAGGTCGCACGCACGCCCGAGCCCACGGTCTCGGCCGACGCGCGTGCGTTGAGCTTGCTGGAGACCCGCGTGCGCGGCGATCGGCTCTATCCGGACGACTGCATCCGCATCGTCTCCGAGTCCGACGCGCAAACGCCGTCGCAAAGTTTCGATTTCGCCGTGCGCGAGCGCCATGGCGACGGCTGTCCAGGCGATCCGCAGACCAGCCCGGTGCGCGACCGCTTCCGTGTCCAGGCCGATGGCCATGTGCTGTGGTACGACGTGGTCAACGCCGATTTCGTCGACTACGCCGAGCGAGCGCGCAGCCTGCAGTAGCCATGCATGCAGCGGGCGGTGGAGACAAGCCGCAGCCGCAAGCGCGGTCGGCTCAGACCGGCAGTTGCTCCAGCGCCATGCCGTCGGCGTCGACCCGCAACACCGAGCCCTGGGTATACCAATCGCCCAGCACCACGCGTGTGCAGGAACGATCGCCGGCCTGCAGGGTATGGATGGCGGGGCGGTGGGTGTGGCCATGGATCATCCGGTCCAGCCCGTAATGCACGAAGGTGGTTTCCACTTCGGCCGGGCTCACGTCGGTGATGGTCTCGAGCGCTGCCTGATCCCCTTGCTGGAGCTCGGCGTAGCGCGCCTGGCTGGCGGCACGCGCCTTCTGGGCGAAGGCCACCCGCGCAGCCAGCGGCTGGGCCAGGAACTGCGCCTGGAAGACCGGGTCGCGGGTTTGCGCGCGAAACGCCTGGTAGGCGGTGTCGTCGGTGCACAACAGGTCGCCGTGCATCAGCAGCGTGGGCTGGCCGTACAGGTCGATGACGGTGGGATCGGGCAGGATGCGGAAGCCGGCGCGGCGCGCATACGTTTCGCCGACCAGGAAATCGCGGTTGCCTGGCATGAAGAACACCGGCACGCCGCCGGCGGCCACAGCGTGCAGCGCCTCGGCCACCGCATCGGCTGCGGTCGAGGGGGTGTCGTCGCCAATCCAGGCCTCGAACAAGTCGCCCAGGATATAGAGCGCATCGCTGCCCGGCACCTGGTCGCGCAGGAAGTCCAGGAACAGCGTGGTGATCGCCGGTCGGGCCGGGTCCAGGTGCAGGTCGGAAATGAACAGGGTGGTCATCGGCGCATTGTACGGGAGCCGGCATGCACCGCCGGCGTCTGCGTCGGTGGCGCAGCGCCTTGCCGTGGCAGGCAGGCGACGCGCCCGCGATTGCGGATCAGACACTGCCTGCGGTGGTCACAGCCCCAGCAGCGGCAGGCACCACAACGACAGACCGGCCAGCAGGGTGCCGATCGCGGTGGCCGCGAGGACGTCGCTGGGGTAATGCAGACCCAGCACCACCCGCGACAACGCCACCCCGAGCGTAAACGGCAGCAGCAGCGGCGCCAACCAGGGGTAATGCGCCAGCGCCACGATGCTGAAGGACACCGCGTGCAAGGTGTGCCCGGAGGGGAAACTGAACTCGTCCAGCGGCGCCACCCAGGCGCGGATGCGCAGGTCAGCCGCATACGGACGCGGTCGTCGCGTCCAGCGCTTGAGCGCCTTGTACAGGCTCAATGCGAGCACGCCGGTCACCGCCATGTGCGCCGATGCGCGCACGCCATCCAGGCCATCGGACAGGATCAGCAGGCCCATCAGGCTGTACCAGAACACCCCATCGCCGAGCCGGCTGATGATGGCGAACGTGCGCCGGACCGAGTGGCGCCGACACCAATGGTTGGCGCGCCGGCACCAGCGCGCTTCATGGCCCCGCAATACCTCAAGCCGCGTCGACGACATACGTCCCCCGGGTGGCACTGATGCCTTGCAGCAAGGCTTCGAAATCCGACACCACGTTGTCCGGGTGCAGACGTTTCATGTCCTGCGCCGCCGCCGCACCCATGCGGGCGCGCAGCGCATCGTCCTGTGCCAACCGCAGGGTGGCGGCGATGAAGTCGGCATCGCTGGCGACCGCCGCGCCGCTGTGGCCGTCGCGCAGGTATTCGCGCGCGGCGCCATAGTCGAAGGCAACCGCGGTCACGCCGCTGGCCATCGCTTCCAGCGTCACGTTGCCGAAGGTCTCGCTGCGGCTGGGAAACAGAAACAGATCGCCGCTTGCGAAGTGGCGGGCCAGTGCGTCGCCGCGCTGGATGCCGCAGAAGATGAAATCCGGATTCTCTTCGGCGATCTTCGCGCGCGCGGGGCCATCGCCGACCCAGACGAAGCGCGCGCCCGGGCGCACCTGCTGCAGCTGTCGGAAGGCCTGGATCGCCAACGGCAGGTTCTTCTCGCTGGCGATGCGGCCGACGTAGATGGCCGCAAAGCCGTCCTCGCCCAGGCCCCACTCGGCACGCAAGGCGGGATCGCGACGCAGCGGATCGAACTGCTGGCTATCGACGGCGCGCGACAACAGCTGGACATGTTCGAAGCCACGCCCACGCAGGAATTGCTGCAATTCGCGGGTCGGCACCAGCGTGGCATGCGCCTGGTTATGAAAGCGCCGCATCCAGCGCACCGCAGTGCCTTGCAACCAGGCCGCGCCATAGTCGGGCAGGTACTCGTCGAAGCGAGTATGGAAACCGCTGGCGACCGGGATGCCCAGCCGGCGGGCGGCGCGCATTGCCGACCAGCCCAAGGGGCCTTCCGTGGCCACATAGATCGCGTCCGGTTGCGTGCTTTTCCAATGACGGAGCAGGCGTTGGGTCGCGGGCAAGCCGAACTTCAGTCCTGGATACCGCGGCAACGAGGCGCCGCGCACCAGCAAGGTGTCGGCCGGATCGACATCGCTACTCTGGCGTGGGCGCACCACGTCGACCTGGTGGCCGCGGGAACGCAGCCCGGTTTCCAGGCTGTGCACGGTCAACGCGACACCGTTGACTTCGGGTGGGTAGGTTTCGGTGACGATCGCGTAGCGCATGCCCGTTCTCCCGTTTGCCAAAGTCTCCGGGAAGGCCATGGCAACGATGTTGCGCGGAAAAGTCGCCACGGTGACATCGTGCGGTGCATGCCAGCGTTGCGTGGCCTGCTGCGCAGCTGGCGCGGCAGGCATGGCCAACGGCTGCACACCACCTGTGGAGACTCGCAGAGCACGCGCGCGATTGGCCATTGGCCGGCGCCGCCTTTGCCGGCGGCGCAGCGCTGGCGGTGGAATCGGTGACGCTGCGGTCAGGTCAAGCCGATCACGTCAGCCGCTCAGCTCAGGGCGATCAGGTCACGAAGGGTTTGAAGAGGATACCCAGCCCGGCCATGCTTTCCACTTCGCCGATCAGGTCGGCGCGCAACAGCGGGCGCGACGCGATCCAGCTTTGCGACAGGATCAGCGACAGCCGATTGTCTTCGGCGGTGAGCTCCAGGGTCGGGATCGGATCCGGTTCGTGCGCGCGGTGCAGCAGCACCGCCAGCCGCAAGAGCGCGGCCTTGCGCCGGGTCGGCAGCAGCAGGCGGTCGGGCAGGGCGTCGAAGGCGGTCTTGGGCACATTGCGGCGGTGCGTGCGCACCAGCGCCGCCAGCACCTGTTGCTCCTGGCGGGAAAAGCCGGCGATGTCCGAGTGCTCGAGGATGTAACTGCCATGCACGTGGTACTGACTGTGGGCGATCATCAATCCCAGTTCGTGCAGGCGTGCTGCGCGGCGCAGTACCTGGGCATCGTCGGCGTCCAGCTGCCAGGCCTCGCACACCTGATCGAACAACCGGCAAGCGGTGGCCTCCACGCGCTCGGCCTGCACCTCGTCGATGCCATAGCGCTGCACCAGCGCGACCACCGAGCTGTCGCGCGGATCGTTCTGGCCGCCACGGCCGAGCATGTCGTACAGGATGCCTTCGCGCATCGCCGCCTTGCTGACCATCAGCTTCTCCAGTCCCAGCGCCTGGAAGGCGGCTTCCAGCACCAGGATGCCGCCGGCGATGATCGGCCGGCGCTCGGCTGCCAGGCCAGGTAGCTGGATGTCTTCGATCCGTTTGGCCTTGAGCAACTCGTCGCGCAACGCCGGCAAGGCAGTGGCGGTGATCGCCCCCTTGGTCAGCTTCATTGCCGCGCAGATCTCGCCAATGGCCTTGTGCGTGCCCGATGAGCCGATCGCCTCGTGCCAGCCCAGTGCCTTGTATTGGTTGGCGAACTGCTGGAACTCCGCGCCGATCTCGGTCAACGCGTCCTTCCATTTTTTCTTGGACAGCTTGCCGCCGGGAAAGAAGCGTCGCGTGCTGGCGATGCAGCCCGCCTGCAGGCTCTCGCGCTCCAGCGTCTGGAAGCCGCGGCCGATGATGAACTCGGTGGAGCCGCCGCCGATGTCGATGACCAGCCGGCGCTGATCGGGCTTGGGCGGCTGCGCATGGGCGACGCCCAGATAGATCAGACGCGCTTCCTCGCGTCCGCTGACCACTTCGATGGCATGCCCAAGCGCGGTTTCGGCAGGCATCAGAAAGGTCTGCGGCGAGCGCAGCTGGCGCACCGTGTTGGTCGCCAGCGCGCGCACGCGCAGCGATGGCACGTCGCGGATGCGTTGGCCGAAACGTGCCAGGCATTCCAGCGCACGCTGCCGCGCTTCATTGGATAGGCCGCCCTTGCCATCCAGTCCATCGGCCATGCGCACGGTCTCGCGCAGGCGATCGACCACCCGCAGCTGCCCCATCAGGTAGCGCGCGATGACCATGTGGAAACTGTTGGATCCCAGGTCGATGGCGGCAAGGAAATCGCCATCGCGCAGGGGCGGATTGGTGGGGGAGGCGTTGGGCATGGGCCGAATGGTAGCCGATGCGCCGACGGCCCCGTGAGGAGCCGCGGTCATTGTCGTTTACACGCGATCGAGCAGGGTCATCTGCGCCGAATGCGCCGGCTCGCCTGGACCCGGCGAGCGTCTGGTGTAGATGCCTTCGGCATCCAGTTCCCAGGCGTTGACGTTGTCGTCCAGGTAATTCTGCAGGGCTTCGCGATAGACACGCTTGGCCAGGTCCGGGTCACGGATCGGGAAGCAGGTCTCGACCCGGCGCAACAGGTTGCGTTCCAGCCAATCGGCGCTGGCGCAATACAGTTCGGCCGCCCCGTTGTTGCCGAACCAGTACACCCGGCTGTGTTCCAGGAAGCGCCCGACGATGGAGCGCACGCGAATGTTGTCCGACACGCCGGGCACGCCCGGACGCAAGGTGCAGGCGCCGCGGATGATCAGATCGATCTGCACGCCGGCCTGCGAGGCCACGTACAGCGCCCGCACCACCTGCGGTTCGTTGAGAGCGTTCATCTTGGCGATGATGCGCCCGGGGCGACCGCTGCGAGCCAATGCGGTCTCGCGCTCGATACGTTGCAGCACCCCGGCATGCAGGGTGAAGGGCGATTGCAGCAACTGGTCCAGTTTCATCCGCGGCGCCAGGCCGGACAACTGCTGGAACAGCAGGTGCACATCGTTGCCGATATCCGGGTCGGCGGTGAGCAGGCTCAGGTCGGTGTACAGGCGCGCGGTGCCGCTGTGGTAATTGCCGGTGCCCAGATGGACGTAGCGTTTGAGCTTGCGCCCTTCGCGCCGCACGATCAGCAGCATCTTGGCGTGGGTCTTGTAGCCGACCACCCCATAGACCACCTGCACGCCGGCCTCCTGCAGCTTGTCGGCCAGGCCCAGGTTGGCTTCTTCGTCGAAGCGCGCGCGCAGCTCCACCACCACGGTGACGTCCTTGCCGTTGCGTGCGGCCTGCACCAGCGCATCGACGATCAACGAGTCCTTGCCGGTGCGGTACAAGGTTTGCTTGATCGCCAACACGTTCGGGTCGACTGCGGCCTGGCGGATCACGTCCAGCACGGCGGTGAACGCATCGAAGGGGTGATGCAGCAACACGTCGTTCTTGTTGACGATCTCGAAGATGCCGTCGCTGTCGCGCAGCGTGCGCGGATTGAACGGCGGGTACTTCAGCTCCGGGCGCTGCACCAGATCGTAGACCTGGTTGACGCGGCTGAGGTTGACCGGCCCGCCGATGCGGTAGACGGCGTTCTCGCTCAGGCCGAAGTTCTGCAGCAACGTGCGCACGATCGGGGTGGGGCAGTCCTGGGCGATTTCCAGCCGCACCGCCGGGCGATAGCCGCGCGTCACCAGCTCGTCGCGCAGCGCCAGCGCCAGGTTCTCCACTTCTTCTTCGTCGACCACCAGCTCGGAATTGCGGGTGACGCGGAACTGGTAGGAACCCTTGACCTGCATGCCGGGAAACAGCTCGTCGGCGAACTCGGACAAGACCGAGGACAGGAACACGAAACTCTGGGTCCCGTTCGGCGACAGGCTGGGCGGCAATTGGATGATGCGCGGCAACGAGCGCGGCGCACGCACGATCGCCAGGTGGCCGGCGCGGCCGAAGGCATCCATGCCGTCGAGCACGACCACGATATTGAGGGTCTTGTTGAGGATCTTCGGGAATGGATGCGCCGGATCCAGGCCGAGCGGGGACAGCACCGGCATGATCTCGTTGCGGAAATAGGCGCGCAGCCAGCGCCGCTGTCGGCTGGTCCAACTGGTGCGGCTGAGTACCGCGACCCCGTTCTGCTCCAGCGCCGGCCGCAGCACCTCGTTCCAGGCGTGGTATTGCTGCTCCACCAGTTTGGCGGCGCGGTCGTGGACGGCGTTGAGGATGGCGGTGGGGCTCATGCCGTCTGGCGCCGGCGGCAGGCCGAATTCCTGCGCATGGCGCACGGTGGCCGCCCGGATCTCGAAGAATTCGTCCAGGTTGGTGCAGGAGATGCACAGGAAGCGCAGCCGCTCCAGCAGCGGAACCTGCTCGTCCAGTGCCTGCGCCAGCACGCGGAAGTTGAAGTCCAACTGGGACAGTTCGCGGTTCAGATACAGCGCCGGGTCGCGCAGCGGATCGCTGGCGAAGTCCTCGGTGGCGGCGATGTCGTGGCTTGGCTTGGCGTGGCCCATGGATCGATTATCGAGACGGTACGAAGGAATGACACGCTGCGGTCTGCGCAACATGGGCATGGCGGTGTCCGTCCCTGGCGGCCGCGCCCTGCAACCTGGCGCGCAGGGTCTTCATATCACGCCGAGCGTGACAGTGGCACGGACGGTTCGCGTCGGACGACCCGCGCGGCGCTGAAATGACAGGAAAACTCACTGCCGCGACCGACTTCGCTGGCGATCTCCAGGCGCGCCTGGTGCAGCCCCAGGATGTGCTTGACGATCGATAGCCCCAGGCCGGTTCCGCCGCTCTCGCGCGAGCGGCTGCTGGACACCCGGTAAAAGCGTTCGGTGATCCGCGGCAGGTGCGAGGCGGGGATGCCGTAGCCGGTGTCGCGCACCGCCAGCGCGGCGCCTTCGCCCTCGCGCACGAAGCGAATGGTCACCGTGCCGCCGCCGGGGGTATAGCGCACCGCATTGGTCACCAGGTTGGAGAAGGCGCTGTGCAGTTCCTTGTTGGAGCCGAGCAGATCCACCCCGGCCTCGTCGATCACCTCGACCGTGTGTCTTCCCTGGCTATGGGCCTCGGCCTCGCGCCGCAGCGTGGACAGCATCGGCGCCATCGCGACGTGTTCCTCGCCCAGTTCTTCCTGCGATTCCAGCCGCGACAGTGTCAACAGGTCTTCGACCAATTGCGCCATGCGCTGGGATTGCTTGCGCATTTCCGCCAGCATCGGGCCCGAATCGGGAAAATCTTCCGGGTCGAGCATGTCCAGGTAGCCGTGCACCACGGTCAACGGCGTCCGCAGTTCGTGCGACACATTGGCGACGAAGTCGCGGCGGACCTGCTCCAGTCGCAGCAGCTTGCTGACGTCGCGCGCCACCAGCAGCCAGTAGTCGTCCGAGTAGGGAATCAGGCGCAGGTTCAGGCGCAGGTCCGGGTCGACCGGCGAGGCGGCGTCGAGCATGGGCTCGGCGTTGCGGCCGGCGGCCAGCCAATGCGCCAACGGCAAGGGTTGCAGCCGCTCCACCACCGACACCCCCATATCGCCGGGATGATGCAGTCCCAGCAAGCCGCCGGCGGCCTTGTTGAACCACTGCACGCGCTGGCTGTTGCGGTCGACCACCACCACCGCATCGGGCAGTGCGGTCGCAGCGGCACGATAGGTGCGCAGCATGTTGATCAGACGCCGTTTGCGCGTGCGCATTTCCGCCTGGCTGCGGTAGAGCAGGCGGTCAAGTTCGTTCCAGGCGCCGATGCCGGCAGCTGGCTCGGCGCGTTGACGGGCGGTCAGCCGTTGCAGCACCTGGCGCAGGCGCCAGTAGTGCCAGGCAAGCACACCCAGCGCGGTCAACGTCAGCGCCATCCAGACGTGCTGCATGAGCACGCCGACCACCGTGGCGGCAGCCAGCAGCAGGACCAAGGTGCCGAGCGTCTTCAGCCAGGCCGAGCGGATGTGTCGGGGCATGGAGGACGTTACCACCGGACGTCGGAAGGGCGTGCGGCCCGACCCGCTTGCAGCGGCGGCATCAGGTGGCCGACGAGAAGCGGTAGCCGGAGCCGCGCACGGTCTGCACCATGTTTTCCAGCCCGAACGGTTCCAGCGTCTTACGCAGGCGGCGGATATGCACGTCGATGGTGCGCTCTTCCACGTAGACGCTGCCGCCCCAGACGTGATCCAGCAGCTGGGTCCGGGTGTAGACGCGCTCGGGGTGGGTCATGAAGAAGTGCAGCAGGCGATACTCGGTCGGGCCGATCGGCACCGGCGCGTCGCCGGCGAACACCCGGTGCGCGGCGCCGTCGATGCGCAGCTTGCCGACCGCCACGCTGCCGTCTTCGTCGTCCTCGCGGGTACGCCGCATCACGGCGCGGATGCGCGCCAGCAGTTCGCGCGCCGAGAACGGCTTGACCACGTAATCGTCCACACCGGCTTCCAGGCCGCCGACGCGATCGTTCTCTTCGCCGCGCGCGGTCAGCATGATGATCGGCACCTCGCGGGTCAGCGACTCCTTGCGCCAGCGTCGTGCCAGATCCAGACCGCTGGTGCCCGGCAGCATCCAGTCCAGCAGGATCAGATCGGGCACCCGATCGGCGATCGCGGTCTGGGCCTCACGGGCGTCGCCGGCATGAATAGGCTCGAACTCGCCCTTGCGCAGCGCGAACGCCACCATGTCGCGGATCGCGGGTTCGTCATCGACGATCAAGATGCGTTTCTGCACGCGGGCACACCGTCTGGCTTCGGATGGTCGCCAGTAGACTACGGTTTTGTGACTTTAATGTGACATGGTCAGCGCTGTGACAGCTCGGGATCGCGCACGCCTTGGCGGCGCATTTCCAGCACGGTCGGGGTGATCGCTGCAATCCGCGCGTCCACCCGTGCACGTGTCACATAATCGAGATCCTTCTTCTTCAGCGCCTCCAGCTGGATCAGCGCCTGCTCGGGACGCCCGTTCAGGAACGCCGCCTCGGCGTAGGCCTCGCTGGCGCGGAGCGTGTCGCCCGACAGCTCGCAGGCGCGGGCGTAGGTCTGCTGCAGCAGCGGATCGTCGCTGCTGCGATGGAGTAGCGGATCCAGCACCTGGCGCGCACGCACGCCCGCTTCGCGGCTCGCCTGGCCGTTCAATGCGCTGGCATAGGTCAGCGCCACCGCCCGGCTGTTCGGCAGGCGCTTGAGCAAGGCGTCGAATCGCTGGTTGGCCGGCTCGCGCGGGCCGACCCGCGACTGCGCCTCGCTCAGTCCCAGGGCCAGCCACAGGTTGTCCGGATGCGCCTCCAGCAGGGCAGACAGTTCGGCCACCGGTTCGCTGGGCTTGCCACCGCTGTTGCGCAGCTTGGCCAGCGCCAGTCCGTAGCGCTGGGCGTCGGTCAGTCCGGTCTTGCTGCTGCGGCGCAGGTTTTCGTACTCGCGGATGGCCGCGTCCGGGGTTGCCGCGCTGAGCACGCGCAGGCGTTCCTTGGCCCAGGGAAATTCCTGGCTGTCGCCGCCGCGGCTGAGGGCATCCACCGGCAATTGCAGCGAATACGGGAACAGTGCCGTGCCGTTGCGGCTCAACGGCTCGGACAGCGACGGGTCGGCCGGGTCCACGCGCTCCTGGCGCGTGCCGCCTGGAACGGAGGTGGTCAGAACCACCGTGTTCTTCTTCATCTGCTCGGCGCGTGACTTGGCCTCGCTGATGCGGGTGGTGGTGACCGGGTGGGTCTGCAGGAAATCCGGCGCGCTGTAGCCGCCCTCATTGGCGCGCATGGCCACCGACATGCGTTCGAAGAAGCCGGCCATCGCGTCCACGTCGTAGCCGCTGCGGGCCAGGGTGCGGATCCCCAGGCGGTCGGCTTCGGCCTCGTTGGAACGGGTGAAGTCGATCTGGCGTTGCTGCATCAGGCCCATCGCACTGGTGATGCCGGCCATGGTCGCGTCGCCCTTGGAGTTGCCGCCGGCCTTCTGCGCGGCAACCACCGCCGCCAGCATGCCCAGCAGGATCGGGATCTGGTCGCGTTGGGCGCGCTCGACCCCGCGCAGCACGTGTTGTTGCGTGACGTGGGCGATTTCGTGCGACAGCACCGCCGCCACTTCGTCTTCGCGCTCGGCGGTCAGCACCAGTCCCGCGTTGACGGCGACATAGCCGCCCAGCGTGGCGAAGGCGTTGATCTGGCGCTCGCGCAGCATGAAGAAGGTGAATGGCTGCTGCGGCTGATCGCTGTTGGCACCCAGGCGTGTGCCCATGGTCTGCAGCCAGTCGCCGATCAGTGGGTCGTCCAGGACGTAGTCGTAATTGCGCAGCTCGGCCAGCATCATCCGGCCGTACTCGGCCTGGCGTGCGGGCGTAAGCAGTTCCCCGGCCGACGAGCCGATATCGGGCAGCCGGGCTTCCTGCGCGGGCGCCACGCCCATGGCGATGGCCAGCGTAAGTGCGGTGGCGAGCGGTAGCAGACGCAAGAGGACCCCCAGGTGATGCGCGGAGCATGCCGCCAGCGCGGGGCGGTGGCGTGAATCGGTAATTAATCCGCAGTGTTGCGGCGGCGACGTCGAAATTCCAGTCGCCCGGTACCATTGTCTGACCTCAGACCCAGCGCGGAGTTTCCCCGTGAGCCAAGATTCATCCGAACCGCAGGCCGCCGGCCCGCGGATCACCCTGTATTCCACCGCGATCTGCCCGTACTGCGTGGCGGCCAAGAACTTCCTCAAGAGCAAGGGCCAGACCTGGACCGAGATCCGGATCGACCTGGACCCCGCCGAGCGCGACCGCATGGTCGCCCTGGCCAAGCGCACCAGCGTGCCGCAGATCTTCGTCGGCGACGTCCATGTCGGCGGCTACGACGACATGATGGCAATGCACCGGGCCGGCAAGCTCGAGCCCCTGCTGGCCGGCGCCGAAGGCGGACAGGCATGAGCGCTGGCGAGCACGAGGGCGAGGACCGCGTCCGCGCGTTCACCGAATTCCGTCAGCGGATGAACCAGCGCATCCTGGCCGAGCCGAACCAGGTGGTGCGGCGCTTCTTCGCGCTCGACACCCA
This sequence comes from Xanthomonas maliensis, assembly GCF_009192945.1. Classification (GTDB taxonomy): domain Bacteria; phylum Pseudomonadota; class Gammaproteobacteria; order Xanthomonadales; family Xanthomonadaceae; genus Xanthomonas; species Xanthomonas maliensis. The sequence continues at coordinate 111,405 of NZ_NSET01000044.1, read as the reverse complement.
GACCTACCAGGCCGGCGCGCTGGATGTGAAGACCAAGGAGCTGCTTGGGCTGGTGGCATCGCTGGTCCTTCGCTGCGACGACTGCATCAGCTATCACGTGGCCCAGTGCAAGGAGGCCGGCGTCAGCCGGGAGGAATTCTTCGAGACCTTCTCGGTCGGCCTGGTGGTTGGCGGCTCGATCGTCATTCCGCACCTGCGTCGCGCGGTGGATTTCCTCGACCAGTTGGAAGGCGGCGCCGCGGCGCCATCGGCGCACGCGCACGACTGAGCCCGCTTGCCGCACCGGCACGCCGCCAGTGGCAGCGTGCCGGTGCGGCAGGCGATTCCCTCAGGACGCTTCGCACTCGGCTCAACGTGCATCACACGCGCTAGGTCGACAGCTGGGCAGGCCTTCGACCATGGTCGGTTTGGGGAGCTCTGCCGGCATCGGGCATAATTGCCGGTGAAACCTCCTGCGCCGGGCATTCCGGCTGGCGCTCCCCCCTTTGTTCGGAAACCCAACGTTATGACGCAGACAATCACGGTCATCCGCGGCGACGGTATCGGCCCGGAGATCATGGACGCCACCTTGTTCGTGCTCGACGCCCTGCAGGCCGGCCTGACCTACGAGTACGCCGATGCCGGCCTGGTCGCCCTGGAGAAGCATGGCGATCTGCTGCCCGAGTCCACCCTGGCCTCGATCACCAAGAACAAGGTTGCGCTGAAGAGCCCGTTGACCACGCCGGTTGGCGAGGGTTTCAGCTCGATCAACGTTGCCATGCGCCGCAAGTTCGACCTGTACGCCAATGTGCGCCCAGCCAAGTCTTTCCCGAACACCAAGTCGCGCTTCGCCGACGGCGTGGACCTGATCACGGTGCGCGAGAACACCGAGGGCGCTTACCTGAGCGAAGGCCAGGAAGTGTCGGCCGATGGCGAAGTGGCCGTTTCCGGTGCGCGGGTCACCCGCAAGGGGTCCGAGCGCATCGTGCGCTATGCCTTCGAGCTGGCCAAGAGCACCGGCCGCAAGAAGGTCACCGCCGTGCACAAGGCCAACATCATCAAGTCGACCTCCGGCCTGTTCCTGAAGGTTGCCCGTGACGTGGCCACCGAGTACCCGGACATCGAATTCCAGGAAATGATCGTCGACAACACCTGCATGCAGCTGGTGATGCGTCCGGAGCAGTTCGACATCATCGTCACCACCAACCTTTTCGGCGACATCATCTCCGACCTGTGTGCTGGTCTGGTCGGCGGCCTGGGCCTGGCCCCGGGCGCGAACATCGGTACCGAGGCGGCGATCTTCGAGGCAGTGCACGGCTCTGCACCGGACATCGCAGGGCAGGGCAAGGCCAATCCTTGCGCATTGCTGCTGGGCGCGGCGCAGATGCTGGACCATATCGGCCAGCCGCAGAATGCCGAGCGCCTGCGCGATGCCATCGTCGCCACGCTCGAGGCCAAGGATTCGCTGACCCCCGACCTCGGCGGCACCGGCAACACCATGGGCTTCGCCAAGGCGATCGCCAGTCGCCTCTGAGCGACCCGGTGAACAAAAAAAGGGCGCCTAGGCGCCCTTTTTTCTTGTCTGGAACGCTGGATCTGCGAGCGATTCGCTGTGGTCGATCCCGCACCCCGATCAGAAGCCCTGCTTAGTTGCGCGACTGCAGCTTCGACAGCAGGCGCAGGAACTCGATGTACAGCCAGACCAAGGTGACCATCAGGCCGAACGCCCCGTACCACTCCATGTGTTTGGGAGCGCCTTGCTCGACGCCGGTCTCGATGAAGTCGAAGTCCAGCACCAGGTTGAGCGCCGCCACCACCACCACGAACAGGCTGAAGCCGATGCCGATCAGGCCGGATTCGTGGATGAAGGGGATGCGGATGTTGAACAGGCCGAGCAGCAGCGTGGCCAGATACACCAGCGCAATGCCGCCGGTGGCTGCGACCACGCCCAGCTTGAAGTTCTCGGTGGCCTTGATCAGTCCACTGCGGTAGGCGAACAGCAGCGCAAACAGCGTGCCGAAGGTCAGCAGCACGGCCTGGAATACGATGCCGTTGAAGCGCGCCTCGTACACGGCCGAAACCGCACCCAGGAACAGGCCTTCCAGCAGCGCGTACAGCGGTGCGGTCACCGGCGCCCAGGTCGGTTTGAAGATCGTCGCCAGCGCGAAGATCAGGCCGCCGATCATGCCGCCGAGCATGTACAGCCGTGCGGTCGGCAGCAGCATGCCATCGGCACCGACCGACTGCGACCAGGCAAGGGCGGCGGTAAGGACGGCCATCAACAACAACGCGCCGGTCTTGTTGACGGTGCCGTTGAGGGTCATCGCCTGGCCGTCACGGGTGACCACCGCACCGGAGCCGAGGTCGAGGAAGGTGGATTCCCGAAGAGCCGGGTTGCCGCTGCGCATGTCTGTTCTCCATGTGTTCGTTCGTGTGCCGTGCCGGCAGACGTTGCGTGCAGGATAGCGGATCGCTCGATTTGCGCAGGGTGATTGACAGCGTGTCCAATCATTCCCAAAATAGCCGACCTTTCGAGCCTTCGGGATTGAAAGGGTCCGTTCCGCCGGGGTATAGCGCAGTCTGGTAGCGCGCCTGCTTTGGGAGCAGGATGTCGGGGGTTCGAATCCCTCTACCCCGACCACTCCGAGCTTCAGGCGGCGTGGGAATGCGACATCCGGTCCGGGCGCCCGTAGCTCAACCGGATAGAGCACCGGCCTTCTAAGCCGGCGGTTACAGGTTCGAGTCCTGTCGGGCGCGCCATTGGCGGTGCGGTAGGATGCAGGTTTCAGTGGTGGCTGTAGCTCAGTTGGTTAGAGTACTGGATTGTGATTCCAGATGTCGGGGGTTCGAGTCCCCTCAGCCACCCCACTGAAATTGCAAGATGTGACCCGATGTCTCGCAGGGTGTTGCAACGAGGCAAGAAAGCACATACAATGTGCGACCAGTTTCAGGGGCCGTTAGCTCAGTTGGTAGAGCAGTTGACTCTTAATCAATAGGTCCAAGGTTCGAATCCTTGACGGCCCACCAAACAAGACAGCCACTCAGCGCAAGCCGAGTGGCTGTTTTTCTATGCGGCGACCCAAGCGGCAGGATTCCGCTCGATCGGTCCGCCGCCTCGTCGGAAGAGAAGGCGGCGCGCGCGGGCGCTTTTTCTTTGCCGGTATCCCTGCAACAATGCCGGGCGGGCGCAACATTGCGAAAGTGGCGGAATTGGTAGACGCACCAGATTTAGGTTCTGACGCCGCAAGGCGTGGGGGTTCGAGTCCCCCCTTTCGCACCAACAGGCCCGGCCGTGGGTTTCCGGCCGGAGCGGCGCCGCGTTCAGCATTCCGCTCCTTGCCGCCCCCGCTAGCAGCGGCCAGCGTTATCAGCCAAACTACAGGGCTCGGCGGCGTTCCCGCCATCCGTCAACCCGCCTTTCCATCTCGTGCCGACGCTGCATGCCGTCGGTGGCAGGAGTCCACATGCAAGCTTCGATCGAATCCACCGGCAATCTGGAACGCCGCCTGACCTTCACCCTGCCGCAGGAGCGCCTGGAGTCGCACGTCGGTGGGCGTTTGCGCGAGATCGCGCGTACCGCACGCATCAAGGGCTTTCGGCCCGGCAAGGTGCCGGCCAAAGTGATCGAACAGCGTTTCGGTCAGCAGGTGCGTGCCGAGGCGATGGATGGGCTGCTGCGCGAGACCTTCGACTCGGCCGTGCGCGAGCACGCGCTGCGGCTGGCCGGCAATCCGCGCATCGATCGCGCTGGCGAAAGCGATTTCGATTTCGTCGCCACGTTCGAGGTGGTGCCGGAGTTCGGTGATATCGACGTCGCCAAGCTGTCGGTGGTGCGTCACACCGCCGAGGTCACCGACGCCGACATCGACCAGATGATCGAGAACCTGCGTCTGCAGCGCCGGACCTGGAACCCGGTCACCCGCGGTGCCCAGGTCGGCGACCTGGTGGCGCTGGAGACCTGGTCGCAGGCCGGCGACGAGCGGCTGCCGGCCGAAGGCGTGGAAACCGGCAGCAGCGTGCTGGGCTCGGGCGTGATGTTCGACCAGATCGAGAAGGGCCTGGAAGGCCTGGCAAAGGGCGAAGAGAAGACCCTGAGCGTCGATTTCCCGGCCGACTGGCGGGTGCCTCAGTTGGCTGGCAAGACCGTGCAGGTCCACGTCAAGGCGGTCGAGGTCTCCGAGCCGGTGCTGCCGGAGGTGGACAAGGAGTTCATCAAGAGCTTCGGCGTGAAGAGTGGCGATGCCGATCAGTTCCGCGTCGATATCCGTACCAATCTGGAGCGCGAGCTCAAGGGTGCGCTGATGAACCGGCTGCGGCGCGAAGTGGGCGAGCAGCTGATCGCCGCCTATGCGCATGTCGAGCTGCCGCCGCGCCTGGTCGAAAACGAGGCGCGTGCGATGCTGGCCCAGCAGGTCGAGCAGATGCGCCGCAGCGGCCGCAATCCGGGCGACATCCCGGCCGATGCACACCAGGGCTTCATGGATGCTGCTTCCAAGCGCGTCCTGGTCGGCTTGCTGGTGGGCGAGGTGGCCCGTCGCAACGAGCTGCGTCTGGAGTCCAAGCGCGTCAGCGAAACGCTGCGTCTGATTGCCTCGACCTACGAAGAGCCCGAGCAGGTCATTGAGATGTACCGCAACGACCCCCAACTGATGAACGGACTGCAGAGCCGCGTGATGGAAGAGCAGGTGATCGACTGGATCGCCGAGCGCGCCCAGCACACCGAGCAGGCGCTGTCGTTCCAGGAGGCGATCCGCCAGTAAGGTGGATCACGCACCGTCTTCCCCGCGTGCTGGCTGCGGGAGGGGCGATGCGCGTCCTTGGCAAGACCGCAGATCCACAGCCCGCGCATTCATGTACGGGGAAGATGTAAATGCGAGTCCCTCGCAACAGCCCGCACATCCATGTGCGGGGATTCAACTAACGACTCAGGAGATTCCCCTCGCGTGGACAATGTGACCAAAGCTCTGAATCTGGTACCGATGGTGGTCGAGCAGACCAGCCGTGGCGAGCGTGCGTACGACATCTACTCGCGCCTGCTGAAGGAGCGTCTGATCTTCCTGGTCGGCCCGATCGACGACCACATGGCCAATGTCATCGTGGCCCAGCTGCTGTTCCTGGAAGCGGACAACCCGGAAAAGGACATCAGCATCTACATCAACTCGCCCGGTGGCGTGGTCACGGCCGGCATGGCGATCTACGACACCATGCAGTACATCAAGCCGGACGTCAGTACCATCTGCGTCGGCCAGGCAGCCTCGATGGGCGCGTTGCTGCTCGCCTCGGGTGCGGCGGGCAAGCGCTACGCGCTGCCGAACTCGCGGGTAATGATCCACCAGCCGCTGGGTGGCTTCCAGGGCCAGGCCACGGATATCGACATCCACGCCCGCGAAATCCTGACCTTGCGCTCGCGCTTGAACGAAGTGTTGGCCAAGCACACCGGCCAGTCGCTGGAGACCATTGCGCGCGATACCGAGCGCGACAACTTCAAAAGCGCGGTGGACGCCCAGGCCTACGGACTGGTCGACCAGGTGCTGGAACGTCGCCCGGAAGAGTCGATCCAACCGTCTTGATCGGCAACTGCCTGAAAACGTTGTGAAAACTGGCAGGGTCGGGGTGGACGGACGTCCTCCCGGCCCTGTGCTATTCTCGAATCGAACCCCCGTGCGATCGGGTGGGGTAACTGGGTAACAGAAGCATGAGCGAAGACCGCCAAGGTCGTTCCAGCGACAGCAACAAGATCCTCTACTGCTCCTTCTGCGGTAAGAGCCAGCATGAGGTCCGCAAGCTGATTGCCGGTCCCAGCGTGTTCATCTGCGATGAGTGCGTTGAGCTGTGCAACGACATCATCCGCGAGGAGCTCGAGGAGAAGGCGCAGTCGGCGCGTTCCAGCCTGCCCAAGCCGCGCGAGATCCTGGAGGTGCTGGACCAGTACGTGATCGGACAGCTGCGCGCCAAGCGCACGCTGGCGGTTGCCGTCTACAACCATTACAAGCGGATCGAGAGCCGTAGCAAGAACGACGATGTCGAGCTTGCCAAGTCCAACATCCTGTTGGTGGGGCCGACCGGTTCGGGCAAGACGCTACTGGCCGAAACCCTGGCGCGGCTGCTCAATGTGCCCTTCACGATCGCCGATGCGACCACGCTGACCGAAGCCGGCTACGTCGGTGAGGACGTGGAAAACATCATCCAGAAGCTGCTGCAGAAGTGCGATTACGACGTCGAGAAGGCGCAGCAGGGCATCGTCTACATCGACGAAATCGACAAGATCTCGCGCAAGAGCGAGAACCCGTCGATCACCCGTGACGTGTCCGGCGAAGGCGTGCAGCAGGCGCTGCTGAAGCTGATCGAAGGCACGGTGGCTTCGGTGCCGCCGCAGGGTGGCCGCAAGCATCCGCAGCAGGAGTTCCTGCAGGTCGACACCAAGAACATCCTGTTCATCTGCGGCGGTGCGTTTGCCGGGCTGGACAAGGTGATTCAGCAGCGCTCCAACGACGCTGGTGGCATCGGCTTCGGTGCCAAGGTGAAGAGCAGCGAGCGCAAGCAGGAAGTGGGCAAGATCCTGGCCGAGGTCGAGCCGGAGGATCTGATCAAGTTCGGCCTGATCCCGGAGTTCGTGGGCCGCCTGCCGGTGGTCGCGACCCTGGAAGAGCTGGACGAGCCGGCGCTGATCAAGATCCTGACCGAGCCCAAGAACGCCATCACCAAGCAGTTCCGGAAGCTGTTCGAGATGGAAAGCGTGGAGCTGGAGTTCCGTCCGGATGCGTTGTCGGCGATCGCCCGCAAGGCGCTCAAGCGCAAGACCGGTGCACGTGGCCTGCGCACCATCGTCGAATCGGTGCTGCTGGACACCATGTACGAGCTGCCCTCGCAGGAAAACGTCAGCAAGGTCGTGGTGGACGAGTCGGTCATCGAGCACAAGTCCGAGCCCTACCTGATCTACCAAGCCCAGCCGGCGCCGGCCAAGGCCGCCTCTGGCGATTGAACGGACTCGGCCGTCCCGCAGCGCCAGCCCCGCTGGGGGCTAAAGGGCTGCGTCCCGCTACTTGCAAGCCTTCGCCGATGGCCCCATAACGGGGCCATCGGCTTTTTTATGCCCTCTTCCCGATTCCTGCGGAGCGCCCCATGGCCCAGTCCCACTCTGAAGTCCTCGAACTACCGGTGTTGCCTCTGCGCGACGTGGTGGTGTTCCCGCACATGGTGATCCCGTTGTTCGTTGGTCGCGACAAGTCCATGCGCGCGCTGGAAAAGGCAATGGAGGCGGACAAGCGCATCCTGCTGGTGGCGCAGAAGTCTGCCGAGACCGACGACCCGGCCGCCAGTGACTTGTACACGGTCGGCACGCTGGCGCAGGTGCTGCAATTGCTGAAGCTGCCTGACGGCACCATCAAGGTGCTGGTGGAGGGTCTGTCGCGGGTCACCGTCGACAAGGTGACCGAGCAGGACGGCGCCCTGCAAGGCCGTGGCATCGAGGTCGAGACCAGCGATGCGCGCGAGCCGCGCGAGGTCGAGGCGATCGCGCGCTCGCTGATGTCGCTGTTCGAACAATACGTCAAGACCAACCGCAAGCTGCCGCCGGAATTGCTGCAGACGCTGGCCGGCATCGACGAGCCGGGTCGCCTGGCCGACACCATCGCCGCGCATATCGGCGTGCGCCTGGCCGACAAGCAGCGGCTGCTGGAAATCACCGATATCGGTGAGCGGCTGGAATTGCTGGTCGGCTTGGTCGATGGCGAGATCGACGTGCAGCAGCTGGAGAAACGCATCCGCGGCCGGGTCAAGTCGCAGATGGAGAAGAGCCAGCGCGAGTACTACCTCAACGAGCAGATGAAGGCCATCCAGAAGGAACTGGGCGACCTGGACGATGCGCCGGGCGAGCTGGAGGAACTGGCGCGCAAGATCGCCGAGGCGGGTATGCCCAAGCCGGTCGAGACCAAGGCCAAGGCCGAGCTCAACAAGCTCAAGCAGATGTCACCGATGTCGGCCGAAGCCGCGGTGGTGCGTAATTACCTGGATTGGTTGCTGGGCGTGCCGTGGAAGAAGCGCAGCAAGGTGCGCAAGGACCTCAAGGTCGCGCAGGACACCCTGGATGCCGACCACTACGGATTGGACAAGGTCAAGGAGCGCATCCTCGAGTACTTGGCCGTGCAGTCGCGCGTGAAGCAGATGAAGGGCCCGATCCTGTGCCTGGTCGGTCCGCCGGGCGTGGGCAAGACCTCGCTGGGACAGTCCATCGCCAAGGCGACCAATCGCAAGTTCGTGCGCATGAGCCTGGGCGGCGTGCGCGATGAGGCCGAGATCCGCGGTCATCGCCGCACCTATGTCGGTTCGATGCCGGGCCGACTGGTGCAGAACCTCAACAAGGTCGGCAGCAAGAACCCGCTGTTCGTGCTCGACGAGATCGACAAGATGTCGATGGACTTCCGTGGCGATCCGTCGTCGGCGCTGCTGGAAGTGCTCGATCCCGAGCAGAACAACGCCTTCAACGATCACTACCTGGAAGTCGATCTGGACCTGTCCGAAGTGATGTTCGTGGCGACCTCCAATTCGCTCAACATCCCCGGGCCGTTGCTGGACCGCATGGAAGTGATCCGCATCCCGGGTTACACCGAGGACGAAAAGCTCAACATCGCAGCGCGCTATCTGGTGCCCAAGCAGATCAAGGCCAACGGCCTGGCTGCCCAGGAACTGGCGATTGGCGAAGATGCCATCCGCGACATCGTGCGCTACTACACGCGCGAATCGGGCGTGCGCAATCTGGAGCGCGAAATCGCCAAGATCTGCCGCAAGGTGGTGAAGGAAATTGCGTTGGCCGGTCCGCAACCGGCAGCCAAGAAGCCGGCGGCAAAGAAGGGCAAGTCCAAGGCGCTGGTTGAGGTGAACTCGAAGAATCTCGATAAGTACCTGGGCGTGCGTCGGTTCGACTTTGGCCGCGCCGAAGAAGAGAACGAGATTGGCCTGGTCACCGGTCTGGCCTGGACGGAAGTCGGCGGCGATCTGCTGCAGATCGAGTCCACGTTGGTACCGGGCAAGGGCAACCTGATCCTGACCGGTCAGCTGGGCAACGTGATGAAGGAGTCGGCGTCGGCGGCGCTGTCGGTGGTGCGTTCGCGTGCCGAGCGCTTGGGTATCGATGTGGATTTCCTGCAGAAACAGGATGTACATGTGCACGTGCCCGATGGCGCTACGCCGAAGGACGGCCCGAGCGCGGGCATCGCGATGGTGACGTCGCTGGTGTCGGTGCTGACCAAGGTGCCGATCCGCGCGGATGTGGCGATGACGGGCGAGATCACCCTGCGGGGGCGCGTCTCGGCGATTGGCGGACTCAAGGAGAAGTTGTTGGCCGCGTTGCGCGGTGGCATTCGCACCGTGTTGATCCCGGACGAGAATCGCAAGGATCTGGCCGATATCCCCGCGAATGTGACGCGTGACCTCAAGATCGTTCCGGTCAAATGGATCGACGAAGTGCTGGATCTGGCACTGGAACGTCCACTCGCACCGTCGAAGGCAAGCAAGGAAAAGGCACGCAAGGGCGGGTCACGGGTTGCGGTGCGCGGCAAGTCGCGTACCACTCCGGGCACGCGCGTCAAGCACTGACACAGGCTGTCTAAACGCAGGCAGAACAGGCCAAAACCCGCGCCGTTATTGGGTTTTGGCTTGCGCCTGCATAGGGCGCGCTGGTATAAATGCACGACTCGTGGGCGCGGAATTGCGATGCGTCACGCGATACCACTTGTGTCGGGCTGTCGCGAAGGCGAGAGCGCCGACTGTCGATTCCGCGGCATCCGTCGCACAGGGAGTTCCAAAGAATGAATAAAACCGAATTGATCGATGCCGTTGCCGCTACCGCCGACATTTCCAAGGCGGAAGCCGGTCGCGCCGTCGATGCAGTCGTGAGCGAAGTGACCAAGGCGCTGAAGCGCGGCGAAGCCGTGACCCTGGTGGGCTTCGGTACCTTCCAGGTCCGCGAGCGCGCTGAGCGCACCGGCCGCAACCCGAAGACCGGCGACAGCATCAAGATCGCTGCTTCGAAAAATCCTGCATTCAAGGCTGGCAAAGCCCTTAAGGATGCAGTAAACTAATCGACTCGCTAGGGTGCTTAGCTCAGCGGTAGAGCGTCTCCCTTACACGGAGAGGGTCGGGGGTTCGAAACCCTCAGCACCCACCACAAAGCACTAAGCAAAAGTTTCAAGCGCGGAGCGGTAGTTCAGCTGGTTAGAATGCTGGCCTGTCACGCCGGAGGTCGCGGGTTCGAGTCCCGTCCGCTCCGCCAGTTTCATCCAAAGCCCTCGGCATTGCCGGGGGCTTTTTTATTAGGCTTTCCGGCCTTTTTTCCGCCGTCGGCGGGGGCGGCGCCGGATGCCGGGCGGGACGAAGCACGTTACACTGCGCGGCTCGCCCACAGGCCTCGATTTGCCAATGCTGCAGAAACTTCGCGACAAGACATCAGGCTGGATCGCCACCGCCATCCTGGGGTTGCTGATGATCCCGTTCCTGTTTGTCATCGACAACAGCTACCTGGGCGGCGTTGGCGCCAACAATGTTGCCAAGGTACAGGCACCCCCGACCTGGTGGAAATCGGCCCCGTCGTGGTGGCCGGTCTCGTTGCTGTGGCAGCACCACGAGATCAGCACGCAGGATTTCCGCACCCGGTTCGAGCAGGCTCGCATGCAGGAGCGGCAGCGCAAGGGCGATGACTTCGATCCGCGCAAGTTCGAATCGCGCGAGAACAAGTTGCAGCTGCTCGATCAGATGATCGACGAGCAGGTGGTTCGGCTGGGCGCCGAAGACGCCGGGGTCGTCATCGGTGACGCGACCGTGCGCGATTACATTGCCAACATCCCGGCCTTCCAGGTCGATGGCAAGTTCAATCCCGCCCAATATCGTGCCGCGCTTGCGCAAGGCACGCCGCCGCGTACGCCGGCGCAGTTCGATGGCCTGGTGCGCGAAAGCCTGCAGCAATCGGTGATTCCGCAGGCGATCGCCGATTCCGGTTTCGCGACCAAAAGTGAGTTCGAGCGCCTGCTCAAGCTGATGGGCGAAACGCGCGATGTGGAGCTGGCGACTCTGCCCGAGCCGGCCGCCGACACCGCGGCGGTCACCGATGCGCAGGTCAAGCAGTGGTACGACAGCCATGCTCAGGATTTCCGCCAGCCGGAAATGGTGTCGATCGAGTACGTTGAACTCAATGCCGCCAACCTGCCACCGGCGCAGCCGGCCGACGAAGCGACGCTGCGCAAACGCTATGACGAAGAGAAGGCGCGTTTCGTCGATCCGGAACAGCGCCTGGCTTCGCACATCCTGATCGCTGCCGGCAGCGATCAGGCCGCGCAGAAGGCGGCGGAGCAGAAGGCCACCGCTTTGGCTGCGCAGGCCAAGCAGCCCAGCGCCGATTTCGCCGCGCTGGCCAAGGCCAATTCGCAGGATCCTGGCTCCAAGGATTCCGGCGGCGATCTCGGCTGGGTCGAGAAGGGGACCATGGTCAAGCCGTTCGAGGATGCGCTGTTCGCGATGAAGGCTGGTGACGTCGTCGGCCCGATCAAGAGCGAATTCGGTTACCACGTCATCCAACTGCGCGAGATCAAGGGCGGCCAGGGCAAGTCATTCGAGCAGGTGCGCGACCAGTTGGCGGCCGAACAGCTCAAGGCCGACGCCGACAAGGCCTTTGCTGATCTGAGCGGCAAGTTGGTCGACCTGGTCTATAAGAACCCGACCGCGCTGGAACCGGCCGCCAAGCAGGTGGGTTTGCCGGTGCAGACGCTGGGACCATTCTCGCGTGCCAATGCCAGTGGCGTGGCTGCCAACCCGGCAGTCCTCCGCGCGGCGTTCTCCGAAACGCTGGTGCAGGACGGTACGGTCAGCGATCCGATCACCCTCGCGCCTAACCACAGCGTGGTGTTGCGGGTGACCAATCACACCGCCGAGCAGGCCTTGCCGCTGGACAAGGTGCGCGATCGGGTGATTGCAGCGATTCATGCCGATCGCAGCAGGCAGGCGGAGATCAAGGCTGCCGATGCGCTGATCGCCCGCTTGCAGAAGGGAGAGACGCTGCAGGCACTGGCCGAAGGCGAGAAGTTGCAGGTCACGCCGATCCCCGGCCTGCCGCGCACCGCGCCGATCCCGACGCCGGAAGCGAATCGCGCCATCTTCAGCGCGCCGCGCGCCAGTGAGGGCAAGCCTTCTGTCGGCAAGGTCGCTCTCAATGGCGGTCGCTATGCGGTGTTTGTCGTCAGTAAGGTCACGCCAGGCGATCTGACGCAGATGCCGGCCGAGCAGCAAACGATGCTGCGCGAGCAGCTCAGCCAGATGGATGGCGATCGTGCGGTCAGGGCCTACATCAAGGACATGCGCAAGCACTACAAGATCCAGGTCGAAGACGCGCAGCTGTAAGCAAGCGTCAAGTAGGTCAGCAGAAGGCCCGGCAATGCCGGGCCTTCTGTCGTTTGTGGGATGCGCGTGCGCGCTGTGGGTGCATTGGCAGATCGCCGGCTGGCTCGGCCGCCGATCGCAACGCCTGCATAACCCGGCAGTGGCAATGCCGTGTCGACGGCGTGCTGTCACTGAGCAGGTTGCCGTGGCTTGCCGCCGCGATCTCGGTTGCGGGTGTGTCGAGCGCTGGGATGCGGGTGCATCGGTGTCCGCGTCGTGGATTGGCGCCCATGCGGATGGACGGGGCCGGCCTGGTCCGACCCGGCCTCGTCCCGAACCGGTCCGCTAGGGCGGGCGCGGGCGAGGTGGCGAAGAGTCCGGCAGCTGCGATGGCGGCGCCAGGCGCGATGGCCGCGAAGCGAAGCCGCAAGGAGCCTGGCGAGCTGCGTCTGGCGCGAAACCGGCGCATTGATGTCGCCGCGCGACCGAGATGGGGTCTCCAATGACCAGCGGCGTCACGACAGCGCTGAGGCCCTCCCACCTGAAGCGGCGGCGCTTAGGGGCGGGCGATGGGCGAGCTTGCGCGCCAGAGGACTGGCCCCTGCGCAGGCCTTGGTGGCGTTGCTCAGGGCGTCTCGTCGAAGGACAGCACCATGCCTGGCTTGAGCACCGCGCGCTTGTCCAGGCCGTTGCTGGCCAGCAGGGCGGCAACCGTGACGCCATAGCGCCGCGCGATGGCCCAGGCCGATTCGCCAATGCGCACCGTGTGGGTGCGCGGCGTGCGTGCGGACGCCGTGCTCGCGGTCGCTTTTGCCGCGGCAGGCGCGTCGTTTGCCGCAGTCTCGTCATTGCTGGCTGCGGCGGCTAGGCTGCCCACGCTCGGCGAGGATGTCTGAGGTGCGCTACCGGCTGCTACCGGTGCCAGGACACGCACGCCGGTGGGGGCGGAACGGGTTGCCGCAATCGCCGGGTTCAGGCGAGCGACCAACTGCGGTTCCACCGCGCGTTGGCCCGCCCACGCGCTCAGGCTGGTGCCGGCAGGCAAGGCATGTTCGGTCAGGACCGGAACCGGTCTGTCCAGCGAGGCGAGCAGCTCGCCGTGTTCTTGCGCATGGTCGAGCACGCAGGCCAGGGCGTGCAGCTTTTCCACGTAGTCGTAGGTGACCTTGGACATTCCCGGCAATTCGGCCGGGCGCGCGTTCTGTGCGTTCATGCCGGCTGTGCGCATGGCCTGCAGCACGCGGTACTCGCCGGCGTTGTAGGCCATCAAGGCAAGCCGCCAGTCGCCACCGAACATGCCATACAGCGTTTTCAGGTAGCGCACCGCGGCGGTGGTGGAGTCCACTGCCGACAGGCGGCCGTCGTATTTCGCACCGACCGGCACGTGGTGATTGCGCGCAGTGGTCGCGACGAACTGCCACAGTCCGGCCGGTCCGCTGCCGTTGCGGGCGCCCGGGCGATAGCCGCTCTCGACGAAGGGGATCAGCGCGAATTCGGTCGGCATGTCGGCCTCGCGCAATGCATCCACGACATAGCCGAACAGGGGTAATACGTCTTGTGAGTCGTCAGCCAGGCGCGACGGTGCGCGCGAGAAATGCTGTTCCCAGCGGGCATCGGTATGGGCGCTATCGCAGCCCGGATCGGCTCGGCCTTCCAGAAAGTTGGCAAAGATGTCGCGCCCGTTGCGCACTGCCGGTGCGGCGGTCGCTTGCGGCTGGGCGTCAACGGCGGCCTCGGCCGTCGGTGGCGCCGCCAAGCAGGCTGGCGCGACCGCTGCAGCTGCGGCCAGGGCCGTCAGGAACAGGCGCCTCATGCCCTAAAGTCGTCTTTCCAGCGCCGAAGTTCGGCGAAAACGTCGACATCGGAAGTGGCATTCGCGTTGCGGCGGCCGATTGCAGCGCGAATCTCGGCAGCATCCGTGCGCAAGAAGGGATTGGTGGCCAGCTCACTCGCGAGCGAAATCGGCAGGGTAGGACGGGCTGCATGACGCATGGCCTGGGCTTCCTGTTGACGGCGCTGCAAGGCAGCGTTGGTGGGATCGACATGTAGCGCGAAAGCGGCGTTACGGAGCGTGTACTCATGACCGCAGCACACCTGGGTCTCGCCTGGAAGGGCGGCCAGTCGCTGCAGCGAGTCGAACATCTGTGGCGCCGTACCTTCGAACATGCGACCACAGCCTAGGCTGAACAGGGTATCACCACAGAACAGTCGGCCGTCGCCGACAAAGGCCAGGTGGCTGCGGGTATGGCCGGGGACGGCAAGGACCTCGAAGCGGGTTCCCAGCAAGGTCAAGGGCTCCCCCGCGCCAACCACATGGATGTCATCCGGAAGCCGCTCGTCATCCGGGCCAAACACGTCCAGCCCCGGCCAGCGCTGTCGCAGCTCGGCGACGCCACCGACGTGGTCGGCATGATGATGGGTCAGCAGCACCGCGGCAGGCTGGAACTCCCCGTGCTCGGCAGCCGCCAGGACGGGCGCCGATTGGCCGGGATCGACCACCACCGCGCGGCCGTCGTCAGCGGCCAGTACCCAGATGTAGTTGTCTTCGAATGCGGGCAGGGCGGTCAGTCGCATAGAATTGGGACCATGCCTGCCGCGCCTTTCTCCCGTCAAGCCGGCGTCTCATCCTGGTTTGAAACGGGCGGGGGACGCAGTTTGCTGCAACTGGAACGCCAGCTGGCGCTTGCGGCGCTTCAGCAGCGTCCGTCGCAACCGTGGCTATGGATTGTTCCCACGGCCGACCTGCCGCCGCGCGATGCCCTGCAGGGGCGGGGGCTAAGGTTGCTGCGCAGCGGGCCCCGCCTGGTCGGTGACGTGCGCTGCGCGTTGCCGCTCCCATTGCCGAACGAGAGCCTGCAGGCGATCGTCGTACAGCATGCGGTGGTGGGCGGCGCAGCCGACTTTCTCGCCGAATGCGAGCGCGTGCTCATGCCCGGTGGGCGGCTGTGGTTGTTCACGCTCAACCCGCTGAGCCCTTATCGCTTCCGCTGGGCGCGGCGCGGTCCGGCCGCCCTGCGCCCGGACCGTTGGCGTAGCCTGGCGCTGCGGGCCGGCCTGCACTGCGTGGGACCCGAGCGTTACCTCGGCCCGGTGTGGCGCAATGGCCGGGGAGCGTCCGATCCTGGGCGTGCGCCCTGGCGGGCGGTGTATTTGTTGGAAGTGGAAAAACGCGCCGCTGCGCCGATCGGCCCGTCGCCGATCGCGTTGCCGGCACGCTGGCCGCAACCCGTGGCCACCATCTGATCTGGAACCTGATGAAATCGATCGAAGTGCATACCGATGGCTCCTGCCTCGGCAATCCCGGGCCCGGTGGCTGGGCCGCGCTGCTGCGCTACAACGGCCGCGAGAAGGAGCTCAGCGGCGGCGAAGCCACCACCACCAATAACCGCATGGAACTGATGGCGGCGATCATGGCGCTGGAAGCGCTGACCGAACCGTGCCAGATCGTGCTGCATACCGATTCGCAATACGTCCGCCAAGGCATTACCGAATGGATGGCCGGCTGGGTGCGACGCGGCTGGAAGACCGCGGGCGGCGATCCGGTGAAGAACCGCGAGCTGTGGGAGCGCCTGCATGCGGCGACCCAGCGGCATACCATCGAGTGGCGTTGGGTGAAGGGGCACAATGGCGACCCGGACAACGAGCGCGTCGACGTGCTCGCCCGTACTCAGGCCATTGCCCAGCGCAGTGGCGTGGCCACACCGTAAGAGAACCCATGCGTCAGATCATTCTCGATACCGAAACCACCGGCCTGGAATGGCGCAAAGGCAACCGCGTCGTCGAAATCGGCGCCGTCGAACTGCTCGAGCGCCGGCCGACCGGCAATCACTTCCATCGCTACCTCAAGCCGGACTGCGACTTCGAGCCGGGGGCGCAGGAAGTCACTGGCCTGACCCTGGAATTCCTGGCCGACAAGCCGGTGTTTGCGGAGGTGGCCGAGGAATTCCTGGCCTATATCGACGGCGCCGAACTGATCATCCACAACGCGGCGTTCGATCTCGGCTTTTTGGACAACGAGCTATCGCTGCTGGGCGACGGCTATGGACGTATCACCGACCGTGCCAGCGTGGTCGATACCCTGGCGATGGCGCGCGAACGCTACCCGGGGCAACGCAATTCGCTGGATGCGTTGTGCAAGCGACTCGGCGTGGACAATTCCCATCGGCAGCTGCACGGCGCCCTGCTCGACGCGCAGATCCTCGCCGACGTCTATATCGCATTGACCTCCGGTCAGGAGGAGATCGGCTTCGGCAACCTGGAAGGCGACGCGCATGCCGATGGCGGATCGAATGCGATCGCATTCGATCCGGCCTTGTTGCTGCCGCGTCCGCGGGTCGTGGCCACTGCCTCGGAGTTGCAGGCCCATGAGGCGCGCTTGGAGCGGCTGCGCAAGAAGGCCGGTCGTGCGCTATGGGATCCGCCGTTGGCGGAGACCGAAGCGCTGGCCGGTTAATCGCGGCCTGGTTACTGGCTACGGACCAGCACGGCGGTGATGTTGTCCGAGCCGCCGCCGTCCAGTGCGGCGGCGACCAGACATTCGACGCATTCCTGGGCGCTGCAGTCGAGCTGTGACAGCGTGGCGGCGATCGCCGTGTCGTCGACCTCTTCGGTGAGGCCATCGCTGCACAGCAGCAACTGCATGCCGGGTTTCAGCTCGCCCTGCATCGTGGCGACGTTCAGATGCGCCGGGTCGGTCACGCCCAGGGCCTGGGTCACCACATTACGATGCGGGTGGGCGCGTGCCTGTTCGCTGGTCAGCGAGCCCTGGGCGATCAGTTCCTGCACATAGCTATGGTCCTGGCTGAGTTGCGCCAGGCGGCCATCGCGCCACAGGTAGGCGCGGCTATCGCCCACCCAAGCCACCTCGAAGCGCTGGCCAAGCACGCGCGCGGCGACCACGGTGGTGCCCATCGGCAAGGTGTCGTTGCAGCGCCGCGAGGTCTTGATGATCTCCTCGTCGGCAATCCGGACGGCCTGCGCCAGCGCCGTGCCGGCACGCACCTCGCGCACGATGGTCTCGCGCGCCAGTGCGCTGGCGACCTCGCCGCAGGCATGCCCACCCATGCCGTCGGCCACCAGCCATAGCCCCAGCTCGCTATCGCCGTAATACGTGTCCTCGTTCAGGTCGCGGCGCAGGCCCACGTGGGTGAGATGTCCGAATTCGAGCATTGCCGGTCGCCAGGGTGGGGTGCGGGCATCATCATCGCGGCCGCGCCGGCCAGGGGCAACAGACGATAGCCACGCTCACAGCACGGGTTCACGCTGCAGAGCCAGCTCGGGCCGCTTGTGGAGGGCGGCCGCTGCCCGTATCATGCACGGCCCCGGTACGCCGGGGACCATCTGGAGAGGTGGCAGAGCGGTTGAATGTACCTGACTCGAAATCAGGCAGGCGTTTATAGCGCCTCGGGGGTTCGAATCCCCCCCTCTCCGCCAGTTTGGTGCGTTGAGTTGTGACGGTGTCGCGTGAGTTTCGCCGGCGGCATTGGGGGGGTGAGAAGCCCCGGGTTCGACAGACAGCGCAGCTGTCTGCACGGCGAAGCCGCCCGTAGGGCGAAGGCGCGCAGCGCCGAGTGAATCCCCCCCTCTCCGCCAGTTTGGTGCGTTGAGTTGTGACGGTGTCGCGTGAGTTTCGCCGGCGGCATTGGGGGGATGAGAAGCCCCGGGTTCGACAGACAGCGCAGCTGTCTGCACGGCGAAGCCGCCCGTAGGGCGAAGGCGCGCAGCGCCGAGTGAATCCCCCCTCTCCGCCAGTTTGAAGGTCGCGTGTATGAGCAGTGCTGCAGAGTTTGCCGGCGCACTCATCCGACCCACAGCAGCCCCCGCAAGGGGGCTTTTGTTTGTGCATCGTCCGCCAACGGCGGCCTGTCTACACTTCCCCCATCGCTTTCGTTGGAGTCCGTCATGTCCGAGATTCTGGTGCCCGTGTCCTTTGGCGAACTGCTCGACAAGATCGCCATCCTGCAGATCAAGTCCGAGCGCATGCGCGATCCGGCCAAGTTGACCAATGTGCGCAACGAGTTGTCGGCGCTGGAGTCCAGCTGGATGGCGCATCCGGCCGCGGGGCACGACATCGTGCGGCTGCGGGCCGAGCTGAAGGCGGTCAACGAGCGGCTATGGGTGATCGAGGACGACATCCGTCTAAAGGAGCAGGCGCAGTCCTTCGACGATGAGTTCGTGCAGCTGGCTCGCAGCGTCTACATCGAGAACGACGAGCGCGCGCGGATCAAGAAGCAGATCAACCTGGCGCTGGGCTCGGCTTACGTGGAAGAGAAGTCTTATCAGGACTATCGTCCCAGCGCGAGCTGATCGGGCTGCGCTCGGGTGGCCGGCGCTCAGCGCGGATGGTCGCTGCGGTAACGCTCGAACGCAGCGATGGCGTCGTCCACTTCGACCAGGCGCATGACGTCGTCGAACTCGATCTTGGTGCCCCAGGGCAATTGCTCGGCCGGCTTGCCCAGATGGCGACGTGCGGCGGCGTCGTAGCGATCCACGCAGTAGCGCAGATCCGAATACGGGCCGCTGCGCTGCGGATTGCTGGCCGCGTGCAGCCCCAGCACCTTGCTGCCCATGGCGTTGGCGATATGCATCGGCCCCGAATCGGGCGTCACCACCAGGCTGGCGCGGGCGAGCAGGGCAGGGAGTTGCTTGAGCGTGTCCTTCCCGACCAAGTCCAGCACTGGCGCGCGCGTCGCCGCCAGGATGGCATCGGCGGTCTGGCGTTCCAGCGCGCTGCGCCCGCCGCACAGCACGATCCGCCAGCCCTGCGCCGCCGCGTGATCGGCCAGTGCGGCGTAGCGGTCCGGATACCAGTTGCGGCGGACATGGCTGGAGCAGGGCGAGATCATCAGCACCGGCCGGCCATCGTCGTCCCATTGCGCCTGGGCCCATGCATGCGCTTCTGCCGGCACCGGCAGGTCCCAGCGGACCTGGGTCTGCTGCAGGCCTAGCGGCTCGGCGAAGCTGCCGATCGCGTCGAGCACATGGATGCCGGGGCGGTCGGCGATGCGCGCATTGATGAAGAGTCCATGCAGGTCCTTCGAGCGCCGGCGGTCGTAGCCGATCCGGCGACGGGCGGGAACGAATGCCGACAGCACGTTGGCACGCAAGGCGACCTGCATCTGCAGCAGTGCATCGAAGCGGCCCAGCGGCGCCAGCGTGCGCCGCAGTGCGCGCATGCCGGCCACACCGCTGCGTTTGTCGTAGACATGAAACTGCACGCCTGGCAGGCCCTCGAGCAGCTTCAGACCGACGGTGTCGATGATCCAGTGCAGGCGCGCGTCGGGCAGGCCAGCCTGCAGCGTGCGCACCAGCGGCACCACATGGGTGACATCGCCCAGCGCGGAGAGCCGCAGCAGGCAGAGCGAGGCGGGCGTTGAAGCCATGGTGTTGTTAGACTCGATGAATGGTTGCCTTCGACGCCACTGAAGCGCTGACGCCGTACCGCGAAGGGCGCGGCTATGGCGCCATTCTGTTCGACCGCGAACGGCTGCGGCAAGCCGATGCCGGCTTGTTCGACCCGCAACGCTGGGGCGACCGGGCGCGCCCGGTCGACGCCGGCGGCCGTGGCGCGGCCTGGTTCATCGATGCGTCGTTCGGACACAGCGTGCTGCGGCATTACCGCCGCGGTGGCATGGCTGCGCGGGTTAGCCGCGACCAGTATCTATGGAAGGGTGCGGCACGGACGCGCAGTTTTGCCGAGTTCCGCTTGATGCGCGAACTGCTGCGGCGCGATTTGCCGGTGCCACGCCCGTTGGCCGCCTGCTATCTGCGCGAGGGTCTGCGCTACCGGGCCGCGTTGTTGATGGAGCGGCTGGAAAACGTGCGCCCACTGGCCGAGCTTGCGCAGGTCGCCGGTCGTGGCGGGCCCTGGGAAGATACCGGGCGATTGATCGCGCGCTTCCATCGTGCCGGGCTGGACCATGCCGACCTCAACGCCAACAACATCCTGTTCGACGCCGGTGGGCAGGGCTGGTTGATCGATTTCGACCGTGGCGTGTTGCGGATCCCCGCCACCCGCTGGCGCGAGCGCAATCTGGCGCGGCTGCATCGCTCCCTGCTGAAGGTGCGCGGCATGCGCAGCCGCGAGGACGTGGACAAGGATTACGCGCGCCTGCACCGCGCCTACGAGCTGGCCTGGAGCCGGGGGACCTGATGCAGTGGGCATTGCGGCTGCAGGGCGTCGGCAATGCCTCGGCCGTGGCATTGGGCTCGCCGATGGCCACGCTGGAGCGCGCCGGCGCGCCGTGGCTGACCATCGATTGCGGCAGCGAAGGCCTGACCGCTTACCAGGACCACTACCGTCAGTTACCGCGGGCCATCTTCATCACCCATGTGCATCTGGACCATGTCGGCGGACTGGAGCGGATGTTCGTGGATAGCTATTTTTCCGAACGGCGCGGCCACACCCGGCTATACGTTCCAGCGCCGGTGGTGCCGCTGTTGCAGCGTCGGATCGCCGACTATCCCAATGTCCTGGCCGAGGGCGGCGCGAACTTCTGGGACGCCTTCCAGCTGGTGCCGGTCGGTGAGGCGTTCTGGCACGACGGCGTCCGGCTGGAGGTGTTTCCAGTGCGTCACCACTGGCCAGAAACCGCGTATGGGCTACGCCTGAAAGGGGCGCTGGTGTGGACCGGCGATACCCGTCCGATTCCGGAAATGCTGAGTCGTTATGCCGACGAAGGCGAGCTGATCGCACATGATTGCGGCGTTCACGGCAACCCGTCGCATACTGGCGTGGACGATTTGGAGCGGGAATACCCGCAGGACCTGTTGGGCCGCATGCTGCTCTACCACTACGCCAGCCACGCCGATGCCGAGGTGCTGCGCGCGCGCGGCCATCGGGTGGCCGTGCCCGGTCAACACGTGATGCTGGCGGACCCGACCGCGGCGATGGTGGGCTGATGGGCGCTCTGCTGCTGCCGGATCTTGCGACGGCGCCGACGCAGGACCGCTTGGGGCGGCCGCTGCGCGATCTGCGCTTGTCGGTGATCGAAGCCTGCAACTTCCGCTGCGGCTACTGCATGCCGGCCGACCGGGTTCCCGATGATTATGGACTGGATGCGCAGCAGCGGCTGGATTTCGACCAGATCGAGACGCTGGTCCGCGCCTTTGTCGCCGTCGGCGTCAGCAAGCTGCGCCTGACCGGTGGCGAGCCGCTGCTGCGTCGCGACTTGCCGAGCTTGATCGCGCGCTTGAACGCCATCGACGGCATCGAAGACCTCGCGCTGACCACCAATGGGGCCTTGCTTGCGCGCCAGGCCGTCGCCCTGCGCCAGGCCGGACTGCGCCGCATCACTGTCAGCCTGGATGCGCTGGAGCCTGCGCTGTTCAACCGCATGAGCGGCGGTCGCGGCGACATTGCCCAGGTGCTGGCAGGCATCGCAGCGGCCGAGCAAGCCGGCTTCCAGCGCTTGAAGATCAATTGCGTGATACAGCGCGGCGTCAATGAAGATCAGGTGCTGCCGTTGGTGCAGCACTTCCGCGGCAGCGGGCACGTATTGCGCTTCATCGAATTCATGGACGTGGGCAGCTGCAATGGCTGGACCCCGGAAGCGGTCGTGACGTCGGCGCAATTGCATGCGCGTATCCATGCGCGCTGGCCGTTGCTGCCGCTGGATGCCAACTACGTCGGCGAAGTGGCGCAACGGCATGCATTCGCCGATGGCGCGGGCGAGCTCGGTTTCGTCAGCTCGGTCAGCGTGCCGTTCTGCGGCGATTGCCAGCGCGCGCGCGTATCGGCCGACGGGCATTTGTATACCTGTCTGTTCGCCACCCAAGGCCATGACCTCAAGCCCGCGTTGGCCGAAGGCGAGCAGGGCCTGACGACCCACCTGCGTCAGCGCTGGAGTCTGCGCGGCGACCGTTACAGCGAAGTGCGCGCCGCGGCGCCACGGCGTGGCAAGCCGGTCGAGATGTTCCTGATCGGTGGATGAGTGCCGCGCGCTGGAACTGCGGTCGCTCGATCCGCAGGCGGGTGGTGACAGTTAGGCAGCGTAAGCATTGCTCGATCCGGCGTTTCTCGAGTTCGGTACGCCGGGACGGCGTTACACGCGAGCCGAGGTGATCGCGGCCTGTAGACCGCTTCCGCGTTCGATGGCGAGGCCAATGGCGTCGAGTGGATGCTGCTGGCGCCGACGCTCGCGCCGCTGCGCGAGCGCACGATGGTCCACTGCGATGGCGTGGAACCACGGGTCTTGCGTAGTTCGTCATGGCGCAGGAGCGCCGATGGATGACGCTTGCTGTTCCATCAAGGCACCCTGTTCACCGAGAATGCCGCATCCTGAGTCTCTGTCACCGTGTCGTTTCCCATGCCTGCCACCCCCCGTTCCGCGCGCCTGACCCACCTGGACGATGCCGGACTCCCCACCATGGTGGATGTCTCGGACAAGGCCGTCACCGCGCGCAGCGCCAGCGCGGAAAGCCGCGTGCGCTTTCCGGCCGCAGTGGCCGCGCAACTGCGCGCGCAGGGATTGCGCAGCGCCAAGGGCGGCATCGTCGAGACCGCTGTGATCGCTGGCACCCTGGCGGTCAAGCGGACGCACGAGCTCATCCCGTTCTGTCATCCGTTGCCAATCGATGGCTGCCGTTTCGAGATCGACTGGGCAGGTGCGCAGGTGCTACAGATCGTTTGCACAGTTCGCTGCGTGCACCGCACCGGGGTGGAGATGGAGGCCTTGACCGGCGCCAGCGTGGCGGCGTTGACGGTCTACGACATGTGCAAGGCCTTGTCGCATGCGATGCGCATCGGCCCTACGCGACTGCTGTCCAAGCGTGGCGGCAAGCGCGATGTGGGAGCGCCGCGATGAGCGTCACGGTGACCGTGCTGTACTTCGCAAGCTTGCGCGAGGTTGCTGGCGTGGCCAGTGAGCAGGTGCACTCGGCTGCGCAGGATCTGCGGGCGCTGTATGCCGAGCTCGATGATCGACATGGCCTGCGTTGGACACCGGCACAGCTGCGTGTGGCCGTCGACGGAGCGTTCGCGCGCTGGGAGGATCCGTTGCGCGCGGGGAGCGAAGTGGTCTTCATTCCGCCGGTATCGGGAGGTTGAGCATGTCCGAGCAGCGCATGGCGCAGTTCGCCTTGTCCGAGATGCCACTGCAGGCGTCCATGCTACGCGCTGCGCTGGAGCATCCACAGGCCGGAGCATTTGCCGGCTTCGAGGGCTGGGTCCGCAACCACAACGACGGTCGCCAGGTCGCCGGGCTGCGCTACGAGGCGTATGCGAGCCTTGCTCAGGCCGAGGGCCAACGCGTGCTCGACGATGCGCTGGCACGCTTTCCGATCCTGGCCGCGCACTGCGTGCACCGGGTCGGCGAGTTGGCGATCGGCGACATGGCGGTGTGGGTGGGCGTCAGTGCCGCGCATCGCGGCGCTGCCTTCGAGGCCTGCCGTTTCATCATCGACGAGGTCAAGGCGCGCGTGCCGATCTGGAAGCACGAACACTATCTGGATGGCGATGCAGGCTGGTTGCATCCACAAGAGGATCAGCGCTGATCGCATCGCCACGCGCGCAGCGCTGAGCCGCTGCTCGCTTGCCGCCGATCGCTCGCGTGGCGCAGAGGGCAGTCGAAAGAGAGGGTGGTGTCCCCGCCGGTTGACCTCGGCGCCCGCATCAATCGATACCGTTGCTGCCTTCCGGCCCTGGCGGGATTTTCGATCTAGCGTCGCGAGGGACCGACGGGGCCACCATAAGACGTTGGCCGTTGTCGGCCGTGTTGCCAACCGCAGGATCAAGACGGAACTCGACCGATGGCAGTGTGGCAGTACGCGCCGAACCAAGTACGGCAGCGGTCCGTCATTGTAGCGGGACCGCCGCACAAACGGCAACGCGCTATTTCGCGCTCGGTCCTTGCGGCCCCTTACGGGTACCAGCCGAGATAGAGCCGGGTGACGCCCCAGCTGTCGATCAGGCCATGGGCCAGGATCAGCGCCCACAATGCGCGACCCGAGCGCAGATAGACATAGCCGAACACGCTGCCGACCAGGCCAGTCAATGCGATGCCGGCGATGCCCTGGCTGGCGTGCATCACGCCGAATACGCCGCCGCCCAGTAGCGCCGCCACGACGTGGCCACCGCGCAGGCGGCCCCGCAAGGCATCGAGCTGGTGCATCAGGAAGGCGCGGAAGACCAGCTCTTCGCCGACCGCGGCGCTCAACCAGGCCGCTCCGATCAGCTGTGCTGCCGCTGGCAGGTTGCCGCGCAGTGCGCCATACGCGCTGTAGTCGGTCTTGGTGCCGGCCAGATGCTCGATCAACGGAGCAATCAGTGGCGTGATCAGGCCAATCACCAGCACCAGCAACAGCGCACTCCACAGCAGCAGCGAACGCAGGCGTGGCCGCTGCAGGCCACACGCCGTCAACGATCGCGTTTCCATCCAGACCAGCGCCACGCCCAGGATGCCAACCACCGGCATGCGCCACGGAAACGGGATCCAGGCGACGTGTGCGAGCGCCAATACGCCGGCGATCGCGATCAATCGCAACAGCGGATGCCACGATGCGAAGATAGCGGGGCGGGGGGGAATCGAAGCAGAAGCCGAAGGAGTGGAGCGCGACATGTAGGGCCACAATGAGCTGGGCAATTGAGCGTAGCGGCCCGGGACTGTGTATCCGTGTGCCAAACGACATGTGGACCAACGACGCGTGGCCCTGGCCACGCGGCGCATGACGCACGTGCGCGCGGACGAACTAACGTGATGCGCGCTGCAACGGGCGTTTGGCTGCGCCTTTGCGGCCTGGCGTGCTGCGATGGACGCTGCGCTTTGCAGTGGGCATTCGGTGCTCGGTCGTTGGTGCGCGCTGCGTCTGCTGCGTGGATGCACGGCACCCTGCCGACCGGCCACCCGAAGCGGATGCTTGGGCACTGCTTCGAGGCGCAGCAGTGGTGTCCCAGCCGGGTGTAAGGATGACCCAACACCCGGCCCTGCTCATGCGCCGTCAGGCCTCGCGGCTCACCGCGCGAAACCCCAGTTGTTTCATTGCTTTGCCAAGAGCTCACTGCGGACGATGTCCGCACCTGCGCTGAGCGCTTTGAGCTTGCCTCTCGCAGTTTCACGAGACAGCGGCGCCATGCCGCAGTTGGTGCTGGGATACAGCTTGTCGGCGTCGACGAACTGCAGTGCCTTGCGCAGCGTATCGGCCACCTCTTCCGGGGTCTCGACCTTGTTGGACGCCACGTCGATCGCGCCCACCATCACCTTCTTGCCGCGTACCAGCTCGATCAGGTCGATCGGCACATGCGAGTTGTGGCATTCCAGCGAGATCAGATCGATGCTGGACTGCGCCAGCTTTGGGAAGGATTCCTCATACTGCCGCCATTCCGAGCCCAGCGTCTGCTTCCAGTCGGTATTGGCCTTGATGCCGTAACCGTAGCAGATGTGGACGGCTGTTTCGCACTTGAGCCCTTCGGCCGCCCGCTCCAGCGTGGCCACGCCCCAGTCGTTCACTTCGTCGAAGAACACGTTGAAGGCCGGCTCGTCGAACTGGATGATGTCGACGCCGGCCGCTTCCAGCTCGCGTGCTTCTTCGTTGAGGATCTTGGCGAATTCCCAGGCCAGTTTTTCGCGGCTCTTGTAGTGGGCGTCGTAGAGCGTATCGATCATCGTCATCGGCCCCGGCAGTGCCCACTTGATCGGCTGCGTGGTCCGCTCGCGCAGAAACCTCGCATCCTCCACGAACACCGACTTCTGGCGGCTCACCGCGCCGACCACGGTGGGCACGCTGGCGTCGTAGCGGTCGCGGATCCTGACGGTCTCGCGCCTTGCGAAATCCACGCCACTGAGATGTTCGATAAAGGTGGTGACGAAGTGCTGTCGGGTCTGTTCGCCGTCGCTGACGATGTCGATGCCGGCGTGCTGCTGTTCCTGCAGCGACAGGCGCAGCGCATCGCGCTTGCCTTCGATCAGTTCCTCGTCCTGCAGCTTCCAGGGCGACCAGAGCTTTTCGGGCTCTGCAAGCCAGGACGGCTTGGGCAGGCTACCAGCGGTGGACGTGGGCAACAGTTTTTTCATGATGGGAGAGTTCGCGTGTCGTGGTGATTAGAGGGAGCAGCTGGCGGCCCATCGATCGAGTACATGCCGATAGGGCTTGATGAAATGCGCCTCGGTGAACCTGCCCTGCTTGACTGCCAGCTGGCTACGCTCTTCGCGGTCGTAGACGATGCGGGTGGTCGAATAGTCCTGGTGCTTCAGGCTGGGCTGGTAGACCGCTCCAGCCGCGGAATTGGCGTTGTAGATCTCGGGCCGGTAGATCTTCTGGAACGCCTCCATCGTGGCGATGGTGGCGATCAGCTCGAGGTTCGTGTAGTCGCCCAGCAGGTCGCCCTGGAAGTAGAACGCCAGCGGCGCAACGCTGTCGGGCGGCATGAAATAACGCACCTGCAACCCCATCTTCTCGAAGTACTTGTCGGTGGAGGAGAACTCGTTCTGCCTGTACTCCACACCCAGCACGGGATGCTGGTTCCCGGTGCGGTGGTAGGTCTTGCTGCTGGAGACGCTGATGCAGATCACCGGCGGCTTGGAGAACTGCGCGCGATAGGCGTCGGACTTCAGAAAGTGCCTGAACAGCTTGCCGTGCAAATCGCCGAAATCCTCCGGCGCGGCGAACGTGGGCTTGTCCTTGTTGTATTCGGGCAGCACCACGCTGAAGTCGTAATCGCGCACGTAAGACGAGAAGTTGTTCCCGGCGATGCCTGCGATGCGCGTGCCGAAGCGTGTATCGACCACGGTCGGCTGCAGGATCTCGATCAGCGGAAAGGCATCGTCGGTGCCGCATCCATCGATATGCATCTCCACCGAGATGATGTCGACCTCGACGGCGTAGCGATCCGCCTTCGGATTGTCCCAGCGCGCCAACCCGTTGAAGCGGTTGTCGATCATCCGCAAGGTGTTGCGCAGGTTTTCCTGGCGCCGCTCGCCCCTGGCCAGATTGGCGAAGTTGGTCGTGATGCGCGTGCCATCGGCAGGTTGGTAGTGCTCGTCGAACGCGATGCGCTTGATGCTGAAAGTAAACTCGTTGTTCATTGGTGACTTTGCGTTCTGGCTTCCTGGATGACATCCGGATGCAGACGCTGCATCCGACATTTGGATGGCGTGTCACGCTCCATTGTCGCCATCGCCTCCCGCTAACGGCCGAGAGCCCGTGCTCATGTGCGCGAGGACGGCTTCGACAGCGCACTGGCAGCGGACGATGCGGCCGATGACGGCACCCTCGCTGTGCGTGGTTCAGGCGATGGCGATGTCCTCGAAGGCGTCGGTTGCTGCGTGGCGCGTCAGTTCCAGCAGCGGCAGCGCCCGTTGCACCGCCAGCTTGGCGCGCTGGATCAGTGCCGCGTCATGCAGCTGGAAATCCACGAAGTCCTTGTCAGTGGCGTAGACGCCCAGCGGCAAGGTGCGCGCCTGGAAGAAGCTGAAGAGCGGACGCAGTTGGTGGTCGATCATCAGCGCGTGGCGCTCGCTGCCGCCGGTGGCGGCCAGCAGGATCGGGGTGTCGGTCAATGCGTCCTGGTCGATGAAATCGAAGAAGTGCTTGAACAACCCGGTGTAGGAACCGCGGTAGACCGGCGTGGTCACCACCAGCACGTCGGCCTGTTCGACGGCGGCAAGGTGCTGCTCCACCGCCTCCGGCAGCTGCGAACGCCAGATCGTCCCGGCCAGCTGCGGGGCGAGGCCCCCCAGTTCGACCAGATGCTGCTCGCACGGGATCTGCTTGCCGATCAACTCCAGCAGGTGTTCGGTGAGGGCGGTCGCTCTGGAGGGGCGCCGCAGTCCGCCAGAAACGGCGACTAAACGGAGTGGACGTGTCATTTCTTTCGCAATCGATATGGGGAGAGAGGCGGACGCGTGGCGCTCGCCGGCGAGCAAGGCAACGCGGACACAGACATCGCCGATTTGGCTGGCGATCGCATCGGCTGTCCGATGCCGGACGTGGCCGCTGCGTGCGACGCAACCGAATGACGGGTTCGATGCTAGCCAGTGCTGTCGATGAGGTAAAATGGTGATAATTCACGGATCCATGAGCTCGATTCATCCTTATGCTGGAGCGTATCCACCTCAGCATCGTGCAGCAGGTCGAGCGGCAGGGCTCGCTGACCGCTGCCGCCGGTGTGCTGAACCTGACCCAGTCGGCGCTGAGCCACAGCATGAAAAAGCTGGAACAGCAGCTCGGCACCGACGTCTGGCTGCGCGAGGGCCGCAGTCTGCGCCTGACCCAGGCCGGGCAGTATTTGCTGGCGGTGGCGAACCGGGTGCTGCCGCAGCTGGACCTGGCCGAGGAGCGCCTGGGCCAGTTCGCGCAGGGCGAGCGCGGTGCGCTGCGCATCGGCATGGAATGCCATCCCTGCTACCAGTGGCTGCTCAAGATCGTCTCGCCGTATCTGGCCGCTTGGCCGGACGTGGATGTGGACGTCAAGCAGAAGTTCCAGTTCGGTGGGATTGGCGCGCTGTTCGGCTACGAAATCGATCTGCTGGTCACGCCCGATCCGCTGTTCAAACCGGGCCTGAAATACGAGCCGGTGTTCGATTACGAACAGGTGCTGGTGGTGCCCAAGGGCCACGCATTGGCGTCGGCCACTTACGTCAAACCGCAACAGCTGACCCGCGAGGTGCTGATCAGCTATCCGGTGGATATCGAGCGCTTGGACATCTACAGCCAGTTCCTGCTGCCGGCCGGGGTCACGCCCAGGCGCCACAAGGCGATCGAAACCACCGACATCATGATGCAGATGGTCGCCAGCGGCCGTGGCGTGGCGGCCATGCCGCGCTGGCTGGTGGAAGAATACGCGGCCCGGATGGACGTGGTTCCCGTTCGGCTGGGCGCACGCGGCATCCCCAAGCAGATCTACTTGGGCGCGCGCGAAGCCGATACCGCCATCGACTATCTGCGCGCCTTCATCGAACTGGCCCGCAAGGGCGCGGGCGGCCCGGCGACGGCCCGCCGGGCCGATTGATGCACGCCCGCGCCGATCATCCGCAGTGTCAGTTGCCTGCACCGGCCGCTCCGCACCCCTGGGCCGGCGCGCTGCCCGAGGCCTTTTCGCTGGAAGTGGGCGCGAAGGACATCACCGCGCTGACCGCGGCGGCTTCGCGGATACCGCCCGGAACGACGATCGCCATTCCTTGGCTGCCGGGCCAGGACGACGGCGCGCGACTGGCAGCAGCGCGAGCGGTGCGCATGCTCGGTTTCGAGCCGATGCCGCATCTGTCCGCGCGCCGCATTGGCTCGCTCGCCGCACTCGATCGTTTCATCGGACGCGCCACGACCGAGGCCGGTGTGCAGCGCTGTCTGGTGATCGCCGGCGATCCGTCCACCCCGGTCGGGCCGTTCGCCGACAGCACCGCGCTGATCGAAACCGGCGTGCTGGAGCGCCGCGGCATCAGAACGGTGGGCGTGGGCGGGCATCCCGACGCGCATCCGGTCATGGACGCGGACGAGCGCTGGGACGTACTCGAAACAAAGTGCCGCCGCATCGAAGACCGTGGCATGGCGCCGCTGGTCGTTACCCAGTTCGCATTCGATGCAGATCGCGTCCTGGCCTGGTTGGACGCGCTGCGCAGCCGGGAGATCCGCCATCCCGTGCGCATCGGTGTACCAGGACCTGCGAGCGTGGCGGTCCTGGTGCGCTATGCCGCGATGTGCGGCGTCGGCGCCTGCGCCTCCATGCTGTCCAAGTACGGCATCTCGATCGGCAGGCTGCTCGGCAACGCCGGGCCGGATCGCTTCGTGGACCGCCTGGCCAGCG
The DNA here is from genome assembly GCF_009192945.1 of Xanthomonas maliensis. Lineage (GTDB taxonomy): Bacteria > Pseudomonadota > Gammaproteobacteria > Xanthomonadales > Xanthomonadaceae > Xanthomonas > Xanthomonas maliensis. The sequence goes on along the minus strand of NZ_NSET01000044.1, from coordinate 81,323 downwards.
GCCTGACGCCGGCCCATGGGCAGGTGGACATGCACCTGTTCCCGTTCGGCGGCATCACGCAGTCGGTGTACTGGGTCGAGCAATATCGATCGCGCGCCGCGCTCCCGCCGCCACCCGCAGCGGCCTCTTCTCTGCTTTCATCGCCCTGCCGCGCAAAGGAGCCCCTTTCATGACCACGATCGACGAACGCGCCCAACTTCCGCTGCCCCCCTATCTGCAGCTGGGGCCGCGCAAGGTGTTGCTGCACTCGTGCTGCGCCCCGTGCTCGGGCGAAGTGATGGAGGCCATGCTGGCATCCGGCATCGATTACACGATTTTCTTCTACAACCCCAATATCCACCCGCTGAAGGAATACGAGCTGCGCAAGAACGAGAACATCCGCTTCGCTGAGACGTTCGGCGTTCCATTCGTGGATGCCGATTACGACCGCGACAACTGGTTTGCGCGTGCCAAAGGCATGGAAAACGAACCTGAGCGTGGCATTCGCTGCACGATGTGCTTCGACATGCGTTTCGAGCGCACCGCGCTATACGCGCACGAGCACGGCTTTCCCGTGATCACCAGCTCGCTGGGCATCTCGCGCTGGAAGAACATGGCGCAGATCAACGATTGCGGTGCCCGCGCTGCATCGAAGTATCCGGACATGCACTACTGGGACTATAACTGGCGCAAGGGTGGCGGCAGCGCCCGGATGATCGACATCAGCAAGCGCGAGAAGTTCTACCAGCAGGAGTACTGCGGCTGCGCTTATTCGCTGCGCGACAGCAACCGCCATCGCCTGGAGCAGGGGCGCGAACGCATCCGGCTGGGCGTGAAGTTCTATGGCGAAGACGGTACGGAAGACTGAGGCGCAGGGCAAAGGCGACGTATTGGCTCACTTCGTGGCCATCCGTTCCTTCGGAAGTCCCCGAACTGCGTTGAAGACCTGAGCATGGCTGGATGCCAAGCCAATGGCTTGGACCTGGGTCTGGCGCAGGTCTTTCGTTCGAAGCGTCCGCTCGACGACCCTTTGGCCAAGCTTGGCTTGGAGGTCCTGTGGCACCCGTTGGCGGAAGGACCAGCGACCAGACGGGGAGCGGATAAGATGATGGGGGGTACGCATCGGGGACGTGTCCCGATTTGTGTCCCGTCCGAAAACTCGCCAGAACGCAAAAACCCCTGATTTCTCAGGGGTTTGCGTAATCTGGCGGAGAGAGGGGGATTCGAACCCCCGAAGCGCGGTTTAGACGCTTACACACTTTCCAGGCGTGCTCCTTCAACCACTCGGACACCTCTCCGGGTCCGCCCGGCCGCGGCCGAACAGGGCCGCAAATTCTAGCGGTCGGCGGGCCGCACTACAAGCTGAATCTTGTCGGCACCGGTCGGCGGGGGGCGGGCGTGGCACAATATCGGTTCAGAGGAAGCTGGTTGACCGATGTCCTATCTCGTTCTCGCCCGTAAGTGGCGTCCGAAGCGTTTTGCCGAGCTCGTTGGCCAGGAACACGTGGTGCGCGCGCTCAGCAACGCGCTCGACAGCGGCCGTGTGCATCACGCGTTCCTGTTCACCGGAACCCGGGGCGTGGGCAAGACCACCATCGCGCGCATCTTCGCCAAGTCGCTCAATTGCGAACAGGGCACCAGTGCCGATCCGTGCGGGCAGTGTCCGGCGTGCCTGGATATCGATGCCGGCCGCTATATCGACCTGCTGGAGATCGACGCCGCTTCCAACACCGGCGTGGACGATGTGCGCGAGGTGATCGAGAACGCGCAGTACATGCCGTCGCGCGGCAAGTTCAAGGTCTACCTGATCGACGAAGTGCACATGCTCTCCAAGGCGGCGTTCAATGCGCTGCTGAAGACGCTGGAGGAGCCGCCCGAGCACGTGAAGTTCCTGCTGGCGACCACCGATCCGCAGAAGCTGCCGGTGACCGTGCTCAGCCGCTGCCTGCAGTTCAATCTCAAGCGGCTGGACGAGGACCAGATCCAGGGGCAGATGACCCGGATTCTGGGCGCCGAGGACATCGCTGCCGATGCTGCGGCGATCGTCCAGTTGGCCAAGGCCGCCGATGGTTCGCTGCGCGATGGGCTGTCGCTACTCGACCAGGCCATCGCCTACGCTGGCGGCGCGCTGCGTGAGGACGTGGTGCGCACCATGCTGGGAACGGTCGATCGCACCCAGGTCGGCGCCATGCTGCAGGCCTTGAGCGATGGCGATGGTGCGCGCCTGCTGCAGGTCGTGGCGGCGCTGGCCGAATTCTCGCCGGACTGGGGCGGCGTGCTCGAGGCGCTGGCCGAGGCCTTGCACCGCATCCAGGTCCAGCAATTGGTGCCCTCGGCTGCCATGGCCGGCGACGGGGTCGACCCGACCGTCTTCGCCGGTCAGCTGCGCGCCGAGGTGGTGCAGCTGTGGTACCAGATGGCGCTCAACGGGCGTCGCGACCTGTATCTGGCGCCGAGTCCGCGCGCTGGCTTCGAGATGGCGGTGCTGCGCATGCTGGCGTTCCGTCCGGCCGGCGCAGTGCCGGTGGGGGGCGACGAGGGGCGCGGCGCCAGCGCAGGCGCGGGAACGCGCGTGCCGGCAAGCGGCGGCGTCAGCGCCGCGCCGGTGATGGCCGCCGAGCTCGGCGCCAGCGCGGCCGTGCCCGCCGCTGCGACCGTGCCGGCGGCTCAGGTCATTGCCGACAATGCGCCAGCCCCCACGCCGGCTCCAACCCCGGTTCCGGTGGTCGCCTTGGCGCCCGCGCCCCCGGAGGCTGCCCCCTTCGGCATGACGGCACCACGCAGCGAGGATCTACCGCCGTGGGCGGTGGACGACGCCCCGGTGCGTGTCCAGAGTGTCGCGCCTTCGCCTTCGCCTTCGCCTTCGCCTTCGCCGTCGCCGTCGGAGGTAGCCATGGTGCCGCCGCCGAGCGTGGCCACGGCCGAGGACGACGCGCCGATGCGTTCCGCGCCCGTCGTTGCAGCTCCGCCGAGCGCGGACGATGGGCGTGTCGCCGATGCCGAACAGTGGCTGGAACTGGTCGAGCGCAGTGGTTTGAGCGGTCCCTCGCGGCAGCTGGCTGCCAACGCGGCCTTCCTTGGTCATCGCGACGGCGTGTTGCGCCTGGCGCTGGCGCCGGGGTTTGAATATCTCAACTCCGAGCGTTCGCTGGCGGCGCTGGCCCAGGCGCTTGCGCCCTCGCTGGGCAATGCGCCACGCATCGTCGTTGAGACCGGCAACGCCGATGTCGAAACCTTGCACGAGCGCGCCAACCGGCAGAAGAGCGAGCGGCAGACCGCCGCCGAGGCCGCATTCCTGAGCGACCCGAACGTGCAGCAGCTGATCCAGCAGCAAGGCGCCCGGGTCGTCCCTGATTCCATCCGCCCCTATAACGAGTAAACGACATGCGTGGCAATATCGCTCAACTGATGCAACAGGCGCAGAAGATGCAGGAAAACCTGCAACGCGCCCAGGAAGAACTGGCCAAGCTGGAAGTCACCGGCAGCGCCGGCGGCGGCATGGTCAGCGTGACGCTGACTGGCGCCAAGGAGTGCCGCAAGGTGCGGATCGATCCGAGCATCCTCTCCGACCAGGAAATGGCCGAAGACCTGATCGCTGCCGCGTTCAACGACGCGTCCAACAAAATCGATGCCGAATCCAAGCAGCGCATGGGCTCGGCCACCGCCGGCATGCAGTTGCCGCCGGGCATGAAGCTGCCGTTCTGACATGCCCAACGGCAAGCCCGGGGATCATCCGCTCAGCGACCTGAGCTACGGGTCGAGTAGCGGTTATGGCGAGGCGTTCGACACGCTGGCGCGTGCGCTTCTGAAACGTCCCGACGCGAAAGCGGAGCTCGAGCGCATCGTCAACGCCGTGCCCTCGGTTTACATGGCCAGCCAGCAGGAGATCGACGCTGCGCTCGCACAGGCATTGCCGCGTCTGCGTGCGTTGCGCGCCAGCCATGCCGGTGGCGCGGGCCAGGACCACGCATGAGTGCACCGCTGCTCGAACAGCTGATCGAGGCGTTTCGGGTCTTGCCGGGCGTCGGCCAGAAATCGGCCCAGCGCATGGCCTATCACGTGCTCGAGCGCGAGCGCGTGGGTGGGCAGCGGCTGGCCGACACCTTGCGCCAGGCGATCGAGCGCATCGGCCACTGCGTGCAGTGTCGCGACTTCAGCGAGACCGAGGTCTGCCCAATCTGTGCCAGCGCCACGCGCGAGCGTCAGCAGTTGTGCGTGGTCGAATCGCCGGCCGACCGGCTGGCGATCGAGCACGCCACCGGCTATCGCGGGGTGTACTTCATCCTGCAAGGCCGCCTGTCGCCGCTGGATGGTATCGGGCCGCGCGAACTTGGGCTGGATCAGTTGGGCGAACGGTTGGCCGCCGGCGAGGTCGCCGAGATGATCATCGCCACCAACGCGACCGTGGAAGGCGAGGCCACTGCCCACTACCTGGCGCAACTCGCGCGCCAGTACGGCGTGCGACCGAGCCGGCTCGCGCAGGGCATGCCGCTGGGCGGCGAACTGGAATACGTGGATCGCGGCACGCTGTCGCACGCCTTCGGGACGCGCAGCGAGGTTCCCTGAGCGGGACTGTCGGGCGATGCCGTCCGGCCGCTATGCTGCCCGCCGATCCGACGCGCGAGGCCGCCATGAACGACGACACCATTTTCGGCAAGATCATCCGCCGCGAGATTCCGGCCACCATCGTCTATGAGGACGATGAGGTGCTGGGTTTCGAAGACATCGCGCCGCAGGCGCCGGTGCATGTGCTGTTCATTCCCAAGCAACATGCCTTCCCGACCCTGGACGACGTGCCGGCCGAGCATGCGCCGTTGCTGGGCAAGCTGGCACTGGCGGCAGCGCATTACGCGCGCGATCGCGGCCTGGCCGAGGATGGCTACCGCATCGTGATGAACTGCCGCGCGCATGCCGGGCAGACCGTCTTCCACATCCATCTGCACCTGCTGGCCGGTGCGCCATTGGGCCGGTTCGGCACTCCATAACGGCAGGCAGGAACGACAACGCCGCTCAGCGAGCGGCGTTGTCGTGGCAATGCCGGTGGCGGGTTACCACCAACCGCGGTAACCACCCCAGCGCGGGCCCCACGGGCTGCCCCACCACGGATCACCCCAGGGGCCGTAAGGGTAGGCGGGGACGACATCGACCTCGCGCACTTCCGGCCACAGGTAGACGACGTCGGCGGCGACCTTCGGCAGCTTGTAGTCGTATTCGCCGATCTTGGTGGTCTCGAAACCGGCGATCCTGCCGATGAAGGTCACTTCGCGGCCCGGCTCGAACACCGCCGGATCGTAGAAGCCGGCGCGGCAGGCGAGGAAACGTCCATCGCTGGCGTCCACCGCACTACGGTCCGGTCGGCCGCTGGCATTCAGTGGGCGCGAGATCAGCTCGAAGCAGGTCTGGCCCTGGCTCGGCGTGGTATGGATGATCTTGCCGCCCCAGCGCACCGAGGTGCCGAGCTGGGCGCTGGCGACCGAATCGCTGGGACTGACCGCGGGGAACTGGCCCTGCAGTGGCTTGGGCGCAGTCGCACACGCGGCCAGGCCGAGCGCAGCAACGATAGGAAGGAGAAAACGGGTACTCATTGGGAAGCTCCGGTTCGCGGTCGATGCTGCTTCAGTTCGCGGATCAGTGGGGCGCTGTCCGACTCAGCGCCAGCGTAGCGTGCGGCGGCGAAACGTTGGCTGAGTGCGACCAGGGCCGTTCCTGGCTGGGCGAGGGCGACGCGGCGGGCCCAGTCGGTCGCCGGCTCGTGCGGCTCGCGGCCCAGCCCCAACCTGGCGTAACGGCGGCCCAGTTGGTGCCAGGCGCGCAGCAAGGGGTCGCGCTCGCGTTCGCCGCGCGCCAGCAGCCAGGCCATCCAGCCCAATGCGCCCAGCGCGAACGCGGCAAAGATCATTGCCAGTTGCTGGGTATCCAGCCGATCGATGCCAAACGGTTGCAGCAGCCGCTGTTGCCGGTCGGCATCGAACGACAGCACCAGATCGTTCCAGCCGCGGCGTAGCCAGTCGCTGACCTGCGCAAGATCGGCCCACGGGCCGAGCTGGGCGAATCCGTCGGCGCCGCCGGCCTGCAGGCGGTCGTCCAGCGTGTCGTAGACGCGCTCGGGTGCAACCGCAGCGGTTGGGTCGACGCGCACCCAGCCACGATCGCGCAGCCACACTTCGCTCCAGGCATGCGCGTCCATCCGCCGCACCACCCAGTAATTGCCGAGCCGGTTGTAGGTGCCCCCGGCATAGCCGGTGACCACGCGTGCCGGAATGCCGGCCGCGCGCATCAGGAACACGAACGACGAGCTGAAATGCTCGCAGAACCCGGCCTTTTGCTGGAACAGGAACTCGTCGACGCTGTCGCGGCCTGCCAGCGGCGTGTCCAGCGTGTACACGAAGTCGCTGCCGATCCAGCGCAGGGCGCGTTGCACGATCGCGGCATCGTCGTTGCCGGCCTCGGTGCGCCATTGCCGGCCCAGGGCGAGCGTGCGCGGATTGTAGGTGGGCGGCAGCGCCAATGCGCGCGCGCGCAGGGCGGGCGGCAGGTCGGTGTCGAAGCGCACCGGTGGCGTCGATTCGAGTTCCCAGCGGGTCAACGCCGTCAGTGAGCGGCGCGCGGTCAGTTCGTAGTCGGGCGACAGGTCGGTGTTGGCAGCGGCAGCGGTCGGCAAATCCAGCGCCACCAGTTGGCGACGGTCGGTGGGCTCGTAGTCCAGTCGATAGCGATAGCGTTGCGTGCCAGCAACCACGCTCGCCGGCTGGCTGCGTCCGGTCCATGGGCCGTGTTGCCAGCGGCGGCCGTCGAAGTCCCACATCACTGGGCCGCGCCAGTAGCGTTGCTCCGGTGGCGGCACGCGGCCGGTGAATTGCACGCGTAGGGCGGGGCTGTCGTCGGCCATCAGGTCGAGCCATTGGCCCGGTTCCATGTGGTCCGACAGGCCCGGGCGGGTGAGCGCGCGCTCCGGCACGCCCCACAGCGGCGCGCCCAGCCGCGGCAGCAGCCAGAACGTGGCCAGCGCCAGCGGCACCCCGATGGCGACCAGGCGACCGGCGCTGCGCAATTGAAACCCGAGCGAAGGCGTCGCCGTGTGGTGCTCTTCGTCAGCCAGCCGCTGCATGCACAGCAAGGTGCTGAGTACCGCCAGCAGCGCCAGCGCCATCGTCAGCGGCCCCTGGTCGAGCAGGAACGCGGCAAACGGCGCGAACAGCGCAAACCCCAGCAGGCTGCGTGCGTCGCGCAGCGTGCGCAGTTCCGAGGTCTTGATCGCCAGCATGCCGGCCAGCACTGCGCAGCCGGTATCGCGGCCGAAGCGCATGCCGATCTGCCAATAGACCGCGGCCAACACCGCCACGACCAGCAATAAACGGACCGGTGCCAGCAGGGTGCCACGCCAACTCAGCAGGCCCACCAGCAACGCTGCGAGCGCGATGGCGGCAGCGAGCAGCGTGGGCAACTGCAGCAGCAATGGCGCCAGCGCCAGCCAGGTGGTGGCGAGGATCCAGCCGCGGCTGGCCTGGGTGATGGCGATCGCGGGGTCACGCATGGGGAAGCAGCGCCAGTGCGCGCAGGCAGAGATGGTGGTGGGCCGGTCCGTGGCTCGGCCCGAGCACCGGATGGCCGGGCAGCAGCAAGCGATAGCGCCGGCCCTCGCGCTCGGCCAGATTGACCCAATGTGCCAATCGGGAGATGCGGCGTTCGTAGGGGAGGCTGGCCAGGGCCCGCCAATCCAGCGTCACCTGTACGCCCAGGGGTTGCTCGTATTCGCGCACCAGCAGGCTGTCGCGTCGCGCCGAGTGCTTCCAGGCGATCGTGCGCGGCGCGTCGCCGGCCCGATAAGGCCGCAACTGGTGCAGTTCTTCGCCCTGCGCGTGCAGGCGCGTCCGGTTGGGCGCGCCGCTGCCGTCGGGCAAGGGCGGGCCGGCCAGCTCTGGTTGCGGATAGGCCAGCAGCGGCGTCTCCGGCCATGCCCAGGACCAGGCGCGCACCAGGCCCAACGGTTGGGTGGTGGATAAACGAATCCGCGCGATGTCCTGCCAGCCCCGGCGTTCGGTCGGGACCTGCAGATCCACTTCGGCGCTGTCGCGTTCCATCAGCGTGCAGTCGGCGCTCTGCTGTCGATGGTCCAAACGCAGGCCGCGACGCGCACGTTGATCGCGCCGCGCCAGCGAGATGCGCATGCGCAAGGGTTCGCCGGCGACCACGGGTTCGGCCGAGACGGCTTCCACGCGTAGGCCGGACAGCTGCAGGTGGGCGAGGATGCTGCTGGCGATGCCGGCGGTGGCCAGCAACAAGGCCAGCAGCAGGGCGGGGTTGTTGTTGTAGTTGAGGGCACCGAGCAGCATCGCCACCAGCAGGGCGGCGACGAACAGCCCGAAGCGCGTCGGCAGCACGTAGATGCGCCGCCGGTCGAGCACGATGGGCAAGGTTTCTGGGGTGCGCGGACGCGCCAGCAGGCTGAGCCGCTGGCCGACGCTGCGCAGTCGGGCGCGCACCGACTCAGTCCACCGGCACGCTGTGCAGCAGCGACTTGGCCAGCGCCGGCCCCGACGAGGACTCGGCCTCCGGCACCAGGCGATGGCCTGCCACGGCCACGAACAGCGCCTGCACGTCTTCGGGCAGCACATGCCCACGGCCGAGCAGCAGCGCATAGGCCTTGGCTGCGCGCAGCAGGGCGATGCCGGCGCGCGGGGACAGACCCACGCGCACGCCGGCTTGTTGGCGGCTGCGCAGCAGCAGCGCCTGGACGTAGGCGACCAGGGCCTCGCTGGCGTGGACCTGGCCGACCGCCCGCCGTAGCGTCACCACCTCGGTGTCGCCGAGTTGCGGTGTGGCCTGGGCAATCAGCTCGCGGCGGTCGGTGCCGGACAGCAGCGCGCGTTCGGCATCCGCACTGGGGTAGCCCAGGCTGAGCCGCAGCAGGAACCGATCCAACTGCGAATCGGGCAGCGGGAATGTGCCCGACAGATCGACCGGATTCTGCGTGGCGATCACGCAAAACGGTTCCGGCAGGGGATGGGTCACCCCGTCGAGGGTGACTTGTTGTTCGGCCATCGCCTCGAGCAAGGCGCTCTGCGTGCGCGGCGGCGCACGGTTGATCTCGTCGGCCAGCAGGACATGGGTGAAGACCGGCCCGGGGTGGAACTGGAACTGGCGGGTGCCGGCTTCGTAGACGGAGACGCCAAGGACGTCGGCAGGCAGCAGGTCGGAGGTGAATTGCACACGCTGGAAGCCCAGCCCCAGGCTGGATGCCAGGGCGTGGGCGAGGGTGGTCTTGCCCAGGCCGGGCAGGTCCTCGATCAGCAAATGACCGCCGGACAGCAGCGCCACGAAGGCCAGTCGCACTTCCTGGCTCTTGCCCAGCAGCAGCGAATTGACCTGATCCTGCGCCCGGCGCAACGACTCACGCAGCGCATCGGTTAGCATTTCCGTGGAACGCAGCGGTGTCGACATCACAATTCCATTGAATGAGAAGGGTGCGAGAAGCAATGCAGGGGGATCAACGCGCGCAACGCACCTTCGTGATCCTGTGGACACTGGCGACAGCCGTCAAGCTGTTGATCGCGGCACGCTTGCCGCTGTTCGTGGACGAGGCGTTCTATTGGCAGGAAGGCCAGCACTTGGCCGCTGCGTATTCCGACCTGCCTGGATTGACCGCTTGGCTGACGCGACTGGGCGTGACGCTGGGCGGTCACCATTTGCTGGCGTTGCGGCTGCCGTTCCTGGCGATCGCTGCGCTGCTGCCGTGGCTGGTTGCCCATATCGCCACGCGCTGGTTCGGTTCCACGCTGGGCTGGCAGGCCGGCAGCCTCACCTTGCTGATGCCGCTGTCGGCCACGCTCGGCATTCTGGCCGTGCCCGATGTGCCGCTGGCGCTGGCGGCCGTGCTCTGCATGGATGCCGGCGCCCGGCTGCTGCGCGAGGTGGACGCGACCAGCGCGCTGGAGCTCGCTGTCGGCTTGGTCATCGGCGCCTTGAGTCACTATCGCTTCATTGGCGTCATCGGTGTGGGCTGCATCGCCTTGCTGTGCATCCCGCAAGGACGCGCCGTATTGCGCGATCCGCGCATCTGGATGGCGCTCACGGTCGGCGCTGTCAGCTGGTTGCCGCTGTTGATCTGGAATACCGATCACGACGATGCCGGGCTGCGATTCCAGTTGGTCGATCGTCATCCGTGGCGTTTCCAGATCGCCGGGGTTGGGTTCCTGTTGATCCAGGCCGCGTTCGTGACGCCGTTGCTGGCCTGGGCGATGCTCAAGGTTGCCCTGGCGGGGACCCGCAGCGGCGGCGGCTCGCGCGCGCAATGGCGCTACTTCGGTCTGCTGGGCGGTATTTCGACGCTGGCGATCTTCCTGCTGGGCTTCTTCAGCGATAGCGAACGGATCAGTTTCCATTGGCCGCTGCCGGGCTATCTGTCCTTGCTGGTAGCGGTGCCGGTCATCTTGATGCGCTGGCCATTGCGGCTGCGACGCGCAGCCTGGTGGATGGCGCTGGTGGGCACGATCGGCGCGTACGGTTATTACCTGGCTGTCTCGGTGCCTGCGTTGCGCGCCCACACGGCAGGCGAGAAGTACTATCCGCGCAATTTCGCCGGCTGGGAGCAGCTGGCCGCGGCGGTGCGCCGGGAGCTGGCGCAGATGCCGCCGGACACCCGCGTGCTGGCGGAAAATTTCAAGGTCGGTGCCGAGCTTGGTTACCAGTTGCGCAACCCGGCGATCGCGGTGTTGCCCGCCCCGTTGAACGAGCGTCATGGGCGCAGCGCGCAACTGCTGCAGTGGGGCCTGCTGGGCAATGCCGAAGGCCGGCCGCGGCTGCTGGTGTTGTCGCCCAGCGACCAGCGCTATCGCGAGCTCCTGAAGCGCTATCACGCCATCTGCGCGCTGGTCGGTCCGCTGCCGTCACCGACGCTGGTTTCGATCGATCACGGTTACCAGCGCTTTTTGCTGTTCAAGTTGCCGGCGCAGCGCCTGCCCGGTCCATGCGTCACGCCAGCGATGGCCTGGGTCGACACTCCGATTGCCGACGCGACCGTATCCGGGCAGGTGCAGGTGAACGGCTGGGCATTCAAGGACGGAGTCGGCCTGGCTGGCGTGGACGTGCTGCTGGATGGGCGCGTCGCCGCCAAGGCGCGCTACGGGCGCACGCTGGACGTTCGGCCGTACTGGAAGATCTCCACCGACCCGCAACACCCCCAGGTCGGCTTCGAGGCTGTGCTGGATACCCGTACGCTGGCGTCCGGCACCCACTGGCTGGGGTTGCGGCTGCATGGCCAGGACGGTAGCGTCGAAGAGTGGTGGGAGCAGCCGGTGCGCATTTCCCAGCCCTGATTCAGGGCTGCCAGGTCGCGCGTGCTGCATACCGGCGCACGTCTGGAATCGCGGCCGCGGAGTGGTGCGGTCGGGTCATGCTAAACGGGTGCCGAAGGGGCTGTGCAATGCGTGCAGATGCATCGGCACGGGGTGGGCGAAGGCCTGCAGCGCAAGCTTGCGTCGCTGCCTCTTCGTTCTGGTGGCTGTTCAAGCCCGGGTGGGCGCGCTCAAGGCAGCGCGAACCCCGCCTGCCGGAGTAGCCCGGCCAGCGCGATCAACGGGAGTCCTACCAGTCCGGTGGGATCGCTGGAGTGGATGGCGTCGAACAGGGTGATGCCCAGTCCCTCGCATTTGAAACTGCCGGCGCAGTCCAGTGCGGGCTCGGCGGCGAGGTAGCGCTCGATCTCGGCCGGCGCCAATGAGCGCAGTCGAACCTCGGTCAGATCCAGCGCCTGCAGGTGCTGCTGCGGGCCGATCAGGCTGACCGCGGTATGGAAGCGGACGCTGTGGCCGGACATGGCGCTCAATTGCGCGTGCGCCTGCGCCAAGGTGCCGGGTTTGCCCAGGGCCTGGCCGTCCAGATCGGCGACCTGGTCCGAGCCAATCACCCAGGCCTCTGGCGCGTGCGTGGCCACTGCGGCGGCCTTTTCGGCTGCCAGGCGCACGGCCAGGGCATGCGGGGACTCGCCCGGCTGCGGCTGCTCGTCCACGTCCGGGCGAGCGGTGTCGAAAGGCAATTGCAGCCGCTCCAGCAAGGCGCGCCGATACATCGAGGTGGAGGCGAGGATCAGCCGTGGCATGATGACGAACCCGCAGGAAGGGCAGGGGAGTCTGCCTGGAGGCTGTTGCGCGGGCAAACCCGGACTGGATTTGACACGCCGCCGCCGGGTCTTTAACATTCTGCGGCTTATGTCCGCGAACGTGCCCGAAATGCTGGATGCTTGGCGGATGGTCGCAGCGCGCAGGCGCTTCGATGGCCGTATCCCGCTCTCCGCGATGACGCGTCTGCAGGGAAGTCTGGTCGATACCGAGGGCGAATGCAGTTATTCGCTCGAGTTCGGCCAGGATGACCTGCTGAAGGTCGCCTACATTCAGCTCAGTGTCGATGCCGCGCTTCCGCTGGCCTGCCAGCGCAGCCTGCAGCGCTTCCTGTTTCCGGTCCAGGTCAGTCAGCGTCTGGGGCTGATCCGGGACGAGGCCGAGGAAGCGGCGTTGCCGCCTGATTACGAGGCGTTGCTGGTGCCTGACGATGGCATGCTGCGCGTCGCGGATTTGGTGGAAGACGAGCTGGTATTGTCGGTGCCGGTCGTGCCGATGGCGCCGGGGAGTGAAGCGGTCGACGCCGAATGGGTGCCGACGCGGGAAGAGCAGGACAAGGCCAGCCCCTTCGCGGCGCTGGCCGCGTTGAAGAAACAGTAGCCGCCGCTGTAAAGGGCGGAAACACGGGTCGGCGTGGGCGGCAGCGTCCTGTACGACTCAACAGACACGTTATCGAACCGAGTTTTGGAGCAATCCCATGGCTGTGCAGAAATCCCGAGTCACCCCGTCCCGTCGCGGCCAGCGTCGTTCGCACGACGCCCTGAGCGCCAAGCAGCTGTCGACCGATCCGACCAGCGGCGAGACCCATCTGCGCCACCATGTCACCGCTGACGGTTACTACCGCGGCAAGAAGGTGATCACGACCAAGTCCTCGGTCGTCCAGGAAGATTGATCCGTGGCGCCCGCCGCGCATTGCCGGCGGGCGACCCCCGATGTAGCACCCGGAGCCGCCAGTCTCGCGCGGCTCCTGCAACAGGACAGACTATGAGCAAGCGGATCTATTCCAGGATCGCGGGCACGGGCAGCTATTTGCCCGAAAAGGTGTTGACCAACGATGATCTCGCCACCATCGTCGACACCAGCGATGAATGGATCCGCACGCGCACCGGCATCCGCGAGCGCCACATCGTCGCCGACGACCAGACCACCAGCGATCTGGCGTATTTCGCCGCGTTGAAGGCAATGGAAGCGGCCGGCGTGACTGCCGAGCAGATCGATCTGATTGTCGTCGGCACGACCACGCCCGACCTGATCTTCCCGTCGACCGCCTGCCTGCTGCAGGCCCGGCTGGGCGCGCTCGGCTGCGGCGCACTGGATGTCAATGCGGCGTGCTCTGGTTTCGTCTACGCGCTCAGCGTGGCCGACAAGTTCGTCCGCAGCGGCGATGCCAAGACCGTGCTGGTCGTCGGTGCCGAGACCTTGACCCGGATCGTCGACTGGACCGATCGCACCACCTGCGTGCTGTTCGGCGACGGTGCCGGTGCGGTGGTGCTCAAGGCCGACGAGGACACCGGCATCCTCAGCACGCACCTGCATGCCGATGGCAGCAAGAAGGAGCTGTTGTGGGATCCGGTGGGCGTGTCGGTGGGCTTCGGCGAAGGCAAGAACGGCGGCGGCGCGCTGTTGATGAAGGGCAACGACGTCTTCAAATACGCGGTCAAGGCGCTGGATTCGGTGGTCGACGAGACCCTGGCCGCCAACGGCCTGGACAAGCACGACCTGGATTGGCTGATCCCGCACCAAGCCAATCTGCGCATCATCGAAGCCACCGCCAAACGGCTGGAGCTGCCGATGGAGCAAGTGGTGGTGACGGTCGATCGCCATGGCAACACCTCTTCGGCCTCGGTGCCGCTGGCGCTGGACGAGGCGGTCCGCTCCGGGCGGGTACAACGCGGCCAATTGCTGCTGTTGGAAGCCTTCGGCGGCGGTTTCACCTGGGGCTCGGCGCTGCTGCGCTACTGAGGACGCCGCGTCCTGCCTTGGCGGCGGTCGACGCGTCCCCACTGTCCTTCGGGCGGCGAGCGCACTTGGCGGCGAGCTGCCGCCATGCGATCGATCTGATCGTCGTCGATACACGGTGGCGCGTGATGCCGCACTGCTGAGTGCGCTCGATACTTTCGCTCAGAAAGACGGCTGCCCCGCTGCTCCCGTCTCGAGGGACATCGTGCTCGGTCACGTCTTGAGAATCGTCGGCTACCCAGCGGCCATCCTGGCTCGCGGCGCAGGCTCGCCGAGCGCCTCGTCGCTGGCAGCTGCAGCCGCGGGGATCGACTGTTCGTTCGCCGCGCCGGGCGTGCCGGTCCAGCGCCAGGCCTTGGCTGCGGAGGCGTTAGCCTCGCCGCATGCGCCTCGCCGACGATCCCGCCTTCTTCGCTCTGCTGACCGGCAGTTTCCATCGGCTGCTCGGCCAACCGCTGCTTGCCGATCCGGTGCTCGGGCCCGACTGGTTGTATCGCCAGGCGCCGTTTGCGCTGCTGGCGCACGACACCGCCGCCGACCCGCTGTTCATCTACGCCAATCTGACCGCACAGCGGCTGTTCGGTTATGACTGGGAGGCCTTCATGGCGATGCCCTCGCGACGGTCTGCCGAGCGTCCCGAACAGGCAGAACGCCAGCGCCTGCTCGCGGCGGTCGCTCGCGATGGTTACGTCAAGCACTATGCGGGTGTCCGAATCGCCAAGGACGGGACCCGCTTCGCCATTACCGATGGGGTGGTCTGGCAACTGATCGACGCGCAGGGGCGCCTGCACGGACAGGCGGCTGCGTTTCCCTTGTCTGTCTGAGTGCATCGATGCGACGTCCGCGCGCGGGGCGGTGGCGGCCGGATCAGCCCGCGCGTGCTGCGCGGCGAAGGCGGGTAGTCACGCATGGGGTGTCGGTTGCGAGAGCGGCGCAGCCGCCGCCCTGGCAGTGCCGGCCGGTGCTTGCATACGCGTCAGTACAGACGCCAGGACGATTTCGCACGTATCATCCCGGCTCGATTTTTGTAGGGCAGCCACCGCGTGACCGACTCCACTCTCGCCTTCGTTTTCCCTGGGCAGGGCTCACAGTCCCTAGGGATGCTGGCCGAACTGTCCGAGCTGCATCCGCAGATTCGCGAAACGTTTGCCGAAGCCTCCGATGGCGCCGGTGTCGACCTGTGGGCGCTGTCGCAGGGCGGCCCGGAAGAAATGCTCAATCGCACCGAATATACCCAGCCGGCGCTGCTGGCGGCGGGTGTGGCGGTGTGGCGGCTGTGGACCACGCAGCGCGGCGAGCGTCCGTCGCTGTTGGCCGGGCATAGCCTGGGCGAATACACCGCCCTGGTCGCCTCTGGTGCCTTGTCGCTGCGCGACGGCGCCCACCTGGTGCGCTTGCGCGGCCAGTTCATGCAGGCCGCTGCGCCGGCCGGCGTCGGTGCAATGGCGGCGGTCCTGGGCGCCGAGGATGCCGTCGTGCAGGACGTCTGTGAGCAGGCGTCCGGCAGCGAGGTCGTGGTGCCGGCCAACTTCAATTCGCCCGGTCAGATCGTCATCGGCGGCCACGCCGCAGCGGTGGATCGCGCGCTGGCGCTGCTGGCCGAGCGCGGTGTGCGCAAGGCGGTCAAGCTGGCGGTGAGCGTTCCCTCGCACACGCCGTTGATGCGCGATGCCGCCAACCAGCTCGGTGAGGCGATGGCCGGGCTGAGCTGGCAGGCCTCGCAGATCCCGGTGGTGCAGAACGTCGATGCGCGTGTGCATGAGGGCAGCGAGGCGATTCGCCAGGCGCTGGTGCAGCAGCTGTATCTGCCGGTGCAATGGACCGGTTGCGTGCAGACGCTGGCTGCCCGCGGCATCACTCGGGTTGCCGAATGCGGCCCCGGCAAGGTGCTGAGCGGCTTGATCAAGCGCATCGACAAGGGGCTGGACGCGCGTTCGCTGGCCACGCCCGCTGAGTACTCCGGTGCGCTCGATGCCTGGGTGCACTGAACCGACCCACGCAGTTTCCGCACGACCCTCTCGACGCTCGCGGCCATGATCGCGACGTCCCCCTTCGAGGAACAGCCATCATGAGCAAGCCTTTGCAGGGCGAAATCGCCCTGGTCACCGGTGCCAGCCGCGGTATCGGTGCGGCGATCGCCGACACCCTGGCCGCCCACGGCGCCACCGTTATCGGCACGGCCACCTCGGCGGCCGGTGCCAGCGCCATCGGCGAGCGCCTGTCCGCCCATGGCGGCCATGGGCGCGAACTCAACGTGACCGATGCCGCCGCGATCGAGTCGCTGATCGATGCGATCGGCAAGGAATTCGGCGCCGTCTCGATCCTGGTCAACAACGCCGGCATCACCCGCGACAATCTGTTGATGCGGATGAAGGACGACGACTGGCAGTCGATCATCGACACCAATCTGAGCAGCGTCTACCGCACCTCGAAAGCGGTGATGCGCGGCATGATGAAGGCGCGCAAGGGCCGCATCATCAATATCGCCTCGGTGGTCGGCGTGACCGGCAATCCCGGTCAGACCAATTACGCGGCAGCCAAGGCCGGCATCATCGCCTTCTCCAAGTCGCTGGCCAAGGAGATCGGTTCGCGCGGCGTCACCGTCAACGTGGTCGCGCCCGGCTTCATCGATACCGACATGACCAAGGCGCTGCCGGAAGAGGCCAAGGCCGGCTTGCTGCAGCAGATCGCCCTGGGTCATCTCGGCCAGGCCGAGGACATCGCCAACGCGGTGGCCTTCCTGGCCGGCCCGACCGCCCGCTACATCACTGGCGAGACCCTGCACGTCAACGGTGGCATGTACATGCCCTAGGCAGGCCTAAGTGGCTGATCGGCCGGGGTTTGTGATGCAATGCAAGGCCCGGGCGCTTCCACTACACTATCCAACGCGGCCATCGCAGCCCGATGGCGTTTGTTTTGTACCACCACTACTCCATCTGGAGCGATATCTCAATGAGCACCATCGAAGAACGCGTCAAGAAAATCGTCGTCGAGCAACTCGGCGTCAAGGAAGAGGAAGTCACCACCAGCGCATCGTTCGTCGATGACCTGGGTGCCGACTCGCTGGACACCGTCGAGCTGGTGATGGCGCTGGAAGAAGAGTTCGAGTGCGAAATCCCGGACGAGGAAGCCGAGAAGATCACCTCGGTCCAGCAGGCGATCGATTACGTCAAGGCTCACGTCAAGAGCTGATGCGTTGTTCCTGGCGGCAGTGGCGCGCCGATGGCCGCTGCTGCGTCAGACATCCATGGGGCCGCTGATGCGGCCCTGTGTTTTTCCGCTGCGAGTACAAACCACAAAACTGCAAGCACCATGCGTCCGGTGGTGAGGAGATCTGCAATGAGTCGTCGTGTTGTCGTTACCGGCATGGGCATGGTGTCGCCGCTGGGCAATGATCTGGCCACCAGCTGGGATGGAATCATCCATGGGCGCTCAGGAATCGGCCCGATCACGCAGATCGATGCCTCGCAGTTCACCACCAAGATCGCCGGCGAGATCAAGGGCTTCGATCCCACCATCTTCGTGTCTCCCAAGGACGCCAAGAAGATGGATTCCTTCATCCACTACGGCGTCGGCGCCTCGTTCATGGCGCTGGACGATTCCGGCCTGGAAATCACCGAGGCCAATGCCGAACGCATCGGAGCCATTCTGGGCTCGGGCATCGGCGGCCTGCTCGGCATTGAAGAACAGACCATCAAATTCCACGAGGGCGGCGCGCGCAAGATCTCGCCGTTCTACGTTCCCAGTACCATCATCAACATGTTGCCGGGCCAGGTGAGCCTGATCAAAGGCCTGAAAGGACCGACGTTCTCGGCGGTGTCGGCCTGCGCCACCTCCAATCATTCGATCGGTACGGCGATGCGCATGATCCAGCACGGCGATGCCGACGTGATGCTGGCCGGCGGCGCCGAGCGCGGCTCTTCGCCCAGCTCGGTCGGCGGCTTCTGCTCGATGAAGGCCATGTCCACCCGCAACGACGATCCGGCCGGCGCGTCGCGCCCGTGGGATACCCAGCGCGACGGCTTCGTGCTCGGCGACGGTGCCGGCGTGCTGGTGCTGGAAGAGTACGAACACGCCAAGGCGCGCGGCGCGCGGATCTACGCCGAGCTGGTCGGCTTCGGCGCCAGCTCCGATGCTTTCCACATGACCGCGCCCAGCGAGGACGGCGAAGGCGCCGCACGCAGCATGAACGCCGCGTTGCGCGACGCCAAGCTCAACCCCGAGCAGGTCGGCTACCTCAACGCGCATGGCACCTCCACGCCGCTGGGCGACCTGGCCGAGACCCTGGCGATGAAGCGCGCCCTGGGCGACCACGCCTACAAGACCATGGTCAGCTCGACCAAGTCGATGACCGGCCACCTGCTCGGCGCGGCTGGCGGCGTCGAGGCGATCTTCTCGGTGATGGCGCTGCACACCGGCATCATCCCGCCGACCATCAACCTGGAGCAGCCCAGCGAAGGCTGCGATCTGGACTATGTGCCGAATGTGGCGCGCGAGGCCAAGGTCGACGTGGTGATGTCCAACGGCTTCGGCTTCGGCGGCACCAACGGCACGCTGGTATTCCAGCGCGTCTAAGCCAGCGTTCGCCCGGCGGCCGCCCGGCCGCTTCGGCGCCTTCAAGCGCAGGACATGGTCGCTCGCCACGTCCGCCTGCGTTGCCTGCTTCCACCACCATCCCCGGTTCGCGCGCGCGGTCAGTGCATCGCCCGCGTGCCATGCCCGTCTCCCGCACCCACGCCACCCCAGGCCGATGACGCTGACCAGACCCTTGCACGCGGACGTCGATCTGCTGGCCTTGCATCGGCTCGCGCCGCAGCGCTATCCGGTCTTGCTGGAATCCACTGCATGCGGCACCGCGCATGGCCGCTGGGACATGCTGCTGTTGGCCGACGGCGGCCGTCTGCAGCTGGATGTGGACGGCCGTGTGCGCGATGAGGCAGGCCAGGTCCGCGCAGGCGGCTTTCTGGCGGCGCTGGATGCGGCCTGGCGGGCGCTGCGCGTGCCGCGCGATGCCACCAGCCCGTGGCCCTTCCGCGGCGGTTGGGCACTGTTGCTGGACTACGAGCTGGCCGCGCAGGTCGAGCCTGTGCTGCAGTTGCCCGCGCGCACGGATGGCCTGCCGTCGGCGTTGGCGCTGCGCACGCCGGCCGCGGTGTTGCGCGACCGCAGCAGCGGTCAGTGCGTGGCGCTGGCCGAACCGGGGCGGGAGGATCTATTGGCCCGCATCGCCGACGACATCCTTGCGTGCGCCACGCTGCCGCCACTGCCGGCCTGGGTCGGGCCGGCAGCCGTCGACGAGGATGTGCCGCAGGACTTCACCGCCGCGGTGGCGCGGGTGCTCGACTACCTGGCTGCCGGCGATGTGTTCCAGGCCAATATCTCGCGTGCCTGGAGTGCGCGGTTCGATGTCGCCGTGGCGCCAGCCGCGTTGCACGCGCGCCTGCGCATCGCCAACCCGGCGCCGTTCGCCGGACTGTTCGTCGCTGCCGGCCGTGCGGTGGTCAGCTCCTCGCCAGAGCGGCTGGTCTCGGTGCAGGGCGAGCTGGTGCAGACACGCCCGATCGCAGGCACGCGCGCGCGCTTTGCCGGCGACGACGATGCTGAGCACATCCGCGAACTGGTCGGTCACCCGAAGGAGCGCGCCGAGCACGTGATGCTGATCGACCTGGAGCGCAACGACCTGGGGCGGTTGTGCGCGCCAGGCACGGTGGAGGTGGACGAACTGATGGGCGTGGAAAGCTACGCGCATGTGCACCACATCGTCAGCAACGTGCGCGGATGTTTGCGTGCGGATGTGAGTCCGGGCGAGGTGATCGCGGCGGTTTTCCCTGGCGGCACCATTACCGGCTGCCCGAAGGTGCGCTGCATGCAGA
Organism: Xanthomonas maliensis; assembly: GCF_009192945.1. Lineage (GTDB taxonomy): Bacteria > Pseudomonadota > Gammaproteobacteria > Xanthomonadales > Xanthomonadaceae > Xanthomonas > Xanthomonas maliensis. Next base: position 61,396 of record NZ_NSET01000044.1, on the reverse strand, counting down.
TCATCGCCGAGCTCGAACAGGTCGCGCGCGGCGCCTACACCGGCGCGTTCGGCTGGCTCAATCGCGATGGCGACCTGGATCTGAACATCCTGATCCGCACCGCCGAGGTGGCCGGCACCCAGGTGCGCTTCCGCACCGGCGCCGGCATCGTCGTCGATTCGGACCCCCAACGCGAACTGGACGAGACCCGCGCCAAGGCGCGCGGGCTGCTGCGTGCGCTGGATCCGGCATGAGCGCTTCAACGGGACATCACTGCCGCGCGGTATCCTGCGCGCCGAGTACGCAATGACAAGGGAGCGGTGACGGTGACTGGCAAACGCGGGTGTCTGGCCGTGCTGGGGACGGGGCTGTTGTCCGTCGTGCTGCTGGCGATCCTGGCGCTGGTGGCTTGGCGGCATTACGCCTATTTCGCCGACACGCCGGTGAACGCGCGCGCGCCCAGCGTGGTGATCGCACCGGGCGACTCGCTCAAGACTGCGCTGCACCGCCTGCGCGAGGCCGGCGTGACTGCAGGCACGACGCTGGAGTGGCAGTTGCTGGCGCGCCAGGTCGATGCCGCTGGCAAGCTCAAGGTCGGCGAGTATGCGCTGAGCCCGGCGTTGTCGCCGCGCGCGCTGTTGACCAATATGCGCCAGGGGCGGGTGATCCAGTACCGTTTCACCGTGGTGGAAGGCTGGAACTTCCGCCAGCTGCGTGCGGCCCTGGCCACCGCCACGCCGCTACGGCAGACCCTGGGCACGCTGGACGATGGCGCGTTGATGGCGCGCCTGGGCGCACCGGGGCAGCACCCGGAAGGGCGCTTCCTGCCGGAAACCTATCTGTACCAGCGTGGCGACAGCGACCTGGACATCCTGCGCCGCGCACACGCCGCGATGGAGCAGGCATTGGCGCAGGCCTGGGCGCAGCGTGCGCCCGATCTGCCGCTCGCCTCGCCGGAGCAGGCACTGATCCTGGCCTCGATCATCGAAAAGGAAACCGCGCTGGGCAGCGAGCGGCCGCAGATCGCCGGCGTGTTCCTGCGGCGCCTGCAGCTGGGCATGAAGCTGCAGACCGACCCGACGGTGATCTACGGCATCGGCAGCCGCTACGACGGCAATATCCGCCGCAGCGACCTGACCACCGACACGCCCTACAACACCTATACCCGGACCGGACTGACGCCGACGCCGATCGCGATGCCGGGCCGGCAAGCCCTGCTGGCGGCAGTGCGCCCGGCGCCGGGCGATGCGCTGTACTTCGTCGCGGTCGGCGACGGCAGCGGCGCGCATGCCTTTTCCGCCACGCTGGACGAGCACAACGCCGCGGTGGCGCGCTACCTGCAGCGCCGCCGCCAGCCGCAGACGGAGGCCGGCCGATGAGCGCGCCGACCGACTTTGCGCCCTGGCAGCAGCGAGCCTACGACCAGACCGTCGCCGCGCTCGATGCCGGGAGGCTCGGCCATGGCCTGCTGATCTGCGGTCCGGAAGGGCTGGGCAAGCGCGCAGTCGCGCTGGCGCTGGCCGAACACGTGCTGGCCAGCTCGCCCGACCCGGCGCTGGCCGCGCGGACCCGCCAGCTGATCGCCGCCGGCACGCATCCGGACCTGCAGCTGGTCTCCTTCATTCCCAACCGGACCGGCGACAAGCTGCGCACCGAGATCATCATCGAGCAGGTGCGCGAGATCTCGCAGAAGCTGTCGCTGACGCCGCAATACGGCATCGCCCAGGTGGTGATCGTCGATCCGGCCGACGCGATCAATCGCGCCGCCTGCAATGCCTTGCTGAAGACGCTGGAAGAGCCGGCGCCCGGGCGCTATCTGTGGTTGATCAGCGCGCAACCGGCGCGCTTGCCGGCGACCATCCGCAGCCGCTGCCAACGGCTGGAGTTCAAGCTGCCGCCAACGCACGAGGCGCTGGACTGGCTGCTGGCGCAAGGGGTGGAGGCGCGCGCTGCGCAGGAGGCGCTGGAGGCTGCCCGCGGCCATCCAGGGTTGGCCGCGCAATGGCTGCGCGAGGATGGTCTGGCGGTGCGGCGGGCGGTGGCGCAGGATCTGGAGCGCATCGCCAGCGGCCGCATCGGTGCGGTCGACGTGGCGCAACGCTGGACCAACGACGGCCAGGCCGACGCGCGGCTGCGGCATGCCGCCGACCTGGTGCTGGCGCAGGCATCGGCCGGCTTGACCGATCCGATGCACTTGCACAAGCTGGCGACCTGGTTCGATCAAGCCAATCGCACCCGCGATCTGTTGCGAACCACCGTGCGTGCCGATCTGGCCGTGGCGGAATTGTTGCTGGCCTGGCGCGAGGGAGCGCGTCCGGCCCGATCTAGGGGAACTCGATGAATGCAATGAACGCACGCCAGGGCATCCTGTCATTGGCGCTGAAGGACAAGGCCGCGCTCTATAGCGCCTACATGCCGTTCGTGAAGGGCGGCGGGATCTTCGCCCCGACGCCCAAACGCTACATGCTGGGCGATGACATCTTCCTGATGCTGTCGCTACCCGATTCCAGCGAACGCCTCGGCCTGGCGACCAAGGTCATCTGGACCACCCCGGCCGGCGCCCAGGGCAACCGACCGGCCGGCATCGGCCTGCAGTTCCCCGAAGGACAGGAGGGCGAAGCGGTGCGCAGCAAGATCGAGACCCTGCTGGCCGGCATGACCGGCTCGGACAAGCCGACCCATACGATGTGAGCGCGGCTTGCCGCATCGTCTGTGCTTTCGTATCCCCGGCAGGTGCCAGATCACGTGAAAGGCGCTGGCGGCGGCGCACCACGCGGACGCCAGAGAGCTGGGTCCGGCCTGTTGACGATCGCCGCCGCCGCCCTATAATGGGCGGCTCGCGTCATCGGGCGGTTAGCTCAGCGGTAGAGCATTGCCTTCACACGGCAAGGGTCACAGGTTCGATCCCTGTACCGCCCACCATCGAAATCCAATGGTTCCACGGATTAGAGCGCGAAGAAAAAGCCGGCCAAGTGCCGGCTTTTTTGCGTCTGCGTATGGGATCAGAGGTCAAATACGGACTCTCGCTCGATCCTTTCGATGGCCTCGCAGAGCGCCAGGCAGTCTCTGGCTTGGGTGCGTGCGCGCTGTACGATTGCCTCGATGCACGAGGCTGGCATGATCGCCCGGTTCTCCAGCCAGCTCTCCAGCGTTGTCAAGGAAACCCCGATCTCGCGCGCGGCGGGGGCTCGCCAGCGGGGGCCATAGATGTGAGGGGCAATCGCCTGAAGTGCCTGGAGGCGTGGATACGTACAGGGAATCAGCAGGGTGCTCGATAGTGGGTAGGTGCCTCATTACCGCATATCGATGAAGCGATTCAATGGTCGTCAGCAGGTCAAAAGGCGCGCGGCCGAGCGCTCTGGATAGCTGCTGCAGTACGAGGCTTTGGTCGCTACTGATCCGCACTCGGCCGCTGGCGGCTGTCTGATTATTTCGGCGAGGCGATCATTGCTTGATAGAGCGCGTTGATCGCATGGAATCGCGGTGCTACCTCGATGTCGGAGCGTTTGGCCTTCTGTACGTCCACATGCCACGACATGCCTCGCAAAGACTCCTGGGTGAACGTCATACGCAGTTCGCTTTCCATCAGGCCCCCGGAGGTGACTTGCCAGGTGCCAGGTGGAGAAAAGGCAGTGAAAATGGAGATGTAGGTGATCATTTCGTCCTGCCCGAGTTGCACGGCCTGGTTGGAGGAGAGGCCGGTGAGCTTCCAATCCTCGCTGATCTGCCAGGGCGTTTCCTGGACCGTGCAACTCTTGGGCAGATTTGCAATGCCGAATGCGGCGCGAATCGAATCTGCGCCGCGTTCCTGCAGCCGAGCCCGATCGGTGAGTAGTCCGATCAGATTATCGTGCTTCGCATATTCCCTTTTGATCTCTGTCTCCAGTAGTTGCCTGAAGCGGTTTGCGAAGGTCCGCCAACGCATACGTAAGGGAGTATCGAAGAATTCCCACACCGGAAGGCAATTGTCGTAACCAATGATGTCCCAGGTGGTCGGATCCTCCAGCGACTTGATCCACTCTGTCGGCGATTCCGCCAACCCCGCGGCGCCGCCGATCATATGCAGTCGCCTGCTTGCGGCCTGCTTGCTGTTGCTGATGCTCGACCCTTTGTTGTCCGCGTTGCCAATCTGCGTTTGTGCATCGACTTTGACGCCCACCTCCTTGACCTCTGCTGCCACGTCCTGTTCGAACGTGATCTTCTTCTCATCCTCGATGGAGGTCAGCGATTGGTCGCTTAGCATCTGGTCTTTGATGGTGATCTGCCCGCCAAGCAGATACGTCCTGGGAATCAGGGCGCCCTTGGAGCCAAGGAGGCGCAGCACATCGCTTAGGGCTTGTTCCGGATTCTGCGGGCTTTGTCCAGCGAAGTTTGCACTCCCTTCAAGCGTATCCAGTGCATTCTCGAAGACGGATTGGATGTCCGCGGAAACATGGATCAGCTCGTGAGGCAGGGTGATCGAAGCCTTGGTCACCCGACGTACCGAGGACACATGCACCGAGCGTGTCCGCTGCTTGGTCAGTTGCCGGTTGCTGCTCTGATAGGAGAAGTGGTCTTCGCCGCCTACCATGATGCCGTCCACAGTACCTTCTGCGCCCGCAGCGTAGACCAGCTTGAATGCAGATGAACCGTGCAGATCACGCAGCAGCAAGGACTCGCTGGCCCAGACGTCCTTGATATCCTCGCTGCGCACATTGATTCGGATGCTGGCTTGCAACGCTTGATTGACTGCGGCGCCATCTGCGGCAGGGTCGTGTGGTAGCCCCAGCGAGATGGATTCGTCCTTCAGCGACAGCGCGTTGTCCGCCCTGACCAACAGCGGGAATTTTCCGCGCTTGCGCGCAGAGTCGAAAACCGAATAGGCGGTCTGGGTGCCGCTGGGACTCTTGATTGTCTCACCGCTCTGCAGTGCAGCCTTCCAGAGTTCTTCGAAGGATTTAAACGAGTCGGCCTCCAGCTTGCCTTCTGGAGGTTTCGGCGCGTCGACGACCAAGGCTTGCTTGTTGCTTTTGCGCACTGGCGACGCCTTGGGCGCGGGAGCTGCTGTCTTATCTGGAGTGGCAGATGCGTCGGTACTCTTGGCGGTTGTGGTTTTGATTGTGGTTGTGGTTGTGGATGGCTTGGCTGGTGTCGTCGACGGTGCGTCCGATACGGTTGCGCCTGGAGCCTTCTGGGTTGATGTGCCGGACCGGCCGCTGCTGGCGTCCGTATGCCTGCCCGTACTGGCCGGCGTCGCTGACACCGTTGCGTCGGGCTTGGCGTTGGCCTTTGCTGCGCTCTTGCCTGGCTTTAAAGCGGTTTTGGCTTTCGGTACAGCTGCGATCGTGACCTTGCCGTCGATGGCGATCAGGCTGGCGAGAATTCCGCGTTCCGCTTCCACAGGCAACGCGTCGTCTATTTTCATGAACTGCCAGGCCGGTGGCAGTGAGATACCGAGGCCAGCAATATCTGTTCGCAGTGCCTGCAACGATTTATTGGCGATATCGATGGGCATCTCGTTGATGGCATTGCCTTCTAGGAAAATACGTATCTTCACAGCTGCCCTCCTGGTGTGATCGCTCGGCTATCCAAGACGATGGCATGTGGCTTGATCGCCATTGCGATGCCGTGGATTGATCGAGCATAAGGCAGTGCATCCAAGACATGTGATTGCTAGCGATGTCCGTTGCTACGGTGATGTCTTGCTGTGCGCGGGAGCGGGACTCAAGCGTGATATGCGTCCAGTCCGGGCGGCGAGCGCGAGCGATCGAAGTCGCGAAAGCTAACGAGATGCGTTGCGTCGATGGCTCAACGATCGCCGCGTATCCAACGCCATAGGGTGGTGCGCGATACGCCCAATGCCTGAGCGGCGAGGGTGCGATTGCCGCCGGCATTGTCGAGTGCTGCGCGCACTGCCGCAGCGGTGAGCTGCCTGCGCGATGCAGTCAGCTCGTCCGGCGTTGAGGACTGCGTCGCAGCCCCAGCGTTGCTGGTGTACACATCGAGCAGTTCAGGTGCCCAGCGTTGCAAATGTTCCAGGCTCAGGCGGTGGTGTGCTTGCGCCTTCCAGTGAATGCACAGCCGCTCGACCAGATTGCGCAGTTCGCGGACGTTGCCTGGCCAGGCGTAGCGCTGCAGCCACTGCAGCGTTTCCGGCGCGAGGGGTGAGGCGATGCCGCCCAGCTGCTGGAAATAATGCGCGAGCAATTCGGCGATCGCGTCGGGCCGCTGCCGCAGTGCAGGCAAGACGATGCGCAAGGCGGCCAGGCGATAGAACAGGTCGCGGCGGAACCGCCCCTGTGCGACCAGGTCCTGTAGCGGCTGCAAGCTGGCAGCGATCACGCGTACGTCCACGGGTGTAGGGACGGTGGCACCCACGCGCAGCACTTCGCGTTCTTCCAATACCCGCAGTAGCCGGGTCTGCAACGGCAATGGCAGTTCGCCGATCTCGTCCAGGAACAGGCTGCCCGCGTGGGCGGCTTCGATCAGGCCGGTGTGGCCGCCGCGACGGGCGCCGGTAAAGGCGCCGTCGCTGTAACCGAACAGCTCCGACTCGAGTAGCGCTTCGCTGATCGCGCCGCAGTTGATGGCGACGAAGCGACCACGGCGACGGCTACCGGCGTGCAGCTGACGGGCGACCAATTCCTTGCCGGTGCCGGTCTCGCCGCTGACCAGCACGGTGCCTGCGTGCGGCGCGTACAACTGCACCAACTCGCGCACCTGGCGCATCGGTGCGTCTTCGCCGAGCAGCACGTCGCTGCGTCGCGCTCGCCGGATCGCGCGGCCGCCGCTGCGGTCCTCGCGCGCGGCCGCGGCCAGTGCGAGCGCCTGTTCCAGTGCCTGCCGCACCGAGTCGGCCGAGTACAGCAATACGCCGGGCAGCCCCGCCTGTTCGGCGAAGTCGATCGCCATGCCGGTGCCGACGATGACCTCGATGCCGGCTGCGCGCAGATCGGCGATGCAGTCGCGTGCGTCTTCTGCAGTGACGAAGCGGCGGTGTTCCAGATCCAGTTCGAAGCTGTCCTGGAAATTGCGGAACGAGGGAACGTCGCTGGCGTGGGTGACCACGCCGATGCGGCGGCCGATGCGCCGCGCCCGCGCCAAGGCTTCCAGCAGATCGAAGCCGGTGGCCTGGATGGGCGCCAGCGGCAAGGCCAACCGGCTGCGCAGGTAGGCGGCATTGGAGCCGCCGGCCACCAGCACGTCGCAGCGCTCGCGGCGCAGGCGCTGGCCGATGCGCTCCACCGCCTCGGCGAAGCCGAGATTGACCTGCTCGATGCGCGCGCGTTGGTCGAATTCGGGAATGACATCGGCCAGCAGGCCGGTCAGGCGCGAGACGCTGACGGTCCAGATGATTGGGAGCTCGGTGTCGGCGTTGGGCGGGGATGTGGGCGGCATGACGGCAATGTTACGGGTGTTTCAGATGTTGCGCTTGTTGTTTCAGTGTTGCAACGTATGGCCGTGTGGCGGCTTGCGAATCAATGACTTGGGGTTGGCATGTGATTTGCGATCATGTCGGTGTCTGCCTTCCCAGGATTCCGCCATGACTGCCTCGCCTTCCGCCTCCGCTGGCGCCCGCTTCCGCGTCGCGCTCGCTGCCGAGTCACCGCTGCAGGTGATCGGTGCGATCAACGCCAATCACGCCCTGCTGGCCGAGCGTGCCGGCTTCCAGGCGATCTATTTGTCCGGCGGCGGCGTGGCGGCCGGTTCGCTGGGCTTGCCGGACCTGGGCATCAACACGCTCGAAGACGTATTGATCGACGTGCGCCGCATCACCGATGTCTGCGCGCTGCCGCTGCTGGTGGACGTGGACACCGGCTTCGGCCCGAGTGCGTTCAACATCGAACGCACGATCAAGTCGCTGATCAAGGCCGGTGCGGCTGGTTGCCATATCGAAGACCAGGTCGGCGCCAAGCGCTGCGGTCATCGGCCGGGCAAGGAGATCGTCAGTCAGGGCGAGATGGTGGATCGGGTCAAGGCTGCGGCCGATGCCAAGACCGATCCGGACTTCTTCCTGATCGCGCGCACCGACGCGATCCAGATGGAGGGCGTGGACGCGGCGATCGAACGTGCGATCGCCTGCGTGGAGGCCGGGGCGGACGGCATCTTTGCCGAGGCCGCCTACGATCTGCAGACCTATCAGCGCTTCGTGCAGGCGGTGCAGGTGCCGGTGCTGGCCAATATCACCGAGTTCGGCAAGACCCCGCTGTTCACGCGCGAGCAGTTGGCACAGGCGGGGGTGGCGATCCAGTTGTTCCCGCTGTCGGCCTTCCGTGCGGCCAACAAGGCCGCCGAAGCGGTGTACACGGCGGTCCGCCGCGACGGCCACCAGCAAGCCGTGCTGGAGACGATGCAGACGCGCGAAGAGCTGTACGAGCGCATCGGCTACCACGACTACGAACAGCGCCTGGATGCGCTGTTTGCCCGCAAGGGCGCATGATTCACGCCTGCCTCCCTTGCCCGAGTCCGTGCATGAACACGCAACACGCCGCCACCGCGCGCCCGCGCGGCCGCATCGATCGCCGCAAGACGGCGCAACAGCTGCTGCAGACCGAGCTGGAGAGCCTGCCCCAGGCCGAGCGCGAGGTGGTGGAGCGGTTCATCGCCCGGCGGCATGTGGCGCGCGACATCGTCAAGCAGGCCGATCGGGACCGCTCGCTGGGCGAGCGCATCGCCGATCGCGTTGCCGAGATCGGTGGCAGTTGGAACTTCATCCTGGGCTTTTGTGCGGTGCTGTTGCTGTGGATCGCGCTCAACAGTCTGGTGCTGACGCATGCCTTCGATCCGTATCCCTACATTCTGCTCAATCTGGTGCTGTCCTGCCTGGCGGCGATCCAGGCGCCGGTGATCATGATGAGCCAGAACCGTCAGGCGGCGGTGGACCGCCTGCGTGCGCAGAACGATTACGAAGTGAACATCAAATCCGAACTGGAAATCCTGCAAGTGCACGAAAAGCTCAATCAGCTGCGCGAGCAGGACTGGGCCACTCTGGTGGAGCAGCAGAACCGCCAGATCGCCATGTTGCAGCAGTTGCTCGAGCGCGCCGGCGGCAGTCCTGCCGCCCAATCCGCCCCTTGATCCACATGCGTCGCTAAGACCGCACCCCTGGAGATTTTGCATGAACGACAGCACCACTTCGCAGCCTGCACCCGCCTTCAAGCCGAAGAAGTCTGTGGCCCTGTCCGGCACGGCCGCCGGCAATACCGCGTTGTGCACGGTGGGCCGCAGCGGCAACGACCTGCATTACCGCGGCTACGACATCCTCGATCTGGCCACCACCAGCGAGTTCGAAGAGATCGCCTACCTGCTGGTGCACGGCAAGCTGCCCAATAGCGGCGAGCTGCGCGGTTACAAGGCCAAGCTGCGCTCGCTGCGCGGCGTGCCTGCCGGGGTGAAGGCGGCACTGGAGCAGTTGCCGCCGTCGGCGCATCCGATGGATGTGATGCGCACCGGGGTGTCGGTGCTGGGCTGCCTGCAGCCGGAAAAGGACGACCACAACCATCCCGGCGCGCGCGATATCGCCGACAAACTGATGGCCTCGCTGGGCTCGATGCTGCTGTATTGGTACCACTACAGCCACAACGGCAAGCGCATCGAGGTCGAGACCGACGACGATTCCATCGGCGGGCATTTCCTGCATCTGCTGCACGGGTTTGCGCCGAAGGACTCGTGGGTGCGGGCGATGCACACCAGCCTGATCCTGTACGCTGAGCATGAGTTCAACGCGTCCACGTTCGCCTGCCGGGTGATCGCCGGTACCGGCAGCGATATGTACAGCGCCATCGCCGGCGGCATCGGTGCGCTACGCGGTCCCAAGCATGGTGGCGCCAACGAGGTGGCGTTCGAAGTGCAGAAGCGCTACGACACCCCCGACGAGGCCGAGGCCGACATCAAGGCCCGCGTGGAGCGCAAGGAAGTGGTGATCGGCTTCGGCCATCCGGTCTATACCGTGTCCGATCCGCGCAACAAGGTGATCAAGGAGGTGGCGCGCGAACTGTCCGACGAGCAGGGCAGCCGCAAGATGTACGACATCGCCGAACGCCTGGAAACGGTGATGTGGGACATCAAGAAGATGTTCCCCAACCTCGACTGGTTCAGCGCGGTGAGCTACCACATGATGGGCGTGCCGACGGCGATGTTCACCCCATTGTTCGTGCTGGCGCGTACCGCCGGCTGGAGCGCGCACATCATCGAGCAGCGTATCGACGGCAAGATCATTCGGCCTTCTGCGCATTACACCGGTCCAGAGGATCAGGTGTTCGTGCCGTTGGATCAGCGCTCCTGAGTATCGCTGCCTGCGAGCGGCCCTCATCCGCCCTTCGGGCACCTTCTCCCGCTTTGCGGGAGAAGGGAGAGAGGCGAGACGTACGTGGTGAATAGCAATACCCGCAACAGAGCCCGCAACAGACTCCGCAATAGACCCCGCCCGCTTTGTGATATCGCTAGCCATGAATAGCCAGTACCGCACGCCCTTGCCGGGCACTTCCCTGGACTACTTCGATGCGCGCGACGCGGTCGATGCGCTGCAGCCTGGCGCCTACGCCACGCTGCCGTACACCGCCCGTGTGCATGCCGAAAACCTGGTGCGTCGCGCCGAACCGCAGCGGCTGCAGGAGTACCTGCGGCAGCTGATCGAGCGCCGGCGCGATCTGGATTTCCCGTGGTTCCCGGGGCGGGTGGTCTGCCATGACATCCTCGGCCAGACCGCGTTGGTGGACCTGGCCGGCTTGCGCGACGCCATCGCCGAGCAGGGCGGGGATCCGGCCCAGGTCAATCCGGTGGTGCCGGTGCAATTGATCGTCGACCACTCGCTGGCGGTCGAGTATCCCGGCTCCGATCCGCAAGCATTCGCGCGCAACCGCGCGGTCGAGGACCGGCGCAATGCCGATCGCTTCCATTTCATCGAATGGACCAAGCGCGCGTTCGAGAACGTGGAGGTGATTCCGCCGGGTAACGGGATCATGCACCAGATCAATCTGGAGAAGATGTCGCCAGTCATCGATGTGCGCGACGGTGTCGCCTTCCCGGACACCTGTGTGGGCACCGATAGCCACACGCCGCATGTGGATGCGCTGGGCGTGATCGCGGTGGGCGTGGGCGGCCTGGAAGCGGAAAACGTGATGCTGGGGCGCGCCTCGTGGATGCGGCTGCCGGACATCGTCGGCGTGGAACTGCTGGGGCGGCCGGCGGCGGGCATCACCGCCACCGATATCGTGCTTGCGCTGACCGAATTCCTGCGCCAGCAGCGCGTGGTCGGTGCTTATCTGGAGTTCTATGGCGCCGGCGCCAGCGCGCTGACCATCGGCGATCGCGCGACCATCTCCAATATGACGCCGGAATTTGGCGCCACCGCGGCGATGTTCTATATCGACCAGCAGACCCTGGACTATCTGCGCCTGACCGGTCGCGAGGACAGCCAGGTGGCGCTGGTGGAGGCCTATGCGCGCCAGGCCGGGCTCTGGGCCGACGCGCTGGTCGACGCGCAGTACGAGCGCGTGCTGCAGTTCGATCTGTCGAGCGTGGTGCGCAACATGGCCGGTCCCTCCAATCCGCACAAGCGCGTGGCCACCACCGCGCTGGCCAGTGCCGGCATCGCTGGCCAGTGGGACGACGTGCCTGGGCAGATGCCGGACGGCGCAGTGATCATCGCCGCGATCACCTCGTGCACGAATACTTCCAATCCGCGCAACGTGATTGCCGCCGGCCTGCTGGCGCGCAACGCCAATGCACGCGGACTCACCCGCAAGCCCTGGGTCAAGAGTTCGCTGGCGCCCGGCTCCAAGGCGGTGCAGCTGTACCTGGAAGAAGCCGGTCTGCTGGGCGAGCTGGAACGCCTGGGCTTTGGCATCGTCGCTTTCGCCTGCACTACCTGCAACGGCATGAGCGGTGCGCTGGATCCGGCGATTCAGCAGGAGATCATCGACCGCGATCTGTATGCGACTGCGGTGTTGTCGGGCAATCGCAATTTCGATGGCCGCATCCATCCGTATGCCAAGCAGGCATTCCTGGCCTCGCCGCCGCTGGTGGTGGCCTATGCCATCGCCGGCACCGTGCGCTTCGATATCGAAAAGGACGTGCTTGGCATCGATGCCGATGGCGTGCCGGTGACCTTGCAGGACCTGTGGCCCAGCGATGCGGAGATCGATGCGGTGGTGGCGCGCAGCGTCAGGCCGGAGCATTTCCGCAGCGTCTACGCGCCGATGTTCGCGCGCCCGGCCGGGCAGGGCGCGCGGGTCAGCCCGTTGTACGACTGGCGGCCGATGAGTACCTACATCCGCCGACCGCCGTACTGGGAAGGTGCGCTGGCCGGGCAGCGCACCTTGCAAGGCATGCGGCCGCTGGCGGTGCTTGGCGATAACATCACCACCGACCATCTGTCGCCGTCCAACGCCATTCTCGCCAGCAGCGCCGCAGGCGAGTATCTGGCCAGCATGGGCGTGCCGGAAGAGGACTTCAATTCCTACGCCACCCATCGCGGCGACCATCTGACCGCTCAGCGCGCCACCTTCGCCAATCCGAAGTTGATCAACGAAATGGCGGTGGTCGATGGCCAGGTGAAGCAGGGTTCGCTGGCGCGCCTGGAACCGGAGGGGCAGGTGCTGCGCATGTGGGAGGCGATCGAGACTTACATGCAACGCAAGCAGCCGTTGATCATCATCGCTGGTGCCGACTACGGCCAGGGCTCCTCGCGCGACTGGGCGGCCAAGGGTGTGCGCCTGGCCGGTGTGGAGGCGATCGTGGCCGAGGGCTTCGAGCGGATCCATCGCACCAATCTGATCGGTATGGGTGTGTTGCCGTTGGAGTTCAAGCCGGGCAGCAACCGCACCACGCTGGCGATCGATGGCAGCGAGACGTTCGATGTTCTCGGTGCACGCACGCCCGGCGCGACGCTGACGCTGTGCCTCCACCGCCGCGATGGTACCCAGCTGCAGGTGCCGGTGACGTGCCGCCTGGATACGGCCGAGGAGGTGTCCATCTACGAAGCCGGCGGCGTGTTGCAACGCTTTGCGCAGGATTTTCTGGAAGCGAGCAAGGCAGCCTAGGGCACGACCACAGCAGGCAGCCCGGTCGCGATGGTCAAGCGCCGATGGCCTCCCTGCCATTGGCGCGCCGCGCATGTTGCGCCACTGTCTGGCCGCTGCCTGCCGAGGGATCGCCACGCAGCATCGCTGTCTTCAAGCCGTCTCTCACCGCCGCGACGTACGTCATCCCCGAGGAACCTCCCATGTCATTCGCCCCGCAACTCCGCATTCCTGCCACCTACGTGCGTGGCGGTACCAGCAAGGGCGTGTTCTTCCGCCTGCAGGACCTGCCTGTCGCCGCACAGCAGCCCGGGCTGGCACGCGACGCGCTATTGATGCGGGTGATCGGCAGCCCCGATCCCTATGGCAAGCAGATCGATGGCATGGGCGGTGCGACCTCGAGCACCAGCAAGACGGTGATCGTGGCGGCGAGCGCGCGCGCCGCGCATGACGTGGACTATCTGTTCGGGCAGGTCGCCATCGACAGTGCGTTCGTCGACTGGAGCGGCAACTGCGGCAATCTGTCGGCCGCGGTCGGGCCGTTCGCGATCGCCAATGGCCTGGTGGATGCGGCGCGCATCCCGCGCGATGGGGTCGCCACGGTGCGGATCTGGCAGGCCAATATCGGCAAGACCATCATCGCCCATGTGCCGATGCGCGGCGGGCAGGTGCAGGAGAGCGGCGACTTCGAACTGGATGGCGTGACCTTCCCGGCCGCCGAAGTGCAGCTGGAATTCCTCGACCCCGCCGACGAAGGCGAGGGCGAGGGGGGAGCGATGTTTCCGACCGGCAACCTGGTCGACCGGCTGGAGGTGCCCGGCTTGGGCACGATCGATGCAACCTTGATCAACGCCGGCATCCCGACCATCTTCGTCAACGCGCGCGACCTGGGATACACCGGCACCGAGCTGCAGGATGCGATCAACAGCGATCCGCGTGCGCTGACGATGTTCGAAACCCTGCGTGCCCACGGTGCGGTGCGGATGGGGCTGATTGGCCGGGTCGAGGACGCCGCCACGCGCCAGCACACACCGAAGGTGGCGTTCGTCGCACCGCCGGCCGATTACACCGCCTCCAGCGGCAAGCCGGTGCGCGCCGGCGAGATCGACCTGCTGGTCAGGGCCATGTCGATGGGCAAGCTACATCACGCGATGATGGGCACGGCAGCGGTGGCGATCGGCACCGCCGCTGCCATCCCAGGCACCTTGGTCAACCTGGCGGCAGGCGGCGCCGATCGGTCGGCGGTACGTTTCGGCCATCCGTCCGGCGCGCTGCGGGTGGGCGCGGAAGCGGCCCTGGTCGATGGTCAGTGGCAAGTGACCAAGGCGGTGATGAGCCGCAGTGCGCGCGTCCTGATGGAGGGCTGGGTGCGGGTTCCGGCGGCGAGCGTTTCAGCGGACTGAGATGTACCGAGGCATGACCTGTGACGGGTGTAGCGGAGTGGCTAGCAGAAGAGTGTTGCAATAATTAGAGCGGCTCGGCGCATTTGGGAAGATTTTTCGTACGCGGGCTGCCTTAATTGTGTAAAACGTGTTAATTCTGTTGCATTGCGGCATACAGCCTCAGCCGCCTCACCACCTGCCTCCGGAGTCTTTCCATGTCGCCCATCAGGTCGCTTCAGGTCAGCGCGCTTGCCGTTGCCGTCGCTTCCCTTCTTCCGTTCCATGCCGCTGCTCAGCAGGCCTCCAGCGACGACGGCGTCGTGCGCCTGGATGCAGTCAAGGTGACGGTCGAGCGCCGCTCGGAAGATTCCAAGTCGGTGCCGGTATCGGCCTCGGTGTTGCGGCCGGAATATCTGGACGTCATGTCCACCAGCGGCTCGGATATCCGCGTGCTGGCCGGCAAGGCGCCCAGCCTGAACATCGAATCGTCCAACGGCCGTGTGTTCCCGCGCGTCTATATCCGCGGCTACGGCAATACCGATTTCAATACCTATGCCTCGCAGCCGGTGTCGCTGATCTATGACGACGTGGTGCAGGAAAACGCCTTCCTGAAGGGCTTCCCGATCTTCGACCTGGAGGGCCTGGAAGTGCTGCGCGGCCCGCAGGGTACCTTGTTCGGCCGCAACACGCCGGCCGGCGTGGTCAAGTTCAATTCGGTCAAGCCGACCATCGGCGCCAACGACGGCTACGCCAGCCTGTCCTACGGCACCTACGGCACGATGACGCTGGAAAGCGGTCTCAGCATCGCCATGGGCGACCACTGGGCGGCGCGCCTGTCCACGCTGGGCCAGCGCCGCGACGGCTGGGTGGAGAACCGCGACGGCCGCGATCTGGAAGGCTATACCGATTCGGCCGTGCGTCTGCAGCTGCTGTACCAGGCCAGCGACGACTTCAGCGCGCTGTTCAACGCGCATGCGCGTCACCTCGACGGCACCGCGCGGCTGTTCCGCGCCAACATCTTCAAGCCGGGCACCAACCAGCTGGTAGACGGCTTCGATCCGGAGAAGTCCGAGATCGACGGCGGCAACCAACAGGAACTGCAGACCTACGGCGGCAGCGCCAACCTGACCTGGGACCTGGGCGATATCGCCCTGCATTCGATCACCGCGTATGAGGGCATCGGCAAGTACTACAGCCGTGGCGACATCGACGGTGGCTACGGCGCGGTGTTCGCACCGCCGTCCGGCCCGGGCGTGATCCCGTTCCCGGTGGAGACCGCCGGCGGCATCAAAAGCCTGGACCAGTACAGCCAGGAACTGCGTGCCGAATCGCAGTACAGCGGCCCGCTCAACTGGCAGGCCGGTCTGTACTACTTCCATGACGACGTGGAAGGCGAAAACTACACCTACAACACGCTCAGCGGCGGCGATCTGGCCAGCTACCAGCTGACCCGCCAGCGCAATACCTCGTGGGCGGCGTTCGGCTCGTTGAACTATGCGGCCAGCGATCGCCTCAACCTGCGGGCCGGTATCCGCTACACCTACGACAAGAAGACCTTCGACGTGCTGGCGCTGGATCGCGTCACCCTGCAGACCCCGTCCAACGGCGAGACCGACAACTCCAAGGTCACCGGCGACCTGGCCGCGACGTTCGTGCTCAACGACAACGTCAACGTCTACGCACGTGCCGCGCGCGGTTTCCGCGGCGCCAGCTTCGGCGTGCCGTCGGCCACCGCGCCGCTGACCGTGGCGCAGCCGGAGACGGTGGATTCGTTCGAAGTCGGCATCAAGTCCGACCTGTTCGACAATCGTGCGCGGCTGAGCTTCGATGTCTACGATTTCCGGGTCAAGAACCAGCAACTGACCGCGGTGGGCGGCGCCTCCAACGACATCCGCCTGCTCAATGCCGACAAGACCAAGGCGCGCGGCGCCGAGTTCGACTTCGAGGCGCTGATCACCCAGAACCTGCGGGTGACCGCTGGCGGCGCCTACAACTGGACCCGTATCGACGATCCGGGCTTGTCGGTGGGCATCTGCCGCACCTGCACCGTGACCGACCCGATCAATGCCGCCGGCCGTGCGGAGATCGACGGCAATGCGCTGCCGCAGGCGGCCAAGTGGATGGCCAATGCCACCTTGCGTTACGGCATCCCGCTGAGCGATGCCAGCGAGCTGTTCTTCTACACCGACTGGTCCTACCGCAGCGAAGTCAATTTCTTCCTGTACGACTCGCGCGAGTTCGTCGGCCAGCCGCTGGTCGAAGGCGGCGCCAAGATCGGTTACAGCTGGGATGCGGGTGCCTACGAGGTGTCGGTGTTCTGCCGCAACTGCACCAACCAGATCCGCGCCACCGGTGCGATCGACTTCAACAACCTCACCGGCTTCATCAACGATCCGCGCATCGTCGGTGCGCAGTTCCGCGCCAACTTCTGATCCTGGCGTGGTGTGAGGCAAGCGAACCGCCGGCTATCCTGCCGGCGGTTTTTTTATGCAGCGAGGCAGGGCGATGGGCGGGATGCAGACGAACAGGTGGGTGCTGGCGGCAATGTGCTGGCTGGCCGGCGCGGCCGCCGCGCAGGCACCGGTGGCCACCACCCCGGCGGACGAGGCCGGCGCGCCCGGCTTCGAGCGGGTGGTGGTGTCCACCGATATCGGCGATGACATCGACGATGCCTTCGCGCTGGGGCTGCTGCTGCGCAGCCCGCAGTTGCAGGTGCTGGGGATCGCCTCGGCCTGGGGCGACACCCCCCTGCGCGTGCGCCTGTTGCAACGCTTGTTGCAGCAGGCCGGGCGCGGCGAGGTGCCGCTGGCGATCGGGATGCCGACCACCAGCAGCATCCCCTTCAGCCAGGCGCGCTGGGCCGCGCAGGGCAGGTTGCCGCGCGCGCTGCCGCAGGCATCGGCGTTCATCCTGCAGCAGGCACGCCGCTATCCGGGGCAGGTCACCGTATTGGTGCTTGGCCCGATGACCGACGTGGCGCTGGCGCAGCAACGCGACCCGGCTGGCTTCGCCAAGCTCAAACGCATCGTGGCGATGGGGGGTTCGGTACGCGTCGGCTATGGCAAGTCGCCGTATCGCCCGGCCAGCCCGCCGGCGGCCGAGTACAACATCCTGGCCGACGTGCCTGCGGCCCAGCGCGTGTTCGCCGCCGGCGTGCCGATCGTGCTGATGCCGTTGGACGCCACCCAGCTGCCGTTGGAGGAACCGGAGCGGATCGCCTTGTTCGCGCATGGCGACGGCCTGACCGACGCGCTGACCCAGCTCTATTACCAATGGCGCAATACCGACCAGCCCTGGGCCAGCGCCACCCCGACCCTGTTCGATGTGGTGCCGGTGGCCTGGCTGCTGGATCCCAGCGTCTGCCCGACGACGCCGTTGCATCTGGACGTCGATGCCCAGGGCTATACCCGCGAAGGCCCGGGCGCAGCCAATGTGCAGGCCTGCCTGCGGCCCGACCGCCCGGGACTGACCGCCTTGTACATGCGCCAGCTGCTGCGCGGAGGCGACACCACGCCAGCACCGCCAGCCGAATGACACGCCGGCAGGCGATACGCCTATCGGCCGCGTGGATAGGGGCGACCGCTGCTGTCGGCAGTCGCCGCCGCCACGTCGGAACGCCAGTGCGACTGGCTATACTGCCGTCTTCCATCAACGGACGGCGGATATGGACAGGCAGCGATCAGGGATGAAGCGGTCGGCGACGCGGCTGCTGCTGTGGCTGGTGATGCTCGCGCTGGCGATCGGCAGCGTTGCCTGCCGGCGCAACGAGAGCGGCCAGCTGCCGGCGGCCAGCGGCCAGGCCATCAAGGCCGATCGGCAGGCGATCAGTGGCTTCGCGCTGGCACGCGCCTATCCCGACGAGTCCAGCGACGGCGTTGCGCTGGCACTGGAATTCACTCGCCCGCTGGTCGGCACGCAGGATTTCGATGCGCTGGTGCGCTTCGAGGAAAAGGTCGGCAACGGCGACAGCAGCTGGTCGCTGTCGGAAGACGGCAAGACCCTGCGCTATCCGTATGTGGAAGCGGCCAAGGATTACACGGTGGTGATCGACGCCAACCTGGTGGCCGCCGACGGCAGCCGCCTGGGCAAGCAGATCAAGCAGAAGGTCTATACCGGCGCGCTCAAGCCGGTGGTCGGTTTCGCCTCGCAGGGCAGCGTGCTGCCGGCGCGCGAGAGCCGTGGCCTGCCGGTGGTATCGGTGAACGTGCCGGAAGTGGACGTGGAGTTCCTGCGCGTGCGCGAAAGCGCGCTGCCGGCGTTCTTCCAGCATTTCCAGCGTGGCGGCCGGCGCGGCAGCTGGGAGCTGGAGAGTGAGTACAACGATCGCGTGCCGCTGTCCAAGCTGGCCGATCCGGTCTACGTCAATCGTTTCATCCTTGGCGGCAAGCAGAACGAGCGCGTGCTGACCTATCTGCCGACCCAGGACATCAAGCAGTTGCAGGAGCCGGGGCTGTACTTCGCCGTGCTCAAGCGCGCCGGCAGCTTCGACAATGCCTACGAAACCGCCTTCTTCACCGTCAGCGACATCGGCCTGCACACCCGCGCCTACAAGGACAAGCTGTTCGTGCACACCGCCTCGCTGCAGAGCGGTGAGGCGGTCAAGAACGTGGAGCTGCGGGTGCTCGATGCCAAGGGCGAAACAGTGCTCAAGGGCACCACCGACGCCAACGGCAATGCGCTGCTGAACTACACGCTGGATGCCAGCCAGGTGCTGGTGGCGCGCAGCAAGACCGATCTGTCGCTGCTGCCGTTCAACCAGCCGGCGCTGGATCTGAGCGAGTTCGCGGTGGCCGGGCGGCAGAACGCCTGGTTCGATGTCTTCGCCTGGTCCGGACGCGACCTGTATCGGCCGGGCGAAACGCTGCGGGTGTCGGCCATCCTGCGCGACAACGACGGCAAGCCGACCAAGGGGCCGGGCAAGGGCGGCCAGCCGGTGTTCCTGCGGCTCAAGCAGCCCGACGGCAAGACTTTCCGCGAGACTCGCTTGCAGCCCGGCGAGCAGGGCTATTTCGAGTTCACCCAACGGATTCCGGACGATGCCCCGACCGGGCGCTGGCAGGTGGAATTCCGCACCGACCCGGCCAGCAACGAGGCGGTGCAGGGCATGACCGTGCGGGTGGAGGAATTCCTGCCCGAACGCATGAAGCTGGACCTGGACAGCCCGCAGAAGACGTTGACCGGTGGCCAGCCGCTCAAGCTGGTGGCCAATGCCGCCTATCTGTACGGCGCGCCCGCGCAGGGCAACCGCTTCACCGCCAAGCTCGCCGTCAGCGTCGAGCAGCACCCGCTGGAATCGCTGCCGGGCTGGTTCTTCGGCGATCCCACGCTGGAGCTGCCGCGCGAGGCCAAGGACGTGATCGACACCGAACTGGGCAGCGACGGCGTGCTGCGCGAGGACATCGCCTTGCCGGCCGAGGCCAAGCCGGTCAGCACGATCGCCGCGGTCGTTTCCGGCAGCGTCTACGAGACCGGTGGCCGTACCGTCACCCGCACGCTCAAGCGCGTGCTGTGGCCGGCCAAGGCCTTGGTCGGCATTCGCCCGTTGTTCGACGATGCCGATGGCGCCGACGCCAATGCCGCGGCGCGCTTCGAGATCACCCGCGTCGATGCCGACGGCAAGCCGCAGCCGGCCAAGGGCCTGAAGGCCACCTTGGTCCGCGAACTGCGCGACTACCACTGGAACTACACCGACGATCATTGGGATTACGACTTCACCCGTCGCTTCGAGAACAAGGAGACGCGCACGCTCGACATCGCCGACGGCACCGTCAAACTCGATGTGCCGGTGGAGTGGGGCGAGTACCGGCTGGATGTGTTCGACCCGAGCACCGGGCTGACCACCCGCTATCCGTTCCGCGCCGGCTGGAGTTGGAACGACGAAAACCGCGGCCTGGATGCGCGGCCGGACAAGGTCAAGCTGGCGTTGGACAAGACCGCCTATCGCGCCGGCGACACGCTGAGCGTCACCCTGACCCCGCCGCATCCCGGCAAGGGCGTGCTGTTGGTGGAAAGCGACACGCTGCTGTACGTGCAGGACATCGACGTCAAGGCCGGCAGTCGCTTCGAGATCCCGGTGACCGAGGCCTGGGAGCGTCACGATGTCTATGTCACCGCACTGGTGTTCCGCGGCGGCAGCGCACCGAGCAAGATCACTCCGGCGCGTGCGCTGGGCGTGGCGCACGTGCCGATGGACCGCAAGGCACGGCGGGTAGCCGTTGGCCTGTCGGCAACCAAGCAGATGCGTCCGCAGCAGCCGTTGGCGGTGACCGTGAGCGTGCCGGAGCTGGCCGGCACCGCGGCCCATGTCACGGTCTCGGCGGTGGATGTGGGCATTCTCAACATCACCCGCTTCCCGGTGCCCGATGCCAACGCGCAGTTCTTCGCGCAGCGCCGCCTGGCCACCGATGCCTACGATATCTACGGCCGGGTCATCGAAAGCTTCGACGGCGCCAGCGGCAAGCTCAAGTTCGGCGGCGACATGGCGCTGGAGGCGTTGCCGCAGGCCAAGCGGCCGACCGCGCGCGTGCAGACGGTGGACCTGTTCTCCGGTGCGGTGAAGCTCGACGCCAAGGGCAATGCGCGTGTGCAGCTAGCGGTGCCGGATTTCAACGGCACCTTGCGGGTATCGGCGCTGGTGTATTCCGATACGCGCTACGGCAATCGTGACATGGAAACCATCGTGCGCGCGCCGATCCTGGCCGAAGCCAGCATGCCGCGGGTGATGGCGCCCGGCGACCGCAGCACGGTGACGCTGGACGTGCAGAACTTCACCGGCAAGCCCGGCGAGTTCAGCGTGCACGTGGATGCCAGCGGCCCGCTGGCGATCGGCGAGCCGAGCCGCAGCCTCAAGCTGGGCGTGGACGCCAAGCAGACCTTGAACTTCCCGCTGACCGCCACCGAGGGTTACGGCGTGGCCAAGCTGCGCGTGCGGGTGGAGGGCAACGGCAACAAGGCCGATCGCAGCTACGACCTGCCGGTGCGCGCCGGCTGGCCGCAGGTATTGCGGGCGCAGACCCGCGTGCTCGATCCGCTGGCGCCTGTGACCCTGGACAGCGGCATCGCCGACGGCCTGATGGCCGGCTCGGTGACCGCGCGCATGGTGGTCAGCCCGTTGCCGCCGATCCCGTTCGCCAGTGCCTTGCAGGGCGCGCTGGAGTATCCGTACGGCTGTGCCGAGCAGACCACCAGCAAGGGTTATGCGGCATTGCTGCTGGATGATGTGACCGCGCGCGCACTGGGCACCAAGGGGCTGGATGCGAGCAAGCGTCGCGAGCGCATGGAAGGCGCATTCGGTCGCCTGGCCTCGATGCAGATCGCCAGCGGGCACTTCTCGATGTGGGGCGACGATGGCTACGTCAATCCGGGCCTGACGCCCTACATCGCCGAATTCCTGCTCGATGCCAAGCAGGCTGGCTTTGCGGTGCCGGACAATGTGCTGCAGAAGGCGCTCAACCGCCTCAGCGAGGACCTGCTGTCCGGTGGCAACGAGTTCTATGGCCACGATCGTCGCGAAAACCTCAAATTCGCCAACCAGGCCTGGTCCGGCTACGTGTTGGCACGGGTCAACCGCGCACCGCTGGGCACCTTGCGCGCGCTCTACGACAACCAGCGCGACAAGGCGCTGACCGGGTTGTCGCTGGTGCATCTGGGGGTGGCGCTGTCGCTGCAGGGCGATAGCAAGCGCGGCGAGGCGGCGATCAAGGCTGGGTTTGCCAAGGACAGCGGTGAGCGTCCGCGCTACTTCGGCGATTACGGCAGCGCCATCCGCGACGATGCGTTGATGATGGCGATCCTGCACGAACGTGGATTGTCCAAGCCCGAGTACGACGCCCGCGCGGTCGCCTTGGGCCGCGCGCTGGACGCGCGTCGCGCGTCGGGCTGGCTGTGGCTGAGCACGCAGGAGCAGGTGGCGCTGGCGCGGCTGGGCAAGGCCTTGATGGTCGGCCAGGGCAAGCAGGTGGCTGGCAGCCTGACAGTGGATGGGCAGACCGAGCAGGTTGCCCCGGCGCGCCTGTTCGCACGCAGCTTCGACAGTGCCGCGCTGGCGCGTGGCGTGCAGTTCGTTCCGCAGGGCGAAGCGCCGATGTATGCCAGCCTGGAAGTTGCCGGCATTCCGCGCAGCGCTCCGGAACCGGACACGCGCAATCTCAGTGTGGAACGCAGCTGGTACACCACCGACGGCAAGCCGTGGACACCGGGCCCGCTCAAGGAAGGCGAGGCGCTGATCGTGCGCGTCAGCATCACCGCCAACGAGGACATGCCCGACGCCTTGTTGACCGACCTGTTGCCGGCCGGGCTGGAGATCGAAAACTTCAACCTGGGCGATGCCAAGCAGTGGGCCGACGTGGTGGTCGACGGCATCGGTATCAGCGAGCGCTCCAGCGCTGCCGACGTCAAGCACGAGGAGTTCCGCGACGACCGCTACGTGGCGGCGCTGGCGCTGTCCTCGGGCAGCAAGGCTCAGCTGTACTACCTGGTGCGCGCGGTCACGCCAGGCACCTACACGGTGCCGCCGTCGCTGGTGGAAGACATGTATCGACCCGAGTTGCGTGGGGTTGGGCGTGGCGCTCCCAGTGCCATCACGGTGGTGCAGCCGTAACACCGTGCGTATCGCGGCCGGCATTGCCGGCCGCGATACGCGATCGCCGCGATTCGCAAATGCGGCGATGGTTGCGTTGTGCTTCGCCTGCGGCGACGTGATCGCGCGCTGTCTTGTGGTTGTATTGGCGCTGCCGCAGGAGCGTCATTCGGGCTGACTACGGTTGCCGACTTCGTCACAGAAACGGCGCCTGGCGCGCACGCCCCACTCCATGCAGTGTTCCGTTCCGCGTCATCGATCCGTCACCGTGCTTGCCGCGGCCATCGTCATGGCCATGTCCACCGCTCAGGCGCAATCCAATACGTCATCCCCGGCGATCCAGGCGAGCGCAGAGGTAGTGGCTGCCACCGATGCGACTGCCGCTTCCGCGTCGCCGACGAGCGCGGTGCAGACGCTCGATGCGATGCAGGTCACCGGTGTGCGTCGCGCCAACGCGGCTGCGGTGGAGAGCAAGCGTGCGGCCACCAATATCACCGACGTGATCAGCGCCACCGACGTGCGCGCGCTGCCCGACAGCACCATCGTCGAGGCCTTGCGGCGCGTGCCCGGCCTGTCGGTCTTGCCGGCCACCGACAACGAACACCCGCGCGACGAGGCGGCCACGCCGGTGCTGCGTGGCCTGGGGCCGTCCTACAACAACGTCACCATCGACGGCTTGACCATCGCCTCGCCAGGCACGCCCAATGGCACGCTGGGGTCGATCACCCGCGGCGTGCGGCTGGATCTGTTGCCGGCGTCGATGGTCAGCGAACTGCAGGTGGTCAAGACCTTTACCCCGGACCTGGATCCCAACGCCACCGGCGGTGCGATCAATCTGAAGACGCGCAGTGCCTTCGAGCTCGGCGGCAAGCCGTTCTTCAGTGCCGATGCTGCCCTGGGCCACGCCAACGATGTCGGCAGGCCGCGCCATCAGGACGACCCGGGTTATCGCCTCAATGCCACCGGCAGCCGTACGTTTGGCAGCGAGCAGCAATACGGTGTGACCGTCTCGGCCAACTATCAGACCCTGAGCAGCTATACCGAGACCCATATGACCACCGACACGGTGCATTACGGGTTCTACGACGCCAACGGCGTGCTGCAGACCGGCAGCAACCTCGGCAATGGTTGGGCGGTGCCGCAGCAGGACAAATATTGGTACGTGCAGGACCAGCGCGACCGCTACGGCGTCACCGCCAAGTTCGAGGCCCGTCCCAGCGCGGCGCTGGAAGCGTATGCGCTGGCCGGCTATTACGTGTTCAAGGACAACATGCAGCGCAACGAGGTCATCATCGACCCGCGCAATCGCAACCAGGTCTTCGACCAGACCGCGACCTCCGGCCGCTATCCCGGTGGCGACATCGAGGTCGGTTATTCCAACCAGATCACCACCACCCGGACCAAGGTCGCGCAATTGGGCACCCTGTGGCGGCCAACCGATCGTCAACAGCTCTCCGTGCGCGGGTCCTGGTCCGACGCGACCTACGAGGAGCCGATCCGCATGATCAAGTACGCCACCGGCATCACCCGCCCGGCGGCCGTGCCGGTGGGCCAGACCGGCAATGGCGTGACCCTGCATGCCACGCCGAACTACGCCTTCGACTACGACACCTCCCAACTCAACCAGCGCTTTGCGGTGTCGCCGCAGGCCTACGACAATCTCGACAACTACAGCCTGTCGTACTGGCGCCCGGACTACCAACGCAACGCCGCCGATCGCATCCTCACCGGTCGCCTCGATTACGGCTTCAACCAGGGCGAGAGCGACCAGGGCTTCGGCATGGCCGCCGGCATCGCCTATACCACCGACAAGCCGTCCTTCGATATCTATCGGGTGGAATACCAGCCCAATGCCAGCGCACCCGCACTGGGTCTGCGCGATGTCGTCGGCAGCGGACGCGCGCCGATGCGCTATGTCGGCCTCAACCTGTTGACGATCGATCCGGACAAGGCCAACCGCGTGCTTGCGGCGACGCCGTTGAGCGCCTTCAACAGTACCGACCAGTCGGCCTTCAGCAACCAGGACAACTTCACCCACACCGAGAACATCTTCGGCAGCTACGGATTGCTCAGCTATCGTGCCGAGCGTTTCAACTTGCAGGCTGGCCTGCATTACGACAGTACGCGCATCGAGACGGTGGGGCGGCGGCGCCAGCTCGATGCCGCCAGCCAGCAGTACGTCTATGTCGACGATCCTACGCGCTCCAGCTATGGCTACCTGTTGCCCTCGGCGATCTTGACCTACCACCTGAACGATGCGCTGGACCTGCGCGTGGGCGCCAGCCGCACGTTGGGGCGACCTCCTTACGACGCTTACGCCGCGCGCACCTCGATCGGTTTCGTCAACACCAGCGATGCCGGTAACCCCAATGCGCAGGGCGTCACCGTCACCCTCGGCAATCCGGACATCAAACCGCGCGTGTCCAACAATCTCGACCTCTCGCTGGAGTGGCGCCTGCCTGGCGATTTCGACGGTTTCCTGTCGGCGGCGATATTCGACAAGCACATCGAGGACGAGATCTTCACGCTCTCGCGCACCGACCGCTTCACCTTCGATGGCACCACCTATGCCAATGCGTTGATCAGCACGCCGGCCAACGCCTCCAAGGCGCAGATCCGCGGCGTTGAATTCAACGTCATCCTCAACACGTTGGAGCCACTGGCGCCCTGGCTGCGCGGATTCGGCGTCAGCGCCAATCTAGCCCTGCTCGATGGCAGTCTGCAGGTGCCCTACAGCATCGGCAGCGGCACCACCCTCAGCCAGCAAACACGCACGCTGGATAATTTGGTCGGCCAGCCGGACAACACCGCCAACGCGACGCTGTTCTATAACACCGGTGGTCTGGAGCTGCGGCTGGCATACAACCGCCAGGGCAAGGCACTACGCTCCATCGTCAGCAACGTCGATTGGCAGGATCTGTACTGGTCGCCGCGCACGCAACTGGACTTTTCGGCCACCTATGCGGTCAGCAAGCAACTCAGCGTGATCGGCCAGATCGGCAATCTCACCCATAGTCGCATCACCAGCGTGACCGGGCCGGGCGAGAACCTGCTGAAGGACAGCTATTCGGTCCCGACCACTTACTGGGTCGGCCTGCGCTTCACGCCTTCCCTCTAAAGGCATTCCCTCCTTTCCTCCTGCGGATTCCTGTTGCCATGAAGTCCTTCCTGTTGCCGCTGCTATTGCTGGTCACTGCCCTGGCCGACCCCGCCGCGATGGCGGCCAATGCTGGGGCCGGCACGGCGATCCAGGCACGCCTGGCCAATCCCGACGGCGGGATCTTCGTCGTCGCCCATCGCGGCTGCCATAACCCTGCGCCCGCGCACGGCTTTGCTGGTCATGCGCCGGAGAACTCGCTGGCTGGCCTGGAGCGCTGCGTAGCGATAGGCGTGGACATGCTTGAAACCGACATTCGCCGCGCCGCCGATGGCACCTTGGTGATGTTCCACGACGCCACGGTCGAGCGCACCACCGACGGCAGCGGCAAGGTCGCGGAACTGACCTGGGCGCAGCTGTCGCAACTGCGGCTGCGCGATGACGAAGGCGGCGCCGATGCCGCACTCACCGACCAGCATCCGCTGCGCCTGGAGCAGATGCTGGCGGCGGCCAAGGGCCGCATCATGCTCAATCTGGACGTCAAGGCGCCGATCTACGCGGAAGTGGCGGACGCGGTACGGCGCGCCGGCATGGAGCGCCAGGTCGTGCTCAAGACCGAGGTCGGCGTGTACAGCCAGCCGCTGGCGACGCTGCCGCCGTTCGACCGCATCAACTTCACGCCGATACTGCTCAATCCGCCGGGCAGCGATGACCTGCTGAAGACCTTGCGCACCCAGATGGGCGGCAAGGTACGGCCGGTGGCGATCGAGCTGCCGCGGATACCCGCCGAACAGCTACCGGCGCTGGCCGCGCTGGCCAAGCAGCAGCATGTGCGGTTGCTGGTCAACACGCTGTGGGATGGCTTCGTTGCCGGTTACGGCGGCGACGCCGATGCGGTGCGCGATCCGGATGCGGTATGGGGCCGGCTGCACCGCGCCGGCATCAGCGCGTTCCAGACCGACGAACCCGAAACGCTGCTGCGCTACCGCGCGTCGCTCGAGCAACGCTGAGCACAGGCGTCGCCGCGCAACCGTCCGGAATCGGTCGCTGCGCGTCCACTTGCGGACGCTGTGCCCGTGACCGGCAGACACGCTGTGTAGCGGTTTCAATGACTTATCGCGCTTTTCGACCTGGCATGCGGCCTGCTTTGCAATGGCCATGGATATCGCGAAGTCTCCGCAGCGTTCGTTCTGGCGCCATCGTCGCCGCTGGCTGTCACTGGCCGCAGGCGTCACTGTCCTCGTTGCAGTGGTGGTGCTCGGCGCCGGCCGCGCTGCGCCGCGAGTGGCACGCAGCGAGCTATGGATCGATGCGGCCACGCGCGGCGAGATGCGCCGCGAAATCCGTGCCAACGGCGTGCTGGTGCCGCGGCAGATCCGCTGGATCACCGCCGGCGCCCCGGCGACCGTGCAGCAGCAAGCAGTCGATGCCGGTGCGCGGGTCCAGGCCGATACGCTGATCCTGCAGCTGCGCAATCCCGAGCTGGACGCGGCACTGGATCGCGCCCGCGCTGCGCTGAGCGCTGCCGACGCCGACCTGGCCGCATTGCGCGCGGCGTTGGCGTCGCAGTTGCTGGACCAACGGGCGCTGCAGGCCCAGGCCGCGTCCGATCTGCAGATCGCACAGGTCAAGGCACAAGCCTATCGGCGCGGTCACGCCGGTGGCGCCATCTCGGCAATCGACCTGACCCAAAGCGAGATCGTCGAAGCACAGCAGCGCGGCCGCGCCGCCATCGAGACCCAGCGCGTGGCTGCATTCCGACAGAACATGGCCGCGCAAATGCGGGCATCGCAGGCGCGCCGCGCGCAGGCCGCCAGTGCGCTGGCCATCGCCACGCAACAGGCGGCGTCGTTGCAGGTGCGCGCCGGTAGCGACGGCATCCTGCAGCAGGTGGAAGTGGAACCGGGCCAGCGCGTGGAAGCCGGTGCCAAGCTGGCGCGGGTCGCGCGCCCGGACGATCTGCTGGCGCGCTTGCAGGTGCCCGAGGTGTTGGCCAAGGACGTGATCGACGGACTGCCGGTGGCGGTGGATACGCACAATGGTGTGGTGCGCGGGCAGGTGGCGCGGATCGACCCGGCGGTGCGCAGCGGCAGCGTGGTGGTCGACGTGCGGCTGGCGCCACCACTGCCGCCGGGTGCGCGTCCGGACCTGTCGGTGGACGGTCGCATCCTGCTCGGCACCCTGCGCGATGTGGTCAGCATTCCGCGTCCGGCACTGGCCGTTCCCAACACCGCCGGCACGTTGTTCGTGCTGCGCGACGGTGGCGATCGCGCGCAGCGCACCCGCGTCCGCTTCGGCGCCGCCTCCAGCGATCGCATCGAAGTCCGTGCCGGCCTGGGTGCCGGCGAGCAGGTCGTGCTGTCCGATACCAGCCAATGGAACGCCGACGACACCTTGCGCTTACGCTAGCGCCATCAGGAGAGACCGCATGACCGCCATTGCCGTATCCGTCCCTGCGACCGAGCCGCTGATCCGACTGCACGGCTTGAGCAAGGTGTTCCATACCGACGAAGTGGAGACCCACGCGCTGGCCGAGATCGCGCTGGAAGTGGAACGCGGCGATTTCATCGCCATCACCGGGCCGTCGGGCTGCGGCAAATCCACCCTGCTGTCGATCCTGGGCCTGCTCGATGCGCCCAGCAGCGGCAGCTATCAGCTCAATGGCCGTCGCGTCGCCGAGCTCGATGCGGTCGGCCGTGCGCGCATCCGCAATGCCGAGATCGGCTTCATCTTCCAGGCCTTCAATCTGATTGCCGACCTTACCGTCGAGGAGAACGTGGCGCTCCCGCTGACCTACCGCGACGGTGCCGAGCGCGGCAGGATCCGCCAGCGCGTACGCGAGGTACTGGAGTTGGTCGGCATGCATCATCGCCACAAGCACTATCCAGGGCAGTTGTCCGGCGGCCAGCAGCAGCGCGTGGCGGTGGCGCGCGCGCTGGCCGGTAACCCGTCGATCCTGCTGGCCGATGAGCCCACCGGCAACCTCGACAGCCATAACGGCGAGGCGGTCATGCAACTGCTGGAACAACTGCACGACAACGGCACGACGCTGTGCATGGTCACCCACGATGGGGCATTTGCGCGGCGCGCCCAGCGCATCGTGCACATGCTCGATGGACGCATCGTCGACGAGGACAGCTTCGAACGCCTGCGTCACGCCCAGGACATCACGCTGCCGCTGCGCCCGGTGGAGCAGGCGCGATGAGCGCCGTCCTGTACTGGACCGAGGCGCGCCAATCCTGGCGCGCGCTCGCACGCAAGCCAGGCTACCTGCTGCTGGCGATGCTGACCCTGGCGCTGGGCGTGGCCACCACCACCACGGTGTTCGCGCTGCTCGACCAGGCTTTGCTCAAGCCACTGCCGTTTCCGCAGCCGCAGCAGCTGGTCACCCTGGGACAGGCCGACGGCGGCAGCAACGTCGCCGCACCCGGCTATTACCCCGTGCTGCGGCAGATGGCCGGCATACAGGCCATCGGCATCGCGCGCGGCTTTCCGGTGCCGACCAATATCGCGCGTGGCGGTACCAGCGAGGTGGTCCAGGCGATCAGCGCCGATGCGGGCTTCCTGCACACCCTCGGCCTGCCGATGGCGACCGGACGCAACTTCAATGCAGAGGAGAGCCGGCCCGGCGGGCCGCAGGCGGTGATCCTGGGGTATCGCTTCTGGCTGCGCTATTTCGGCGGCGATCCGGCGACGGTGGGACGCACGCTGCAGGTGGAGGGTGTGCCGGTGCAGATCGTCGGCGTGCTGCCGGCAGACTTTCCCTGGGCGCAACCGTTCGATCTGATCCGCAACATGCAGCCGGACCTTGCCACGACCAATCTGTCCACCAACGAAGTCATCATTGCGCGGCTGCGGCCCGGTGTCAGCGTGGAGGCCGCATCCGCGCAGACCGCGGTGGTGATCAAGCGCTTGCTGCGCAACAACCCGCACATGGACGACGCCTGGTGGCAGAGCCTGCAGCGGCAGCCGCCGAACGCGTTGCCGCTGCAGGACAGCCTGTACACCTCCTACAGCGGCAACACGCTGTGGCTGTTCTTCGCCGCAGCGTGCTGCGTGCTGTCGATCGCGGCGATCAACCTGACCAGCCTGATGCTGCTACGCGCGCTGGGGCGCGGCCACGACAGTGCGGTGCGCGCTGCGCTCGGTGCGCCGTGGATGCGACTGAACCTGCCGGCATTGGCCGAAGGCGTGCTGATCGGTGCGCTCGGCAGCCTGGCCGGGTTGGCGCTGGCCTGGCTCGGCCTGCGATTGCTCGGTGGCTGGGTGCCGTTGTTGTGGATGCGCGGCGAGCCGGCGCACCTGACCGGCAGCAGCGCGCTGTTCGCTTTGTTCGCCGGCGGCGCCACCGCGCTGCTGGCTGCGGCGCTGGGCATCGTGCGCGGGCGTCGCCGCAACCTGGTCGCGGAACTGGCTGGCGGCGGTCGCGGCGGCTGGAGCCTGCAGGCCGGCCGCATCGGTCGCATGCTCGTCGTCGCGCAGGTGGCCATCGCCGTGGTGCTGCTGATCGCCGCGGCGCTGTTCATGCGCACCCTGCAGCAGCTGGCGCAGGTACCGATGGGCTTCGAGAGTCGCTCGGCGGTGGTTTTCACCCTGGCGCCGGTGAAGGAGCGTTACGCCACGGCGCAAGCCGCGGTGGAGCAGACCCGGCGCATCGTCGCACGGCTGCAGCAGGTGCCAGGCATCGAACGGGTCGGCGTATCGAGCAATCCGCCGACGGCAACGCGGCTGAGCTGGAGCGTGGAGGTGGATGGCATGCCCATGGTCAACAGCCAGTACCGGATGGCCACGCCGGACTTCCTGGAGGTGTTCCGCATCCCGCTGCTGGCCGGGCGCGGCATCGCCGACGGCGACGTGGCCGGTGCCGAGAAGGTGTGCCTGGTCAGCGCCACATTCGCCGCGCGTTACCTGCATAGGCAGCCGCTTGGCAAGATCGTCAGCGTCCCCGACGACGGCGGCGATCAGCGGATGTCGATGCGCGTGGTCGGCGTGGTTGGCGACGTACGCCACACCAGCCCGGCCGAGCCGCCGGAGCCGATGGTGTACCAACCGCTGGCGCAGATGAGCGAACCGATGTGGCAGATCATGCGCGGTTTCGGCGCCCTGACCTATGCGGTGAGGTTGCGCGCAGGTGCGCTGGGTGCCGACGAGCGTGCGTTGCGTGCGGCGGTCGACGAAGTGGCACCGCAGCAGCCAATTGCCGATCTGCAGCCGATGCAGGTGCTGGTGGCCACCACCACCGACGAGCAGAAGCTCAATCTGCTGCTGGTAGGCTTGTTCGCGGGATTGGCGTTGCTGCTGGCGGCGGTCGGCCTTTACGCCGTGATGGCAGTGGCGGTGGCCGCGCGGCAGCACGAGTTCGGCGTGCGTGCCGCACTCGGCGCGCCGCCGGCCCGGTTGCGCCAGCAGGTGCTGTACGAAGCCGGCCTGCAGATCGGCGTCGGCTTGCTGCTCGGCCTGGGCGTGGCGATGGCGCTGTCGCGGCTGCTGCAGCGCTTCCTGTTCGAGGTGCGCGTGGCCGACCCGCTGGCGATCGGCACGGTGTTGCTGGTGTTGGCGGCCGCCGGTCTGCTCGCTGCGCTGGCGCCGGCGCAGCGTGCGGCGCGGGTGCCGCCAATGCAGGCCTTGCGCGCCGAATGAGCCGCTCGCTCAACCTCGGCACGCGCGTCGCAGGCGCGGCCATGGCGCCCGTTCGCGATGTCCGCTCGTTAGACTCTGCGCCATGAACGTCGCTCGCACGCCTCCATTGCCACGCATCCTGGTCGTCGACGACCAGGCCGATGTACGCGAGGCCTTGCGCATGCTGCTCAAGAGCGCCGGCTACGGCATGGTCGGCGCCGAGTCGCCGGCGGTGGCGCTGGCCTGCCTGCGCGGCGACGCGTTCGCCGCCGTGCTGGTCGACATGAACTATGCCCGCGACACCACCTCCGGTGCCGAAGGCCTGGCCTTGATCAGGCAGATCGCCGAGCAGTGGCCGCAGCTCCCGGTGATCGCCATGACCGCGTGGGCCAGTATCGAGCTGGCGGTCGCGGCGATGCGCGAAGGTGCGGTGGATTTCATCGAAAAGCCCTGGCAGAACGCGCGCGTGCTATCGGTGCTGGAGAGCCGCATCGCGCTGGATCGCAGCCGCCGCGCCGCGCAACGGCTGGGCGAAGCGCAGTCCCGGCTGCTGCAGGACACGGCCGAGGGTTTCGTCGCCGAGTCCGAACCGATGCGGCGCTTGGTCGAGGACCTGATGCGCATCGCTGGCAGCGACGCCAACGTGTTGCTGCTGGGCGAGAACGGCACCGGTAAGAGCTTGCTTGCACAGTTGCTGCATCAATGGTCGCCACGCCGCGCGCAGCCGTTCGTCAAGGTCAATATCGGCGGACTCGCGCACACCTTGTTCGAAGCCGAACTGTTCGGTCATGTGCGCGGTGCCTACACCGACGCGCGCCAGGACCGTGCCGGGCGCTTCGAACTGGCCGATGGCGGCACCTTGTTCCTGGACGAGATCGGCAATCTGCCGTTGCAGCAGCAACCCAAACTGCTGCGCGCCATCGAAGATGGCGAGTTCGAGCGGCTCGGCTCTTCGCGCACGCAGCGTGTGGATGTGCGCATCGTCTCAGCGACCAATGCCGACCTGGACGCGGACGTGGCTGCCGGCACCTTCCGTCAGGATCTGCTGTACCGCCTCAATACCTTCCAGTTGCGGGTTCCACCGTTGCGCGAGCGCGGTGCCGACATCCTGCCGCTGGCGCGACATTATCTGGCGATCGCCTGCCAGCGTTACCGGCGGCCATTGCCAGCGCTGGCGCGCGAGGCCGAGCGTACCTTGCTCGGCTACGCCTGGCCGGGCAATGTGCGCGAACTGGCGCATGCGATGGAGCGCGCCGCGCTGCTCGCCGATGGAGCGACGCTCGACAGCGACGCGTTGCGCTTGCAGCCCACCCAGGCCGCAGCGCCGGCGCTGTCGACCCAGCTGACCCTGGAAGCGGCCGAGGCGCTGTTGTTGCGGCAAGCGCTCGCGCAGCAGCGCGGCAATCTGCAGCGCGCCGCCGATCAGCTCGGCATCACCCGGCAGAGCCTGTATCGGCGCTTGGGCAAGCACGGTCTGCGCAGCGATGACGACGGCTGAGCGTCGCTCCTGGCGGCCGTTGTGGCTGGCGGCGCCGGCCACGGTGGCGCTGATCCTGGTGCTGCTCGTGGGCACGCCACGGCGGCCGGAGGCGATGCTGCTGCTGGGTTGCGTGCTGCTGCTGACCGCCGCACTCTGGCACTGGCAGCAACGTCGTGGCGGCCAGCATGTACGGACGCTGGCGGGCCTGCTGGACGCCTTGCGCGAAGGCGATTACAGCGTGCGCATGGCACAGGCCACACGCGTTGCTGACGAGGACAGCGTACCGCAGCGATTCAATGCGCTGGCGCAGCGACTGCAGGACGAGCAGCGCGCTTCGCATGAGAGCCTGCAATTGCTCAGCAAGACCTTGGCCGCCCTGGACGGCGCGGTGTTCGCGTTCGAACAGGACCAGCGCCTGCGCCTGGTCAACCCGGCTGGCGAGCGGCTGCTGGCTGCTCCGGCCGAACGACTGCTCGGACGCTCGGCGCAGGAGCTGGGCCTGGCCGATCTGTTCGCGCTGGGATCGGGCGGCGTGCACGCGCATGCCTTTCCCGGCCAGCAGGGGCGCTGGCAGATCGGCCAGGCGGCGCTGCGCAGCCGTAGCCAGGCCGGGCGCCTGCTGCTGGTGCAGCCGATGGAGCGCGCACTGCGCGACGAAGAGGCGCAGGCATTCCGGCGCCTGCTGCGCGTGCTCAGCCACGAAATCAACAACTCGCTGACACCGATCGCCTCGATCGCCGATACGCTCGGCCGGCTGTTGCCGGCCGCGCCTGCGATGCTGGATCAGGAGCTGCATGCGGATTTGCGCAACGGGTTGGGCGTGATCGAACAGCGGAGCGCGGCCTTGCAACGCTTTTTGGCTGGCTATGCGCGCCTGGCGCGGCTGCCGGCGCCGGTGCCGGCACCGCTCGCGCTGGCGCCGTTGTGCGCGCGCGTGCAGCGGCTGCTCGGCGATGCGCGGGTGCAGCTCGCGCTGGCGCCGGCGTTGCGGCTGTGCGCCGATACCGACCAGCTCGAACAGGTGCTGATCAATCTGCTGCGCAACGCATTGGAGTCCGGCGGCGCTGCACCGGTCATCCTGCGCGCGTGTGCCGTGGGCGCGATGGCACGCATCGAGGTGCTCGACGAAGGTGCCGGATTGCCGCCCAGCGACAACTTGTTTGTCCCGTTCTTCACCACCAAGCCCGGCGGCTCGGGCATCGGCCTGGTGCTGTCGCGGCAGATCGTAGAGGCACAGGGCGGCAGCCTGGAACTGCGGCCGCGCAGCGATGCGCCGGGCAGCGTCGCCACGCTGTGGCTGCCGCTGGCGACAGACGGCACCGGATGATGCCGGTGCGGTGGCCATGGCCTGCGCTTGGAACAGGACGCTTGCGGAAACGCAGCGCCAACACGCCGTATCGCCCATGACGTCGCCGCAACGGGCAAAATGGCGGCTTCCATCGGGAGCACGCATGCTGCAGGACGACACCGCCGTCACGCATCCCGCGCGGCGCACCCGGCGCTGGACGCGCTGGCTGCGCTGGGGCACGGTGGCGCTACTGAGCGCACTGCTGGTGCTGGACCTGGCGTTTCCGCCGCCATTGCCGCGCTCGCCCGACACCTCCACCCTGGTGGTTGCGCGCGATGGCACGCCGTTGCGGGCGTTTGCCGATCGCAATGGGGTGTGGCGGTATCCGGCCACGCCGCAGAGCGTGTCGCCGCTGTACCTGCAGGCGTTGCTGCACTACGAAGACCGCTGGTTCTGGCGGCATCCCGGTATCAACCCCTGGGGACTGTTGCGCGCCGGCGGGCAGTGGCTTGCCCATGGCCGCATCGTCTCCGGTGGCTCCACCCTCACCATGCAGGTGGCGCGCATCCTCGACCCGCATACGCGCACGCCCTGGGGCAAGGCCAAGCAGTTGTTGCGCGCGTTGCAGCTGGAAGTGCACCTGAGCAAGCAGCAGATCCTTGCGCTGTATCTGGAGCGCGCGCCGTACGGCGGCACGATCGAAGGGGTGGAGGCGGCCAGCTGGGCCTACCTGGGCAAGCCCGCCGGCAACCTGTCGCATGCCGAGGCCGCACTGCTGGCAGTGTTGCCGCAGTCGCCGAGCCGGTTGCGGCCGGATCGCCATCCCGAGGCGGCGCAGCGGGCGCGCGACAAGGTGCTCGAGCGCATGGTGGAGCTGGGTGTGTGGACGCGCGCGCAGGTCCAGGACGCCCGCATCGAGCCGGTGGTCACCCGCGCGCTGGTGCCGCCGTTGCATGCCGCCTTGTTGGCGCAGCGCCTGCATGCCGCTCAGCCACGCGCTGCACGCATCGTCACTACGCTGGACGTGGAGTTGCAACGCACGCTCGAAGAACGCGTCACCACGTATTTCTCGCAATTGCCCGAGCGCACCTCGGCCGCCTTGCTGGTGGTGGACAATGCCACCATGGAGGCGCGCGCCTATGTCGGCTCGGTGCGCTTCGGCGACCGTCAGCGGCTAGGGCATGTGGACATGGTGCAGGCCTGGCGGTCGCCCGGCTCCACGCTCAAACCGTTCCTGTATGGCATGGCGCTGGACGATGGCCTGATCCATTCGGAGAGCCTGCTGGTCGACGCACCGCAGAGCTTCGGCGATTATCGGCCGGGCAATTTCGATGCGGCTTTCAACGGGCCGGTCAGCGCGGCCACCGCCTTGCGCTTGTCCTTGAACGTGCCGGCGGTGGACCTGCTCGATCGCATCGGTCCGGCGCGGTTCGCCGCGCGCCTGTCCAATGCCGGCATCGGTCTGCGCTTTCCGCACGGCAGTTCGCCCAACCTGGCGCTGATACTCGGCGGCACCGGCGCGCAGCTGGAAGAACTGGTCGGCGCGTTTGCCGCCTTCAACCGCGGTGGCATCGCCGGCCGCGTGCGCTACACCCCGCAGGATGCCCAGGTGGATCGCCGGGTGATGTCGCCGGGCGCGGCGTGGATCGTGCGCGAGGTGCTGCAGAACCATCCGCGGCCCGGGTATGGCAGCGATACCTTCGACACCACCGCACGCCCGGGCGTGGCCTGGAAGACCGGCACCAGCTACGGCTACCGCGATGCCTGGGCGCTGGGCAGTACGCGCCGCTACACCGTCGGGGTGTGGGTCGGGCGGCCGGATGGCACCCCGCTGCCCGGGCAATATGGGGCGGTGACTGCCTTGCCGCTGATGTTCGAGGTGATCGACGCGCTGCCGCGCAGCCCAGGCGACAGCGCGCCGCTGCCGATGCCGTCCAATGTGCAGGAATTGGAAATCTGCTGGCCACTGGGCACCGCTGCGGCCCAGACCGAGCCGGCCTTGTGCGCACGACGACGCCAGGCCTACGTGCTCGACGGTGCGGTGCCGCCGACCTTCCCGGAGCGGGATGCACGCCTATGGCAAGCTGGCGCGCTCGCCTATGAGGTCGATGCCGGCAGCGGACAACGCCTGTCGCAAGACTGCAGTGCGCCGCATCTGCGCCAATCGCGCGTGCTGGCGCGCTGGCCGGCGCTGACGTCGCCCTGGTTGAGCGCCGCCGAACGGGCTGCCGCGCAACTGCCACCGCTGGCGGCCGACTGCGTGCCGGATGGCCGCATGACCGGCGGCGGTGTGTTGCGCATCGACGGCCTGAGCGATCGCGCCACCCTGGCGCGCGCCGACGCCGGTGCGCGTCCGGTGCGCCTGCAGCTGCGCGCACTCGGCAGCGAAGCGACGATCGACTGGTTGCTGGATGGTCGCTGGATCGCTCGGACCCAGGGGCGGCAGAGTTTTCAGCGCGATTTCGCCGACATCGGCACGCAGACCTTGACGGCGTTGGCCAGCGATGGCGCCTGGACCCAGCTGCACTTTCGGGTAGTGCGTTGAGGGATGGCTTCGCGGCGTTCGCGCGCTACGGCATGGCCAGATCGCGAACGATGGGCGGCACGATGCGGCGACGATTCATTCATGCATCGGCGCTCACGTGGCAGGGCAGGGCGCGCGGTTCCTGTCCGGCGAAGCAGCGGCCCATGCTTGCGGCGATGGCATGCATGGGGCGCGTGTCGACAATGTCGCCATCACCCTGTTTCTCTGGCATCGCCGCCTCAACGCACACAGGGCGCCGAAGCGCCCTGTGGAGTAAACCGAAAGGCAAGGCTTACTCGCCGATCCAGCCTTCCAGCAGGTCGGCGAACTCGTCGGCGTGTTCCTCTTCCTGCGCCAGGATGCTTTCGAGGATGCGCTTGGTGGTGGTGTCCTTGTCGCCGATGAAGTCGATCATCTCGCGATAGCTGTCGATCGCGATGCGCTCGGCGATCAGGTTCTCGCGCACCATGTCGCGCAGGTCGCTGCCCTCCTTGTATTCGGCATGCGAGCGCTTGGTCAGCGTATCGGGATTGAGGTCCGGTTCGCCGCCCAGTTGCACGATGCGCTCGGCAAGCTTGTGGGCGTGCTCCTGCTCCTGCTGCGCGTGCTCCAGGAACTCGCCCTTGACCGCGTCGGCCAACATGCCCTTGGCCATGAAGTAGTGGCGGTAATAGCGCAAGGTGCACACATATTCGGTGGCCAGCGCTGCATTGAGGAGCTTGATCACCGCCTCGCGGTCGGCATGGTAGCTGGCAGTAATGGCACCGTCTTCGATGCTCTGGCGTGCGCGGGCGCGCAGGGTGGCGGTATCGCTGATACCGGCGGGATGGTGGTTGGCTGGCTGATCAGACATGGCTGGCCGGTGTCCTCTGTTGTGGATGGAATCAATTCATCGATCGGGGAGATGCTGCAGTACGTAGTCGGCAGCGGAGACTTTGAATTCGCCGGGTTCCTCGACGAACAAGGCCTTGACCACCGCGTCTTCGGCATACAGTGCGTAGCGGCGCGAGCGCAGCCCCATGCCCGAAGCGCTGAGGTCGATGTCCAACCCCAGGGCGCGCGCCAGTTCGGCATTGCCGTCGGGCAGCAGGTGCAGGCCCTCGGGCACCAGTTGGCTACGGCCCCAGGCCTGCATCACGAACGGGTCGTTGACCGCGGTGCACAACACGTCGATGCCGCGCTTGCGGAAGGCCTCGAAGTGCTCGACGTAGCCGGGCAGGTGCTTGCCCGAGCAGGTCGGCGTGAAGGCGCCGGGCACGGCGAACAGCACGACATTGCGCTCGGCGAACAGGGTGTGGGTATCGACGGTCTCGATCCCCTCGCGCAGGTGCTTGAGCACCACTTCGGGAATGCGGTCACCAACGTGGATGGTCATGGGGCGGGCGCTCCTGAAGGCTGAACGGAGTCTAGAAACTCAGACCGGAAAAGCGCGTCAACGCGCTTGAAATCCGCAACGGCATGCCTATCTGAAGCGCATGGCCAGCACGTGAGCACGTCGCCGGCCCGTCACCCAACTTTTGGAGGCAATCATGAATATCGTCCGTTATCCGCAGTGGCCGACCCATGCGTTGCAGAACGAGATCAAGCAGGTCTTCGACCGCTTCTTCGAGCAAAGCGGCGATACCGACGAGTCGGCAGTCGTGACCGCGCAGTGGGTTCCGCGCGTGGACATCAAGGAAGAACCGAACCAGTTCGTGCTGTATGCCGACCTGCCGGGCATCGACCCCAGCCAGATCGAGGTGCAGATGGACAAGGGCATTCTGTCGATCAAGGGCGAGCGCAAGAGCGAGTCCAGCAGCGAGACCGAGCGGTTCTCGCGGATCGAGCGCCGCTACGGCAGCTTCCACCGCCGCTTCGCGCTACCTGACAGCGCCGATGCCGACGGCATCACCGCAGCCGGCCACAACGGTGTGCTGGAGATCCGCATTCCCAAGCGGCCGGCGGCCACCCCGCGGCGCATCCAGGTCGGCAACGGCCAGGACGGCGGCAACACCGTGCAGTAAGCACGCGGGCCTGGAGCGGAGCCATTGGCTTCGCTCCCCGGCGACGGCCGCGCCGTAGAATAGGCGCGGTCGCCCGCCCGGCTGTGAATGACTGGCTCGTGGCCTTGGCTGCGGGCCGTTTTTTTTCCAGAGGTGATTGATGGAATTCAAGGATTACTACGCAACGCTGGGCGTGGAGCCGAGCGCGGGCGAGGCGGAGATCAAGACCGCCTACCGCCGGCTGGCGCGCAAGTACCACCCCGATGTCAGCAAGGAAGCCGGCGCGGAAGAGAAGTTCAAGGCCGTCAACGAGGCCTACGAGGCACTGCGCGACCCGCAGAAGCGCGCGGCCTACGACCAGCTCAAGGCCCAGGGCTACCGCCCGGGCGAAGAATTCCGCGCGCCGCCGAACTTCAACGGCGGGCAGGGCTTCGACTTTGAGGAAGTGTTCGGCAACGGCGGCGCCGGTGGCGGCTTCAGCGACTTCTTCGAGAGTCTGTTCGCTGGCGGCCGCGGCCGGCCGCGCGGACCGGGGGCCGGTCCTGGCGCGGGTCCGCAGGCGCGCGGCGACACCCGCGCCAAGCTGGCGGTGCCGCTGGAGGCGGTCTATACCGGCGACAGCGTGCGCATCACCATCAACGGCAAGCAGCTGGACGTGCGCGTGCCCAAGGGCATCCAGCCCGGGCAGGTCATCCGCCTGAGCGGGCAGGGCAGCGGCGGCGGCAATCTGTTGCTGGAGATCGAATACGCCGCCCACCCGCACTTCGAGGTGGATGGTCGCAACATCCTCTATACCTTGCAGGTCATGCCCTGGCAGGCCGCGCTGGGCACCACCATCAGCGTGCCCACCCTCGGCGGGGCGGTGGAACTGAAGGTGCCGGCCGAATCGGAGGCCGGCCGCAAGCTGCGCCTGCGCGGCCGCGGCTTGCCGGGCACCACCCCGGGCGACCAGATCGTCGAACTGGAGATCCTGGCGCCGGCACCGACCGACGAGGCACAGAAGAAGGCCTACCGGAACTTGGCCAAGGCGTTTGGCGAGGCGGTTTGAGGCGGGAGGCGTTCTGGCGGCTGGTGCTGTTTGGGGCCGGGACTCGGGACCCGGGACCCGGCACCCGGTGGGGCAACGGCGGAGCAGATCAGTAGTCATGGCCAATCGACCCACGTCGCCTGGCCGGTGACTGCCTGCGGACGCCGAGCGACGTCGGGACTCGGGACCGGATAGGGCGACCGCGGGGCTGGATCGTTTGCTGAGGCGAACGTGCGCGGCGCGGTCGCCAGCGTGTGCGGCCGTCGAGCCTCGGCTAGGCGTCGATGGTCGGTCGCAGCCGTTGGTGCAGGTCCGTCGCTGGGGCGTTGGGCGATAGCGCACGGTGCGCTCCCGCGCTCTCCATGCCTGCCGTGGTCGGTTGGCGAGTGACGCGGATGGGGGGCGCTGCCGGAATGTGATCCACGCTGTCGCGTCTGCCACCGGGCCGTGCGGCCGTCGGCGTGTCCGTCGACGGCCGCCGGGGCCTGGTGCTGCCCTTCGGGCTGCTATCGCCGACGCGGCCGGCGCACTACACTGCCGATGCTGACTAGGGGAAACACATGGCACGTATTCTGATTGTCGACGACTCGCCGTCGCAGCTGTTGGGGATTCAGCGCATTGTCGAGAAGCTGGGCCACGAAACCATCACCGCCACCGACGGTGCCGCTGGCGTGGAAGCGGCCAAGTCGGCGTTGCCCGACCTGGTATTGATGGATGTGGTGATGCCGAACCTCAATGGGTTCCAGGCCACTCGCACGCTCAAGCGCGAGCCCAGCACCCAGCACATCCCGGTGATCCTGGTCACCACCAAGGACCAGGATACCGACCGCATGTGGGGCATGCGGCAGGGCGCACGCGCCTACATCACCAAGCCGTTCTCCGAAGACGAATTGCTGGAAGTGATGGAGCGCGTCTTCAACCAGAAGGACGAGCCGCCGGCTCCGTAAACCCGCCGACGGCGCGTGGCCGGATAGCGCGGTCGGCCGCCGCCGGGTCCCGATGCCGGGGCGCCGCACCTTCAGTGCGGATGGCCGGCGCCGCCTCGTCGATTGCCGATGTCGCCTGCCTGTTCGCCGCTGGCGGCGCCCTGCCAGTCTGTTCTCCAATGCCCGTTGGCGTGCGCGGGCACGCCGTCGGCGTGTCCCCGATCTGCCGCCGCGCGCCGCTGCGCCGCGACGGTTGCGGTGCTTCCCGCTATGTCTTGAGCGAGAGGGCGCGCCCGTTGCGGGCAGCTAAACCGCAACGCACCCGCGCAGGCCTTTCAAAACGGCCGGTCTGCCCCATCTAGTAGAATCAGCGATTCAATCAACTTGGCGGCACTGCGGGACTGGCCCGCGCAGCCCCTCGATCACGGAGCGTGCATGGCCTGGAACACACCCGGCAGCAAGGGCGGAGATGGCCCGGACCCCAATCGGCGCAGGTCCTGGGACCCGCGCGGCGGCGGCGGTTGGGGCGGCTTGCCCGGCCCGCTCAAGGACTTGTTCGATGGCGGGGTGTGGCGGTGGATCCTGATCGCCGTCGTGCTGATGCTGCTGTTTTCCAGCTTCAACCTGATCGGCGAACAGCAGCGCGGCGTGGTACTGCGCTTTGGCCAGTTCGCGCGCATCCTGCAGCCCGGTCCCAACTTCACGCTGCCCTGGCCGTTCGAGTCGGTGCGCAAGGTCAACGCCACCGAGATCAAGACCTTCAGCAACCAGGTCCCGGTGCTGACCCGCGACGAGAACATCGTCAATGTCTCGCTCAACGTGCAGTACCAGATCAGCGACCCGCGCAAGTACCTGTTCGGCTCGCGGAATGCCGATCTGGTGCTGGAGCAGGCCGCGCAGAGCGCAGTGCGCGAGCAGGTCGGCCGTTCGGATCTGAATACCGTGCTCAACAATCGCGGCCCGCTGGCGATCGCGTCCAAGGAGCGGCTGCAGGCGTCGCTGGACGCCTACAACACCGGCCTGTCGGTCACTGGCGTGACCCTGCCCGACGCCCGTCCGCCGGAAGAGGTCAAGCCGGCGTTCGATGAGGTCAACGGTGCCCAACAGGTGCGCGAGCGACTGATCAACGAAGCCCAGGCCTACGCCGCCAAGGTGGTGCCGGAGGCGCGCGGCCAGGCCGCCCGCACCCGTACCGGCGCCGAAGGCTATAAGCAGGCGGTGATCTCCCGCGCCGAGGGCGATGCCGATCGCTTCTCGCTGCTGCAGCAGCAGTACGCCGGCGCCCCCGAGGTGACCCGCAAGCGCCTGTGGCTGGAGACCGTGCAGGACGTGCTGTCCAAGAACCGCAAGGTGATCGGCGCCGACGGCCGCCAGGTCATCTACGTGCCGATGCCCGCCGATGCCGGCAAGAGCGGCAACACCAGCAGCAACAACAGCTTGCCGACGATGGTGCCGCAGGATGTGTTGCTGCAGCCGCTGCAGAACACCAGCAGCAATGCCGAGGGCATTCGCAACCCCGAGCGCGGCCCGCGCCCGACCGGTCGTGAGGGAACCGAGTAATGAAGAATTCGCTGATCGTCGGCCTGGTGGTCGTGGTGTTGCTGGGCTTGATGAGCTCGCTGTTCGTGGTCCGCGAGGACCAGACCGCGATGGTGCTCAATCTGGGCCGGGTGGTGCGTTCGGATCTCAAGCCAGGGCTGCACTTCAAGATCCCGATGGTGGAAACGGTGCGGGTGTTCGACCGCCGCTTCCAGGTACTGGATACCGCGCCGGCGCGCTATTTCACCGCCGAGCAGAAGGACGTGAGCGTGGACTTCTTCGCCATCGGCTACATCTCCGATGTGCGGGCGTTCTATCGCGCCACCGGTGGCGAGGAGTCGGTCGCCAATTCGCGCCTGGCGCCGATCATCACCGACTCGCTGCGCAACCAGATCAACTCGCGCACCTTGCAACAGCTGGTATCGGGCGACCGCAGCGAATTGATCGCCAACCAGCTGAAGGGCATCAACGCCGCCATCAAGGGGCTAGGCATGCAGATCACCGACCTGCGCATCAAGCAGATCGATTTGCCGACCGACAGCCAGGTGATCACCGACGTCTACGAGCGCATGCGCGCCCAGCGCAAGCAGGAAGCCAGCAAGCTGCGCGCTGAAGGCGAGGAGCAGTCGCTGAGCATCCGCGCCCAGGCCGACCGCGAGGCCACGGTGATCGTGGCCGATGCCGAGCGCGATGCGCAGAAGCTGCGCGGCGAAGGCGATGCCGAGGCCGCCCGCATCTACGGTCAGGCCGGTGGCCGCGACCCATCGTTCTACGCGTTCTATCGCAGCCTGGAGGCCTACCGGAACTCCATGACCGACGGCAATGGCGTGGTGGTGCTGGACAAGAACGACCCGTTCCTGCAATACCTCAAGAGCGATCGCTGAGCACTCTGCTCGGACCAACAACGCCCGCGCAATGCGGGCGTTTTTTATGCCCCATCGCAACCGAAGCCCCGAACGCACCCTCCCCACACACGTAGGAGCGCCCCCCCGGGGCGCGACCGCTCCCGCCCAGACCACAACCGCAACGCATCCTTCCGCCCTCGACAGGCCTCCCCACACACGTAGGAGCGCCCCCGGGCGCGACCGCTCCCGCGCAGGCCGTAACCGCAACGTATCCTTCCGCCCCGATACGCCTCCCCGCACACATAGGAGCGCCCCCGGGCGCGCGCCCCTCATCACCCAGCCCCGAACACCAGGCGCCAAGCAGATCTCCTAGGCCACGCCACCCCAATCGCTGATGGTGGCTAGCGTCGACGCTCCTCAGTATCGCCTGATGCTCACGCCCCGCTCTCCTGGGCACCGTGCACTGCGCAAGGGCAGGCACTCGATGCCCGGCGCTTGCTACCTGCTGACGACCACGACATGGCAGCGACGCGCCGTGTTCGCGGATTTTCTGCACGCCGCAACGGCGTGCAGCACCTTCACCGCCGCCATACCGTCCGATGCCA
The DNA here is from genome assembly GCF_009192945.1 of Xanthomonas maliensis. GTDB lineage: Bacteria > Pseudomonadota > Gammaproteobacteria > Xanthomonadales > Xanthomonadaceae > Xanthomonas > Xanthomonas maliensis. The sequence goes on along the minus strand of NZ_NSET01000044.1, from coordinate 17,524 downwards.
GGCTACTGGCCTGGGTCTTGATGCCCGATCACGCGCACTGGTTATTGCAACTTGGACACGGTACCTCGCTGGGCCAGGCGGTATCGCGCATGAAAGCCTGCTCGGCACGGGCGGTGAACGCGCAGCGTGGGTCGGATGCGCCGGTCTGGAGTCGCAGCTATCACGACCATGCGGTGCGCAAGGAAGACGACCTGCAAGCGGCGGCCCGTTACATCATTTCCAACCCGCGAAGGGCGGGATTGGTCACCCGTCTTGGAGACTATCCGTTTTGGAATGCCGTTTGGCTTTGAGTGTCGCTGTGTCCCTGCGGACGCGTCTTGTTTTGTCGGTGAAGCCTGTCGCGCCCGGGGGCGCTCCTACGCAGCTGGGCCACGGAAGCAGGCACACTACCGCGTCACCCGACTGCCGCACCGCCCATGCATGACCTGCTGACTGCCTTATGCCTGCTCTTCGTGATCGAAGGCCTGCTGTTGTTCGCAATGCCGATCGCGTGGAAGCGCATGATCGACCAGCTGTTCAGCCTGCCGACCGCGCAGGTGCGCGCCATTGGCGCGGTGACGCTGGTGCTGGCCGCCGCAGGACTGTGGATCGTGCGCCACTGAACCCGCGGCCACTGCATCGATACGGCGCGGGCGCGGCGGATGACGGCGACGCAAAAGATCGCCAGATCCGGCAACTGTTGCGGACGGTCGGGTCCGAGGCACTGGCCGCCCGACAGGCTGACGGATGGAGAAGCCGACAGGCGGTCAGGCCGGAACGGCTATAAGGTCGACAGGGCGGAAAGCGCGGAAGGCCAGGCAAGACGGGAAGCCCGAAAGGCCCGAAGCCGCGCAAATCCGAAGCCCGAAAGCCCGCAAAGGGCCACCCCGCCAACCCTGGCGCAAGCGCGGCCATGTGCAGTCGCCAGGGGTAGTGCACGCCACCCGAAACCCGGATAATGCACAAAAGCCGGCCGGGCACGCTCCTCCAGAGCACCCCGGCCGGCTTTTTCCGTGTCAGGGCCCCGCGCCGCTGCACGCTCCCCGACGGAGCCGTGCGCCCGGCGACGCCAGGGTTCTGATGGCGGTCCCATCCCGCGGCCCCGATGGCCGCAGCAAAACTCAGGAGTCACCCGTCATGGGTCAATCAGTTGTCGTGCTCGGCGCCCAGTGGGGCGATGAAGGCAAGGGCAAGATCGTCGATCTGCTCACCGAGGAAATCGGTGCGGTGGTGCGTTTCCAGGGTGGCCACAACGCCGGCCACACCCTGGTCATCAACGGCAAGAAGACCGTGCTGCACCTGATCCCGTCCGGCATCCTGCGCGAAGACGCGCTGTGCCTGATCGGCAATGGCGTGGTGATTTCCCCGGCCGCGCTGATCAAGGAGATCGGCGAGCTGGAAACGGCCGGGGTGGAAGTGCGCTCGCGCCTGAAGATCAGCCCGGCCGCGCCGCTGATCATGCCGTACCACATCGCCCTGGATCAGGCCCGCGAAAAGGCTGCCGGCGGCAAGGCGATCGGCACCACCGGCCGCGGTATCGGCCCGGCCTATGAAGACAAGGTGGCGCGTCGCGGCATCCGCATCGCCGACCTGCACTATCCCAAGCAGCTGGAAGAACTGCTGCGTACCGCGCTGGATTACCACAACTTCGTGCTGACCAAGTACCTGGGCGTGGAAGCGGTGGACTTCCAGAAGACCTACGACGAGGCGCTGGCCTTCGGCGAGTACGTGCAGCCGATGAAGTCCGACGTCGCCGGCATCCTCCACGACCTGCGCAAGCAGGGCAAGCGCGTGCTGTTCGAAGGCGCGCAGGGCGCGCTGTTGGACATCGACCACGGCACCTATCCGTACGTCACCAGTTCGAATACCACCGTCGGCGGCGCACTGGCCGGCACCGGCGTGGGCGCGCAGGACATCGACTACGTGCTGGGCATCGCCAAGGCCTACGCCACCCGCGTCGGCGGCGGCCCGTTCCCGACCGAGCTGGACGACGAAATCGGCCAGGGTATCCGCGACCGCGGTGCCGAGTACGGCGCCTCCACCGGCCGTCCGCGCCGCTGCGGCTGGATGGACATCGTCGCGCTCAAGCGTGCGGTGGCCATCAACGGTATCTCCGGCCTGTGCATCACCAAGCTCGATGTGCTCGACGGGATGGAAAAGCTCAAGGTCTGCATTGCCTACGAATACCGTGGCAAGCGCACCGAGTACGCCCCGCTGGACGCCCAAGGCTGGGAAGAGTGCACCCCGGTGTACCTGGAATTCCCGGGCTGGAGCGAAAACACCCACGGCATCACCGTGTGGGACGAGCTGCCGCCGGCCGCCCGTGCCTACTTGCGCGCGCTGGAGGAGCTGGCCGGCTGCCCGATCAGCATCGTTTCCACCGGCCCGGACCGCGACCACACCATGGTGTTGCAGGATCCGTTCGCCTGATCGGTGCCCTCGGCCGATACTGAGGCCAGTACCGAACGAAGGCCCCGCAAGGGGCCTTCTCTTTGCTCGAACGAACACCTGCGAAGCATGTGCTGGGGCTGTTCGCCGACGGCTGTGCTAGCGTGCTGCGCGCACCAGGTACGACACCATTCCCGCAAGGACGATGCTGATGTTCACCGCACTCTTGGACAAACTGCTCACGCGCAAGCCCAGCCCCGATGCATTCGCCACGCTGTTCGAGCAGGCGCTGCGCGCGCAGGGTTACCGGGAAGACCTGGCCTACCGGCCCGATGAATTCCGCCTGGTGACGCAACACGGGCGCCTGATCAATCTGCACAACGCCTACCACGACTACAGCACAGCCGATCGCCAGCGTCGCGCCGAGGTGTTGCGCAGCTACGCCGCGGCGTTCGTGGAGGAAGGCGACGAACGCCGGATCGAGACGCTGGAGCAGGTGCGGCCGATGCTGATGCCTGTCGTGCGCCATCGCAGCATGCTGGAGGAAATGCGCCTGGAGCATGTCCGCAAGCATGGCTGGCAGACGCCGTACACGGCCGCCGTTCGTGAGTTGGGCGAGGGCTGCGTCGAGCTGCTGGCGATCGATCGCCCCGATTCGCTCTCGACCCTGGTCGCTGGGCCGAAAGACGCGTGGGGCATCACCTTCGAGCAAGCCCTGGCCATCGCCCACGACAATCTGCGCGAAGCCACGCCGGATCGCTTCGTCGAGGTCGCCGCCGGTATCTTCCGTGGCGCATGGCAGGATTCCTACGACACCAGCCGCGTGTTGCTGCCCGACGTGCTGCAGCGCGTGCCGGTGAAGGGGCGGCCGCTGTTCATGCTGCCCACCCGCGATTGCCTGCTGGTGGTGGGCGACCGCGACGACGCCGCGCTGGCCGGCATGCTGGAACTGAGCCTGCAAGCGGCCGAAAACGGCCGCTGCATCTCCGCAGCGGTGTTCGCCTACGATGACGCCCGACAGATGGTGCCCTTCGCGCTGACGCAGCCCGAGCACCGGCGTCTTCAGGCCGATCTGCAGCGAATGATGGATGCGCCAGCCTATTCCCTGCAGAAGGAGCTGTTGGACAAGATCCACGAGGCGAACCAGGTCGACCTCTTCGTCGCTTCCTTTCGCGTGCTCGAGGCGAACGACGGCAGCGGCCGGCAGTTTTCGCTGGCAACCTGGACGCGCGATGTCGAGACCTCCTTGCCGAAGGCCGATCGCATCGCCTTGGTCACGCTCAACGACGACCGCGACGCGGACGTGGTGGTGGCGGACTGGGACAGGCTCGTCGCGGTGGCCGGCGAGCTGATGGAGCAAGAACCGGACTTCCATCCGCCGCGCTTCCGCGTGCGTGGCTTTCCTGGCAAGGCGCAACTCCAGCAACTGGCATGACCTGGCCGCTGCCATCGGCTGACGCGGTGCAGGGGATTGCCGAAGCGCGGCGACGCGTTGCCGCCCTCCAGGCCCGGCCGATCGCCGCCGGCCTCCCCGCCGGGCGCGAAGCGGGAACTCGGCAAGCGAATCCAGGTCGTAGAGATCGGACCATGCAGGCGGCCGAGACGTGTTTGCCCGCGCCGGCCATGACTTCCGGCTGTGTTCGCTTATTGTGACGCAGGCCATCATTCGCGATTCCACCGTCGTTTTCCGTCTAGGACTCTCATGCGCTCCATCCTGGTGACCGCAATCGCGCTGGCGCTCGCCAGTGCCAGCCTGTCCGCTACCGCCCAGTCGGCTGCGGCAAGTCCCGCAGCTGCCGCCGTGACCCAGGCGGTCACCACCCAACTGCCGCGGACCGCCCGCCCGAGCCATTACGCGCTGGAGATCACCCCGCACGCCGATGCGATGCGCTTCGACGGCAAGGTGGCGATCGACCTGGCGGTGCTGCAGCCCACCGATCGCATCGTCTTGCAGGCGGCCAACCTGCAGCTGCAGCAGGCGAGCCTGCGTGCGGCCGACGGTCAGGGCAAGCGCAAGGGCAAGGCGCGCGCCGCAAAGATCAGCCTGGATGCCGACGCGCAGACTGCCAGCTTCGCCTTCGATGCGCCGCTGGCGCCGGGCAACTACACCCTCACCATCGATTACCAGGGCACCATCAACACCCAGGCCAATGGCCTGTTCGCGCTGGACTATCCCACCGCGCAGGGCCAACGCCGTGCGCTGTTCACCCAGTTCGAGAATTCCGATGCGCGCCGCTTCATGCCGTCCTGGGACGAGCCTGACTACAAGGCCACCTTCGACCTGACGGTCACCGCGCCGGACGCGCAGATGGTGGTGAGCAACATGCCGATCGCGCGTTCCAGCGCATTGCCTGGCGGCTTGAAGCGGGTGGCCTTCCAGGCCACGCCGAAGATGTCGACCTACCTGCTGTTCCTGAGCCTGGGCGAGTTCGACCGCGAGACCGTCAAGGGCGACAACGGCACCGAGATCGGCGTCGTCGCCCAGCGCGGCAAGGTCGAGCAGGCGCGCTACGCGCTGGAATCGGCGCGCGACGTCCTGCACGAATACAACGGCTATTTCGGCATTCCCTATCCGCTGCCCAAGCTGGACAACGTGGCCGCACCAGGGCAAAGCCAGTTCTTCGGCGCGATGGAGAACTGGGGCGCCATCTTCACCTTCGAATATGCGCTGCTGCTGGATCCAGCCACGTCCGACATCAACGATCGGCAGAACGTCTTCACCACCGCCGCGCACGAGATCGCCCACCAGTGGTTCGGCAATCTGGTGACCATGGCGTGGTGGGATGACCTGTGGCTCAACGAGGGCTTCGCCAACTGGATGGAGGCGCGCACCACCAGCAAGCTGCATCCGGAGTGGGATGCCGACAAGACCACCGCGGCCTTCAAGAGCCGTCGCGCGATGGGCCGCGATGCCTATGTCACCACCCACCCGGTGGTGCAGCACATCGCCACCGTCGAACAGGCCAGCCAGGCCTTCGACGAGATCACCTACGACAAGGGCGAAGCGGTGATCGCCATGCTGGAAGACTACGTCGGCGCCGAGACCTGGCGCACCGGCGTGCACAACTACATCCAGCAGCATCAATACGGCAATGCCGTGACCGACGCACTGTGGCAGCAGCTCGATGCGGTGGCACCGGGCAAGCAGTTCACCCAGGTGGCGCACGACTTCACCCTGCAACCGGGCGTGCCGCAGATCAACGCCAGCACCCGCTGCGTGGGCGGCAAGACCGAACTGACGCTGGAACAGGGCGAATACACCTTCGATCGCCCCGGCAAGACGCCGTTGCACTGGCATGTACCGGTCGCCGTGCGCGGCGCCGACGGCAACACCGTGCGCGTGCTGGTCGATGGCCGCGCACAGCTGCAGCTGCCCGGCTGCGATGGCCCGGTGCTGGTCAATGCCGGCCAGAAGGGCTACTACGTGACCCGCTATGCGCCGGCGCAGTTCAAGACGCTGGCTGCCGGTTTCTCCCGCTTGCCGGTGGTGGACCAATTGGGCGTGCTGATGGACACCGGCACGCTGGTGACCGTCGGCCAGCAGCCCGAGGCCGATTTGCTCGGGTTGACCGAGCAGGTGGCGGTGGGTGGCCCGACCGACCTGTGGCAGGCCACCACCGGCATTCTCAGCAGCATCGATGACATGTTCGATGGCGATGCCAAGCAACAGGCCGCCTGGCGCCGGTATGCACGCGCGCGGCTGGCACCGCAGTTCGCCACCCTCGGCTGGGACGATCGTCCTAACGACTCGGCGCAGACCAAGCAACTGCGTGCCGCGATGCTGAGCGCCCTGAGCGTGCTCGACGACGCGCAGGTGGTGGCCGAGGCGCGTCACCGCTTCGCGAGCTTGCAGGCCAACCCGGAGGCGCTGTCGCCGGAAGGACGCAACACCGTATTGGGCATCGTTGCCCGCCATGCCGACAGCGCCGAGTGGGACGCCTTGCATGCGCTGGCGCGCAAGGAAACCTCGGCGATGTTGCGCGACCAGTATTACGGCCTGCTGTCGCAGGCGCAGGACCCCGCGCTGGCGCAGCGTGCGCTGGACCTGGCGCTGAGCAAGGAGCCCAGCGCCACGCTCGCCGCCAGCATGATCCGCGGCGTCTCGCGCGAGCACCCCGAGCTGGCGTTCGACTTCGCCCTGGCGCACCGCGAGCAGGTGGACACCCTGATCGACACCACCTCGCGCGCGCGCTATTTCCCGCAGTTGGCCAGCAGCTCGGTCAAGCTGGAGACTGCCGACAAGGTCAAGGCCTATGCCGAGCAATACCTGGCCCCCACCTCGCGGCGCGATGCCGACACCGCCATCGCCGGTATCCAGACCCGCGTCAAACTGCGGGCGCAGCGCCTGCCGCAGATTCGCGCCTGGCTGAAGCAGCACAAGGGCTGAGGCGTTCCGTCGCTCCGCATCCCGCGCCTGTCTGGCGCCGGATGCGGTAGCGGATGCCCCATGGCTTACCCCGTAAGCCGGTGCTGCGAGGGCTTCGCAGCCGTCGCACGCGTGCGTTGATCGATCTGCCATCAGGACGACCGACGTCGATCGTAAGCCGCGTGTCGTCACACACCAGCGCCGTTGCCGGCCGCGCAGCTGCTGACAAGGGCAGGGCTGATGCCCATGGCGAAGCGCAGCTAACAAAACGACTGCGCAGCCGCCAGGCGGGCGCGGCCGATGCGCGGAATCCTCATGGACCACTCGTACACTGCGGTTCCTGCGCGCCGTCCGCGCCCACCTGACGGCTGCTCGTTCCGTTTTGTTGGCCGCTCTAGGCGCAGCGGTGGCTACGCAAACTCAGTGGTGGTCGCCCACCGCTTGCGCCAGAATGCGGTTCCGTTCCCTTCGAGTGGTGCCAATGATGGCGATCTCCGTGCAAGCCCATCGTCGTGCGGTCGCCTTGCTGCCGTGGCTGGCGATCGTTTTTTTCGGCATCGGCACATCGCCCTGCCAGGCGGAAGCGCCGTCCGTGCCGGACGTGCAGTACCCGCGCATCGCCGCCCACACCAGCAATGCCGACGCGCTGGTGCCCAAGGACTGGCGAGTGGAGCGCCGGCTGCAAGGCGACCTGGATCGCGACGGCCGTCCCGACCTGGTGCTGGTGCTCAAGATGACCGACCCGGCGAACGTGCTGCAGGTCGACGACCTGACCCCCGAACCGCTGGACACCAACCCCCGCCTGCTGGTGGCCGCGCTGGCCGACCCGGCCGGCGGCTACCGCACCATCGCCCAGGACCACGCGCTGATTCCGCGACGCGAATCCAACTACCAGGACGATGCGCTCGACGAGGACGGCGTCGCCGGCGGCGGCGGAGTCAGCATCGACAAGGCCGGCGCACTGATCGTCACCCTGACTCAGTTCGCCTCGATGGGCTCCTGGCAGATGGGCGACACCAGCTTCAGCTTCCGCTACCAGGACGGCTGCCTGCGCCTGATCGGCTACGACCGCTCCATCGTCCAACGCAACACCGGCGACACCTACGGCCTGAGCATCAACTACCTCACCGGCCGCGCCTGGCGCAGCCACGGCAGCATCGAACACGACGGCGAACCGCCCAAGCACTGGCTGCGCCTGCCCAAGCGCCCACCGCAGTGCCTGGAGCAGGTGGGGAATGGGATGGAGTTTGATCCTGGGGTGGAAGCGGCGCCATGACCGCGATCAGGCGAGACGGCCGACACATGATTGCTAAGCGATCGGCCTCTGCTCACTACGTCGCTGCGCCGCTCCCACGCATAACGCACACATCAGAATTGGTAGCGGACTCGCGGATGACATTCGTGGCGACCAAGCTCGAAGCCTTCGCTCCCCGAGGCAACAGTGACCTCCTTTCCAGTCACGACCTGGAGGACGTCCTCAATGCCGTCGAAAGACAGTTGGAGTACGGTGCACGCGGATGTGGTCTACGCGAACCGCAGGCGCGCCATGGCGTCGGATGTCTTCGATACGTACCCTGTTAGCTGGAAAACGCAGCGCCCTGGGGCGCTGCAGTACGAGCCGGCGGCGAAGCTCTAAGAGATGGCTGTCAGTCAGTCTCCACCGCTGCAGCGCGCTTTCCCATTGCCGCCTCGATCAGCGCCAGGAGGTTCTGCTGGCGCTGAGCGCAGAAGCTGTCGAAGTCATCGGCACGCAGGGCGGCGACCGGGATGCGATGGCTGGCCAGCAGCGCGTCCATGCCAACGTTGTCCAGCTGAACTTGCTTGTGGGCCTGCAGGGCGGCCAGATAGCTGGAGGGAGCTGAGCCTCCGATCATGCGGTTTGCCTTGTAGGAGATCGGCGTTTTGTTGATGATCGAGTCGTAGCGCCGGCGCGGGATACTCTGCTTCTCGCACCAGTCGCGCGGGAAGATGTGGTGGATGTCCAGCGCCACCTCGTCGGCCTCCAGGTCGCGGATGCGCGACTTCCAGAACAGGTCCTGTGCACCTTCGCGCAGTACCAGCACGTTGATGCCCTTGTAGGCGGCGCTCAGGCGCGAGGTCAGCGAGGCGAGGCGGTCGACCTGGAAGGTGGCGTCCACAATCGTGCGCGGCGGTTGGTCATCGTGCTCAATCCAGCTCAGCAGCTCGTCGACGTCATTTGCGATGCGGGTCTCCACCGCGCCGCCGTAGAGTTCGCCCAGCACGCCGCACCAGAACCACTGCGCCAGCTTCTGGTGGATGCGCGGCTCGCGCCAGTGCTCGTCGGCGCCGATCAGTGCCAACACCGCCGCCAACGGCGCCAGCTGGGTGCGGTAAGGCAGGTCGCGTGGCGCAGTGAAACATTCCTGGCGCAGGAACTTGGCCGCACGCAGGAACCCTTGTTCAACGGGGGCAGCCCAGCGCTTGTAGGCATCCATCGGTAGTTCCAGCACCGATGCGCGCTTGGCGCTGACCGGGGCCACTTGCTTGCCGGTCTTGCCGGCCTCGATATCGGCACGGCGCTTTTCCAGCGTGTGCAGCATGGTCACCGCTTGCAGAAAGTCGGTGTTCTCCACCCCGCGTAGGATGGGTTCCTTGGCCAGCCGCTTGTAGCGCGAGGACACCTTACGCAGCTCGCTGCCGTACCAGTCGTCGCGCAGGTTGTAGCCATCGGCCGCGTAGCTGGCGGTCACCAGCTCGAACACCGACAGCGGGACGCCGCCGGTATTGACCTTCTCGAACACCAGGCACACTGCTTCCTTGCTGGTCTCCTTCTTCAGCACGATCAGCGGGATCTGGTACTCGTTGTATGCATCGAGCACCTTTTCTTTGAACTCAAAGAACTGCGCCTGCGCAGCGGCGTTGAACTTGAACAGGTCCTGCAGCCAGCCCATCGCCTCCAGAATCTCCGAGCATGGGAAGTACAGCTGTTTGCACTCCAGCTCGCGCGTGGACAGGTCCAGATCCAGCCTACGGCCGAAATCGCTGCGCTGCTGGCGGCTGCCGTCGGTGGCGATGATGGCCTCGTCCAGCCGGTCCGGGCCGGCCAGGGCGGTGGGGATGTGGATGTAGTAGTGGCGGTCGACCGGCTTGCCTTTGTCGGTGGTGGTCTTGACCGGGCCGGACAGCTTGAGCACCTGGGTCAGTGTCGTCAGACGCTGCTGACCGTCGAGGATCAGCTTCTCCGGCGCGGCCAGTCCTTCCAGCGGCACGTTCTCCACCGGGCGGACCTGGAAGCGCACCTCGCCGCCGGTTTCCAGCAGCATCACTGCACCCACCGGGAACGAGCGCCCCAGGCTGACCAGCAGGCTGCGCACATGTTCGTCATCCCAGACCCAGCCGCGCTGGAAGTCCGGTAACTGGATCTTGCCCTGGACGACGTCCTTGAGCAGGTCCTTCAATGGCAGTTTGGTGCTGTCGAATGTGGTCATGGGTTCGCTTCCTTGTGATGGATGGGATGGATCGGATCAGCTTGTCGCCGCCTTGCGGCCGCGCTTTGGTTTGGGCGCGGCGGCGCGCTGGGTGCGGATGCGTTCCAGCAGCACGCTGGCCGGTTCGTCGGTGGGGTCCTGCGGCACGAGTTCGCCGCGGAAGGCCTTGGCGAGCAGGCTCTGGGTCAGTGCGTCGATGCGCTGCTTGGCAGTGGCGACCTTGGCTTCCAGCTGGTCGGCATAGGCGAAGAGCTGTTCGACGCGGCGAACGATTTCAGTTTGAGTTGCTATCGACGGGAGAGAAAATTGGATCTCTCTTACCTTGCCAAGGTTGAGATTCGGTTGGTTTCCGCCCACAGCCATCTTTCTGATGGCTTCATAGTTCTCCTCGAGCCTGAGCTTTACGAAGCTCTGTAGCGCCAACTCGCCATTGACGCTGATCGCAGCGCAGGCTTGATTGCAGGCAGCTTGAATCTTCAGCTCGGTCACCTGGCCTCGCGTCTTTCCCTCGCCATACATGGCGAGCAGAAGAGTTCCCGGTGAGAAGAGTTTGAGGCTGCATTCGCGCAGCGCGAGCGGAGTGACGAATTCCTTTGCCTCTTTGCAGAAGCTCAATCCAGTAGCTGCACTGGTGACCCAAGGTATCGATCCAGCTTGCCAATAATTGGCTTCGCTCCTGTCAGGAGTCTTGCCCGTTTCGACAGAGGCCAGATCAGAAAGCGTGCACTCATTCCATGCCGAGAAATCCTCCTTCGAGTCAGAGATTAGATCGCCTTTCAACGCTGAAGCGCGCACTGCTTGGCGGAAACGCTTGAGTAGTGCGGGGATGGCGTCGATGCGGGCCTTGAGGGTGTCGACCTGGGCCAGCAGCGCATCCAGCTTCTGCGCGATGCGTTTTTGCTCTGCGAGCGGTGGCAGGGCGATTGTGATGTCTTCGACGTCACTTTTTCTGATGGAGGGGATCGTAGTTGAACGTGACAGCGATGCGAGATCCTGTGTCCGAAGGAAGTGATACAGAAAGCCGTCGTGGATTCCTTGGTCGGCTTTGAATCCCATGACATTGTTATCAGCAAGTCCTTCGCGAAAGATTATCGCACGCCGATTCAAGCGCAGCGCCTCGCCAATTTTTGCAAAGAGAATGCTGCCCTCAGGAAAAATGTGCCCCTTCAGAGCTGCCGCAGCCTCTGCGTCGACGTAGTTCGTTGAGCGGCGAAGTATTCCTCTATCGAGCAGTACTCCGCGAGAAACGTCCCCAACTTTATAGACTGGGTACACCCCATCCGTTTGTCCTTGCATTGCAACGGGAAAACCCATCCCGCTTTGGACGCTTCCTATAGCCCCCAGGGTTGTTTCTGCCCATCCCGCCGGCAACTCACTCACCGTCCACCTCGCCGCTGCTCACTTCCAGCCCCATCACCTCGGCCAGCAGCCGCTTCTGTTCCAGTGCTTCGTCGCCGGCGCCCAGCGCCTGCATCAGTGCGTCGAGTTCGCGCAGGGCTTCGCTGAGTTCGGCCATTGCTTCGGCGGCCAGCACTTCGGGCGCGGGCAGGCTATTGGCATCGACGCTGTCGGCGTCCTTGAGCCAGCTGAGATCCAGCGAGTCGCCGCGCTCGGCGATCTGGGCGCGGGTGAAGCAACGGAAACGGCCTTGCTCCCCTTCGTCGGTGCGTGGGCTGGCGCCGTTGGGGTCGGTGCCGTAGGCCTGCTCGAACGGTTTCAGATGCGTCGGCCCGAACGGGGTGCGCTTGCCGAAGTTGGGCATGTTGCTGCGCAGGTCGTAGACCCACGTCGCCTGCGTGCAGCCGGTGTCCTGGCGCGGGTTGGCGGCGCTGCCTTTCTGGAAGAACAGCACATTGGTCTTGACGCCCTGCGCGTAGAAGATGCCGGTGGGCAGGCGCAGCAGGGTGTGCAGGTTGCACTTGTCCATCAGGTCGCGGCGAATCTCGGTACCGACGCCTGCCTCGAACAGCACGTTGTCCGGCAGCACCACGGCGGCGCGGCCACCGGGCTTCAGGCCACGGTAGATGTGCTGCAGGAAGGCGAGCTGCTTGTTGCTGGTCTTGTAGGTGAGGTCGTCACGGGTGGGTCCGCCGCCGCCCTTGGCGGTGCCGAACGGCGGGTTGGACAGGATGATGTCCGCCTTGGGCAAGGCGGCGCCGGCATTGCCGAGGCTGTTGCCGAGCTGGACCACGCCGGCGCCTTCGCCGGACATGCCGTGCAGCAGGCAGTTCATCAGCGCCAGGCGGCGGGTGCCGGGCACCAGCTCCATGCCGGTATAGGCCTTGTGCTGCTGGAAGCGGCGGGCCTTGTCGTCGAGCGTGTACAGATCGTCGGTGTTGGCCTTGATGTACGCATCGGCGGCGATCAGGAAGCCGGCGGTACCCGCGGCCGGATCCTGCAGGGTTTCGCCGGGCTGCGGCTGCAGGCAGCGGATGATGGAATCGATCAGCGGGCGCGGGGTGAAGTACTGGCCAGCGCCGGACTTGGTCTCGTTGGCGTTCTTCTGCAGCAGGCCTTCGTAAAGGTCGCCCAGGCCGTCCTCGCGCGCGCTGAACCAGTCCAGCCCGTCCAGCGCGGTGATCAGGGTTTTCAGATGGCGAGGCTCCTCGAGCCGGGTCTGTGCGTCGGCGTAGATGGCCGCGATCATCGGATCGCTGCTCTGGCCCAGGTTCAGCAGCATCTGCCGGTAGTGGTTGAGCAGGTTGCGGCCAGACTTGCTTTTCAGATCCGGCCAGCGGCTGCCTTCAGGTAGCTTGTGCTCGAAGTTGGGATTGTTCTGCACCTGCTCGTATTCCATCTTGACGAACAGCAGCAGCACCAGCTCGGTGACGTAGTCGCTGTAGTTGATGCCGTCGTCGCGCAGGACGTCGCAGAGGTTCCAGAGTTTCTGGACGATGTCGTTATGGGTCATGGGGTGCTGCCTTGTTCTGAAGTGGTGCGGGCCGGCAGCGCGATGCTGGAGGCCGGCGTGTTGATGGCATAACGGGTGCTGCGGCCGCTGCCGGGCAGGCGGCGCAGGCAGCCTTTTTCCAGCAGGTCGGCCAGGTGGCGGGTGGCGGTGGCCTTGGAGACCTTGGCCACGGCCTGGTATTGCGAGGCGCTGATGCCGTGTTCGAAACCGCGCTCGCCGCCATCGAGCAGGCGGTTGAGCACCTTGACCTGTTCGGCGGACAACGGCTGGGCGTGGTGCAACTGCCAGAAGCGTGCTTTAGCCAATACCCGATCGATGCGGTGCAGTGCCTGCACCAGGCTGTCGTGCAGGGTGGTGAGGAACCAGCGCAGCCAGCCGGTGATGTCCAGCGAGCCTTTCTGGGTGGTTTCCAGGCTGCGGTAGTAGCCGCTGCGGTCGGCGAGGATGCTGGCCGACAGTGCATGGAGGCGGATCGCCTGCGGTTGCGCCTGGGCCAGGGCGAGATCGGTGAGTGAGCGAGTGAGGCGGCCATTGCCGTCGTCGAACGGGTGCAGGGTGACGAACCACAGATGGGCGATGCCGGCGCGCAGCAGCGGGTCGAGCGTGGCGTCGGTGCGCGAGCTGGCGAACCAGTCGAGGAAGGCGGCGAGCTGGGCGTCCAGGCCGTCGCGCGGCGGGGCTTCGAAGTGGACGGTGGGGCGGTCGAGCCGGCCGGAGACGACCTGCATCGGCTCATCGCCACGCAGCGCGCCGATGCGGATGCGACTGGGCAGCAGGCTGTCCTGTTCGGCAAACAGCCAGCGGTGCCATTGCAGCAGGCGGGGCAGGTCCAGCGGGGTGTCGGCGTGGCCGGTGGCGTCCAGCATCAGCGCGGCCAGCCCCTCGCTGCGGCCAGTGGTGCGGCGAGGGCTGTCTTCGGCCAGGCCCAGATGGCGGGCCAGCGAGGAGCGTACCGAGCCGACATCCAGCCGCTCGCCCTCGATGGCCGAGGAGGTGACGATGTTGGAGAGCAGGGTGTCCAGTGCTTCGGCGGCCTGCTGGTCGCCGGCGACCGCGCCGGCCATGCCGAGCAGCTGGCCGTGGGCGTGCTGGCAGTCGCGCAGCAGTGCCGCCAGGGCATCGGCCTGCCAGTGGAAGCGGGGCCAGTCGGGCTGCTGCCAGATCCAGCGGGGCCGTGGTTCGGTTACTTGGTTGGACATTGGTGAGCCGATTGGCTGGATTAATTGGCTCTTTGGATGAGCCGATTATCCCGACTAATCGGCTCATATGCCAGTGTGAACCACCGACTCAGCCGGTCTGATCCCACAGATGCTCGCCCAGATCGCCCAGGATCTGGTCCAGCCGGCCATCGAGCAGGCGGTCCAACTGCAGGGCGCCGCCGTCGCCGCTGAAGTTGCGTTGTACGGTGTCGCGGTCCATCACCACCTCGTGTATCAGCTGCTGGGCCAGCCGCTTGAGCCAGCGCCGCTGCACCGGCGTCCAGCTGCGCTGGGCATAGATGCCCTGCATGGCCTTGTCGACACGCTGCTCGAACGGCACTAATGCCTCGCCCAGCGCTGCGCGACGGATGTAGCCGATGATGCTGGCGGCGACCTCCTGCTGAGTGCTGTCGCGCCACGCGCCGCGCAGGTGGGCCTCGCTGTAGCCGTGCTGGTCGAGCAGCAGGCGCACCTCGCGCAGCTGGGCGCGGGTGAGGTCGCGCGGGCGGTTGACGATGACGCTGAGCGCGGCGGACTGATTGATCTGCTCGCGGATGAAGGCGTTGAAACTGTCCAGGTAATCGGCCGGGGCTTCGTTGACGCCGTAGTTCTGTGCGCGTTCGAGCAGGGTGTCAGTGTGTTCGGAAATGACCGGGTAGCGGTCCGTCCCCAGCAGTACACCCACTTCGGCCAGTTGCTCCACCAGGCGCGGGTGTTCGCGGAGGAAGCTGGCGGCATTGCGCGCGCCGAGCTTGTGCAGGTGGGTGTGCAGCACGGCCGGCGCCACGCCCCAGGAGGTTTCCAGCTCGCTGAGCTTGTCGCGCAGGTCCGGGCGCTGCTCGGCGCGATGCTGGGCCTTGCGCAGCACGCGCATGATGCGCTGGCTCAACTGGTCGAGCGCGTCGTCGGCATGGCTGCCGCCGTCGCTGCCGGGGGCATCGAAGCTGCGCTGCTGGCCGAGCTCGTGGACCAGCTGCTCGATGCTGATGTTGGGGTCCTTGACCAGCGGACGCATGGTGTCGACGTCTTCGAGCGCGGCGTACAGATCGACCGGATCGAAGATGCGGAACACGGTCTTGCCGATATCGTCGCAGCGGCGGGTGGCGCGGCCCTTCATCTGTTCGTAGAGGATGCGCGAGCGGACCCGGCGCATGAACACCAGGTTGGCGATACGCGGCACATCGATGCCGGTGGTCAGCAGGTCCACGGTGATGGCGATATTGGGGTAACGCTCGTTCTTGTAGTTGCGAATCAGCTGGTCGACCTTGTCGCTTTTGCCGGTGATCACCGCGACGCTGGCCTGGTTGTAGTAATTGCCATGGACCTGTTTGAAGGCCTCGTCCAGCTGGTTCTTGACGCGTTCGGCGTGGGGCTGGTTGACGCAGAAGATCAGGGTCTTTTCCTCGCCGTCCGGGTCCAGTTCGATGGCGAGCTGCTCGCAGACGACCCGGTCGAAGTCTGCGGTGATCACACGCCGGTTGAACGACTCGATATTGAAGTCGAGTTCGTCTTCCAGGTCTGCGGTGTCGACTTCGCCGGTCTGCGTGTTGATGACGCTGACGCGCTCGCCGCGATCGAAGTGGATGCCGTTCTTGCCTAGCGCGGTGGTGTAGCGGATGGGCGGCTCGTGGTCGATCAGCCAGTCATCTGCCACCGCTTCGCGGTAGCTGTAGGTGTAGATCGGCTTGCCGAAGATTTCGGTGGTGTGCTTGGCCGGCGTGGCGGTCAGGCCGATACGGCAGGCATCGAAGTAGTCGAGCACGCGGCGGTATTGCGACAGGTATTGCGCGTGGTCGCGCACGGCCAGCTCGCCGTCGGTCATTTCCTGGTCGAGCGTGTAACCGCGGTGGGCCTCGTCGACGACGATACAGTCGAAGGTGCCGATCGGAGGCGGGTCATCGGACTGGAAAATGCGCCGGACCATGGCCTGCACCGTGGCGACCTGCACGCGGGTCTCATCGGCGGTGCGGGTGTCGTCCAGGCCATCGAGGTTGTAGATCTGCGCCAGCGTCTGGTTCTGCTCCAGCTGCATGTCCTGCATCGTCTCGGTGGCCTGGGTGCCGAGCGCGGAGCGGTCGACCAGGAACAGAATCCGGTGGAAGCGCTCGGCCTTGAGCAGACGGTAGATCAGGCCAATCATTGTGCGCGTCTTGCCGGTGCCGGTCGCCATCGCCAGCAGGCAGTTGCGTGCGCCTGATGCCAGCGCGCCTTCCACTGCCTGGATCGCGCGCTGCTGGTAGTCGCGCAGGCTGAGGTAGGCGAAGCCTTCCTGGGCCAGGTCGCGCTCGGCCTGGTCGCGATCGCGGGTGAGCAGATCGGCGATGTCCCCGGGCGTGTGGAACTTCTGCAGCGGGCGCCGCAGATTGGCCGGTGAGCGCAGGTCGCGGAACCAGATGCCCGATTGCTCGGCCAGCTGTTTCACGAAAGGACGGCCATTGCAGGCGAATGCCAGCGGCACCTGGAAATGGCCGCCCTGGCCATCGGGCCAGCCTGCGATCGAGGTGGTGGCCGGGTAGGCGGGGGCCAGCTCGTCACGCATCACAAAGTCGCGCGCGTAGCGCTCGGCTTGGGGAATCCGGTCGGCGATGTTGATCCGCTTGCGCTTGGCCTCGACGATGGCGACTGGCGTGAGGCCGGCGAACAACACATAGTCGGCGTTGGCACGTGGCGCCTTGGTGGGCCATTCGGCGATGGCGAGGTTGCGGCCTTTTTCCGGGCGGATGCCCTTGGCATGGGTGAGGTCGAGCGAGTCGGCTTCCCAGCCGGCCTCGCGCAGCTGCTGGTCGATGAGGATGCGGGTAAGGTCTTCGCTGAGATCGAAGTTGTTGCTGGCCTGCTGGGTGGCCCCGGCGACCTGTTGGGTGGCGGCCTGGCGGGCGGTGTCCGGCTGTTGCAGGCTGGCGATGCGTTGTTCGAAGTCCTGGCGCAGCCGTTGCAGTTCCTGTTCGCGTTGGACTGCCAGCGCCGACTGTTCACGCGCTTCGATGTCCATCGCCTCGGCGAGCTCGGCGTTGAGCTTGGCCTCTTGTTGTTTCAACTCGGCAAGCGCCCGGCTCTGGTCGTGCTGCTGGCGGGCAGTATCCAGCTCCGCTTTCAGGCGATGGACTTCGGCCTGCACTTCACGCAACGGCGCAGCTGGATCCTTCGGAGGTACGAAAGCCCCCGCCTTGAATTCCGCGGCGTTCCTGCCGAAGGCGCGGTGGTACCAGACCGCCAGGTCGCGGGCGACCTT